>DATJEU010000048.1:0-3773 GCA_035496255.1 Vicinamibacterales bacterium
GTGAGGATTACCGGCCCGAGTACCGGGACCAGGCCTCGGAGATGACACCGCTTGAAAACCATGATGCACCTCACTTGCGCGAGTTGCGACCGGACGGTCCGCCGGGACCAACGGCTGAGAGGGTGGGCACCGTCTGGGCACCCTTTGATCACTCGATCACGTAAAGTTGATCACTCGATCACGTAAAGCGAACGGCGACCTCGTAAGCCGGGGGAGAGGCTCGCTCGGGTGGTGACAGGCGCGACCACTCGCAATAGGGAACGCGGCACACACTAATCAACAAGGTCTGGAGTCTCGGCCGCGTCCTGCAATTACCCGAGAACGTCATGACGAACCTCTTGTGGACCGCCGGGATAGGAGTGCAGACGCTGGCGCGGCTTGCCGCAACGAGCCAACGTCATCCCTAAAGACCCACCGACGATGCGCCACGAGCCTCGGATTGTCAAGGAGGATCGCGCACACGGTGCGCGCGTTACTAGTCGAACATCGGAAAGCACGAGCTAGATTTGTTCGGCCCGATCACGCTGTGGCAGCGCGTCATCCTGCTCGCCGTGATTCGTTCCAGAACTGCCGAAGCAGATTCGCCGCGACCTGACGACGGTACTCGGCCGTCGAGCGCAGGTCGTCGATGGGCGCGATCTCGCGCTGCAGGATCTCTTGCGCCTCCGCGATCGACGCTGCACCGCCGAGCGCCTGTTCCGTGCGTGAGAGCCGCAGCGGCGTCGGCGCTACGCTACCCATCGCCAGACGGGGTTGCGTGTCCCACACGCCGGCGACGACAATCTTCGCGATGGCCTGGGCCGCACGCGTGCCGACTTTGCGGAACCACTGCCGGCCCTTCACAGCGGGGATTTCGAAGCTCACGATCAGCTCGTCGGGACGCGCGACAGTCTGGCGGTAGCCGGTGTAGAACCTCGTCATCGGGACGCGCCGGGTGCCGGCCGCGCTGCGGAGCACCACCGCCGCGTCAGCCGCGAGCAGCACCGGCAGGGTGTCGCCAGCCGGCGACGCATTCGCGACGTTGCCGCCGATCGTGCCGCGATTCTGTATCTGCACGCCGCCGATCTCGCGCGCCGCGGCGGCGAGCATCGGCAGTCTGCGACGAATCACCCCCGATCTGATGATTTCGGTAAACGTCGTCAGCGCACCGATGCGTACTGTCGAGCCGCGCACCTCGATGGCCCGTAGCCGGTCGAGATTCCACAGGTTCAGAAACCGCATCGGCTTCAGCGTGCCGAAATTGAGCGCGACATACAGGTCGGTGCACCCGGCCATCGGCACGAGCGGTCCCTCGTCCCTGAGCATCTTCACCGCGTCGGCAAGCGAACGCGGCTCGAGCAGATCGCGGCCGGCGACTGTTCCTTGCATCAGCGTTTGCCGGCGCGTTGAACGGAACGATAGATGGCCGAGTAACCTGTGCACCGACACAGGTTGCCGGCCAGGCCGATGCGAATCTCGTCGAGGCTCGGCCGAGGGCCGAGCGCCGCTGCCGCCATGATCATCCCCGGCGTGCAGATGCCGCACTGCGCGCCGCCGTGCTCGACGAACGCCCGCTGAAGGGGATGCGTCCCACCCAGGCCCTCAATCGTGGTGATCCGTGCACCTTGGACTTGCGCGACCGGCACCAGACATGAGTTGACGGGGTCGCCGTCGATGAGCACCGTGCACGCGCCGCACTCGCCTTCGCCGCATCCTTCCTTCGTGCCGGTCAGCCCGCACTCCTCACGAAGGACATCGAGCAGCCGGGTCAGCGGGTGCGCGTTGACGGTGACGGTTTTCCGATTGACGTTCAGGCGCATGACGATTCAGCGGGGCCTCTTTAGAGCAGCGCTCATGATCTTCTCAGGCGTGGCCGGAATCTCGGAGACCACGTAGCCCGCATGCCGGAGCGCGTTGACGACCGCGGGCGCCGGTCCGTCGATCGGCATCTCGCCGACGCCCTTGGCTCCGAACGGCCCGTGCGAGTACGGATTCTCGAGAATCTCGACTGTCATGGGCGGCGTATCGAGCGTCGTCGGGATGATGTAGTTGGTCAGCTGGGCGTTGGCCATCTTTCCATCGCGCATGACCACCTCTTCGAGGAGCGCGTAGCCGAGCCCCTGGGACGATCCGCCTTCGATCTGTCCCGTTGCCAGTATCGGGTGAATCGCGCGGCCGATCTCGTGGACCGTGGTGAATGCCACCGGCGTGGCCTGATACGTCACCGGATCTACCTCCACTTCGACGACGTCGCAGGCCCACCCGTAGCTGCCGTAGGCATCTCCGCGATAGGTCTCGTCATCCCATTCGAGGCCCGGCGGCTTCTCGTACTGCCTGGTGACGACAAACCCGCCGTGCTTCTTCCAGTAGGCAGCAGGTGTGAGCCGTCCGAGCCGTGCTCGCATGTCCTCGGCGCAGCGCTGCAGCAGCCGGCCGACAATCATGCACGTGCGCGACGCCACCGTGGGACCGCTGTCAGGCACGCTGGCGGTATCGGCCACGCTCACGCAGACATCATCGTAGGGAATGCCCAGCGTCTCGGCGACGATCTGCGCGTGCATCGTCCTGGTGCCCTGGCCGATCTCTGTACTGCCGACGCGGATCTGCACGCCGCGCTCGGTGAGAGCCAGCGATGCCTTCGACGCCAGCTTCACCTCTCCCCCGCCAGTGAAGCCAGAGCCATGGAAGAAGAGCGACAGTCCAATGCCGCGGTTCGATCCGCTGAGTGTCCTTCGCTTCTTCGAGAACGCCGTCCGGCGTGAGGCCTCGCGCAAAACCTGCAGCGCGCTGCAGTCCCTGCCAACCGTCTGCCCGGTCGCGGTCGTGTCGCCCGGCCGGAGCGCATTTCGTTCGCGCAGCCGAAGCGGATCGATGCCAAGGCGGTCGGCGATGACATCCATGTGGGCTTCGATCGCGAACTGGGTCTGCGGCGCGCCGAAGCCGCGGAACGCCCCATTCGGGGGAGTGTTCGTCATCGCCGCGCGGCCGCGAGCGCGGATGTGATCGCAGCGATACGGCCCGCTGGCGTGGATCATGCCGCGCGACAGCACCACCGCGCTCAGCGTCGCGTAGGCGCCGCCGTCGAGCACCACGTCGATGTCCATAGCCGCGAGCCGTCCGTCCTTCTTCACGCCGGTGCGATGGCGCACGATCGCAGGATGGCGCTTCGTGGTTGCCAGCATGTCCTCGACGCGGTCGTAGATCAGCCTGGCCGGCCGGCCCGACTTCATGGCGACGAGCGCCGCATGGCCGGCAATCATCGACGGATACTCCTCCTTGCCGCCGAAGCCGCCGCCGGTTTCGGTTTGGACGACCCGCACCTTCTCCGGCGGCAGACCGAGCAGCACCGTGAGCGCGCGGTGCACGAAGTAGGGACACTGCAGCGACCCGAAGAGCGTGACGCCGCCGTCTTCGGGCACGGCGACGACGCCGTTCGGCTCGATGTAGAGCTGTTCCTGGTGGCCGGTGCGGTATTCGCCCTCGACAATGACGTCCGCCCCGGCCATTCCGCGGTCGAGCTGCCCCTTGTCGATCGCGATCGACTTGAAGGACACATCGGACCGCTCCGGATCGAAGTTCGGTTGCGTCTCCTTGCAGGTGATCGCGATCTCCGCCGCCGCGAGCCGCGTCCGGTCGGAGTGAGCGAGCAACAGAATCGGTTCAGCCACGTGCCGGACGCGTGTTGCTGCCAGCGACGGCTGATCCTCGTCGATCAGCGCAACGACGTTTCGTCCTGGTATGTCGCGGTAATCAACGATCGTGAACCCGTCACGATCGAAGTTGTAGCGGATGTC
>DATJEU010000049.1:0-2985 GCA_035496255.1 Vicinamibacterales bacterium
CGGTGGCGCGGGCGCGCTGAAGTTCGAACACTCCAAGCCGGTACGGGTGCGTACCGGCAAGACGACGGGGTTGTCGCCACTCACCGCGGTCCCCGCCGACGATCTGGTCCTGCTGTCGATCGCGGTCAACGGTCCCGGTGCATACGAAGCGCTGGTGCCAGTCATGTCAGCAGGCGGTGGAAGGTTAGGGGACCCTGTGCCGGCCGGTTCCGGTACACTCGGTTTCCTGGTCGAGAAGGATCAATCGTTCGAGATCGTTGCGGCCACGATGACGCACGCTGCGGAGGCGACCGTCCGCAGTAGTTTGCCAGTGACCGAGATCACGCTGACACTGCTCCCTTCGCCACAGTAGCGACAAGGTCTCGGCCGTCCGCCGAAAAGTCGTTCACGGACGACCGGTTCGGCCTCCTCGTCAGGGCTTGACGGCGATCATCTGCAACTCGACCAGCGCGCCGTCGTTCAGCGCCGCCACCTGAACGGTGGCCCGCGCCGGTTGATCGGTGGGAAACGTCTCCCGGTAGATCGCGTTGAACTTCGCGAAGTCGTTGAAACTCGTGATGTACGCGGTCACCGTCGTGACGTCCTTGAAGTCCATGCCAGCCGCGCGCAGCACCTCGCGGATGTTGGCGAGGGACTGACGCGTCTCGGCCTCGACGCCGCCGCGGACCAGCGCGTTGGTCTTCGGATCGCGCCCGAGATGACCGGAGATGTACAGCGTGTTCCCGGCGAGGACGCCGGGGCTGAACGGCAGCCCGGTATTCGGCGCGTTCGCCGGACGAATCACGCGGCGGGTGTTCGCGGGCTGGGCCAGCGCACCATTCTGCCAGGCGACAACGACGGCCATGCCACAGAGGACGCCGGCCACCAACATCACCGCCGAGGTCCAGCCGCTTCGATTTGGTTTCATCACGATGCCTTTCGATGCACGATCAACTTCTGGACGCGCCAGTTGGACGTTTCGGCGACATAGACTTCGTTCTCCGACGGACACGCGAGGGCGTGCGCGCCGGAGAATTGTTTGAGCTGGCGGCCCGAGCGGCCGATGACGCCGAGCACCTTGCCGTCCAGTGACACCTTGAACACGCGTCCGGGAAACGTCGACTCGCCAACGAACATCACCTGATTCACGCCTGGCGTGATGCAAATCGAGTTGGGCGCGCCGATCACGGCCGCCAGGCGCTCGCCGGTCGGTGTGTTGCCGTTGACCGCGCGCGTCTCCGGGAGCGGCGGCACGTCAATGGTGAACATCCGCAGAAACTTGCCGCTGGTGTCGAAGACCTGGATGCGGCGGTTGGAGCGATCGCCGACATAGACGTTGTCCTGGCGATCGATCCCAATCGCGTGCGGCAACCGGAATTGTCCGGGGGCGGTCCCGGGCTCGCCCCACGACGTCACCCAGTCGCCGTTCCGGTCGTACTTGGCGACCCGCGAGTTGACGTAGCCGTCGGTGATGTAGGTGTTGCCCTCGGAGTCCCAGCCGACGTCGGTCGGCTGGCGGAACAGGCCGTCGATCGGCGGCAGCGGCGGATCGACGTGTTCCCACGCCATGGCCTCGCGCTCGGCCGACTCCTTTCGACGGCCGAAGACCATCATGACCTGTCCCGCCTGGTTGAACTTGATCACCATGTCCGAGCCTTTGTCGATGGCCCAGATGTTGTCGTCCTTGTCGATGCGCACGCTGTGCGCGAACGACCAGCCGTAGAGTCCCTTTCCGATCTCGCGGATGAATTCGCCCTTGGCGCCGAACTCGAGCAGCTGCGCGGCAGCCGGCGCGTAGGCAGGGCCGCTGGCGCTGTTCGAGCGCGTGAAGACGAACAGGTGGCCCTTCGAGTTCACCGCCACTCCGGCGACCTCGCCGAAGTTGGTGCCTGGCGGCAGCTTGAGAAAGTCCGGGACCGAGTCGAACGAAATGTCCGGCACGCTCTGGCGGGCGAGGGACGTGGACGCCAGCAGCACGAACATCGCGAGTAGAGCAGTTTTCATCGCAGCCCCAATAGCGTGGCCGGGTTGTCCTTCGACATCACGTTCACGTCGTGCTCGCTGAACCCTCGCGCCCGTATCGCCTGCAGGAACGCCGCATACCCGTCGACCGGCAGGGCGTTGTTCTTCTGACCGAGGTCCGAGGAGAGGATGCAGAACTGCGGGCCGACCTTGCGAATGGCGTCGGCGAATCGATCGAGGCGCGAGTTGGCGTCGCTGTCAGCCAGCGACCCGCCGACGAACTCGATGAAGGCGCCCTGACTCGCAGCTTCCTGCATCTGGGCGATGTTCATCGAGACCGGCGCGTTCATCGCGTGCGTCACCACCATGTGTGCAGTGCCCTGGCGGCGTCCCTCGCGCAGCAGCAGCAGCGCTTCCGACGGGGAGACGTGGCCGGTCGCCATCACCAGGTTGTGCTTCGCGATCGCGGCGATGACGGCTTTGGTCTCGGGCAACAGCTCGCCGTTGCGACTGACGCTCACAAAGGGCCGGTTCTCCTTCGAGAACCGCACCTGATTTTCGGCGTCGAACGTCGACATCCAGACCAGGCGTCCCCATCCACCGGCCACCTGCGTCATGTGCTCGACGGCAATCGCGTTCATGCCGCCGACCGTGAGGTTCAGGTCGATCCCGCCGAACACTTCGAGTCCCGGTGTCTCCTTGCGCGCGAGATACGCGAGCCCGGCGGTTGGATCGTAGTGATTCTTGAGCACGACGCCGCGCATGCCCCTGGCGCGCGCCTGCCTGGCGGCTTCGAGGCCGTCCACCGAGCGCGGTACGTTGTCGGGGTCGGAGTGGACGTGAATGTCGATGGTGCCGCGCAGGATGTCGCTCTCCCGCGGCGTGCCGGCCTGCTCCGCGGTGCCCGCGATGCCGAACGCGAAGGCAATCAGCGCCGTGGCGAGGGTATTCACGGTCATGGTCGGCGCCGCCATCTATACTCCAGTGCCACCGTTTCGGAAAGTGGAGCTGCGATTCACGCCCGCCGCGGTCGGCGCACCACGC
>DATJEU010000050.1:0-87117 GCA_035496255.1 Vicinamibacterales bacterium
GACTGCTGCAGCTGCTGGCTGGCGAGATCGCGGCCGCTGGTCGCGGTCTCCAGCTCCTCCTTGGTCGCCTGCAGATCCAGGAACGCGGAGCGGACCTCGTAGTAGATCGCCGACTTCATGTCGTCGACCTGCGCCTGCTGCCGTTTGAGCTCGGCGTCGGCCTCGGCCAGCTTCGCCTGCTGACGGCCGCCGTTGAAGATCGGAACGTTGACCGATCCGGCGATGTCGAAGGTGTTCAGCGCCTCGCTGGCCGTGAGGCCGATGGCGCCATAGTCAGCATTGACCGTGACCGTCGGCAGGCGTCCGGCCACCGCCGCCCGGCGCGAGGCTTCGGCCGCCTTCAACCGCTCGAGCGCGGCCAGGTAGTCGGCCCGCGAGCCGTACGCCTGATCGATCGCCTCCTGCAGCGTCATCGTCGGATCGGGGACCGTCGGGATTTGATCGACGAGTGTGAACGCCTGGCCGATCGGCAGACCGACGACCCGGGCGAGCTGCAGCTTCGCCTTCTCGGCGTCGTTGGCCGCGGCGGTCACGCGCTGGCGGTCCGTGCTCATGCGCACCTGGGCGCGGGTGACGTCGAGACCGGCGATGATGCCGCTCTTCTGCAGGTCGATCGCCTGCTGGTAGATCGCCTGGGACGAATCGAACTGCGCGCGCGCGGCCGTCGCCCGGGCGTCCGCGGCCAGTGCCTGCAGATACAAATTGGCCGACACCAGCACGACGAGGTCGCGCGCGCTCCGGTACGACAGCGTCGCCGCGGCAACCCGATGCGACGCGGCACTCGCGTCGTTGAGCGCGCTCAGGTCGAACACCGGCATGCTCGCGTTGATTCGCGCATCGAAGACGTCGAACGGCCCGACGACGCGTGGAAACGGCGGGCCCAGGCGGAAGCCGAATACCTCGAGGCTGCGCCGGCTGCGCGTTTCGCTGACGCTGGCTGAAATGCTCGGCAGCAGTTCGCTCAAGGCGGTCCACCGCTGGCCCCGGGCGGTGCCGGTGTTCTGCTCGGCAAGCAGGACGCCGAGGTTGTGATCGAGCGCCCGATAGATCGCCTGGGCGACGGTGAGCCGAATCGGCTCCGGGCTCAACGTTCCCGTCGGAACGCCGCCCAAGAAGGGACTGTTGGCGGGCAGCGACGGAACTCCCGGACGCTCCTGGGCTGCCGCCGGCAGCGCGATCGCAAGAACGATCGCCGCCGTGATTACGCGAATTGACATGGAATGCACACGAAGGTCTCAGAAAGGAGTTGCGCGCCGACCTGATACTTCAGTATTTTATAACTGTTAACACTATCACAAGTTCCTGACCTGGCGCCCGGGCGGTGCCGGGATCGACGCGAGTAAGAACCATGACCCCAGGGGACGGCAAAAAGGCGACGCGGACCTGCACCCAGCAGTTGACCAGGCTCGTCTCCACCTTGCGCGAGATCCAATTCTGCCGCGGGGAACGGCCGTGGCTGCTCCTCGATCTGACGATGGCGCAGCTCAAGGCAATGATGCTGATCGTGCAGACCGGGGGCGTCCGCAGTCGCGAGCTTGCGGACGGGCTGGGAATCGCGCCGTCAGCGGCGACGCCGCTCGTCGATCGACTGGTCGATCAGAAGCTCGCCCGCCGCGAAGACGATCCCGACGATCGTCGCATCATCTGGATCCGTCCCACTGCCAAAGCACACACGCTTCACGATCACTTACTGCACACAAATGAAGAAGTGTTGAACGAGGTCATCGAGGCGGTACCGGCTGAGGTCCGGTCACGAGTGCAGGAAAGCGTTCGATTGCTGCTGGAGAGCGCCGAGCGGGTGCTGGAACGGAAATAGATCCCAAGACCCGAATCCAACTCCCAAAAGCCCAAACCCGAACTCCAACTACCAAGAAACGCCCAACCCTGAAAACGACAAATCCCAAAGTCACGGCCGCAACGACGCGGCATGCCTTGGGATTTGGGAGTTGAGAGTTGGGAGTCTAAAGCGCCGCTTCCACGCGTGCGGCTGACGACACCGGCGCCGCCGGCACGACATGCCCGGCCAGGATCTGGCGCAGACGATCGGCGTCTACCGATTCGACGTCCAGCAGCTCGAGGGCGAGCGCCTTCAGCGCCACGCGCTGATGTTCGATGATCTGGCGCGCGGTCTCGTAGCCGCGCATCACCAGCGTCCGAATCTCGTCGTCTACACGCCGCGCGGTGTCTTCGCTGAACCCGGCCGCGCGGCTGTCGTTGTCGAACGCGCTCGACGGCCGCCTGAAGTGCACCGGGCCAAGCGGCGACATGCCGAGCTCGCACACCATCTTGCGCGCCAGTTCGGTCGCGCGTTCGATGTCGTTCGACGCACCGCTGGTCATCTGGCGAAGGAACAGTTCTTCGGCCACGCGTCCACCCATCAGGATCGCGATCTGCGATTCGATGAACGGTTTCGAGTGCGTGTAGCGGTCCGCCTCGGGCAACTGCATCGTCACGCCAAGAGCGCGGCCTCGCGGAATAATTGTCACCTTGTGCAGCGGGTCTGCCTCCGGCAGCAGCGCGGCGACGATGGCGTGTCCGGCCTCGTGATACGCGCAGGTGATGCGCTCTTTCTCGCTCATCGCCACCGACTTGCGCTCGACGCCCATCAACACCTTGTCGCGGGCCGCGTCGAAGTCTCCATTGCTGACGGTGGATCGACCCGCACGCGCGGCGATCAAGGCGGCTTCGTTCACGAGATTGGCGAGATCGGCGCCGGAGAAGCCCGGCGTGCCGCGCGCCACGGAACGCAGTTCGACGTCTGGTTCGAGCGCCACCTTGCGCGAGTGGACGCGCAGAATCTGTTCGCGTCCCTTGAGATCAGGGTTACCGACGGTGACCTGGCGATCGAAACGCCCTGGACGCAGAAGGGCGCTGTCGAGAATGTCCGCGCGGTTGGTCGCGGCGACGACGATGATGCTGTCCGACTGCGTGAAGCCGTCCATCTCCACCAGGAGCTGGTTCAGCGTCTGCTCGCGCTCTTCGTGACTGAGCGAGTTACCGCCGCGGCTGCGGCCGACGGCATCGAGCTCGTCGATGAAGATGATGCAGGACTTGTGTCGGCGGGCTTCCTTGAACAGCTTGCGGACACGTGAGGCGCCAACGCCGGCGTACATCTCGACGAAGTCAGAGCCGCTCGCGGACATGAACGGTACGCCCGCCTCGCCTGCCATCGAGCGCGCCAGCAGCGTCTTGCCGGTGCCAGGAGGCCCAACGAGCAGGATCCCGCGCGGAATCCGTCCGCCGATCGACGCGAAGCGCTCGGGCTGTTTGAGGAAATCCACGATCTCGCTGACCTCGTCCTTGGCCTCGTCGACGCCCGCGACATCCTTGAAGGTCACCGTGATTTCCTCCGGATCGATCGTCCGCGCCTTCTCGAGCGTTGGAACGCGTCCGGTGACGAGGCGAAAGAGCGCGAGACCGGCAAAGCCGAAGAAGATGAGGCCGATCGCCATCGCGCCATAGCTGCCCGCCCGCGACGGCTCATCACGCGTCACGTCGAGCTGTACGCCCTGACGGGTGAGCTCGGTCACGAAATTGGGATTGGCCGCGACGAAGCCGTGAGGAGCCACGGTCGTGAAACTCTTCCCGTCGGGCCGGCTGAACGTCAGCGTGTCGCCATTGACGACGACGGCGCGCACCTGATGCCCCTGCACATCCTGCATGAAGCTTGAAAATGCCACGGCCGGCGGTTCGGAGTTCGCATTCATTCGAACGAGACCGAAGACGGCGGCGAACAGGACAAGTAGGACACCGACGCCGATCCAGATCAGGCGGGTGCGTGGGAGCTGGCCTCCGACCACAGGGTAGTCCTCTAGGGCAGAAAGGAGCCGCCACCCGAGCCGGGAAATCGACTCCGGGAGCGGCCCGAAACTTGTGGGTGTTCAACGAGTGTATCGGACGGATGCTGGCCTGTAAATAGTAGTCACCGCAGGATTTATGCTACTGAGCCATAAAGAGGGTCGGCGCGACGGGATCGGAACGCGTCAGCAGATCCGGATCGGATGTTCCGGCTGGCAGTACAAGCATTGGTCGGCCGCCGCCACGAGCTCCGCTCATCAGGGCGACGCGTTCTACCCGGCGGAACTGTCGCCGTCGCGCTGGTTCGCGCATTACGCGCTCTCGTTCGACACCGTCGAAATCAACAACAGCTTCTATCGCCTGCCGCCGCCGGAAACGTTCGCGCGCTGGCGCGAGCAGGCGCCGCGACACTTCCTCTACGCCGTGAAGGCCAGCCGGTTCCTGACGCATATGAAGAAGCTGAAGGATCCGGTCGATCCGCTCCTGCGCTTTTTCACGAATGCACGCGAGCTCGGACGCCATCTCGGCCCCGTCCTTTATCAGCTGCCACCGAACTTCGGTCTCAACCTCGAACGGTTCGAGATCTTCCTTCGCGCGCTCGCACCGGTGGCTCGCTGCGCCCGCCTCACGTCAACGCCACACCACGTCGTCGAATTCCGTCATCCGAGCTGGTATGACGACCGTGTGTACGCGCTGCTCGAGCGCTATCGCGTGTCGATGTGTCTTCACGACATGCAGGGGTCGGCCACAGGAAAGATTGTGATCCCGCCGGCTCCGCGCGCCGGCCGGCGGTCCTGCGTCTACGTCCGCTTTCATTTCGGGACGTCGAAGTACGGCGGCCGTTACGAAGATCGCCGCCTCGACGACTGGGCCGACTGGCTGGTAGAACGGATCACCGAGGGGCGAGACGTCTTTGCGTATTTCAATAACGACAGCGGCGGACACGCGCCGCGGGACGCGGTACGGCTGCGCGATCGGATTCAGATTCGGCTGCAACACGCTGTGGCCTCGTGATCAGGCAGCTACAATCTGCACAGATGTCCCGCACCCACCTCTCGCTGGCACCGGACGTCGAGGAGTTCCGGCGGCAGTTCGAGCAGATTTCGAGTGACGCGGATGCGCTGGTGGCCCTGCTGAGCGATGCGCAGTTCACCTGGCGGCCCGCGCCGGCCGCATGGTCGATCGCGGACTGCTTCGAGCACCTGAACACCACGGCACGTCTCTATCTGGCGCGGCTCGACGAAGGGATCGCGGATGCCATCCGCAAGGGCACCTACGGCGAGGGTCCGTTCTCCTACAACGTGTTCGGCCGCCTGATCGTCGCGTCGGTGGAACCGCCGCCGAAATTCAGGATGAAAGCGCCGCAGGCGTTCCAACCGGCACCGAATCGCATCAGGTCGGAAGTGATGGCGGCGTTTCGCGCGTATCAGGTGCAGTACGTCGATCGATTGCGCCAGGCGAATGGCGTCGACCTCGGCCGCGCGCGCGTCAGCTCACCGCTGGCCGCATGGCTGCCCATGCCGCTCGGTTCAGGCTTCGCGCTGATGGCCGCTCATGAGCGCCGCCATCTCTGGCAGGCGCGCAAGCTGATGCAGCATCCGGAATTTCCTATTTGCCGCTAACCGCCGCGACGATGTGCCGCGCGGAGATGCCGTAATAATCCAGCAACTCGTCGGGCTGGCCGCTGCGCGGGATCTCCCGGATGCACAGACGCTGTTCGACGGTGAAGCCCGCCGGCGCGATCGCCTCGGCCACCGCATCGCCGATGCCGCCGCCGTGATAGTGGTCCTCCACGGTGACGACGCGTCCCGTCGTTGCTTTGGCACATGCGGTCAGCGTCTTCGCATCGATCGGCTGCAGCGAATATAGATCGACGACACGAATGAGCGTCCCCTGCGCCTTCAGCGTGTCGTACGCCTTCAATGCCTCGAACACCGTGACGCCGGCGCCGACGACCGTGGCCACGTCGGTGTCGCTCTGACGCAGCACTTTCAACCCGCCGATCGGAAACGCTTCGTCGTTGCCGTAAATCACCGGCGTCTTCGGCCGTGACGTCCGCATGTACGCGGGCCCTGGCGTGTACGCCATCTGTTCGATCAGCTTCTCGGTGCTGACGGCGTCGCACGGGTAGAGCACGGCAATCGTCGGCTGGGCGCGCATCATCGCGAGATCTTCCAGCGCCATCTGGGACGGACCGTCCTCGCCGATGGAGACGCCGGCGTGCGACCCCGCCATCTTGATGTTCAGGTGACTGATCGCCGACATGCGGATGAAATCGTAGGCGCGTGTCAGAAACGCGGCGAAGGTCGACGGGAACGGAATCGCGCCGCGGGCGGCGAGTCCCATCGCCGCCCCGATCATCGCCTGCTCGGCGATGTAGTTCTGATAGAAGCGCTGCGGGAACGCCTTCTCGAACTTGTCGCTGAACGTCGAGTTCCCGACGTCCGCATCGAGCGCGACGATGCGCTCGTCGGTGCCAAGACGCGCGAGTGCCGACCCGTACGCTTCGCGGGTCGCGATGGTCTCACCAAGCTTGTATGGCAGCGTCCCGAGCGAACCCTTCTTCGGCGCCGGCCGCGCCACCCGTTTCGGCTTCGGCGGCGCCGGCGCGGCTTCCTCTTCGGGCACGAACTGGCTTTCGAGCTCCCTCAGGGCGGCATTCATCTCCTCGCCCTTCTTCAGCGCCTTGCCATGCCACCCTTCCTTGCCCGCGATGAATGAAATGCCCTGGCCCTTGATCGTGCGGGCGAGGATGACGGTTGGCTTGCCCTTGGTGGCGCGCGCCTGGTCGAGCGCGTCGAGGACCGCGTGCAGATCGTGTCCGTCGATCACGATCGCGTGCCAGCCGAACCCGCGCCAGCGCGCGGCGTGCGCGTCCATGTCGTGATCGAGTTGCGTGGCACGGCTCTGACCGAGCCCGTTGACGTCGACGATCGCGCACAGTGAATCGATCGCCTCGGCCACGGCCACCTCGGCCGACTCCCACACCGAACCTTCAGCCGTCTCGCCGTCACCGAGCAGCACGTAGGTGCGATAGTCCGATCCGATGCGCCGCGCGTTGAGCGCGATGCCGACGCCGGCGCAGATGCCCTGTCCGAGCGAGCCGGTCGCGACGTCCACCCACGGCAGCCGCGGTGTCGGATGCCCTTCCAGATCCGAATCGAACTTGCGAAGGGTCAGGAGATCGTCGCGGCGGATGATGCCCGCCTCCGCCCACGCCGCATAGAGCACCGGCGCCGCGTGCCCTTTCGACAGTACAAAGCGATCGTTGTCCTCGTTCTTCGGATCCGCCGGGTCGTAGCGCATCTCGTTGAAGAACAGCGCGGCCATCAGTTCGGCCGCCGAACAGCACGTGGTTGGATGACCACTCCCGGCTTCGCTGGTCGCGCGCACCGAATCGATGCGTAGCCGCGTAGCCATGTTCTTCAGCGCGGAGACGCGCACGGACGACTGCACTGGCAAGGAGAACCTCCGGAAAGGCTCATTATAATGACCTGATGCTCGCCCTGCGGTACGTGTACATCCTCGCGCTGGTCGTCTGGCTGGGTGGGATGGTCGTGCTGGGCGCCCTCGTCGCACCAACCATGTTCTCGGTGTTGCAGGCCAGCGCGCCGCAGGTCGGCCGTGCGCTCGCCGCTGAACTCTTCGGTGTCACGCTGATGCGCTTTCATTACGTCGCCTATGGCGCCGGCGGCGTGCTCTTCGTCTCGCTCGCGGCCATGGGGATGCTCGGCCCGCGCCCCGCCGGTTTCGCCATCCGCATGGCAGTCATCCTCACGATGCTGGCCGTCGCGATCTACTCGGGCATCTTCGTCCTCGGCGAAATCAGCCGTCTCCAGGCTGCCATCGGCACGCTGCCGTCGACGCTGGCGGCAACGGACCCGCGGCGGCTACGCTTCGATTCCCTCCACGTGCTGGCGACCCGTCTGATGGGATTCAACATGCTTGCCGCGCTCGTGCTGCTCTACTGGGAAGCGCGGGAGCACGCCAGTTGATTTCTTCCAGAACCAGCGCAGGGGCGCCGTGGTGATGGACGACATTCGCCGCGGCCTGATGCCGCTGACCGATCGCCAGCAGGTGATGACGCGCGCGGTCGAGATGCTGAAAGAGCGCCTGCCCCATTACACCTGGGTCGGCGTCTACCTGCTCGAGGGTGACATGCTCGTCCTCGGCCCGTATCGCGGCAGGCCCTCGCCGCACACACATATTCCGCTTGGCCGCGGCATCTGCGGCGCCGCGGCGACCGCGCGCACCACGATCGTCGTCGACGACGTGAACAGTGACGAGCGGTATCTGGCCTGCAGCCTTGAAACGCAGTCCGAGATCGTGGTCCCCATCATGCGTGGCGAGCGCGTGCTCGGAGAAATCGATGTGGACAGCGATACGCGCGCGGCATTCGGACCTTCCGATCGGCGCCTGCTCGAAGGCGTCGCGATCCTGCTCTCGGAGAAACTGTGAAGCACACGATTACCCTGATTCCCGGCGACGGCATCGGCCCCGAAGTTGCGGCCGCCGTCGTCCGGATCCTGGAAGCGGCCGGCCTCGATGTGACGTGGGAATCGCACCTGGCCGGCGTGCTGGCGCTGGAGCGCCATGGTTCGACGCTGCCGGCCGAACTGCTCGATTCGATCGTCCGCAACAAGGTGGCGCTGAAAGGCCCGGTGACGACACCCGTCGGCGGCGGATTCACCAGCGTCAACGTCGGCCTGCGGAAGGCCCTGGACCTCTACGTCAACCTGCGGCCGGTGTGGAATATCCCATCCGTGCCATCACGCTATGACGGCATCGACCTGGTGATCGTGCGCGAGAACACCGAGGACCTGTATGCGGGGCTCGAACACGAGGTGATTCCCGGCGTCGTCGAAAGCCTGAAGATCATCACCGAGGATGCGTCGACGCGGATCGCCAAGTTCGCGTTCGAACACGCGCGGCGCTACGGTCGAACGCGGGTCACCGCCGTACACAAGGCCAACATCATGAAG
Source organism: Vicinamibacterales bacterium (assembly GCA_035496255.1). Taxonomy (GTDB): domain Bacteria; phylum Acidobacteriota; class Vicinamibacteria; order Vicinamibacterales; family UBA2999; genus Gp6-AA40. The sequence goes on from DATJEU010000050.1 coordinate 8,781, forward strand.
ATGAGCGATGGCCTGTTCCTGCGCTGCGTGAAGAAGGTCGCCGCCGGTTATCCCGAGATTCAGAACGACGACCGGATCGTGGACGCCGCGTGCATGCAGCTGGTGATGAACCCGGCGCAGTTCGACGTGCTGGTCATGCCCAACCTCTATGGCGACATCGTCTCGGACCTGTGTGCCGGTCTCGTCGGCGGCCTTGGCGTCGTGCCGGCGGCGAATCTCGGTCGCGACATCGGCGTGTTCGAAGCGGTGCACGGCAGCGCGCCCGACATTGCCGGCAAGGGTCTGGCGAATCCGATGGCCCTGCTGGGATCGGCCATCCTGATGCTGCGCCACATCGACGAACAGCAGATTGCGGATCGCATCGTGAAAGCCCTGGGAGACGTGTTGAACGACGGCAAGGTGCGGACGCGCGATCTCGGCGGCAGCGCCAGCACAACCGAATTCACCGAGGCGATTTGCGGCAAACTGCAATGACGCACGCCGGGCCTGCTGCGCGAGCCAACTCCGCCGGGCCTGCTGCGCCAGGCCAGGCCTCCTGAGCGCGGAACGTGTACGCAGGCGCGAAAGCCCTCTTCTACGGACTGTCACGCAGCCAGCTCCTCAAGCGGCTTGCGTCGAAGTACGGCATGGCGCACGACGACAGCTTCGCGCGCCGGTTCATCGCCGGCGAGACCGTCGAAGAAGCCATCAGGGCGGCGCGCACGCTGCAGTCGCGCGGGCTCCTGCTCACGCTCGACTATCTCGGCGAGAGCGTGCGGACGATGGCGGAGGCCGATGCCGCGACGCGTGAGTACGTGCGCCTCATCGACGTCATCGTCGCATCCGGGATCGAACGCAATGTCTCGTTGAAGCTCACGCAACTCGGCGTCGACATCGATCGCGCCACCTGCGTGGACAACCTCCGGCGCATCCTCGAGCCGGCGCAGCGGCACGGCTTCTTCGTCCGCATCGACATGGAGAACTCGCGTTACACCGATGTGACGCTGGAGGTCTTCGAAACGCTGTGGCAGCAGGAATACCGCGCGATCGGGATCGCGTTGCAGGCGTACCTGCGACGCACGGAAGCGGACGTGCGCCGGATGAACGAGCTCGGCGCCCGCGTGCGTCTGGTCAAGGGCGCCTACAAGGAACCGCCGACGACCGCCTTTGCCCACAAGTCTGAGGTGGACGCCAACTTCCTCGTCCTGATGCGTCTGCTACTGGACGGCGGAACGTATCCGGCGATCGCCACGCACGACGAAGCGATCCTCGATGCGACCCGTGCCTATGCCAGCGACCATGGAATCGGGCGCGAGCGCTTCGAATTCCAGATGCTGTATGGCATCCGCCGCGATCTTCAGGCGTCCCTCGTGGCCGACGGCTATCACATGCGGGTCTATGTCCCGTTCGGGCGCCAATGGTTTTCTTATTTCATGCGGCGGCTGGGCGAGCGGCCCGCCAATGTCGGATTTGTGATCCGCGGAATCCTGCACGAGCGATCCCACACCACCGGCGCCTGATCGCGACGGTCGCGTCCGGATTCAAGACTCTGATTTGTTGACATTCCTCTGCCTACGCTGGGCCATTTGATACCCGGCCGTTGGGGCAGGATGGGCAATCGTTTTCCTCTCACCTGCCGAATCTCCTGCATTCTGCGAGCTGAACAGGCTGGCACCCCTCTTGAAATTGTCGGGGCCGTCACGACCTGAACCGTAGACGTCCGATGCGGCGTCTCACGTGTCAGGACCGAAGGGGGAACGCGGGAATGGTTACGCAGCTTCGCCAGTTGATATGTGGCCTGCACGGTCACGACTCGCTGCTGCATTTCGAGCACGGCCGGATTTCACTTCTCTGCACATCGTGCGGGCACGAAACGCCCGGCTGGGACGTGAAGGGCACCAGCGGCCGCGAAGGCGAGACAGCGAGCATCGTCCGGATGTCTCTCGCTGAAAGCCGCCGCGCCGCGTAAATCTGCAACTCCGTCGGCTCGCGCGTCTCACGCCAGCGGCGCGCGGACCGGCGGGCTCGGCCTGAACCCACCCGCCCGGGAAATCGACACAGGAAATCCATATAGTCGTTGGCGTGAGCGACCATCTCGCGCGCGCGATCGCTGAGGCTGTCCGCCGCACCGGTGGCCGGGCCCTCGTCGTCGGCGGCTGGGTCCGCGATCGGCTGCAGGGACACGCGTCCAAGGATCTCGACCTCGAAGTCTTCGGTGTCGCGCAGGAGCGGCTGCCGGCGCTGTTGGCCCCGTTCGGGCGCGTCGAGGCGGTCGGTCAGAGCTTTCCGGTCTACAAGATCGCCCGTCCGGGCGAAGGCGACGTGGACGTCGCGCTCCCCCGCCGCGAGTCGAAGCGAGGCCGCGGTCACAAGGGCTTCGAGGTGGAGGGTGATCCATCGATGTCGCTCGCCGAAGCCGCGCGCCGCCGCGACTTCACGATCAACGCGATCGCCTGGGATCCGCTGACCGACACCTACGAAGATCCATGTGATGGTCGCGGCGATCTCGATCGTCGGCTGCTCCGCGCCGTGGATCTCGGGACCTTCGGCGACGACAGCCTGCGCGTCCTGCGCGCGATCCAGTTCGCCGCGCGCTTCGAGTTCATGCTCGACGACGACACCGCCGCACTCTGCCGGCGGATTCCGCTCGACGACCTGCCGGCGGAGCGTGTGTGGGGCGAAGTCGAAAAACTGCTGCTGCAGGCGTCGCGTCCCTCGATCGGCCTCGGGCTCGCGCTCGACCTCGGCGTCGTCGAGCGATTGTTCCCGGAGTTGCAGGCGCTCGTCGGCTGCGAACAGGAACCCGAGTGGCATCCGGAAGGCGACGTCTGGATCCACACGCTGATGGTGGTGGACTGCGCGCGCGAGCTGAACACCGATCTGTCGCGGCCAAAGCTGATCGCACTCATGCTCGGCGCGCTGTGTCACGACCTCGGCAAGCCGTCAACGACGGCGTTCATCGACGGACGGATCCGATCGCTCGATCACGAGGAGGCCGGGGTGGCGCCGACGCTGGCCCTGCTCGATCGGCTGAACGTCCACACGATTGACGGCTACGACGTGCGCACGCAGGTGATCGGCCTCGTCGCGCAGCATCTCAAGCCTGGCGCGTTCCACAAGGCGAGAAACGTCGGAGACGGTGCATTCCGCCGGCTCGCACAGAAAGTCGACCTGGAACTGCTGGCACGGGTGGCACGCGCGGATTGCCGCGGGCGCACCGGGTCATTCGATTGTTCGGCGATGGACTGGTTCATCGACCGCGCCCGCGCGCTCGGGGTCGAGCATCAGCCGCCCGCGCCGGTGCTGCTCGGGCGCCACGTGCTTGCACTTGGTGTTCCGGCCGGTCCACGTGTCGGTGAGATCCTGCGCCAGGTGTACGAACGTCAACTCGACGGCGAAGTGAAGACGATCGACGAAGGAATCGAGCTGGCGCGACGGCTGCTCGCGGACACCCTGTCGCTGACGGCGACGACGGAGGTTACGGGTCAACAGGTGGAACGCGAAAACGGCGACGAACGGAGTCCGATGGAGTGACTCGTGAGCGACAAGTTTCGGGGCGAGAGAAAACGGCTCAAGACGTAATTGCCCGCCGGATATGCCGGAGGGAGCGAGGGATGACGCGGTCCAGACCGGCTACTTGCGATTGAGCAGTGCGAACAATCCGGCGAGTCCGCCGATCAGCAGGCCGGCTCGAATCACGCGAAACAGATTGATCACCCACGCGATGCCAATCCCCAGCGCGGGCCACTTCACCCACCAATGCCCTGGATCCGTCATCGCGTTGATGATGACCAGGATCAGCAGGATGAACGGCCCCTTGATCAGGAAGTTCACCGAATGCAGCAGACCGCGATGTCTCATGGCGATGGCTCCGGGCTGATGGGACGGAGACAGTCGATGTAACGTTCCGGGTCGACATTGCCGCCGGAGACAATCGCAACGACAGCTCCGGCGGGACCGGCGTTGCCGGGACCGCTTCCGCCTTCGCCGCGGCTACGACGGACAAGCCGCGGATCCCGGCCTGCGAATTGTCGACCGGACTCCAGCACCTCGGGGTGGACGTGGCTTTCGTAGATCGACGGTTGTTGTACGCCTGGCCCCATCGATGGACGTGGCAGGCCTGGCGGCTCGACAGCGGACCCGGCGAGGGCCGCCGCCACGCTGACAGCGCCGCTCGGCTCGGCCACCAACCGCGCCTCCGAAAACAACCAGCGCACCGCCGCAGCAATGTCGTCTTCTTCGATGGTGACGACCGCATCGAGGTATCGCTGCAGGTGGGCGAACGCCAGTTCGCCCGGACGCAGCGAGAGCAGACCGTCAGCGATGCTGGCGGTGCGATCGAGCGTAACCGGGTGTCCAGCTGCAAGCGAATGTGTCACCTTCGGCGCGCCAGCAGGCTCGACGCCAATGACGCGCACGCCAGGCCTGGAGAGCTTCAACGCCGTCGCAACTCCGGACGCGAGTCCGCCACCGCCGATCGGCACGTAGACCGTGCTCACGTCTGGTTGTTGCTCCAGGATCTCGAGACCCGTGGTGCCCTGCCCCGCGATGATCCACGGATGATCAAACGGCGGCACCATCGTCAAGCCGCGGCTCACGACTTCCTGATCCGCGCGCCGGCGTCGATCGATCACCGTCGTGCCGGCGTAGATCACTTCCGCCCCGGCGCGCCGCATGCCGTCGAGTTTGACCTGCGCAATTGTTTCAGGAACCGTGACGACGGCGTGCGTGCCGAGGGCTCGCGCGGCAACGGCAACAGCCAGGCCGTGATTACCCGACGAATAGGTGACGACGCCGGCACGCCGTTCCTTCTCGGAGAGTTGCGCCAGCATGTTGGTGGCGCCGCGCAGCTTGAAGGCGCCCATCGGCTGCAGGTTCTCGCATTTCAACCAGAGCGGGCCACGCTCGGTCTGCACGTCGAGCAGTGGTGTCCGACGCACAGTGCCAGTGATACGGCGGGCGGCGGCCGAGATGTCTGCGAGCGAGACGAGTGTGGCGGACACTTGGGTTCAGCAGGCCGACCGCGTGTCTGCCGCAGGCGGCGGCGGAAGGCGGTCCGGCGACGAAGTATATTGGGCTCATGGCGCGCTACACCCTCGTCTATGGTCTCCGCCTGGTGCCTGAGGGCACACTCGCGCAGGCTGGGGACGCCGCACTGCGGCTGAAAAATGGCGAAACTGCGGGCATAACACTGCACACGATCGACGGGACGATTCCGCAATTGCGGCGTGCGCTCGACCGCAGCCTCGACGCGTTCTTCGAATTTCTGCCGGGTGCGAGCGAGGAAGACAAGCGCGAGTTCGACGACAACTGAGCCGCCCGGGTGCCGCGTTGGGGCGGCTCGCGTCACGCGATGCCGGAGGAGGGACAAGATCCACGTGACAGCCGCAGCCGGACCTTGCCAGGCTCAACGGAATACAGGTTGCACGGAGGGATGAGCGTGCCCGACTCGACCGCAAATCCGGGAGTTCCAGACGAGAGCGTGAAGCCGGCGGATGCCACGCCGACGCCGCCCGCGGCGCCGGCCAGCAACGGCGAACGCGCGCAATTTGCCCAGAACGTCGTGCCCTTCCAGCGCGATTTCAATGACCGCCTGGTGCTCGATCTGATCGACGCGGTCAAAGGCATTCTCCGCAAGGAGCAGTCGGATCGCCTGCGCGACGTTTATCTCATCGGTGACATCGAAAAGGACACCGCCAAGGCGGTGATCGAGCGCCTGCGCGAACTGGCCAACGATAGCGGCCGGCCAATCACGCTCTACGTCAACAGTGCGGGGGGCAACGTCACCGATGGCCTCGCGATCCACGACGCGATTCGCCAGATCGTGCGCCGCGGCGTCGAAGTGACGATCGTCGTGCAGGGCATGGCGTACTCGATGGGCTCCGTTGTCCTGCAGGCCGCGAGCGAAGGGCGCCGACTCTCGCAGCCGCACTCCTGGATCATGATTCATGAACCAGCCAAATGGGCAGGCTGGCAATCGACGTCGGCGGCGGCGCAGCATCTCGATCGCCTGAAGCAGATGCAGTCGCAGATCTATGAAATCCTCGCGAAGCGATCGAACAAGCCGCTCGCGAAAATCATCCGCGACACCAAGCGCACCGATTTTTATCTCGATGCGCGCAAGGCGCTCGAATACGGATTGATCGACGGAATCCTGGAAGGCTGACACGGCGGACCGTCAAGGTCCGCCCGGCGTCATTGCTGCTACGCAGCTTCTCGAGTATTTCGGAATTCTTCCAACAACCGGGGCACGTTCGCCGAGACCGAGTGGAGCGTCGGCGCCCAGCCGAGCGCCCGCGCGCGGGCGCTGCGGACGATCTGATCGAGCGCCAACGCATCGGCGTAGGGTCCCATTTTCGTCCGCGCTTCCTCGAGCGGCACGTGCCGCACGTCCGGTCGCATCTTTGCCTGCCGCGCGATCGCATCGACGATGTCGGAGACGCGTTCATCGGCTTCGTCGTTGGCGTGGAAGATACCCGACGCATCGGGACTGACCGCAAGCCGGACATACAGATCCGCCAGATCGCGATCGTAGACGCACGCCCAGTGGTTCCGGCCTTCGCCGACGATGCGCACCAGGCCGTTGAGCGCATCCTTCAGCAGATCGCCGATGATCCCGCGCGAACCGCCATACACAACGCCAGGGCGCACGATCGCGGTTCGGATCCCGGTCGCGCCCCGCTCGAGGACGCTGCGCTCGTGCTCGGGCCGCCACGCGACCAGGCTGGCCGGCTTGACCGGTGCGTCTTCTGTCGCCTGTCCCTGCGTATCTCCAAGCACCCACAGCCCCGACGTGTAGACGAACGCTGCCGGCTTCCCGGCAGCAACCCGGCGGCTTGCCGCGGTCAGCAGGTTCTCGGCCGCCTGCTTGTCGACGGCCGACGCGCGCTTCGACGGCTCCAATGCCGTGTGGATGATCGCAGCGCACGCTTCGGCCGCGGCGGCGTAGGAGCGCGGCTTCGACAGTTCGCCGACGACGACGCGGACGCCGCGATGCGCGATGTGATCGCCCCTCTCGGGATCGCGCACCAACGCGGTCACTTCGTGACCGGCCCGGATCAACGCCTCGAGCACCGCCGATCCAATGTAGCCCGTCGCCCCTGTCAGGAAGATTTGCATGGCCGAGCGGATTATTCTATCCGGGCTACACACTTCGGGCCATCCGGCCCACGGTCTTCAGGCTACGGGCTGCGGGCCGCACGCGGCCGGGCCGTATCGCAACAGCAGTTCCCGCTGGATCCGGCAAGTTGCTCTCTCTCCCGTCCGGTGCCCGTAGTCTGAACTCCTCAAGCCATAATTCCCCGGTGCAGCGCGACACGCTGATTGATTTTTTCCGCGATCTCGTCGCCATTCGCGGCGAATTCCTCGTCTACGACGACGGCTATCGGCGGCGCAGCTATACCTACGCGGACGTCGGCCGCGCGGCCCGCGGCTTCGCGGCGAAACTGACGGCCGCAGGCGTGAGCAAGGGCGACAAGGTGATCTTCTGGGGCGAGAACCGTCCCGAGTGGATCGCCTGCTACTGGGGCTGTCTCATTCTCGGCGTCATCGTCGTTCCGATTGACTACCGGTCGTCGGCCGATTTCGTCGCGCGCGTGCAGACGCTGGTGGATGCGCGTCTGGTCCTCCTCGGCGAGGAAGTGTCGTGGCCGGGCGAGGCGTGGAACCTGGCGGACCTCGATTGGCACGCGGACGGTCCGATGCCGTCCGTGCCGGTCTCACGCGACGATCTTATTCAGATCATCTTCACGTCCGGCGCCACCGCGGAACCGAAGGGCGTCATCATCCGCCATCGCAACGTGCTCGCGAACGTTGTACCGGTCGAGCGCGAGGTCCTCAAGTACCGGAAATACGCGCGACCGTTTCACCCGCTGCGCTTCATCAACCTTTTGCCCCTGAGCCACATGTTCGGGCAGTCGATGGCCACGAACATTCCACCGATGGTGCGCGGCACGGTCATCTTCACGCGCAGCTTCAATCCGCACGACATCGTGCGATTGATCCACGCCCGCCACGTCTCGGTTCTCGTCTGCGTCCCGAAGATTCTCGACGTCCTGCGCGAGCACATCGTCCGCGCATTTCCGGAGGCGAACGACCCGCCGCCCGCGGGCATCTCCATTCCCGGCCGGTGGTGGCGCTACCGTCGCGTGCACCGCGGGCTCGGCCTCAAGTTCTGGGCCTTCGTCGTCGGCGCTGCGCCGCTGGCTCCCGAGCTCGAGGAGTTCTGGCGCCGGATGGGATTCGCGGTGATCCAGGGCTACGGCCTCACCGAGACGGCCCCGATCGTCACGCTCAATCATCCGTTCAAGACCAGCAAGGGCTCAGTGGGCACGCCGATCGGCGGAGTCGAAATCAGGATCGCGGACGATGGAGAGATCCTCGTCCGGGGCGAAAACGTCACGAGCGGGTACTACGCAAAGCCCAACTCCGAACTCCCAACTTCCAGCTCCCAGACGCCACACCCCAACACGCAGGGAGCGGTCGACAGCGAAGGCTGGCTGCACACCGGCGATATCGGTGAGCGCGACGCGCAGGGACGCGTCTTCATCAAGGGGCGCAAGAAGGAAATGATCGTCACGCCGGAAGGACTGAACGTCTTTCCGGAGGACGTCGAGCGCGTGCTCAACGACTTTCCCGGCGTCAAGGATGCGGCGGTCGTCGGCGTGACGGACGGCGGCCAGGAGCGCGTGCACGCGGTGCTGCTGCTGGAGCCGGGAACCCGTCAGGACGACGTGATCCGTGCCGCCAACGCGAAGCTGCAGGATCACCAGCGCGTGCGCACGGCCTCGGTCTGGCCCGGCAGTGAGCTGCCGCGGACCGAAGGCACCCGCAAGCTGAAACGCGCGCAGATCAAGCAGTGGGTCGCCACCGGCGCTCGCTCGTCGGCGGAGGCACACGGCGACAGCGTCGAAGCGCTGATCGCCCGTTTCGCGCGCGGCCGCGACGTCAGCCAGACGACGACGCTCGAGGAACTCGGCCTGAGCTCATTGGAACGCGTCGAGTTGATGGTGGCGCTCGAGGACAAATTTCAGACGCGGATCGACGAGGGCCGCTTCCAGGACGTCGCGAACATCGGCGACCTCAGAAAACTGGTCGAAGCGCCGGCGGCAGCAACCGAACCCGACGAGCCGGTCGATTTCCCGGCGTGGAATCGCAACCCTGTCGTCGCGGTGATCCGGCGCATTTCGCTGGCGACGTGGATCCTGCCGCTGGCGCGCATCTTCGCGCATCTGCGCGTGAGTGGACTGGAACATCTGCGCGGCCTGGACGGTCCGGTGGTGTTTGCGGCCAATCATCAAAGTCACATGGATGTGCCGGCGATTCTCGCGGCGATGCCCGGGCGCTGGCGCGCGGGCGTCGCGCCGGCGATGCAGAAGGAGTTCTTCAAGGCGCACTTCTTCCCCGCGGGCTATTCCAGGCGTGAGCATCTGCGCAACGGGCTGCTCTATTACCTGGCGGCGTTCTACTTCAACGCGTTCCCGCTGCCGCAGCGCGAAGCCGGTGCACGCCAGACGCTGCAGTACATCGGCGAGCTCACCAGCGCCGGCTGGTCGATCCTGATCTTTCCGGAAGGCGCGCGCCACGACAGCGGCGAGATCGGCGCGTTCCGTGGCGGCATCGGCATGATCGGCGCGCGTCTCGAGGTCCCGATCGTGCCGGTGCGCATCGAGGGTGCGGACAAGGTGCTGCATCCCACGTGGCGAATGGCGCGGCCAGGACCGGTGCGGATCTCGTTCGGGGCGCCGCTGCGTCTGAGGGGAGAGGACTACGCGGCGCTGGCCGCACAGGTGGAAGCGGCCGTCCGCGCGCTCTGATGCCGCGCGAGTCGAGCCGCGCGGGCATGGGCACGGCCTGATCCCGGAAGATAGGTAAGTCGTTACTACTCAGTCGATCACGCGGATCATTCCAAATTACGATCTCACAACAACTTGCGCCGCGGGCCGTCCTGCGGCACACTCATTGCTAGCTTATGGTGAAAGGATGAGCTGTTGAGCAAAGACGATCTGATAGATATGCAGGGCACCGTGGTTGCCGTTCATTCCGGCGGCCTCTACCGGGTGCAATGCGACGCCGGCCACGAGGTGCTGGCGCAGTTGAGCGGACGGATGCGCCGCTTCCGCATCAAGGTAGTTCCCGGTGATCGCGTGACCGTGGGCGTCTCGCCCTATGACCCGGTCCGCGGCATCATCACCTTTCGCGCTCGATAGTCCACGGTTTGAGCACACAGACAACATCGTCATCGCAAGCCAATCGACGCCGACGCGGACCGGCCCGCGGCAAGGGCGGTCATCGCCCCGTGCACACGCCGCGTCCCGAGTCAGCGCTCCTCGCCTACGAACCCTCGGATTTCGATCCTGCACCCATTCCGTACGATCAGCTCGCGCTCGATCCGCGCCTGCTGAGCGGGATCCGGGACCTCGGATGGAAAGACACGCGTCCGGTGCAAAGCGGCGTCATCCCGCTGGCGCTCGCGGGCGGCGACGTCATCGCCTGTGCCGAGACCGGCACCGGCAAGACCGCGGCCTTCCTCGTCCCCATCCTGCAACGCTTTCTCACCGAGCCCGCGCCGCAGCCACCGCGCACACGTACGCTGGTGCTCGCGCCGACGCGTGAGCTCGTCGTCCAGATCGAAGATCAGGTGCAGGGGCTGACCTATCACACCTCGGTCACCAGCGTGGCGGTGTACGGCGGCGTCCCGATGACCGCGCAGGAACAGGCGCTCAAGGCCGGCGTCGACATCGTCGTCGCGACACCGGGCCGGTTGATGGATCACATGCGGCACGAGTCGATCGATTTCTCGCAGCTCGAGATCCTCGTGCTCGACGAAGCGGATCGGATGCTCGACATGGGCTTCTGGCCCGACGTGCAGCGCATTCTGTCGGCGCTCCCGGCCGAGCGGCAGACGCTGCTCTTTTCGGCGACGATGGCCGCCGAGGTGTTGAAGCTGACGACGGAATTCCTGCGCGAGCCGAAGCTGGTGCAGGTAGGACGCCGCGGCGGTCCCGCCGCGACGATCTCGCACGCGATGCAGGAAGTGCCGGCGAAGGAGAAGACGCAGTGGCTCGCGAAGTGGCTTCGTGAAGATGCGCACGGGCCGGTACTGGTCTTCTGCCGCACCAAGATTGGAGCCGACAAGCTCGCCACCCGGCTGAGCGGGATGGGCATCAGGACCGCCGCGCTGCACGCGGATCGGACGCAGCAGCAGCGGCAAGCCGCGGTCGAAGGATTCCGGACCGGCACCTATCCGGTGCTCGTCGCCACGGACGTCGCGGCGCGCGGTCTCGACATCGATGGCATCGCGCACGTCGTGAACTTCGAGGTACCCGATACGCCCGAAGCCTACGTGCACCGTGTCGGCCGTACGGGCCGCGCCGAATCAAGCGGGAGCGCGCTGACGCTGGTGGCTCCCGAAGAATTGCGCGCGTTACGCGCGCTGGAGAAAGCCGTTGGCGTACAACTTCAATGACAACTCGCCGGCCGCGCCGCCCGGCGCCGACCCCGGTGCCGCCCCCGCGCCAGCGCCCGCGACGTCCGACAACCCCCAATCAGCCGCGTGGGTCCGCTTCCGCTCGTGCCGCTGGCAGCAGCCGGCCGAGAACGGGAACCAGGAGTTCTGCACCCACCGTGAGGTGAAACCGTACGCAGGCATGCAGGGCTTCGATCCCGATGCCTGGTGCCCCGACTGCCAGTACTACAAGCTGCGGCGCTCGCCGAAGAAGCGCGAACCGCGCGACGAGTACACCTATTAGCTTCAGTCCGAGAACTCCTTCGCCAGACTGACCCACTCGCCGTTGGGTGCGAGCTGCTGATAGGCGCGCCAGTGGGGACGCGCTTCCGCGGACTGGCCGCTCTTCTCGAGCGTCACTGCCAGATAGAAGTGCGCGTCAGCGAACTTCGGATTCAACTGCAACGCGCGGCGGTACGACCCCTGTGCTTCGGGATAGCGATGCAGGTCGTGAAAGATGTTTCCGAGGTTGAAGTGCGCCTCGAAGACATCGGGCTCGAGCACGATCGCGCGTTCGTAGAGCGCCTGCGCCTCGACGATCTCATCGCGCGCGTAGTGCAGGTTGGCTAGGTTGATCAACGCCGGCACCAGGTACGGATCGAGCTCCAGCGCACGCCGGTAATTGGTCATCGCCTCGCTGAAGTTGTCGGGATTCCCGTCGTCCAGGATCGATCCGGCGATGAAGTACTGCTCGGAAGATGACGACTCGTAGCGAGGCTCGGCGTTCATCAACGCGGCCAGCGGCGGCGGATCGGGCCGCTTCAACTGGAGCACCTTCGCCGGCTGCGCCGTGATGCGGAAATCGAAGGCAAGCTGTCCTTCGCGCGACGCAAGCAGGTTGCGGAGGACGGCGCGGAAGGACACGCCTTCGCCCAGCTCGGTATCGGCCTGCCGGATCACGGCGAGATCGGCGAAGCCGTACATCGCTTCGCCGTGCAGCCGCTGGGCGTGAATCAGCCCCCACTTGTGCATGTAGCGGAGGTGATCCTCGCGGACATGCTTGTACCGCTCGAGGATCTGACGACGCGAGGTGGCCGTTCCCACCGAGGAGGTCACTGAGCGCCCACTATAAACTAGTAGTGGGTCTCCACCGGAAGAGTACTATCCCCGACAGGAACTTTGGGAAGGGCATACCACTGAACATGCTGCTGGCTGGCGACGTGGGCGGAACCAAGACGCTGCTTGGCCTCTTCGAACGCGGCAGCCGGCGGCCGCGGCCGCTGGCGACCGGCACCTACGCGACCAACGACTTCAGCAGCTTCACCGCCATCCTCGACGCGTTCGCGCGCGACGTGCACCAGCCGTTCGCGCTCGATGCCGCCGCCGTCGGTGTGGCCGGTCCGGTCGTCGCCAACACCGCCAGACTCACCAACATCACCTGGGACGTGAGCGCTGCCGAGATCACGGCACGTTTCGGGACGACACGGGTGCAGTTGCTGAACGACCTCGAGGCGATGGCGACCAGCGTGAATGTGCTCGAGGGCGAAGAGGTCGCGACACTGCAGGAAGGCGTGGCGCGGGACGATGGGAACGCCGCGGTGATCGCGGCCGGAACGGGACTCGGCGAAGCGTTTCTGCACCGCGTGAACGGCCGTCTCGTCGCCGTTCCCTCGGAAGGCGGACATGCCGACTTCGCCGCGCGCACCGATCGCGAGCTCGAGCTGGTCCGGATGCTGCGCGAACGCTATGGCAGGGCCGAGGTCGAGCACGTGCTCAGCGGTCCGGGCCTGGTCAACGTCCATCGACTGACGCATCGCGGCGGTCACTGCGAGATCGTCGAGGGCGTCTCGGAAGTCGAAGCGCCCGCGCGCATTTCACAGGCCGGGCTCACCGGCCGGTGTCAGGGGTGTGTCGAGGCCCTGCGCATGTTCGTCGGCGCGTACGGCGCCGAAGCGGGGAACATGGCGCTGCGTGGTCTGACGCTGTCGGGCCTCTACATCGGCGGCGGTATCGCACCAAAGATTCTTCCCGTGATCCGTAGCGGACTCTTCATCGACGCGTTTCTCGACAAGGGGCCGATGCGCGAGCTCGTCGCGCGCGTGCCGGTGAAGGTGATCCTGAACCCCGAAGCCGGCCTGCTGGGCGCCGCTGTCTACGCGCAGGGCCTCAGCGATCGCTGAGGCGGCGGACCGCCTCGCGAATCGTACGCTCGCCGACAGCGGCGAATCCGAACAGAAACTCGTTCGCGGGCGGCTGCGCGAGATAGTAGGACGCGGTGCTCCGCAACTGGACGCCCTGACGCTCGGCGCGTGCCGCCGGCGTACGACCGCGGAAACGAGCGGTCAGATGCATGCCCGCCGCATCGCCAACGATCGTCACGTCATCTCCGAACGCACGCGCCAGCGCGCTGACCAGCACATCGCGCCGGACCTTGTAGATGCGGCGCATGCGCCGGATATGCCGGTCGAGATGCCCTTCGCCGAGAAAATCGGCCAGCGCGGCCTGCTCCAGCACCGGCGTGTACCGATCGGTCAGCCACTTGGCACGGGTGAACGGCGCGACGAGATCTTCCGGTAAAACGAGATAGCCGATCCGCAGGCCGGGAAACATCACGTTCGAAAAGGTGCCGAGGTACACGACCGGAACGTCTCCGGCGAGACTCTGCATCGCCGGCAGCGGTGCCCCGCTATATCGATACTCGCTGTCGTAATCGTCCTCCAGGATCAGCACGCGATGGTGCCTTGCCCAGTCCAGCAGTTCGAGCCGCCTGGCGAGTGACATCGATACGCCGGTCGGAAACTGGTGCGACGGCGTCACGTAGAGCACACGAGGTATGCGGGATATTCCGCGGACCGACGCGCCATCGGGCAATACGGGCATCGGCACCGTGACTGCGCCGTGCGCACTGAGCAGGTATCGAATACCGGCGTAGCCCGGCTCTTCGACGAGCGCTTCGTCGCCCGGATCGAGTAACACGCGGGCGCACAGGTCGAGACCCTGCTGCGACCCGCTGACGACAACGACCTGTTCCGGAGTGCAGTGGACCGCCCGCGCGCGCGCCACGTAGGCCGCAATCTGCCGGCGAAGCGCCTCCGTGCCGCCTGGCGCCGCGAAGTGATCGAAGTGCGCCGGCGACAGCCGACGCAGGTGGCGCGTCAACAGCCGCCGCCACAACGCAAACGGAAAGCGCTCGAGATCGGGTCCGAGCCGCGACAGATCGAGGCGGCCCGAAACGGTCGGCGATACGCGCGGGTCCGTGTCGAGCCGGCGGGCGAATCCGGAAATCCGCGATGCCTGCGGCGGCATCCGGCGCAAGGCAGCTGGCGGACGCATCGTGCGGTCGGGCAATTCCGAACAGACAAAGGTGCCCGAGCCGGTCGCGGCCTCGAAATACCCCTCGGCGATCAGCTGTTCGTACGCGGCACTGACGGTGGTGCGTGACACGTTGTAGGCCGTGGCAAACCCACGCGTCGATGGCACGCGCTGCCGCGGCTGAAAGCGGCCGGCCAGGATGCCCAGGCGCCATTGCTCATAGATCTGGCGGTGCAGCGGGTCCGGCCCCGAGCGATCGAGGATGAACGGCACGGCCATAGTGGACTGGTCGAGATTACACGAAGTGGCTCTTCAGGCAAGTCCGGGTTTGTCTCTACGCTGCACGTCATGAGCGAGAGATTCAGCATCACTCCACGCACCCGGGTGGTTCGGCTGCCCGACCGCGCCAGCTACGACCGGCAGACCCTCTTCGCGATTCTCGACGAGGCGTTCCTCTGCCATGTGGCCTTCAGCGTCAATGGCCAGCCCTACGCGGTCCCGATGGCCTTCGGCCGCGACGATCAGCACGTGTACCTGCACGCCTCCGCGGCCAGCCGCATGGCCCGCGGCGCGATCGATGGCCTCGACGTCGGCGTCACGGTGACACTGCTCGACGGCCTGGTCATGGCGCGGTCGGCCTTCCATCATTCGATGAATCACCGGTCGGTGATGGTGGTCGGACGGGCGCGGCTGGTGACCGATGCCACCGAGCGCCAGCACGCGTTGCGACGGATCGTCGAACACGTCCTTGCCGGGCGATGGGACGAAGTACGACCACCGTCGGAGAAGGAACTGAAGGCGACCGCGGTACTCGCACTGCCACTGGTCGAAGTGTCGGGAAAGATCCGGACGGGTCCGCCGGGAGAAGAGGACGAGGATTACACGCTGCCGGTCTGGGCCGGCGTGATCCCGCTACGAACGATCGCGGACCAGCCTGAGGATGATGGCCGCCTCGTCCCAGGCGTGCGCCGGCTCGATGAACGACGAATCGCGACCCGCGTTCGCTAAAACGTCGACCACCGGCCTTCGCCCGGGGGTGGGTCTGAAGACCCGCCCGTACGCGTACGCGAGATCACACGTCGCTCTGACAGCGATGCGACCAGGCCTCTTTCGTCCCGTGTGACAGCTACCGCAGGTGCGCGGCGAGAAAGCGTTCGATGTACGGCTGCACGAGGTGGGCTCCGAGGCCGGGCACGAGGTCAAAGGCGTGTTCGGCCCAGGGCAACTCGAGGTAGATCGAGGAGGCGCCGGCCGCTTTCAGCTTCGCGTCGAGCTCACGGCCGAAGCGCGCCTCCACGACATGATCGCGCGCACCGTAAATGAGGAGCGTCGGCGGCGCGCGCTTCGACACATAACTGACCGGCGATGCCGCCGCGTACAGCCGCGGCACGGTATCCGGCGTCCCGCCCAGAAACGCTTCGAGCGGCTGGCGAACCGGCATCGGGTCCGGCGACGGCGGGCTGCGCCAGCCTTCGGCCAGATCCGTTGGGCCATACAGACTGATCACAGCCGAGAATCGTCCCGGCTCGGTGAACGCTTCGACCAACGCCAGTTGCGCACCAGACGACCGGCCGACCAGCGCCATCAGCCGCGGATCGCCGCCGTAATCCGACGCGTGCGCCACGACCCACTCGATCGCCGCATGGACGTCATTGATCTGCGCCGGCCACTTCGATTGCGGTGCATGGCGATAGTCAATGGCGATGACGACGTAGCCGCGACGCGCCAGGCCGCTCGCAAAGCTTCCGTCATCGGCCGGACCACCGCGCTGCCAGGCCCC
Organism: Vicinamibacterales bacterium; assembly: GCA_035496255.1. GTDB lineage: Bacteria > Acidobacteriota > Vicinamibacteria > Vicinamibacterales > UBA2999 > Gp6-AA40. The sequence goes on from DATJEU010000050.1 coordinate 25,298, forward strand.
GCCATAAAGCTGGATCACGATCGGAAAAAAGCCCTTGGCCGGCGAGCGGTACACATCGATCGTCAGCGGCCGACCGCCGGGCTCCGCGAAGACGACGCCCCGCGTGATCATCACCTCTTCGCTCTCGTGCCCGGTGACCGGTGACGGCAGCGCCGACGCGAGAGCGTCGAAGTGGGTCCGGGTGGCGCGAAACTCCGCAAGCGGCCGCGACGCAATCACCATCACGACGAGGACGAGCCCCGCAACGACTGGCCGGGACGCACCGCGCAGGCGCAGCGCCAGGACGCCGGTGACGACCGCCGCGATCAGCAGCAGCGGTGACACCTCGGGCATCACGACACCCAGCGGCAGCAAGGCATGGACGGGAGCCGGAACGACGATCCAGATACTGAGAAAAAGGAGAACGACGGCCGACAGCAGTATCACGAGCCTGTCCTTCGGGCCTACAGGCTGCGGACTGTCCGGTCTGCAGTCCGAAGGCCGAGGGCCTCAGACATGTTGCAGATCGACGGTCTCCAGCAGGCGATCGAGCCAGAGATTCGACAGCTTCTCCTGCACGGTGTTCTGCCGCAGGCGGGCGTTCAGGTTCGGAAAATCGACCTTGTCCATCTCCTGATCCTGGTTGAAGCACGAGAAGACGAACTCTTCCTTCCCGGTCACGGGATCAACGTGCTTCTGCAGGCACTGGGCGCAGACTTCCTTCATCATGCACTGCATCGGCGAGTTGATGCTCGCGATGCCGACGTGATCGCGGCGGATGAATGGGGCCAGCGCGCCAGACCGCGCGGCTTTCACCGCGGCCATCATCCGGTCCGACCCAATCGCGATGATCCGCGTCACATCCTTCAGCGGTACCAGTTGGTTCCCGAGCTTTCCTTCGCCGTACGCGACCATCGCCTGGACGATGTTGCCGCGGAAGTGGGCGTCCTGTGGACGCCCCGGTGAGATTTCGGCGCCGACGTCCGTGCTCCAGATCACCTGGTCGGTCGCGACCTCGATCTCCTCGCGCTTGTAGAGGTCCTCGCCCTTCTTGTAGCCGGCGAAGTAGATCACCTTGTTACCGTTTTCCCGCAGTGCCTTCGCAATCGAAAACAGCACCGCGTTGCCGAGTCCGCCGCCGGCGAGCAGCACGCTTTCGCCCTTCGGGATGTCGGTCGGCGTCCCCGTCGGTCCCATCACCACGACCGGCTCACCGGGCCTCAGGTAGGCGATCAGACGACTCGACACGCCCATCTCGAGCGCGATCAGCGACAACAGGCCCTTCTCGCGATCGACCCAGGCACCGGTCAAGGCAATGCCTTCCATGAGGAGGGGTAACTCCCGACTCCCAACATCTGACGCTCGACCAACTCCCAAAGCTGCCGAGTCCGCAGTGGGAGTTGGACCAGCGACAGACGTTGGGCGCTGGGGGTTGTGCTGCACTCGTGCCGCGAGCGACTCGAAGTTCTGCAGCCGGTAGAACTGCCCGGGCGAGAAGTGCCTGGCCGCCGCCGGTGCCTTCACCACCACTTCGACAATCGTGTCGGTCAGGCGTTCGACCCGCTCGACTCGGGCGAGCAGATCGTCGTCAAGCGCCTGCACGAGCTGTGACCAGGCCGTTTCCAGCTCAGGACGCTGACCGAGCGTGGCCGCCTGGTGAATGTCGTCGGTGAACAGCGCGGCGACATGGCGGTAGCCGTGCTTCGCCGAGGCCATCGCCTTGACCACGTTGCCGGCGTACAGCGGATGGTTATCGCCGTAGTACGAGATCAAGCGGCCGTTGTCGTTGTACGACGTGAAGAACCCCGCCGCGTCGGGCACAAGCGAGACGTCCGCGCCGGCGCCCTCGGCACGGAAGCCCTGGAAGAAGCGCTTCCTGCCATCGAGCTCAAACGTGCCCGGCGCTTCCTTCTCGTAGGTGACGTTCGGCGACGTGCCGGCCGCCACGAGGATCGTGCGCGCCGGCAACTCCACCGGACCATTCGGTCCCTTGAAGACGAGCGCCTTCGCGTGATCTTTCTCGTCGGCAATGATCTCGCGTGGGTCGAGGTTCTCCGCGAACCAGATCCCTTCCTCGAGCGCCTTGATCACTTCCTCATGATTGAGGCGGTATGCCGGCGAGTCGACCATCCGCTTGCGATACGCGAGCGTGACGCCGCCCCACTGGCGCATCATCGGAATGAAGTTCGGCTGCTCGCCCGCCGCGACGGCCCGCTGCCGCTCGGCACGAACGGCGCGTCCGTGCCCGATGAACTCGTCGAGAATGGCGAGCTCTTCCGAGTCGTACATCTTGCGGACGGCCTCGACGCCCTTCTCCGCCACCAGCGCGTCGTACCGCTCGAGCGTCTTCTCCACCTGAATCGGGTAGTAGGCGAACAACTCCGTGGCCGTGTCGATCCCGGTCAGGCCGCCGCCGATCACGACGGCCGGCAGCCGCGCCTGCAGGTTGGGGAACGCGTCGCGCTTGAAGGCCCCGGTCAACTGCAGCGCCATCAGGAAGTCGCTGGCCTTCCGCACGCCGCGCACCAGGTTGTTCTTCATGTCGATCACCGTCGGTTTGCCCGCCCCGGCGGCAATCGCGATGTGATCGAAGCCGCGCGCCCAGGCGTCGTCGATCGGCAGCGAACCGCCGAAGCGGATGCCGCCGTAGATGCGCAGGTGATCGCGCCGCGCCAGCGTGAGGTGGATCAGCGTGAGGAAGTTCTTGTCCCAGCGCACGGTGATGCCGTACTCGGACACACCGCCGAAGCCTTCGAGCACACGCTCGTCGAGACGCTTGTAGATATCGGCCCAGTGCTGCAGCGGCAGCGGCGCACGCCGCCTGGCCGACCGGCCGGACGCCGGTCCTTCGCGGGCTTCACCGGTGAGTGCCTTCGGCAGCGGCTCGATCTTCAAGCCGTCGATGGCGACGACCCCGAATCCTTCGTTCAGCAGATAGTGCGACAGCGTGTAGCCGGCAGGACCGAGCCCGACGACGAGCACGTTGCGGCCGTTATACGGTAGCGCGTACGGACGACGGACGTTGAGCGGATTCCATCGCGTCAGGAGGCCGTACATCTCGACACCCCACGGCATCCGCAGCACGTCGGTCAGGACGCCGGTTTCGGCCATCGGGATGTTGACCGGGTCCTGCTTCTGGTAGATGCACGCCTTCATGCAGTCGTTGCAGATGCGGTGACCGGTGCCGGGGCACATCGGGTTGTCGATGGTGATGATGGCCAGCGCGCCGAGCGCATCGCCCGACTTGCGCAGCATGTGCTCTTCCGAGATCTTCTGATCGAGCGGGCAGCCGGGCAGCGGGATCCCGAGCGGATTCGCCAGCACGGTGCCCTGCTTGTCGTGCAGCCCTTTCGAGCACGAATCCTTGTCGCGCTCGTGGCACAGCACGCAGTAATGGATCTCGCTCAACATCTCGCGCGTGTTGCCGCGCGGATCGGTCAGCTTGAAGCCATCGCGACGCCGCAGGCGATCATCGGGGCCGATCATCGCCTCCGGCAGCTCCGGCCTCGGACGCTGCACCTGCACCAGGTGCATGTAGTCGAGCGTCTCCGGAAAGCGGAAGATCACCCAGGAGCGACAGGCAGGATCGTGCAGGTGCGCGGCGCACCAGCGCCTCAGCGCATCCAGCTTCGCCGTGATTGCGGCTTTGTCCTCTTCACTCCCTTCAGCCCGCGCGGCGGCCTCCTGATCGAGCAGCAGGCACCCGGCGTTCGCGACGGCCTGCTCGCGATCGAGATCGGCCCATGGCTTCAGCAGCTCCTCGACGACAGCGGCGTCGGCGGGATCGAGCCTCAGGTGCTGGCCCCCCTTGACCAGCGGCAGCGCGCGCTTGCGGACGAAGTCCACCTTGAACCGGAACAGCGCCTCCAGTGCCGTGGTCTCCGCGGTCATCGTTCCGGCCGTCCCTTCCACTTTGAAGAGCGCGGCAAGGAAACGGCTGACGTGCGGCGCCATGCGCACGATCAGGTCGGATGTCTGCTGCGGCGACCGCGGCGCGTCCGGATCCGCGCGATAGCCGTCCCACTCGGACCAGAATTGCGGATCGGCGGCCTGCACCTGGCCGCAGAAGACCTCGTATAGATCCCGCAGGCGCGGTGCGGAGTGGAGGTCGGCGTACGTGAACCCATGGATGCCCAGCGGCATCGCCGGCGAAGGCTGTGTCATGTGCGAAAGAATCAGTATCGAGTGCTTCGTGAACCCCTTATTTTACTGCACGTTACCTTGACGCCCCCGGGACCGGATTGGTACGCTCACCATTGCCGCGTGGTTCCATGCACATCACCCTGAACGGCGAGCCGTACGAACTCGATCAACCGGTGAGCATCACCGATCTGCTGACGAAGCTCGACATCGACCCTCGCCGCGTCGCCATCGAACACAATCTCGCCATCCTGAAGCGCCAGCGGTTTCCCGACGTCGTGGTCGGCGACGGCGACACGATCGAGATCGTGAACTTCGTCGGGGGCGGCTGACCCTCCGTGAGGACATTACTCACGCGGGTGGCGCCGGGAGGGCCCGACTCCGCGCCGCAGGCCCCGGGGCCCCAACGCGTACGCTTGCGCGGTGGGGTGGCCGCGGAGTGCGGATACCCGGCGACAGGACCGCTACGGTAATTTCCGTTCGCGACAGACTGCCAGAGACTCAGAGAATGAATGACACTCCGTTTGTGATTGCCGGCCGCACGTTTCGCTCGCGGCTGATCGTCGGCACCGGCAAATATTCCTCGAACGCGGTGATGGCGCAGGCACATGAAGCTTCTGGCGCCGACATGGTCACGGTCGCGGTCCGCCGCGTCAACATCTCCGACCGCTCACGTGAATCGCTGCTCGACTACATCGACACGAGCCGCATCTTCATCCTGCCGAACACGGCCGGTTGCTACAGCGCCGACGAAGCCATCCGCACCGCCCATCTCGGCCGCGAAGCGGGCCTCTCCAACTGGGTCAAGCTCGAAGTGATCGGCGACGAGCGCACGTTGTTCCCCGACAACGAGGCGCTGATCGCCGCCACGCGGACGCTGGTCAAGGACGGATTCGTGGTGCTGCCGTACACCAACGACGACCCGATCGCCTGCCGCAAGCTCGAAGACGCCGGGGCGGCGGCGGTGATGCCGCTGGGGGCGCCAATCGGATCGGGGCTGGGAATTCAGAACGTCAACAACATCCGCATCATCCGCGAGTTGTCACACGTACCGGTCATCGTCGACGCCGGCGTCGGCACCGCATCCGACGCCGCCCTGGCGATGGAACTGGGCGCCGACGGCGTGCTGATGAACACGGCGATCGCCGGCGCCGATCATCCGGTCGCCATGGCGAGCGCAATGAAGCACGCCATCATCGCCGGCCGCCTCGCCTTCATCGCCGGTCGCATTCCGAAGAAGATGTATGCCACGGCGAGCAGTCCTCTCGAAGGCGTCGTCGGTCGGTGATTGACGACGACCGCGATCCGGAGGCGGCGAAAGCCGGCGACCTGATCACCCGCCTGAATGCCGGCTGGCGCATTGCCGGGCCGGAAGACGGCGCCTCCGCAAGGCAGCGGCTGATCAAGCCTCTACGCACCGCCCTCGCGCGCCTGTTTCGCACTCAGGAAACCTTCAACTCGCTCGTCGTCCAATACCTCAACCATCAGCATCACACCAGTCCGGAAGGACAGGCGGCGATGCTGGGCGAGCTGCAGCGGTATCGCGAGTCGCTGATGGCGCGGGAACGGCGGATGGACGCGGCGATGAACGCTCTCGTTGCCGAGAACGCCGAGTTGAAAACCGCGATCGGCGTTCTTCAGCAGCGCGTCCGGTCGGCCCCGCCAGCCCAGTCAGCAGCCGCCGCGATCACCGCGACGGTGGCTCCGCCCGCGCCGAGCGCACACGCGCTGAGCGACGCGTACGTTGGCTTCGAGGATCAGTTTCGCGGGAGTCCGGAGGCGATTCGCACACGCCTGAGCGGGTACCTCCCGATCTTCGAGGGCGCGCGCGATGTATTGGATGTGGGGTGCGGCCGCGGGGAGTTTCTGCGGCTGCTGGAGGAGCGGGGGATCACGGCCCGGGGCATCGACCTCAACGAGGCGATGGTGGACGTGTGTCGGCAGAAGGGACTGAACGCGACGGCGAACGACGCGCTGTCGGACCTGCGCGCGCAACCGGACGGCTCGCTTGGCGGACTATTCGCCGCGCAGGTGGTCGAGCATCTCGAGCCGGGATACCTGACACAGACGCTCGAGGCAGCGTTTGCGAAGCTGCGGCCAGGGGCGCCGATCGTGCTCGAAACGATCAACCCGGCCTGCTGGTTCGCGTTCTTCGAGAGCTACGTGCGCGACATCACGCACGTCCGGCCGCTGCATCCAGACACACTGAAGTTCCTGCTCGTCGCCACCGGGTTTCAGCAGGTGAGGATCGAGTACCACGCGCCGTATCCGGAGCACGAGAAGCTGCAGCGCGTCGCCGCGCCGGCGCTCGGCGATACCGCCGACACGCTCAACGCCAACGTCGACAAACTGAACGGGCTGCTCTTCACCTATCTCGATTACGCGGCTGTGGGACGGAGACCGTGACAGTCGTGTGTTCCGGCTTCCGGGTTCTTGGTTCTGAGTTCGTGTTCGAGTTCGGGTCTTTGATCCACGGATCGAGCGCGCCCGAACGTCGGACATAAGACACGAACCTGAACACGAACAAAGAACAGAACGCAGAAGCGTGAACCGGGTTCAGAGCCGGAAGATGTGGTCGCCGGCGACTCCCTTGAGCGCGTTGCGCGTGTCCACGATCACCGGAAAATTTCTGGCCATCGCGGCGTAGTCGAACGCCTTGTGGTCGGTGACGATCACCGCACACGCGGCTCCATCGGTCGCCTCCGCTTCTGGCACACTCGTCAGGCACAGGTCCGCTTCGCGCAGCTCAGGCACGTACGGATCCGTGTAACTGAGGTCCGCTCCGCGGCGGCGCAGGAGCGACAGCACGTCGAGCGCGGGCGACTCGCGCATGTCGCTCACGTCCCTCTTGTAGGCGACCCCGAATACGTGGATGCGGGTGCCGTTGATCGGCAGCTTCCGCGTGTTCAGCGCTTCGCCGATGCGCTCGACGACGAACTCTGGCATCGAACCGTTGATGTGGCCGGCCAGCTCGATGAAGCGGCACTCGAAATGAAACTGCCGCGCCTTCCATGACAGATAGAACGGATCGATCGGAATGCAGTGGCCGCCGAGCCCGGGGCCGGGATAGAACGGCATGAAGCCGAACGGCTTCGTCTTCGCCGCGTCGATCACTTCCCACACGTCGATGTCCATGCGATGGCACATCAGCGCGATCTCGTTGACGAGGCCGATGTTCACGGCCCGGAACGTGTTCTCGAGCAGCTTCACCATTTCAGCAACCTGCGTCGACGACACCGGCACCACCGTGTCGATGGCGGTTCGATACAGCGCGGCGGCGACCTCGATGCATCCCGGCGTGGTGCCGCCGACGACCTTCGGCGTGTTCCTGGTGGTGAAGCGCTCGTTCGAAGGGTCGACGCGCTCGGGCGAGAACGCGAGAAAGAAGTCCCTGCCGACGGTCAGCCCTCTGGCCTCGAACATCGGCTGCAGCACTTCAGCCGTCGTCCCCGGATATGTCGTCGATTCGAGCACGATCAGCATGCCCGGATGGATGTACTTCGCAATCTGCTCCGCGGCAGAGACGACGTACGACATGTCCGGGTCCTTGGTCTTACGGAGCGGAGTAGGCACGCAGATGTCGACGACGTCCATCTCGCCGAGCTTCGCCATATCGGCGGTCGCACTCAGTCGTCCGGTGCCGACACAGGCCGCGAGCTCTTCACTCTTGACGTCGCCGATATAGCTGCGCCCGGCATTGATCTCCGCGACCTTCGTCGCGTCGACGTCGAAGCCGGTGACGTGGAATCCGGCATGGCAGAACTCGACGGCCAGCGGCAGCCCGACGTACCCCAGGCCGATGATGCCGACGCGGGCCTGCCGGGCGTCGATCGCCGCCTTCAGGCTCATCTCAACTCCGGCGTCAGCACGGGACTCGAGCCGCCCGACAGCCGGGCGAGGTCGGCGTCGACCATCATCGCGATCAACTCTTCGAAGGTGACGGACGGCTGCCATCCGAGCTCCTGTTTCGCCTTGCTTGCATCGCCAATCAGATGATCGACCTCCGCGGGCCGGATGAACGCGGGATCGGTTCTGACATAGGCCTTCCAGTCGAGGCCCGCGTGCCCGAACGCGACTTCCACGAGCTTCTGTACCGAGTGGCTCACGCCGGTCGCGATCACGTAGTCATCCGCCTTGTCCTGCTGGAGCATCAGCCACATCGCGCGAACGTAGTCCTTCGCGTAGCCCCAGTCGCGGCACGCATCGCGGTTGCCGAGCGACAGCTGATCGGTCAGCCCCAGCTTGATGGCGGCGACGCCGTTCGTCACCTTGCGGGTGACGAACTCGAGGCCGCGTCGCGGCGACTCGTGGTTGAACAGAATGCCCGATACCGCGAACAGGTCGTAGCTCTCGCGGTAGTTCACGGTGATGTAGTGACCGAAGACCTTTGACACACCGTACGGGCTCCGCGGATAAAACGGCGTCATCTCGGTCTGCGGCACTTCGCGGACGCGGCCGTACATTTCGCTCGACGACGCCTGGTAGATGCGGATGCGTTTGTTCACGTGCCGGATCGCTTCGAGCACGCGCGTCACGCCCTGCGAGTTGAACTCGCCGGTGAGCATCGGCTGATCCCATGACGCCGGCACGAACGACATCGCCGCGAGGTTGTAGAACTCGTCCGGACCGACGTCCTCGATGATCCGCATCAGCGAGAGCTGATCGAGCAGATCGCCGGGCCGCAGCGTGATGCGATCGAGCAGGTGCTCGACCCGCCGCAGATTCGGCGTGCTCGCTCGACGGACGACACCGGTGACCTCGTACCCCTTTTCCAGGAGCAGCTCGGCGAGGTACGACCCATCCTGACCGGTGATGCCCGTGATAATCGCTCGTTTACCCATCAACAACCCTCAATCCTGATGTCTCGGTACACCCGCGCCGTCAACCAGCGGGCCAGCGCGTCCTGCCACGGCGGCATCGACAGGCCGGCGTCTGCCAGCTTGTCGTTCGCCAGGGCGCAATAGCGGGGACGCGTCGCGGGCGTCACCACCTGGTCCATCGTGATCGGCTCGAGCCGCGGTTCGATGCCAAGCTGGCGCGCCATCTCCCGGGCGACCTGCTCCCAGGTGGCATGACCGCTGTTAACGCAGTGATACAGACCCGACGCGGCTGCGGTATCGAGCAGGTGCCGTGTCGCCGTGACGACATCGCCGGTGTAACTCGGCGACACCGTGCGATCGCTGAAGACTCGGACGGATCGGCGCTGTTCGAGGCCCGCCAGAAGCCCGTCCATCGTTCCGCGGCGGCCGGTCCAGGTGCGGCCGGTGCCGAACAGGCTTTCCACGCGCAGAACCATCGCGCCTGGCGCCTCCAGCGCAAACCATTCGCCGGTCAGCTTCGACGCGGCGTAAACCGACTGGGGTGACGGGGCATCCGTTTCCCGGTACGGTTTCGATGCGGTGCCATCGAAGACGAAATCGGTGCTGTAGTGCACCAGCCGCGCGCCGGTGTCTTCGGCGGCGCGGGCCAGGCTGCGGACCGCGAACGCATTGACCGCGAACGCGTCGAGCGGGCGCGCCTCGGCGCCGTCGACATCGTTGAACGCGGTGCAATTGATAATCATGTCCGGCCGTGCACTCGCGACCGCGCGGCAGACGGCCCCATGATCGGTGACGTCGAGCGTTGCCCGGGTGTGGGCGATGACCTCTCGATCATCGAATGCTTCGACGATCGCTGCGCCCAACTGTCCCCTGGCCCCCGCGACGAAAACACGGGTGCCGCGAGAAGGCGTCGATGATGCGCTCATCGTCTGCCGCCGCGGCGAATAAGCTGATACTGGGTGCACAAGGGGGCCACCGAAGACATGGATCGTAACCGATGGAACGGATCGACGTCGCGGTAATCGGCGCCGGCGTCGTCGGCCTGGCCGCGGCGGTGGCGATCGCGCGCCGCGGTTACGACGTCTGCGTGCTCGAACGCGAAGCGCGACCCGGGCTTGGCACGAGCACGCATAACAGCCAGGTCATTCACGCCGGCATCTACTATCCACCGAACACGCTCAAGGCTCGGCACTGTGTGGCCGGCGCGCGGCTGCTCTACGAGTTCTGCGCGCGATATGGTGTGCCGCACGCCCGGTGCGGCAAGCTCGTGGTGTCGCATGGCGAAGGAGAGCTGAGCGGGCTGGAACAATTGAAGGCACGCGGCGATGCCAATGGCGTCGAAGCCCTGGCGCTGGTCGATCGCGCGTTCATCCGCGGTCGCGAGCCGCACGTCGACGCCGATGCGGCGCTGTTTTCGCCGAATACCGGCGTTCTCGATGCCGAGGTGTTGGTCAGAACGCTCGCCGCGCTGTGCGCGGAACACGAGGCGTTCGTGCTCCCTGGCTCGCCCCTGATCGGTGGAGACAGCCGCGCGGATTCGATCGAGTTGCAGACGCCGGCGGAACGCATTCGCGCAACCGTGGTCGTCAACGCTGCCGGCCTCTATGCCGATGACGTGTCCGCCATGCTGGGCGGCGAGCCGTTCCGCATTCATCCCTGCCGCGGCGAGTACGCCGAGCTCGTACCGGCGAAGCGGGTGTTCGTCAACGCGCTCGTCTATCCGCTGCCACAGCCGCAGGGCCACAGTCTTGGCGTGCACCTGTCGAAGACGCTGCACGGAAACGTCACGCTGGGACCCACAGTGCGATTCCAGGACCGGAAGGATGACTACGAGCAGAACCGCATTCCCCTCGAGGCGTTTCTGGAGCCGGCGCAACGGTTACTGCCGGACCTGACACTCGACGATTTGCGGCTGGGCGGCAGTGGGATTCGCGCGAAGCTGCACGGGCCGGACGAGACGTTCGCCGACTTCCGCATCGGCCGTGACTCGATGAACCCGCGGCTGGTGCAGGCAGCCGGGATCGAGTCTCCCGGTCTGACGTCCTCGTTATCGATCGCCGAGGCCGTGGCGGACGCGGTGGCGGAAGTGCTCTGAACAACCGTCACCAAGGCCCGGCACGACGACACGACGGGAAACGTCGTGGCGTCTTTTTCGTCCGACCTAGCCGGCGGCCACGAGTTTCACCCAGCAGCGTGCCGTCAGCAGGATACGGGCAGCGATCCGCTTCGGGTTGAAAGCGCCAGGCGCCACATGCGTTGCGTAGTACAGATACGCGCCGTCGTGAAATGCCCGGATCGACGACTTTCGCGCGGTGCGACTGGAGCGGCCGACGTGGTGCACCGCCGTCGCCATCGGCGCATAGCGCACGGAGTATCCGCGGGCGCGCAGCCGCCGGCAGAGATCGGCGTCTTCCCAGTACAGGAAGTAGCGCTCGTCGAATCCGCGCACCGCGGCAAGCGCTTCGCGCCGTGCCAGCAGGCAAGCCCCTGACAGCCAGTCGACGGTCAGCGCCGTGTCGTCCCGATCCGCCTCACGAGCGACGACGTTGCGCTGGGACACGGCGAGGCGCGGCAGCAGGCGCCGCAGCGGCGAGGTGCGGCCGAAGAGCCCGGTCAACATGTCCGGATCGCCGCGCGCGTTCCCCTGCTCGCTGCCATCCGGATCGAGAATGCGCGGTCCTACGACGCCGCACGTCACGCTCGACAACAACTCCGCTTCGAGCGTCGTCAGTGCACCCGCCGCCAGGTGGCAGTCCGGGTTCATGATCAAAACGAGCGGCGCGGTCGTCGCCGCCAGGCCCTGATTCACGCCACAGCCGAAACCGACGTTCGCGGCATTTTGAATCAGGCGGACCCGAGGACCGAATTGCGCGGCGGCCGCCTGGCTTGCATCGGTCGAGCCATTGTCGACCACGACCGCTTCCCACGGCCGGGTGCCGCATTCGTCGGCGATCGATTGGAGTGCGACCTGCAGTTCAGGGCCGGCGTTGAAATTGACGAGTACCGCGGCGACGTCGGGCGCGATCACGATGGCTTCACCAGGTTGAATCGAGGATCGCGGCCGACCGCTTGAACGTACACGGCGTAGGTGATGCGAGCGGTGCGCGCCCAACTGAAGGTGGCCGCGCGTGCCACACCGCGCGCGTGCAGGTCGGCGCGCAAGTGCTCGTCGTTGAGCATGCGGACAATCGCGTCCGTCCAGCCACCGCGATCATCAGGATCGAGCAGGATACCGCAGTCTCCGAGCACCTCGGGGATGGAGGCCGCGCGCGAGGCGATCACCGGCGTGCCGCTCGCCATGGCCTCGAGCACCGGCAGACCGAAGCCTTCGTAGCGCGAGGGATAAACCAGCGCCGACGCACCTCGATACAGCACCTGCAATCGATCGTCTTCGACCGCTCCGAGCCGCACGACCGCTTCCGGGACGCCGGCCGCCGCCGCCATCGCGCAGAGACCCTCACCGACCCCGCGGTCCACACCCGCCAGCACCAGCGACACCGCGGCAGCACCGCCGAAGTGGCGGCGGGCCTCGAGCACGGCGTCGACGACAACCGGCAGGTTCCGGCGCTCGTGCAGATCTCCCACGTGCAGCACGAACGGCGTCGTCACACCGGCCGGGAGATCCATCGGCGCATCCGGATCGCCGGCTGCGAAGCCGGACCCGACACCCAGCGGCGCAACGGTGATGCGTGCCGGATCGATCGCGTACGCCTCGCTGATTTCGCGCGCCGAGAATGCGGAATCGGTGAGGATGTGCGCCGCGGCGCGAGCGCTGCGCCGATAGAACGCGCGCCGCATCCAGTCGCGGCGGTACGGATACCACTCGGGATGCCGCTCGTAGCTGACGTCGTGAATCGTCAAAACTACGGGCGCGCGCGACACGAACGGCGCCGTGTACGCCGGTGCGTGGATCAAGTCCACGCGCGCGCGCGCCGCGGCTGCGGGAAGCCCCATCAGCGTCCACCCGAGATTCGTCGGCGGATGCGCGCGCTCGGCGATGTGTTCAATCCCCGGCGGACCCATGGCGGGGTCGCCGCCAAGCGCCACGATCTGCAGCGGCTCGCCGAGGTCCATCAACGCGGAGACGAGGTGTGTGGCGTATCGCCGCACGCCCGCCGCCGGCGATGTGAACGCCCGGCCGTCGATACCGATACGCATCAGCGTCAGAATGCAGAATTCACGATGCAGAATTCAGAATTGAACAATCCCGTGAGTGATGAGCAACAGCGGCCCGGCGCGACCCGGTTCCGCCTGCATTCTGAATTCTGCATTCCCCATCCCCCTACCGAATTCGCATATCCAGCCGCTTCACCGGCCTCTGGATCGACGCGCAGACCTCGCGGATGCGGTGCTCGACGTCGCCGTTGATCTTGGGGCTGCTGAGGACGACCTCGTCGATCGAGTACCGGCGAATCGCCGCGTCGAGGAACGCCAGGTCCCCGCGAACCGGCACGCCGTTGATCCAGCGGCGCGCCTTCATCGGGTCATCGTCGATGAAGGCCACGGGATTCATCTGCCAATCGGGATTCGCGCGCATCTCCCGGACCAGCAACTGCCCGAATGATCCGGCACCGTACACGAGGACGCGGCGGCTCCGCTTGTTGCGCGTCGACGCGACCAGGTTCATCAGGCGGAACGACACGCGTGTCGCGACAATGGCGAACGACAACAGCAGCGCATCGATGACGTAGACACCGTACGAAAAGCCGATCTCGCGATAGAAATACGACGGTGCGAGCACCGACAGCGGCAGGCCGACCGCAATCGCGCGCCCGACCGCCGCCAGATCGCGCAGGCCGAACGTCTCCCAGGACCGCTGGTACAGACCGGACACGTAAAGGCCGGCAAGCTGGCAGCCGAGCACCACCGGCAGCGATGCCGTGAAATACGGGAGAAACGCCACGAGCGTGTCGTTCTCGAAACGCAGGCGGTAGGCGCCGTAATAGCAGATCGTGATCAGGACCAGGTCGAGCATCACCTGGCCGAAGTGCCACCGGAACGCCAGGTCCTTGAGAAACGGTGCGAACGACGACTTCTGCAGCGCGATGAAGTCCTCGGAGTTGTACGCCGGCACGCGTGCGAGGAACAGCCCGAGCAGGACGACGGCCACCGCGAAGATCGCGACGACCGGAAGCGTCGTATCGAAGGTGCTGCCGTGAGCCAGCAGCGTCGCGGTGCCGCCGCCGACGAGGCCGAGCAGATAGAGAATGCGCACCGCGCTGCGTTCGGAAAAGCCGAGCGAGGCGAGCCGATGCGACACGTGATCGGTGCCGCCCCTCGAGGCCTTTCGTCCCGCCAGCCGCCGCAGCATGATGACGAACGACATGTCGAACAGCGGCACCACGAGAATCAACACGACGAGTACCGTGGGGCTGACCAGCGACAGGGCGTTGAAGCGGAATGCCGGTACCAGCGCCGTTCCGCCCAGGATCGCGCCGATGAAGAGGCTCCCGCAGTCGCCCATGAACAGGCGCGCCGGCGGTCGGTTCCAGTAGAGGAATCCAAGCAGCCCGCCGGCCAGCGACACCAGCAGCAGGACGAGCGGCACGCCAAGCGCGGGCTGCAGCAGGAAGGCCATGAACGCCGCCGCAATCAGGGCCACGCCCGCCGCCAGGCCGTCCATGTTGTCCTGCAGGTTCATCGCATGGCAGATGCCTGCGAACCAGATCGTGCCGATGAGCGTTGCCCACCACGGCAGCGCGCCCTCAGGTTCGGCCCCGGCGAGCGCAAAGACGAAGAACGCGCCGATCGCCAGCGACGAGACCAGCTTCGCCAGCGGCGACATCTGCAGGCGATCGTCGAAGACGCCGACGATGAACATGCCGATGGCGGCGAGACCGACCGGCAGCCAGGCGCCGCTCCAGGTGAGGAGATCCGTGCGCGCCAGCACCAGGGCGAAGCCGGCCAGCGTCCCCGCGGCAATCGCCATCCCGCCCATCGTCGGCGTCGGCGTGCTGTGCCAGCGATCCTGCCGTTGCGGGACAACGGCGCCGATGACAGGAGCCACCCGGCGCACGGCGACGCCGCCGGCGATCGCCACGACCGTCGCGACGACGAACGCGAAAAGCAGGAGGGTCAAATCAGCGGGCGATCGACTCCGGGACGGACTCGGAAGCATGGCCGAGCACGAACGGGGTCTGCCGGAGGATGCCGTTGCAGATTGTATCCAGTCCTTCGGACTGGCCAGGCTGGAGATGTTCCAGCCGCTCGAGCTTCAGCCGGAAGACGGGGTAGCCCGCCTTCGGCTCGATGAACGGGAGCTGGATCATGCGGTTGAAGAAGAAGTGGTGAGCGTAGCGGCGCGCACGCGTGACGTGATCGGCGTCGAGGCGCGCGGGAAACGGCAGACGGTCGAGGATGCGGAAGTATTCCTCGGCGCTGCTGGCGTCGCAGGTGAGCCCCTTGTTCCGGATCCAGGCCTCGCCCGCGACGATCACCGGCAGCCCGCGGCTGGTCAGTTCGACGCCCATCTTGGTGCCGTAAATGATCGCGGCGTTGCACTGCTGCATCAGCGTGTAGCTGCTGATGCCGCTCTCGGGCGGCACCACGAAGACGTTCGGCGGCAGCGCCGGCAATCGCTTCTGCAGCTCGCGCAGCACCGGCTGGCGCGACGTCGGAAAGCCGCTGATCTCGGCCGGGTGCACGCGAATCAGCAACTGCAGATCGGGCCGCTTCGCGAAGTATTCGCACGTCCGGACCAGCCACTCGAGCATGTCGGGAAAGGCGTTGGCCGGGTAGTGCAATTGCGCATCCCACGACACGTTCGTGAGCAGACCGACGATCGGCTTGCCGACGTCGAGCCCGAGGCTGCTCATCACGGCGCCGCTATCCTGCTTCGACGGCCGGTGAAACACGATCCAGTCGAAGAGGCCGTCGCGGCGGCTCTCGAGGTACTTCATGAGATCGCGATCCTGCTGTTCCGTCAGCGCGCGATCCTGCCAGTGCGACACCGGTTCGGTGAGCAGCGTGTGGTGATACGTGTCGTCGTGGCTGAAGATGAAGCAGCGCTTGCGATACGCGACATTCCAGGCGGCGACGTGCACGCGCGCTTCGCGTGCCGCTTCAGCGATCACGCCCCACGGCACGTAGATGCCGTGCGTGACGACGACCGACTGGAACGCGCCGGAGCGCAGGAGCCGTCGCGACGCGAACGCCGTCAGCAGTGCGGACTCGAGGTAACGCCGCAGGATCGCCTCGCCGTGCGGCTCGCCATGCAGCGAGCCGCTGGCGAAAAAGCGCAGCGCGCCGGCGTAGGCGTGCTCGCCGATCGCCATGCCCTCGAACCTGTACGACTCGATCTCGGCCAGCGGGATCCCGAGCGCAATCGCGCGCGCTTCAGTGCGGTCCTCCGCGTGCAGATACTCGCCGAGGTGGTGGACCGTGATCCCGAGGTCGCGATAGACCTCCGCCGCCGGCCAGCGACAATCACGGCACAGATCGCGTGACGGCCCGTGCGCCGCGAATGCCGCCAGGTCGGGATACAGCGACGCGTCGCACTCCGCGCACGCGGTCATGCTCCCGTCACACAGCAGTGCATGGACCTCGGCGCCGCGGAACGTCAGCGCCGCCGCGAGCGCGCTCTCGAGCGTGACCGAGTGCGCGTACGATCCGATGGCGCTGGCCAGCAGGACACGCGGGCCGCCCTGCGCGGATGCGCGCGCTGCGTCCCACATCGCGCCGTTGCCGGCGAGCAGTCGCCGCCAATCCGGATACGCGTCGTAGCGGGCGTAGTACCAGCGTCGCGCCAGCCGTGTCGCCCGCCACAGTGCCGGAAGTTTCCGGATCGGCAGCTTCATCCGCGGGACGTCCGGGATCCGCCTGATGCCCGGCTGAAGCCGGGCCCGACGCTCTCGTCGTCGTGGCCGGCCTGCGAATCGTCGCGCCCGGCTTCGGCCGGGCGCTCCGACGGCGCCGCACCAATCAACGCGAGGAACTCGTCCACCGGTGGAAGCTGCGGCATCACGCGCCACGGATGATGCGCCTGCAGTTCGTCGAGCGAGTAGCCGCCGGTCGCAACGGCGATCGTTCTGGCGCCGATCGCGTTCGCGCACTCGATGTCGTGCGGCGTGTCGCCGATGACGAAGATCGCTTCGTCGGCAATGGGCCCGGCCTGGCGCGCCAATGCGAGTGCGCGCACCGCAATGGTTGCGCGCGCTCCCGGATCCTCGGCAAATGCGCCATCGGCAAAGTAGTGAAACAGGCCGTAGTGCGTCAGCTTCGCTGCCGCGCCGCCGCGCGTATTGCCGGTGAGCAGATACGAGCGGATATCCGGCCGATCGCGGGTCGCGTCGAGAATCTCGCGCGCGTTCGGCATCACGTGCCCCTGGCGCTGCGGCAGATAGTCCGGCAGCAGGCTCTCATAGCGCGCGACCATCCGGTGGATTGTGTCGAGATCGGCTGCGACGTCGAGCATCTCGAAGGTGCGCACGGCGATCTGATAATCGGTCAGGCCGGGCACGCGGATGCTCGCGAGCTGGAACGGCTTCCCGGTGCTCTCTCTGACCGCCTGTTCCCACGCCGGCGCGCCCCCCTTGCCGGTGGTCAGCAGCGTGCCGTCGATATCCCAGAACAGAACGATCATGCGACCGATACGGGATGGGTCACGGCGGCACCGATCCGGCGAACCAGACCGGCAACATCGAGGCCGTGATACGCCAGCACTTCGTCGTTGGTGCCGCACTCCGGCAGTTCGGTCACCCCGATCGCCGTGACGCGAACGGCCGGCTCGAGACCGAGGCTGGCGATCGCCGCCCCCAGCATCTCGCTCTGGCCGCCGGTCAGATAGTGATTGTCCAGCGTGACGATGGCGCGGTGCGATCCGATCACCTGGCGCAACCAGCCGCGATCGATGCGATTCAGCCACGGCAGGTTGACGATGCGGAGGTTCAACCCCGCCGCTTGCTGCAACTGCACGGCGGCCTCGAATGCGTTGGCGAGCATCCACGGGCCGTAACCGAAAATGACACCGTCGCTGCCCTCGCGAACCACCCAACCCTTGCCGACCTCTGGGCGCTCGGCACCGGCATACTCGAACGGCATCGGCCACTTCACCGACACCAGCCGCAGGTACGCGCTCTCGTCGAGACGATTGACGATCGTGTCGTAGACGGCGTGGAGCTCCGCCTCCATGCACGGTTCAACGAGCACCATTCCCGGAATGCCGCCGAGCGCGGAAATGTCACGGACCGACTGGTGTGAATGCCCGGGGCCTCCCGGCAGCAGTCCGGCAAGCGAGCCGACGTAGATCACTTTCGAGCGCTCGCTTGCCTGGTTGTACATCTGTTCGTTCGGCCGGGCGGCGAGAAAGCAGGCGAACGAGTGGACCACCGGCAGCACGCCGCGGCGTGCCATCCCCGCTGCCGTCGAGACCATGTCCTGCTCGGCGATCCCGCATTCGACGAACCGCCGCGGATATTTCTTCGCGAACGCGATCAGGCCGCAGTCCTTGATCAGGTCGGCGTCGAGCACCATCAGGTGCGGGTGGCGATCCGCCTGCGCGACAAGGGCCTTCTCGTACGCAGCGATCAGGTTATCGGTCTTGCGCGGCTCGCGGCGCGGATTGCGGGTGCGCGTGCCGGACGCGAGCTGACCGAGGCCAAGCGCGGAGAACAGACGCTCAGCCCGCGGACGCAGCTCTTTCACCGCCGCGGTGTACTTGTCCTCACTCGGCGCACCGGAGTGGAACAGATACAGATCGTCGGCCGCCAGTGCCGCCGGGCCCTCCATGAAACTGACGCCCTTGCCCTTGATCGTGTCGGCGATGATCACCTTCGGCTGGTCGGTGATGTTGTCGAGCGCACGGAACGTTCGTTCGATCGCGGCGACGTCGTGGCCGTCCACGCGGCTCACGTGCCAGCCGAAGGCACGCAGCTTCGCCTCCAGATCGCCGAGGTCGCTCACCTGCTTCACCCAGGTATCCGACTGGATCTTGTTGTGATCGATGATCGCGACGATTTCACCGAGGCCACGGTTCGCCGTCGGGCCGAGCGACTCCCAGAACTGCCCTTCCTGCAGCTCGCCGTCGCCGGTCAGCACGAACACACGCCGTGACCTGCCGGTCAACCGATTCGCGAGCGCCATCCCTTTCGCCTTGGAGATGCCCATCCCCAGTGAGCCGGTGTTGGCCTGGATGTACGGCGTTTCGACGTGCGGGTGGCCAGGCAGCCCCCTGATCCGCCGCAACTCGTGGAGCATGTCCTCCGGAAGCAGGCCCAACCCGATCAGGACGTTGTAGAGCGCCGGCGCGTCATGTCCCTTCGACGAGAAGAAGATGTCGCAGGCGTCAGGTCCCTTGTCGAGATCGCGGAGCTCGTTGAGGAACAGCCAGCTCATGATCTCGATCGAGCTGAAGCTGGTGCCGATGTGCCCCGACCACGCGCCGGCAATCATGTAGAGCGTGTTGAGACGCGCCAGCGCCGCAAACGCTTCCGCCTTCGCCACCGCGCCCGCCTGCGCGTCGCGCAGGCGCCGGAATTCGGCGGCCGGCACGAACGTCAGCTCGAGGCTTTCTCCCTGATCTGTCTGTAGATCTCCCATCACTCCCAACTTCCAACGCCCAATTCCCAACAACGCCCAACCCTGGGCGTTGGACTTTTGGGAGGTGGGCGTTATACGACGGCGCCGTATGCAGCAGCCGCGATCCGTGGCAGCGCGGCTGCCCCATCGGCGATCAGCTTCTCCGCCACCATCCAGTCCGACGGATCGTTGATGTCGAACCCTTCGTAGCCTTCGGTGATGAAGGGCACGACGACATCTCCGGCGAGGCTGTGTTGTTCGAGAACGGTGCGCGCCCAGGCGATCTCGAGCGACGCGTTCTGCACATACACCGGCGGAAGCGCCTGATACGGCGTGCTGTGCCACGGCACGCCACGAGTCGGCAATTCGCCGGATCCAGATCCTGACAGCGCCGGATTCTCGAACGGCAGCAGCGGCAGCATGCGGTTGCCGCGCACCACCCACATCTTGCCGGGATGCTGCGCGCACTTCTCGATCGCGCGCAGCGAGTCCACACCTTCCTGCGCCCCGAACAACGCCCACGCACGCTGAATCGTGTCAGCCGTGCGAAAGGGGCTCGTCGGCCGCAGCAGGCTGAACGCGTCCCAGCTGCGGCCGCGCGCGGCGAGTTCGCGCAGCGTGTACTCGAGCCACTCGATGTCGGGAGACGTGTCGCCGGCAAACGCCGCCGGCCGCAGGAACGGCACCTCGGCGCCGTAGTGGCGAGCGACCGCGGCGATCTCTTCCGAGTCAGTCGACACAATCACCGACTCGAAGACACCGCTCTCCAGCGCCGGCACGATCGTGTACGCCAGCGTCGGATGCCCCCGCAGCAGCCGCACGTTCTTGCCCGGCACGCGCTTGCTGCCACGCCGCGCGGGAATCAGGGCG
The DNA here is from genome assembly GCA_035496255.1 of Vicinamibacterales bacterium. Taxonomy (GTDB): domain Bacteria; phylum Acidobacteriota; class Vicinamibacteria; order Vicinamibacterales; family UBA2999; genus Gp6-AA40. The sequence goes on from DATJEU010000050.1 coordinate 45,622, forward strand.
ACCGCGGAATGTCTCGTCGTCACGTCAGCACCGGCTCGACGGGAGGGTTGCGGTGCGATTCACACGCCGGCCGGATTGTGATTGATGTAGATCGTTTTCAGATCGGAGTAGACGTCGAGCGCCTGCGTCCCGGCCTCGCGCCAGCCGTTGCCCGACTGCCGCAGCCCGCCGAACGGCAGGTGCGGCTCGCTGCCGTAGGTCCCGCCGTTCACCACCGCGACGCCGCACTGGATGCGGTTCAGGAACGTCATCGCCCGGTTGATGTTCTGCGTGTGGACGGCCGCGGTCAGGCCGAACGGCGAATCGTTCGCCATCGCGATCGCCTCGTCGAAGTCGCGCACCCGGTAGAGGATCGTGATCGGCCCGAACAGCTCGCTGCGCGAGATGTCGTCGTTGGTGCCGACGTGCTCGATGAGCGTGGGCGCGACGAAAAAGCCGCCGTCGTATCCGGGACCGGTCATCCGGTGGCCGCCGGCGATGACCGACGCGCCGCTCGTCTTCGCGCGATCGACCGACGCCAGCATGTTCGTCATCTGCTCTTCGTTGATCACCGGACCAAGATAGTCGTCGTCGCTCGTCCCGACGCGCAGCGCACGCGTGGCCTCGAGCAGCCTCGCCTTGAACTCGTCGTAGACGCGATCGAAGACGAGAATGCGGCTGCCGGCGGCGCAGCGTTGCCCGGCATTGCTGAACGCGGATCCGATCGTCCAGTTCACCGCATTCTGCAGGTCTGCATCGTCACACACGATCAGCGGGTTCTTGCCGCCAAGCTCGAGGCAGGTCTTGGCCAGGCGGCGGCCGGCCGTTTCGGCGATCCAGCGCCCGACACCACACGATCCGGTGAAGCTGATGATCGCGACGTCCGGATGCTCGACGAGCGGCGCGCCGGCCTCTTCACCCATGCCGTGGAGCGTCGTGTAGATCCCGCCGGGAACGCCGGCCTGTCGTGCGAGCACGCCGAACGCCCACGCCGACAGCGGCGTGTCTTCGGATGCTTTCAGAATCGCGGCATTGCCGCACAGCAAGGCGGGGAACGCCTTCCAGGCCACGTTGGCGATCGGGGTGTTCGCGGCGATGATCAGCCCGGCAATGCCGAGCGGCTGGCGAACCACGAGCGCCGTCTTGTTCGGCACCGCGCTCGTCGTCGTCTGGCCGTAGAAGCGGCGGCCCTCACCGGCGACGAAGAACCCCATTTCGATCGCGGCATCGGTCTCGCCGAGCGCGTCCTTCTTCGACTTGCCGGTTTCGCGCGCGACCAGCGTGGCGATCGCGGCGCGGTGCTCCTGCATCAGCATCGCGATCCGGCGCAGGACGTCACCACGCTTGACGGGTGTCATCTCCGCCCAGGCCGGTTGAGCGTTTCGTGCCGCCGTGACCGCAGCCGCCACATCCTCGGCCGTCGACCGCGCGACCTCGCAAATGGACCTGCCCGTCGCCGGATCCACTTTGGTGAATGTACGCCCGCCGGCGGCGAACGCGTCCCGCGATCCGATCTGATTCGGAATCACGGATGGCACAACCGTCAGGTCAGTCGCCGTGCGTTCCTCGTTGGTCACAATCATGTCGCTTGAATCCTGGTACCTGTAGGGCCGGTCTTGCTTTATAGACCGGCCGTCGCGGCGCATCTAAACAGCAAGATGCGCCCTACAGGAGATGCACGACCGGCCGCAACTGCGCCACGAGCGAGTCCCAGCCATAGCGCGCGTGGGCGATGTCGTGTGCGGCGCGGCCGATCGCCGCCGCCTGTTCGACATCCGGCAGGCGATCGCAGGCATTGATGTCGATCACGTTCTTCATGTGCACCAGCCCCTCGGGCGAATGCGCATCGAGGTTGGTGATGACCGCGCAGCCGTTTTCCATTGCCGCGTTGACGGTGGTGTTGTTGGCGCGCAACCCCTTCTCAAAGAACGCGGCCAGGAAATCACACTCGCGCAGGTGGTTGAAGACCGCGGTATCGGAGAGATACCCCATGAAATAGACGTGCGGCCCGAACAGCGACTGCAGCTCTTCGAAACGGACGATGAAGGAGCCGTCGAAGCTGGTGTTCTCGTGCAGCGCCGTCGACACGAAGATCGAATAGCTCCTGCCGGTCGCGTCGAGCAGGTCGCGGAGCCTGCGATAGAGCGGCACGCGAATCTTGTGCGCCATGCCGAACGTGAACACCGACAGTTCGGTCTTCTGAAAGCGCTGCGGATTCAGGAGCGTGCCCGGACAGAACAGTTCGACGATGTCGGGACGCTCGGGCGAGAGATCGTGCGACAGCTCGCGATTGCCGCAGTAGACGCGGCCGGCGGCGGCGAGGAGCCGCTGCTCCATGGGCGTCCGATCGAATGCGTGCAGGAACAGCTCGAAGCGGTCCTGGTGCGCCGCGACCCACTCCGACAACGCCTGCGCATCGCCGGCGCTGAACTCCGACATCTTCAGCGACAGCAGCGGTCGTTGATAGCGCGCCAACTCCGGCGAACCGATTCCGACGACCGGCACCTCGAGATTGCGCGCGAGGATGTCGTTGAACTTCGCAATCCCACACGTCCACGGGTTCAGGTGGTACCCGGCAATGCAATCAATCATGGGAAGTCGTTATTCTACCGCAGCTTGCGCCGGCTTCACGGCTCCAGCGGAGGCCTCGATCACCCACGCCGGCCGGCCGCGTGCCTCGTCGAGCGCGCGATAGACGTACTGACCGATGATCGCCAGCGCGGCAAGCTGCAGTCCCGACAGTCCGACCATCAGGCCGACGATGAACAGGAGCCCGGCGCGGAGCGAGGGCAGCGTGACCAGGCCGATGAGTCCGGTGACAATGCCAAGCGCGATCAGGCCAGTCCCGGCGTACAGACACCAGCGGAGAGGGAAATCGGAGAATGCGGTGATCGAGTCGATCACCAGCGTGATCTTGCGGGCCAGCGTCCAGCCGGAGCGGCCGCTGGCGCGCGGCTGCTTGTCGTATTCGATCTGTGCCTGCCTGAACCCGAGCCAGCTAATCAGCGCGAACACGCTGGTGTTCCGTTCGCGCGACTGGCGGAAGGCGTCGATCACGACGCGATCGATCAGGAAGAAGTCGGCGCCGGTTGCGGGAATCTCCGACATGCCCACCGGCTTGCGCATGATCCAGTAGTAGAGCGCGGCGAAGCCGCGGTGAGTGCGGTCGCCGGGGTGCTGGCGCCGCACCGCCCACACCACCTGTGCGCCGGCGCGCCACGGCTCGATCAGCGCCGACAGGAACTCGGGTGGATCCTGCAGATCCGCGGCGAGCAGCACGGCCGCGTCGCCCTCGACGTGATGGAGCGCGCACATGATGGCGACGTGCGAGCCGGAGTTATGGGCGAGGCGAAGGCCGCGAACGCGCGGATCGGCCGCCACCAGCCCGCGGACGATCGCGAAGGTGTCGTCGCGCGAGTGATCGTCGACGATCAGCCACTCCCAGTCGACGCCCAGCGCCGACATGGCCGCTGCGAGCCGCTGGTAGAGCGCCGGCAGGTTCTCGCTCTCGTTGAATGCCGGCGTCAGGATCGAGATCACCGGGCGGCCTCGCGCACCATCGCGATCACCCGATCCTGGTCGGTCTCGCTCAGGTCATGGAACAGGGGCAGCGCGATAGCCGAATCCTGCGCCTGCTCGCTTCGCAACAGCGATCCCGCCGCGCGCCACGTCGATGGCGGATACGCCCCTTCCCGATGCGCGTTCATGACGCCGCGCCGCGTCGCGATGCCGGCATCGAGCAGCCGCTGCATGATCGCGCGCTGCCGCGACGGCTCGACGCGCACGGCAAATGTCTGCCAGTTGCTCCGCGCCCGGGCCGGCTCCACGGGCAGCTCGATGCCCGGAACAGCGGACAGACCGTCCCGGTACCGCTGCGCGAGCTGGCGCCGGCGTCCGACGATCGCCGGCAGCCGCTTCAACTGTTCGCGTCCGATCGCCGCCTGGATGTCGGTCATGCGGTAATTGAAACCGAGCACAGGATACGACTCGGCGATCACCTGCGTCGACGCGTGGCGAACCGTGTCGGACACGCTCATGCCGTGCTGGCGCAGCAGACGGAAGCGCGTATCGAGGGCGGCATCGCTGGTGGTCAGCATGCCGCCGTCACCGGTCGACAGCAACTTGCGCGGGTGAAACGAAAAGCAGGCGATGTCGCCGTGTGGACGGCCGATACGCTGCCAATCGCTCCCGTCGTCGCCACTGATCGTAGCGGCCGGCCCTTTAGGTCCCTCGTCCAGGCTGTCGTCGAGGCCGATGTTCAGGTCGGCCCGCCCCGAGTCGGCCGTGCTCGTGCCCAAGTCAGCCGCCGCCCCGGCCGTGCGCGCGATGTTCCATCGCATCTCGCTGCCGATCGCGCACGCCGCGTCTTCGACCACCCGCAGCCCGTGCCGCGCCGCGATTCTCGTCACCTCGGCGAGATCACAGGGCATTCCGAGCTGATGGACGACGAGAATCGCGCGCGTACGTGGGGTGATCGCGCCCTCGATCGCCGACGGATCGATGTTGAAGGTATCGAGCTCGATATCGACGAAGACCGGCGTCGCGCCGCAGTACCGGATCGCGTTGGCCGTGGCGATGAACGAGTGGCTGACCGTGATCACCTCATCGCCGGGACCGACCTCGCAGGCCACCAGGGCCACGTGCAGCGCCGCCGTGCAGCTCGATACGGCGCAGGCATGAGCCGCGCCCACCGCCGCCGCAAACTCCTGCTCGAACGCCGCGACTTCGGGTCCCTGCGTCACCCATCCCGACAGGATGACGCGCCGCGCCGCGTCGGCCTCTTCTTCGCCGAGCAGCGGCTTCGCGATCGGAATCAGGGCGGCTGCGCTCACGGCTGACACGCAACGCACGGCGTCGTCACGATTTCCGTCCGCCCGATCGCGAACGCGTCCGGCGCATCCAGGAGGTCGAAATCGATCCGGCCACGCTGCCGTACGAACTCGAGGCCGGCATTCACGTGCGCGTCACCTCGCCCAGTTGTGAACCACTTCCGCCTGCAGCAGCGTCTCCGGTGACGCCCCCTGTTCGTGATACCAGGCCAGGAGCCGGCCCAGGCCTTCGCGCAGCGTGACGTGCGGCGCGTATCCGAGCGACTCGCGCGCGTGGGTCACGTCCGCATACAGCCGCAACACATCGCCCGGCCGTCGAATATCGTGCTCGACCGGGGCGTCGGGACGTCCCGTTGCCTGTGCGATCTGCGCCGCGAGATCGTTGATCGTCACCTCTCGACCGAACCCGAGATTGATGGTGTCGCCGACCGCCGCATCGTGTTCGCCGGCCAGCAGGATGCCGGCCGCCGTATCGGAGACGTAGGTGAAGTCGCGCGTCTGCGTCCCGTCGCCGAAGATCACCATCGGCTTGCCGGCAAGGCATCGCAACAGAAACTTCGGAATCACTTCCCCGCTGTCGCCCTCGTGATGCGAGCGTGGTCCATACGTGTTGAACGGACGGACGACGACCGTGGGATAACCGTAGGTCCGGTAGTAGGCGCGCGTGTAGCACTCACCCGCCAGCTTCGACGCGCCGTAGACGGTGCAGGGAAGCGTCGGGTGTTCCTCCGTCATCGGCGCCCACTTCGCCGTGCCGTACACCTCGGAGCTGGAGACGTAGACGAACCGCGGCACACCCGCTGCGCGGCACGCGGCCAGCAGGTGCAGCGTCGCCGTCGCGTTCACCTCGTGGTTCTCGACCGGCGAGTGCACCGAATGCCGTACGCCGAGACAGGCCAGGTGATAGACCACACGGACGCCGGCAAGCAGCGGCGCGAGTGCGGCGGTGTCCCGGACATCGATCGTCAGGAGCTGCACACGGTCGGACAGGACTTCCTCGACGTTCTCACGCTTCCCGTTGATCAGGTTGTCGACGATGACCACGCGCTCGCCGACCGCCTGTCCCGCGCGGGCGAGCTGGCGAACGAGCTCGGAGCCGATGAATCCGGCACCGCCGGTCACGAGCGCAGTCGATCGACTCACGCGTCCTGTCCGCCCTCGTGCCCATCTCGCCAGTGCAGAAACCGCGCGGGCACACCCGCGACAACGGCGAACGGCGCGACGTCTTCACGCACCACCGCACCGGCGCCGACGATCGCGCCCTTCCCGACGGTGACACCGGGCAGCAGGACGGCATTGACGCCGACGTCGGACCACGCGCCAACGCGCACCGGACGGATGTCGAGATGCGTCTGCACGAGCGGTACGTCAGCCGGCACACCGGTATGTTCGGAACCCAGTACCTTCGCGCCTGGCGCCCAGCCGACGTAGTCCTCGATCACCAGATCGCGCGCATCGAAGTAGGCCTGCGGACCGATCCAGACGTAATCGCCGATCACGCACACGCCGTCGAAACGGCCCTGGAGCACGGCCTGGTCGCCGATGAACACGCCGCGGCCAACCGTGAACGTGTCCGGATGCATCAGCGACACGCCTCGTCCGATCCGCAGCCCGTCGCCAAGATGCCTGACGAGCGCGCGGAAGATCACGCGGCGCATCATCGCGTCGAAGTCGCCGGCCCCGTGCGAAAACCGTTCGTAGAGTTCCTGCAATGCGGCCGGCGTCTGCCGCTCGCGCAGCGCCGCCGCGAGCTCGATCTCATACGCCGGATCCGGCGTGACCTCGCGCCGGCCGTGCACGGCGGGTACGGTTCGTGTGTCGCTCATCGGACGACGACGGCCTCCTCGGCCGCGAGCACGGCATCGGCCACGTCCTGCACCTGCATCGTCGTCATCTCGGGAAAGATCGGCAGCGACAGCACTTCCGCAGCAATCGCTTCGCTCACCGGGAAATCACCGGCCTTGTAGCCAAGGTCGCGATACGCGGGTTGCAGGTGGATCGGAATCGGATAGTGCACACCGGTCTGGATGCCCTTCGCCTGCAGTTGCGCACGCACGTCGTCGCGATTACGCAGGCGCACGGCGTAGACGTGGTAGACGTGGCGGCATCCCGGCATCTCCACCGGGATGCGGACGCTCGAGCCAGCGAACGCGCGCGCGTAATCGGCCGCCCGCGCACGCCGCGCCTCGGTCCAGGGCTCGAGGTGGCGCAGCTTGACGCGCAGGATCGCACCCTGAATGCCGTCCATCCGGTAGTTGAACGCCTTGATCGTGTGCTCGTAACGGCGCTCCTCGCCCCAGCTTCGCAGCAGCCGCATTCGCTTCGCCATCGCCGCATCATTCGTGACCGCCGCGCCGCCTTCGCCGTAGGCGCCGAGGTTCTTGCCCGGGTAGAAGCTGAAACCCGCCACTTCGCCGATCGAGCCGCACGGACGATTCTTGTAGCGCGCGCCGTGCGCCTGCGCCGCGTCTTCGATCACGACGAGCCCATGCCGCGCGGCGATCTCGAGAATCGGATCCATGTCGGCGGGATGCCCATACAGATGAACGGGCATGATCGCCTTCGTTCGCGGTGTGATCACCCGCTCGATCTGATCGGGGGCCATGCAGCAGGTGACGGGATCGACGTCGACGAAGACCGGCGTGGCGCCGGCGTAGACGATCGCCGCCGCGGTCGCGACGAAGGTGTACGGAACGGTGATCACCTCATCGCCCGGCCCGACGCCGGCCGCGAGCAGCGCGACGTGCAGGGCACTGGTTCCGGAGTTGAGGCCGACGGCCTCGCCCGCGCCGGCGTAGGCGGCGAACTCGCGCTCGAAGGCGGCGACTTCCTCGCCGAGGATGAACTGGGCGCTGTCGAGCACACGCAGCACCGCCGCGTCGATCTCGGTCTTGATCGATCGGTACTGCGCCTGTAGATCCGCGTAGGGAATCACGTGACTGCCGCTCCTATCGGGACGAGCCGTCCGTGCGCCGCCATCGAGGTTGATGCCGCCTCGAGCAGCCGCACGATGCGCAGCCCGGCCTCGCCGTCGGTATGTGGCCGCCGTCCGTTCGACACGCAATCGATGAAGTGCGCCGCCTCGGCGTGTAACGCCTCGGCCAGTTCGAGCTTGGGCGCCCACATGTCGCCAGTGCGGTATCCGATCAGCATCTGGTAGACGTTTTCGGGGCTGGGATCGACGGAGATGCCGCGATCGTACACCTTGACCTTCTCGCTGGCCTCCAAATCGTCGAACACCACCATGCGCCGGCTGCCGCCGAGCAGCGTCCGCCGGATCTTCACCGGCGCCAGCCAGTTCACGTGGACGTGGGCAATCAACGGCCCCTCGAAGAACATCGTCATATACGCAATGTTTTCGGGACGGCCGGGCACGTGCGCGAGGCCGGTTGCGGACACCGCGACCGGCTGCCGCGGCAGCACGTAGTCCATGATCGACAGGTCGTGCACCGCGAGATCCCACAACACGTTGACGTCGTGCTGGAAGAGCCCGAGGTTGATGCGCACCGAGTCGTAGTAATAGATGTCGCCGAGCTCGCCGGCCTCCGTCAGTTCGCGCATCTTCTGGACGGCGCCGGTGTAGACGAAGGTGTGATCGACCATCAGCACGCGGCGGCGGCGTGCGGCCTCGTCCACGAGCGTCGACGCCTGGTCGCTCGAGGACGCGATCGGCTTTTCCACCAGCACGTGTTTGCCGGCCTGCAACGCCGCCATCGCGAGCGCGAAATGAAATTCCACCGGGGTCGCGATCACGACGGCATCGACGTCCGGATCCTGGATGAGCGCCGCGGCATCGTCCGTCGTCCGGATGCCAGGGTAGCGCCGCGCCGCGTGCGCCAGCCGTTCGCTTCGGCGATCCGCGACCATCGTCACGCGGGCGTCCGACAGTTCAGCGAAGTTGCGTACGAGGTTCGGTCCCCAGTAGCCGTAACCGATCACGCCGATCCGGATCATGCAGCCGAGACCTCGGTCGTCGCCGTTGTGCCGGCTCTCCACATGCGGGTGGCGGCAAACCAGGCGACGAGCGTCAGGACGGAGACGATGAGGCCCTTGTGGAAGCGCCGTGCCTCGTAGCGCAACTCGACGTGATGGCGACCCGCTGGAAGCGGCACGGCCGTGAACATCAGATTGGCTTTCACCGCTGTGACCTCGCGGCCATCGACGTACGGAATGCGTTCGGGAAAATACGGTTCGCTGAGGAACAGCAGGCCCTCGATCGGAGCATCGACGTCTGCAGACACGTCGCCGCCGATTTGATCGGCACGGATGTCCGAGACCGTGCCCTGGTACTTGCAGGGCACCGATGCAAACAGCAGTTGCCGCTCACGGGGTGACGGCAGTGCAGCCACGGTTCCCGCAAAGCGATCGATCCCGTGCGTATCTTCGATCGCCCGATCCGACAGGAGCGCTCGTACGTTCGGCCCCGACCGGTCGTCCAGCGCGTAACGCCAGGTGGTGCCCTCGCGAAACGTCGCGCCGGAGAGATGATAGTGAGCCTCGAGTTGCTGCCGGCTGGCCTCGTCGACTGACGTCGCCCAGCGGATGTTGACGATCGGTCTGGGATCGATCTGCCGGTCGGGGCGGTACCCGACGTAATGCAGGAGGTCCGCCACCTCCTTCGCCGTCATCGACTCGCCGCCGCAGCCCCACACCGCGCGTGGCCACGCCGTATCGTTCCGATAGATGCGAACGTCGCCGCGCTCGTTGATCAACTGCAAGCCTGGTGAGTCGAACGGCGCGCACGTCACCACTGCGGTCACGTTCGCCTGGTCGATCAGGTCGCGACGCATGCGCACCGGGCCGTCCTCGACAGCAGCGAGCTCAAACGCTTCGTAAACCCGCAGGAAGAGGCTTCCCTTGCCGTCGAACGCTGCGCGGTTCACCCGCGTGAGATCGATAGGGTTCAGTGCGCTATCGCACACTGACAAGGTACGGCCTGGAACGGCGGGCAGTTGGTGGACGACCGGCGGCAGCCCCGGACTCAGGGCATACACCGCCCCTCGCGCGTAGAGAGTGATGTCGGCCGTCACAACGCCCACCAGAACGAAAACGACGATCATCTGGAGCCGGCGCCAGCGCGGGGCGCAAACCCAGGACGCCAGGCGATCGAGTCCGATCGCGCCCAGCATCGCGGTCGAGAGCGTCACCAGAAACAACAGCCGGCCTGGAATACGAAGTCCGGGAAACAGCCAGTAGTGCAGACGGTACAGCGGGAGGGCGTCGCCAACGGCGAATCCCAGCGCGAGCAGGCCGAGCACCGCAAAGAACGCCGCCACACGCCGGTGCCGGCGGTCGACGAGTGCAATCGGAGCCAGGATCGTCAATACCCAGCCCACATAGACGGTGTGATCGCCAAGGTAGCGGAACGGCGTCGGCGAGTCGAGACCAGCAAACGGCCTGAAAAATCTGACCAGGTCGGCGAACGACCAGCTGTAGCGCATCGCTGCCTCTGCCGGCAATCCCTGCGTGCGCCCGGCTTCCGCCACCGCCAATAGAGTCGGCCACAACTGAAAGGCAGCAAGGCCTGCCGCCAGCACACCGGCGATCGACAACTGCCCCAGCAATCGCGTTCGGGCCCAGCCCGATATCCCTGGCGGCGGCCAGGCCAGAAACCAGAGCGCGTACAACACCGCTGCGCCGGCGATGTAGATGTTGCCCTGGAGATAGCCGGCCAGAAACTGCAGCACGAGCACGCACACGAGCGCCCAATGCGGCCACACCGTCGGCCGGCGCGCCGACAGGATCATCAGCGCCAGCACCCACGGCAGCCAGGAAGCCACGTACAGGAGCGGCACGTGGCCGTTGTACAGCCATGCCGGCATGCTGCCGCCGAGCGCGCCGGCGACGGCGGCCGCCGCCGCCGCTTCCCACCGCAGGCCAAGCTGCCGTGCGAGATAGGCGGAACCCATGCCTCCGATCCACATGTGGAGCGCCGGCATCCACGACATGTACCGGACCGCCGGAATCCAGCGCAGCGCCATCGCCAGCGGGTAGAGAACCGTCGTCTCGGTGTCCGCGAGATGCGGCGAGCCGGCATAGGAGAACGGGTTCCAGTGCGGCAATCGGCCAGCAGCGAGCGCGGCGCGGGTGTACACCTCCCACGCGTAGTAGATGCTCGAGTCAGTGCCGGGCAACTGCGCCACGCGGCCGAACAACAGCGTCCGCAGCGTGACCAGTACGAGCGCCGCGACGGCAACGGCGATGACGGGCCACGCGAATGCCGGCCAGGCGGGTTCGGATTCCCCGCCGGTGGTCGTCGAACGGGAGAGCGCCGACATGCTCACGCTGGCACGCTGCCGTCACCGCGCCGGTGAAGCACCCGTGCCGGGACCCCGGCCACGGTCTCTCCGGGTGCGACGTCACGCGTGACCACGGCGCCCGCTCCAACCATGGCCCCTTCGCCAATGGTCACGCCGCACAGGATGGTCGCGCCGCTGCCGATCGAGGCCCCGCGCGCCACGCGGGTCGGAACAACCTGCCAATCGGCAGCCGTCTGCAGTTGACCATCGCTCGTCGCCCGCGGCCGCGGGTCATTGATGAACATCACCCCGTGACCGACGAACACTTCGTCCTCAATCGTCACGCCTTCACACACGAAACTGTGCGAGGAGATCTTGCAGCGGCTGCCGACGGTCACGTTCTTCTGAATCTCGACGAACGCACCAATCTTCGTGTCGCTGCCGACGCGACACCCGTACAGGTTCACCAGATCCTGGTGATGGATCTGCACACGCTCGCCGAGGATGACGTCAGGAGCGATCGGCATAACAGGGCCACTGCTGCCCACCGTAGGTACGAACGGGACGACGATCGCGGCGCGCGAGCACGACGTAGTCTTCGTCGCCGTGAACGACTCCGACGGGCTGGTAATACCGGTGCACGTATGCGACGAGACCGGGATAAATCGACCGGGTGACGGTATCGAGCCGCGGCGCGCTCGCGAACACCAGCGGCGGCGCCGCCCTGCGGACCTTCTCCACGGTCAGTCGCTGCTCGTCGGCCACGGAGCTCCAGCCCGGTATGAACACGAGGTGACGCTGCGCCATCAGCCGGTCGGCGTAGTAATAAATCTCCGGCGCAAACCACAGCACCATGAGACGCTCACGCGCCGGCACGCACTCGCGCGCGTACAGCGCGAGCTGCACTTCCGCGGGCGGCGTACGGGCTCGCCAGTATTCGGACGGAGGCGACATCGCAAGATGCCGCTGGATGTCCGCCCACGTTCCGCGAAGATGTTCGCCGTCCCGCCACTGCCCGCTCAAGTACCACAGATGATCACCGAGCTCGCCGGCACCGGCGACGCTTCTCAGCAGCAGCAGCGACGCCGAGGCGAGGACGACGACGACCGCGGCGCGCGTGACTCTGCCTGATCCACGCGCCAGAAACAGCAGGCCGCCGACCGCGAAGCCTGCCAGCAGCGCCGGCAGCACGACCGCATCGATGGTGCGAACGTCGTACGACGACCGAATCAATCCCGCGTTCACGACGAGTGTCGCGGCGCTGAAACCGGCGAGGCCGCGCGCCGTGATCACACCGGTGAGCCGCCGCCGGAACAGAAGGGCCACAACGATCGCGAGGACGGGTATGACCTGGAAGAGCACCGTGGCGGCGGCGCTGGCCGCCTGCTGCGTGTCGAGACCCGGCAGGATCCTGAGACGGAAGGGCGGGAACCTGAACGCGATCCGCTGCCAGAACGGCCATCCGGTGGTCGAGACGGTCGCGGCTCCCCGGTCGATACCGGCCGTGTCCGCCACCGACGGTTCGCCGACGAGGTCGTGCAGCCGTGCGATCGCGAACGCCGACAGCCGCACGTGAGTAACGTTTCCCTCGTCATGCGGGTCCGTCAACCGGTACCGGCGCAGAACGCCGCGGCGTTCGACAGGGCCAGAATTGTCGGCCCAGCGCAGTGACACCTCCGGCGCAAAGGCGTCCTGCGGATCGAATCGGATGATCTCCGCACGCGTGCGTACCGGCCATCGCGGCAACGTGTGGCCGCTCGTCTGGACTTCCTCGGCCACGCCCTGAGCCAGGCCGCCGGCCAGGTACGCGCGGATGCCGATCGTGCGCTGGGCGAAGACGAGCCATGGTGCAACCAGCACCATGCACACGATTCCAGCGGTGACGAGGCGCCGCATCGTGACCAGGCTCATCCCGTCGGCGGCGACGGTGGCGAAGACCACCGCCGCGGCCATGTAGACGCAATGATCGGGGCGGAAGTAGAACGCGACCGCCGTCCACACCCCCAGCATCGCGGCGCGCCACTTCGACGGCTTCGCGACATACCCCCACCACAGCGGCGCGGCAACCGCGTAGATGATCAACTTCGGATAGGAGTACGGCCGCGGCGCGGCGACCAGGATCAGCACCTCGCTGAGCAACGCGCCGATCAACGATCCGGTCAGCCGCCGCACCAGCAATCCCGAGAGCAGCGTCGCCGCCGTCACGCACACCGCGACGACGATCGCTTCCGCCAGCAGGCGGTAACCGAACAGCGACTGCGCAGCAGCGCTGATCGCATACATCAGCACCAGGCCGCTGTCGAAGAAGTCACGGACCGGAAGATCGCCGTGCGCCACCTGCCGCGACATCGCCAGGTGCAGGAAGGTGTCGTTGACGGCGAGGTTGACCAGTACCCCCTGATACAGGCCGGCCGCGATCGCGACGAACCCGAGGCTGCCGTAAGCGAACCAGGCGGGCGCGCCACTCGTGACCGTCGCGAGTCTGGACGGCGACGCGGCGGTGCGGCTGCTCACGATGCAGACGAGGCGGGCTCTGCTGCTGTCACCGGCATCATCGCTTCGATCGCGTCTGCCATGATCGGCGTGGCCGGCCGATCGGCGCCGTGGGGACGCAGGAACTCGCCGATGAAGTGGCGGATCGCCGCGGCATCGAACTCGCCCGCCACGGCGCGCGCGAGCTGCCGCCGATGCGTCTCGAAGTCAGCCGCGGCCTCGACGAACCCGCCCTGCTCGTTCACGAGGTAGTCGAAGTGCAGCGACCCCTCCTGACCCTGGGCGAATTCGGGCGCACGGATCGTGAAGACGGGGCGGCCGACGATGCCGGCTTCGAGCTCCGCGCTGGTGTTGAGGCCGACGACCGCGGCGCTGTGGTGCACGGTGTCGTACAGCGTCTGATCGCCGTTCATATCCTGCGGCCGCGACAGCGCGACGCCTGGCGGCGCCACAAACGACTTCCATTCCTTCCACTCGCGCGGATGCGGCCGAACCAGGATGTTGCCGCCGGCCAGCGCCGGCTCGCGGCGGATTTCCTCGATCCAGCGCGATACGAATTCGCGCTCGCGGCTGGACACGAAGTCGGAGGATCCAAGGTACGTCACGATCGGGCGCGAGGGGTCGAACCCGTGAGCGCTGCAGAAGTCCGCGCGCGACTGCTGCGGGCGCATGGCGAAGAAGGTGTCGAAACGTGGTGCGCCGGTCACGGTGATCCGCTCGTAGGGCACCGCGTGCATGCTCACCGCCTCGCTCCGCTGTCGCTCGTTCCAGACGAGCACCGCATCGGGCTGCACGTGCACGAGCCCTTTCGACGACAGGTTGTCCCAACTGAACACGGGGAACACTGACGGGATACCCAGCGTGCGCGCGCTCTTGACGAACTCGGGCTGGGTCGAGGCCATGCGGATCAGCGGGGTAATCACCAGAACGTCCGGCTGTTCGCTGCGCAGAAACGCATCGATGGCCGGGTCGCTCGGGATGGTGTCTTCCATCAACGCCAGCACGGCGGCGAGATTGGTCCACCCGCGCTTGCTCAGGCCCTGGCGTATGACCTGCGCCACGTCGCCGTCGACCAGCCGGCCTTCGCATCGCGCACAGAACGCGACCTGATGACGCCGATCCTTGTCGGTGATCTCCGACATGAACTTGCGCACGGCGCGGCCCCGGAGCTTCGGCGCTTTGGTGAACCGGTGATCGAAATACCGCAGGTAGTCACGGAACGCGCGCATCTGCGTGATGCGCTCCGCCCACGCGTCCGATCGATCGCCAGGCGCCAGCACGAAGGAGATGCGCTCGTGGCCAGCCAGCTCCGGCGGCGGCGCGACATCATGCCGGTTCGGCGACGACGCGATGCGGACGTCGTGACCGCGGCGGGCAAGCTCCAGCACCACGCCATCGAAGTGGCGCAGCATCGTCCGCAGATTGACGTGAAAGAGGATGCGCACGACTCAGGCCGCGGCCATTTCCGCGGCAAAGTCCGCCACCGCGTCGGCGACCAGCGGAGACACCGGCACATCGAGGCCATGCGGGCGAACGAACGCGCGCAGAAAGTTGGTCAACGCTTGCCGATCGAAATCACCCGCAACGCCGCGCGCCAGTTGCGCGTGATGGTCGGCAAAGGTCTCCGCGAACTGGACATGGCCGCCCTGGCCGCGCAGCAGATAGTGGAAGTGGAGCGTGCCCTGTTGCCCTTCCGCCGTCGCATCGAGAATCGTGTAGACCGGGCGACCGACAATCGCCGCTTCGATCTCGGCGCTGGTATTGAGGCCGACCACCGCCACGCTGTGGTGAAAGGTATCCCACAGGACCTGGTCGGCGTTCTGCACGGGCGAGCTCATGACGGCCACGTGCGGATCGTCGAAGGGCCTGGTCGCCGACGCCTTCACGGCACCCGGCCAGCGCACGACCGCGCGCGATTCGGGGAACCAATGTCTCGCCGCTGCGGGATGCGGCCGGACGATGACGCTGCAGGCAGCCAGCCGCGGATCCGGCGAGCGGCGCAGTTCGCCAATCCAGCGCTGCACGAACTCACGCTCGTGTGGTGCGACGACGGGTGAGGAGCAGGCGTAGGCGATGATCGGCCGTGACGGATCGAGGCCGATCGCCGAGCACAGCGCCGCGCGCGTGATGGCCGGGCGCATCTCGAAGAATTCATCGAATCGCGGCGCTCCGGTCACGACCACGCGCTCGGCCGGATAGCGATGGAGCGTCGCCGCTTCGTGGCGCTGAGTTTCGTTCCACACCCAGATCCGCTCCGGCACTTCGTGCAGCATGCCCTTGTTACTCAGGTTGTCCCAACTGAAGACGAGCACACCCGATGGAATCCCGAGCTGCCGTGCGCTCTTGACGAAATCCGCCTGCGAGAAGCCGACGCCGACCATCGGCGAGAGCACCAGCAGGTCGGGCCGCTGCCGCGTCACGAATTCATGGACGGCCGGATCCGGCGGAATGACGCTTTCGAACCTGGCGAGAATCGCGTCGAGGCGCTTCTGCTCCGGCATGTTCAGTCCACGCAACAGCTCCGCGAGCTGCGTATCCACTGCCTCCGGCCGTCCGGAGACCGCGCCGATCATTTTTTCGAAGGCGCGCCGCCGCAGCAGCGTGGCGTCGGCATAGGTCGGATGGAGATAGCGGAGATAGTCGCGCGTACGGCGGAGCGCCGCCGAGGGGCGCGCCCAGTCATCATCGCGCCGCTGCGGCGCACGCATCGGCGTCACCCGCGGGTGCGGCGCGAGTACTTCGGGCAACTCCGTCTCGTCTTCCTGCGACGCGAGCGCGATGTCGTGACCGCGATCCGCAAGCAGAGCGATCGCCCGATCGAAGTGGCGCACGTGCGCCATGCGGTTCAGGACAAAGAGAATTCTCACGGCGACGTCAGCCGGCCATCTCCGGCGCACCCCGCGTGATGCCGCGGGCCTGTTCACTGTGCTGAATCGCCAGGTAGCGGACTGGATCGGTCCGGTAGCGCGCGGTCTCGAACCGGTTGCCCTGCACCTCGCGCGTCGTGCAGTACTGCACGTAGAGCACCAGGCGAAACGCGCCCGGTCGCACGCGGCTCCCGAGGTGCAGGCACTTCGACGTGTCGATGGCGACTCCCGATCCGCGCGGTCCCTTCAGACTCACGATACTCGGCGAGGCACCGACAGCCTCGACTTCCTCGTCGGTATAGCGGCCGACGTGTGGTTGGCCCTGCGCCCGCCGCAGGTCGCGGACGCCGGTGAGCACGCGCATGCTGGCGTCGGCGGGGAGGAACGTGAACGGACCTTCAGGCTCGCCGACATCGAAGACGTTGATGAAGAACTTGACCTGCGTCAGCCCCTCCGGATCGACGTGAAAGAGCTGGCTCTTGATCAGATCGTCGGCTTCGCGCGGCGTCGAATACAGCAGATCGATCCGATTCAGGTACGGCACCATCCCCAGATAACTCGTCGCAATCCCGAGGGCGTCGTCGCTCAGCGCGAACTCGAGCAGCTCGGGATGCTGCCTGATGTCTTCGTCCAGCAGGAGGTTACGAAGGAACCTGCGTTTTTCGAGGAGGTTCTTCGAGTCGCCGGTGCTGCGCTGCGGGCCGCGATCCGCCGCAAGCTTCCGCTCGAAGATCGCCCGCGCCACCGTCAGTACGCGATCGAGCCCGGCAAAGTTCGCCGGGCCCACAGCTCCCCATCCGCCTGCCACGTCCATCACCGGCCTGGCGTTTCGTGCATTGAAGACTTCGGCGGCCCGTCGTCGCCTGGGAATCTCCAGCGGCGAGAGCAGTCGTTCGGTCGTCTGCAGGAACGCGTAGCCGCCAGGCGTCGATCGCATGCGATAGAACACGTCGTTACGCCGATGGCGCACCCGCATCCCCAGTTGTCCGACTGCATGCATGAAGCGCGTGAAGCGTGATTTCTTCGCCATCCTCGATCTGATCGTCCGCAGCGGCGCGCGGCTACCAGGCGGTGAAGCCGCCGTCGACCCGCAGTTCCGCGCCGGTGACGTACGCCGACGCATCGGAGGCCAGGAACTGGATCGGGCCCACGAGGTCGTCGAGCTGTGCCATGCGGCCGAGCGGCACGCGACTGGAGAACTTCGTCACGAACTCCGGCGCCTGGCCGCCGTAGACGCCGCCCGGAGACAGCGTGTTGACGCGCACATTGTAAGGACCGAACGCGGTCGCGAGGTACTTGGTGAGGTTGACGACGGCCGCTTTCGATGCGCCGTACGCTGGCGGTTTGATGAACGGCGGATCCGCGACAATGTGATCGTAGAACCGCGGATCCGGCGAGACGGATGCGTAGAGCGAACCGATGTTGATGATCGACCCGCGCTTCGCGGTCACCATCGGCGTTCCGAAAATCTGGACCACCTGGAACAGTCCCAGCGTATTCACCTCGAGGATGCGCTGGTTCACTTCGAAGGGAATGTCCTCGAGCCGATAGCCGCCGCCCGTGGCGGAGGGCGGCTGGTCCACGCCGGCATTGTTGACGAGCACCGCGGGCACGCCAACGCGCCCCAGTGTTTCGTCGCGTGCGGCCAGCAACGCCGCTCGATCGGTGACGCTGGCGGTCAGAAACACGAGACGATCGCCGTGCGTCTTCTGCAGGGCGATGAACGCGTCGCTGGGCTTCGCGTTCGGCAAGTCGAGACCGACGACGGTGGCGCCGGCCTCGAGCAGCGCGCCGGCCCATACCGGACCGAGGTTGCCGAAGGCGCCGGTGACGACCGCGACGCGGCCATCGAGCGAGAAGCGTGTCACGTCGTATGCCGGCGCGTCAGTGCAGGCGAGCGGAGGCGCCGGGGACGCCGGCCGTTGCCGGTTGCCCCAGTGTCTCGAACATGATCGTGTCGTCCGCGCGCAGGTCGCGCGTCAGCACCTGGCCGATCACCTGGTCGAGGTAGTACGGCGCGAGGCCGTCCGCCGGACTCTTGATGGCAATGTCGGCGGCGGTGAGCACGTGGCCGGCCGGAAGATCGCGGGCGGCGACGAGCTTCTTGCCCATTTTCAGGATCGGCTGCGCCTCGCTCGCGTACACCTTCTTGCGGCCGTCGCCGAGGGCGATCCGCGTGCGCTGCAGGTCGCGAATCATCTTCTTCATCCCGACCGGCTCGAGCGAGAAGCGGTGGTCGGTCCCCTTCATCGCGCGGTTGAGCGTGAAGTGCTTCTCGATGATCCGCGCGCCGAGCATGTAGGCGGCGAGCGGCATCGCGATGCCGTTGTCGTGGCCCGAGAAGCCGATCACAACCTCGGGAAACTTCTCGCGGTAGGTGCTGATGACGCGCAGGTCGAGTTCGGCGAACTCCGCCGGATAGCCGGCGGTGCACTGCATGATGCACAGCCGCGGGTTCAGCGGCAGGATCGCGTCGTGGGCGCGCTGCACGTCCTCCATCGCCGCCCCACCGGTGCTGATGATCATCGGCTTGCCGATTTTCGCGACGTGCTTGAGCAGCGGCGTGTTCTTGATGTCGCCAGAGGCGATCTTGAACGCGGGCACGTTCATCTCCGCGAGGAAGTCGGCGCTGGTGAAGTCGAACGCCGTGGCGAAGAACGCCATCCCGAGCTTCGACGCTTCGGCCTGCAGTTCCCCGTATTCGACACGGCCGAACTCGAGCGCCTCGCGATGCTCACCGTAGGTGGCGCCGAAGCTGTTCTCGTTGTCGTACGGCCTGTCGTACGCCGCCTTCGTGTACAGCCCGCGGTTGTCGCGCTTCTGCAGCTTGGCCGCGTGGACGCCGCACTCGGCCGCCGCCTTGAACAGCTCGATCGCGGTCTTCAGGCTACCCTGGTGGTTGTGGCCGATCTCGGCGATCACATAGCAATCGCTGTCGTCGCTGATGACATGGTCGCCGATGATGAGCTGACGGTTCATAGAAGGTCCTTTTCGCACGTACTTTCGGCTTGTCGGTGTGAAGTCTGCACGGTCCTGCGCGTCACGCCGGCTGCTTTTCGTACACCAGCGCCCGGCCCTTTCCCATCCAGTCGATCTGGTTCTCGAGATCATCGCGGCGGCGGAAGCCTTCGAGCACGAACATCAGCCGCAGCAGATCCTTGTTCATGAGGGTGATGTGCGACGGATCGAGCTCGTCCTGCTGGTTGACGTCGAGCAGCGTCTGCGGATTCGGATGAAACCTCGTCGTCGCATACACGAAGCGCGAAGAGATGCGGCAGAGGTTGCGGACCGCTTCTCTCACCTGGAGCACGGTCAGATGCTCGAACACCTCGCGGCAGATCACGAGGTCGTACGCGTTCGACGGGATGTCGGCCGTGTCGGCGCCGCCGAGCCTGATCCGGGCGCCCACGTGCGGCCGCTCCGCCTTCTCGCGCATGCCCGGCGCGGGATCGACGCCGTCCGCGAGCACGCCGACTTCGTCGAGAAACGTCATCAGGATCCCTGGACCACAGCCGACGTCGAGCACGCGAGCCGGGCTGAACACCTCTTTGATCAACGCCGGCTGGCGTCCCTCGATCGGGCGCCGCGCCGCCAGTGTGTAGACGTTGTCGGCCGCGCGCCATGACGCGTCCCAGTAGTCGCCGGTGTAGTGCTCGGGCGCATAGGCTTGCTGGGAGAACACGAGATCCTCGAACGCCTGGAGATTGGCGCGGCCGTCTGGACCTGCTTCGAACCGTTCGAGCAGCCTGGTCGACGAATCGAGCACCGTGTCGAGATAGACGATCCTGGTCCCCTGCGACTCGCAGATCCTGATCTGTTCCGGCGGAAGCTTTCCTTCCCAGTCCTTGCCCTTGATGTAGTGCGTCGGCTGCAGCTCGCGCAGCACGGTCTCGGTATCCACCGGGCTCACGTGCGTGTAATCGATCGGCTTCAGCGCGTCGATCACCGTGGCCCGGTGTTCCGCCGGCAGCAGCACGGGATGCTTCTTCGCCGTGTAGGCGTCCACGGTGATGTTGCAGAGCAACGCACCGCCAACCTGCCGCGCCCGCGTGAAGTACTCGATATGTCCGTGGTGCAGCGGGTCGAACGCGCCGTCGACCATCGCCACTTTGCCGCGATACTGCCTGAGGTCTCGGTATCCAACGATCATCGGGGAGTGGCCAGTTTAACAGCGGGCACGATCGACGCCTCACTTTCCGCGCCGCTGCCGGTCAGGACCATGCGAAGCAGTCCCTCCGAGCGCGCGTCCACGGTGGCGACCGTCGTCTGCATCTTCTTGCCGAGGCGCCATCCCATGTCGAGATGCACCGGCACCAGCTCGGTCTCCTCGGAGTAGAAGCCGACCGACGGCACGCCGTAGTACGGGGCCAGATAGGTCAACCCGCCGTAGGTGCCGACCAGCGCGCGGGCGCGACTGATGATCTCCGTCTGCACCTCGAGGTTCCGCTCCGGTGTCATCTGATGATCGACGCGATATATGCCCTGCCCCGCAACCGTTCCCGGCTGCAGGTCCTCGTGGTCGTCGATGTTCAGCCCGGTATTCAGCAGCACCACCGGATGCTCGCGGCTGATCGAACGGATCACGTCGGCAGCGAACCGGCGGTTCTCCGGCGTATCGGGAAACGACGGGCGGAAATAGAACCGGACCGCCACGTAGTCGTTCGGCAGATCAGTCGTCGCCCGCGGCTGTTCGATCGCGGCAAACCGGCGATAGTCGGTGTGCTTGTCGAGAATCCCCATGCCGGCCTTGCCGAACCAGTAGAGGCTGAGCAGCCGGTACATCGCCGACGGATGCAGGACGTCCGCGTGGTGCAGCCGCAGCTTGTCCTTCACGCTGTCGATCAGCTCGCGATCCATCGCGCTGATGGCGCTTTGCTTCTGATGTCCGAGCTCCGCCCACCGCTGCTCGTTCTTGCGGCGATACTCCTCGACCGTGATCAGATCGAACACGTCGATGTACTCGGCGCCCAGGTGCGCGTACCACGGCTTGGCGCCGCCGCGGGAGACGACGATCAGCCGGCGGCCTTCGAGCTGGTGCTGCTTAATCGCCCAGTTGAGGAACGGAATCCAATACAGCAGCTCGTACCCGACTTCCGAGAGCCAGGGCCCGATGACGATGGGCGCATCGCTCTTGCGGATACGCGTGAGCTCGCGATTGGTCTCTGCCACCTTCGGCGCCGCGGGAATCTGATCCAGCTCCTGCTTGAGCAGCGACGGGATCACGCGTTTCCGAACCACCGGAATGCCGCGCAGTCCGCGCAGCAACGCCAGGCCCGGCACCCGCACGGACTGGAACGCGGCGACCTTCACTCGATTCTTCACTGCGCGCATCGCCTTCCTGACGGCCTTGCCGCCGAAGTACGGCTTCAGGTGGGCCCACGTCCAGTCGAACAGGCCGCGCCGCCGGATTTCGCGCGACATCAGGCGCAGCCGCCGCTCGATCGGCCGCAACACTTCTGCCCGCTCGAGAATGTCCTGGCGGATCGCGCGCAGCGTCTGCCACAGGTGGAACACACCGCTGAACGCCAGATAGCGCAGCGCCAGCAGCATGCCGCGCGCTTTCGAGATCACCGGTTCGCCGGTCCCACGCACGCCGAACGTCCAGAACAGGCTGGCACCGTGACTGATCCACCACGGCGCGTACATGTAGAGCGGACGGCGGCCGGGAAAGAAATTGGCGCGCTGACGGCCCAGGCTGAAGATGCGTCCGTACCAGCGCCGGAACCAGAGGACCTGCGGAACCTGCTTGAACTGGCCGTAGATGGCCAGTTCCGTCATCAGCAGCCGATCGGGCACGAGGATGCGCCGGTACACGCCCGCGCGCGCCAGGACGTCGGCGCGATACAGACCGTAGACCATGTTGCCGGCCGACATGCCGCGGATGCTCTTCGTCACGCGCTGCCACGGGTCGGTGATGCCGAACGTGTCGAACGACCAAGGCCTGCGCGCGAGGATCTCGCCGTGCGCGCCGATGCGACGGTTCAGCGGATACGCGAGCACGACCTCTGGATGCGTGTCGAGCGTGTCGACCAGTTGCTGCAGCCAGCGCGGATGCCACAGATCGTGATCGCTGGCCCACGCGAAATACTCCGCCTCCGGATGCTGCCGGCGGGCGAGCTCGAAGGCATGCACCGAATTGCCGACCATGCCCAGCCGCTCGGCGTTGGCGATGTAGGTGACGCGTGAATCAAGCGCCTCGTACTCGCGCCCGATCGCCGGCGTCTCGTCGCTAGACCCATCGTCAACCAGCAGCAGCGCGAAGTCTTCGCAGGTCTGCGCGAGGACCGATTCCAGCGCCTCGCGGAACTCGCCGGCGTGGTTGTAGAGGATCGCCCCGATGACGACGCGTGGCATTACTGCGTCTTCACCCGCCGCCAGCCGATGATGTGCTGATAGTCGTTTGCCGTTGGCTTGGCGTCCAGCATGCGCGTATAGGGAACCGGCATCACGTCGATCTGGCGCGGCCAGTAATACCGATCGATCACCGCGCTCACGCTCTTGATCTCGAAGTTGTACGTCGAGTGCTCCTTGTTCAGGCTGTAGAGGAACCGCGAGCCGCAGTCGTGCGCGTGCCGCACGTACATGTCCACCTGGTCCTGCGTCATCTCCTGGAACGACACCATGTTGACCGTCAGGTCGATGCGTGGTGGTGTCAGCTCGGTGAGAGCCGTGTTCGGCATGAAGATGAAGTCGTATTCGGCCCAGCGGGCGAGCACGTCGGCGGTCGGCGCCTCGCCCCAGAAGGCCGCCTTCGCTTCGGGAAACAACGTAAGCAGATAGGTCGCGGAGTAGAGGAACAGCTCCGGAAAGTCCGTGATCACGTAGGTGACGTTCGGGCAGAGTGTCTTGAACTGATAGGGGAACCCGCCCCACCCGGCGCCGATTTCCCACACCAGCCGCCGCTCGCGGGCATCGCGGAACTCGTCGAGGACGGCTCCGCGCTCGAGCGCAATCAGCACCTCCCAGAACTTCAGCGTGTCGATGTTGTAACGCGAGCCCTCGATGTCGAAGCCATAGCCGCCCAGCTGCGGCGACTCGGGCACCAGCAGCCCCTTTGGCGCGATGCGCTGCATCTCACGAAACTTCTCGGTGAACTGGCGACGGAAGCGGTCGCGATTCGACCGGTATTCGTAGGCGCGGATACCGGTGATGTGCATCGTGTGCTGCCGCAGCTTGTCGACCACCAGCGGTGACGCATCGAGCATGTAGTCGAAGTTGTCGAGCTCTTCCTCCCAGTAGGCACTCGGTCGGTAATGCGGCAGCGCCGCCTCCAGCGCGCGCATCTCCAGGACGCGCTGCCGCACCCGCTCGTAGTTGCCGTACGCGGCGCCGCGCCGCAGCGCCTCGAGCAGCTCCGCGAATGCCTGCGCTGCTGTCCCGCTCATCACGTCGCGTGGCATCAATTCGGACTGGTCACCCACCGCGTCACCGTCTTGCGCGCATTCTTCATCTTCTTGCCGAAGATCCGTCGCTGTTTGTCTGCGAACGCGGCGGCTCGCACCGGATGACGATAGACCGACACGAACGCGATCGCCCACAGCGCTGCGCCAAGCGGCTGGAGGTACGCCGGCACCGCCTGCGGCGCGGGCCGCTTCACCCGCGTCAACTGCTCGAGCGCGTCGGTCACGAGCGGCGTCGCCGGCGCATTCACACCGTTCGGCCGGACGAACTGCGCAACGAAGCGCGCACACGCGTCGCGGCCGGCCTCGGGATGGTGCAGCGTGTCCGCAAGCTGCTCCGCATGCGCCTCGAGCGTGCCAGCCACGCGCAGAAATCCCCCGTGCTCCGCCAGCAGATACCGGAAGTGCAGCGTGCCACCCTGCGTCTCGCGGAATTCGTCCGCCAGCACCGAGTGCACCGTCTTCCCGGCGATCGCCGCCTCGATCATCGCGGTCGTGTTGACGCCAACCACCGCGGCGCAGTGGGTCAACGAGTCGAAGTAGTCCTGCCGATCCGCCTCGTTTACCGGATTCGCGCGGCGCGGATACACGACGACATCGGGACAATCATCGAATGACACGCTGCGCCAGTGCTCGATATTGTACGGATGCGGCCGGATCAGAATGCCGACATCGCAGAACGCCGGATCACGACGCAGCGTCTCGACCCACCGGCGCACGAACCGCAGCTCGACGTCGGGTGCAGAAATCGACGCCGTCGATCCCACCCACAGCACGAACGGCCGGTGCGCATCGAGACCGACCTTCGCCGTGAACTGCGCGCGCGGCGTCGCCTGACGTGTAAACCAGCGATCGAACGGCGGGGCGCCGGTCACGACGATCCGCTCGCGCGGCGCGAAGTGGTACTCGGCCGCCTCCTCGAGCTGCGCCGCGTTCCAGACCGTAATCACGTCCGGCATGACCCGCATCAACCCCTTGGTCGTCAGGTGATCCCAGCTGCCCACGCACAGCGCGGTCGGGATGCCGAGCGCCCGCGCGCTCTTGATCGCGTCGACCTGCGGCGAGCGATCGAGGACCAGCGGCGTGACGACCACCGCGTCCGGACGCCGCGAGGCGATGAACGCCTCGATGGCCGGATCGCTCGGGATCGCACGTTCGCAGATCTGGAGCATGCGCACCCACCGACGCACGTTCCCGCGGCTGGTCGTCCGGCGCCAATCGACCCACGCGAGCACACCGGGCAGCGCGTGCCGGAGCCGATCACGCAGGTACGCCGCGTCGCGAAAATCCGGATGGCGATAGCGCACGTAGTCGATCGCGCCTCGAACGCCGCGGGCCACCGTCGCCCACAGACCGCGCCGGATCGGCATGTGCCCGAGCACTTCGACACCGCCGAGATCCGCGATCGCCTCGGCGCCCTCGGGCTGCTTGTCGGGCAGATCGAACACCAGATCGACGTGGTGGCCGCGTTCCACGAGCAGGCGCAGCACCGAATCGAAATAGCGCAGGTAGCCCGGATAGACCATGACGAACAGAAAACGCCGCGGCGTCTGCGGCGTCTCTGCTGTCGCCCGGCGGCGCGCGTCCTGGCCCGTCATCAGGTCTGATCCGGCTGCCCCGCCCGCGCGACGAACGGCTTCTTCCGCGCGTGCTTGTTCTTCCGCGCGTGCTTCACGCGCTTCTTGAGCATCGCCGCCTGCTTGCGAATCGAGTTCCACGAACGCGTCGGACTGCGATACACGGCGACGAAGCCGGTCAGCCACAACGCCGCGCGCAGCGGATAGAGGGGAAGCGGTGTGGCCACGCGCGGCCGTGGACCCGCAGCCGCCAGCCGTTCGAGCGCGGTCGCCAGTAGAGGCGTGGACGGCACGTCGATTCCCTGCGGCCGGATGAATCGAGCGACGAACCGCGCACACGCGGCATGGCCGACGTCGGGCGTCCGCAGCGTCTCGACGACGTTCCGCGCGTGCTCCTCGAGGTCGTGCGCCACGACCAGGAACCCACCGTTCTCGGCCAGCAGATACCGGAAATGCAGCGTGCCGCCCTGGGTGTCCCTGAATTCGTCGCCGAGGACCGAGTGCACCGTGCGCCCGACGATCGCCGCCTCGATCATCGCGGTGGTGTTCACGCCGACGACCGTCTCCGAGTGGTAGAGCGAATCGAAGTAGTCCTGCCGATCGGGCTCGTTGACCGGATTCGCGCGCCGCGGATAGATGGAGACGTTGTCGAACTCCGGAAAGCTCGCCGTTGCCCAGTGACCGATGTTGTACGGATGTGGACGCACCAGAATGCCGACGTCGCGCAGTGCCGGCTGCCGCCGCAGGGCCTCAATCCACCGGCGCACGAACGCCAGCTCCGCCCCGGGTGCTGAAATCGACGCCGTCGATCCGACGAAGAGCACGAACGGTCGATCCGCCCGGAGTCCGACCTTGGCGCAGAACGATGCTCGCGACGTCGGCGTCCGCTCGAACCACTTGTCGAACGGCTGCGCGCCGGTGACGACGATGCGGTCGTTCGGGATGGCGTGATACTCGAGCGCTTCCGCCCGCTGCGCGTCGTTCCAGAGCGCCACCAGATCGGGCTCGACGCGGATCAACCCCTTCGTCGTCAGATGATCCCAACTGGCCACGCACAGCGCGGCCGGAATACCCCGCGCCTGCGCGCTCTTGACCACGTCCACCTGCGGCGAACAGTCGGTGACGAGCGGCGTCACGAGTACGGCATCGGGACGTCGGGACGCAATGAACTCTTCGATCGCCGGATAATTCGGAATCGCCCGCTCGCACGTCTGCAGGAACCGCACCCAGCGCCGCACGTTCTGCGGGCTCGTCGTCGGCTTCCTATCGAGAAACGCCAGGAGGCCCGGTAACGCCGACCGCATCCGGTCGCGCAGGTACGGCGTGTCGCGGAAATCGGGATGGCGGTAGCGCAGGTAATCGACGGCGCCACGGACGCCCCGCGTCATCGTCGCCCACAGATCCCGCCGGGTCGGCATCCGGCCGAGCACCTCGACGCCCTGCGCAATGTCCGCGACCGCTTCCACGCCTTCCGCCTGCTTGTCCGGACTGTCGAAGACGAGATCGATGTGGTGCCCACGCGCGACGAGCGCGCGAATCGTCGAGTCGAAGTACCGCAGATACCCCGGATAGTGCATGACGAACAGGAAGCGCCTGGAGCGCGCGCCTGTTCCGGGGAGCGGCGTCATGCGATGGCTTGTCCCGGCCGGACGTCAGGCCGCCCTGACGGATCTCCCGGGGCCCCGGCAGAGCGAAGTCGAGGGCCCCACTGCTCGACCGCCGGCATCACGAGGTCGATCGCATGGCGTTCCATCGCCAGGAAGCCGCCGGGCAGCAGCCGATCGAATACGCGGTCCGCGAGCTCGAGATGGTGCGGCTTGAACATCGTGCGGCGCGAGAAGAACGACACCGACCGGACACCATAGAAGGGGGCGAGATAGGAGAAGCCGCCGTAGGTCCCGAGGAAGCCGCGCGCGCCGGCAATGATGCGGGTCTGGCGGTCGAGATTCTTCTGCGGCTCGCGATGCGCGTCCACGACGTGTATGCCGGACGCGGCGGTCGCGGCGAAGTCGTGATGGTCGTCGAGCCGCACGCTGGTGCTGAGGAGCACGACCGGCACGCGCGCGCTGACCCGCTGCAACAGCTCGCGCACGAAGGCGTGGTTCTCCGGCGTGTCCGGAAACGGCTTGCTGAAGTAGAACTTCGCGACGACGTAGTCGGATGGCAGCGCCGGGATGTCGGCGTCACGTTCGTCGATGGGTGCGAGAAAACGAAACGACGTGAAGGCATCGACCACGTCGAGGCTGGCGCGCTCGCGGAACAGATTGAGGAACAGCCGGAACATCGCCGCGGGGTGAATGTGCTTCGCGTGGCGCAGGCCGTGATCCTCCCGGATGCGGTCGAGCAGTTCGCGATCGAGGTCGCGGCTCGGCGAGTACTGTTTGCGCTTGCCTTCGGCCGTCCGCTCGCGGAACTGTTCCGGCGTCAGCACGTCGAGCACGTCGAGGTAGCGCGTCGTCAGATGGCGGTACCAGCGGGCAGCGCCGCCGCGTGACACCACCACCAGCCGGGACGGATCCAGACCCTGCTCGACCAGCCAGTTGAGAAATGGAATCCAGTAGAGCAGCTCGAAGCCGACTTCTCCGGTCCATGGCCCGACGATGACGTCGCCGTCGCCTCGCGCGATGGTGAGCGCGCGCTGAATCGCCTGCGTCTGGGCGACATCGTCCTCGCTCTGCCAGCCGGCGTGCCGCAGTGCCGTAAGGGTGACGTCGGTCTGGTGATGAATCAGCCCCTGCAGCGTCGCCAGTTGATCCGTCAGCGCCGCAAGATTGCGCGCGGTCTTGCGGACGTCGTGCTTCTGCTCGTCGACGTCGAGCCAGCCGCGCAGCAGCCGCTGCAGCGGATTCATGCCTTGAGCACCACCTCGGTGCGGTCGAGCGCGCGCGTCAGCGGTGACTGATCGCCGAAGGCGAGTCCGAGCACGTCGATGTCGTTGGTGTCGAGCACGACGTAGGATCCGCGGCGGAACCCGCCGAAGACCCGTCGCGAGACCTCGAGGTGCTGTGGCGAGAACTTCTCGCGATGCGAGTAGAAGGCCAGCGAGGTCACGCCGTAGAACGGCGCCAGGTACGACAGGCCGCCATACGTGCCAACGAAAGCGCGCGACCGGCTGATCACCTTGGTCTGGATCTCCAGGTTGTTCTTCGGCGTCATCAGGTGGTCGATGCTGTGCACGCGGCGGTTCGCGGGAATCTTCGGATCCCAGTGATCGTCGATGTGCAGGTCCGGATTGAGCAGCACCACGTCGCCGGCCTCGCTCAACGCCTCGAGCAGCCGCGCGACGAAGATCTTGTTCTCCTCGTTATCCGGAAACGACTCGTTGAAGTAGAAGCGCACCGCGGTGTAGTTCTCCGGCAACTCGCGCGCGATGTCCGAGGTGTCGAGCGCCGGCAGCCGCTCGAACGAGGCGAACTGGTCGACGACGTTCACGGACATACGGCTCTTCCAGAACGCGTAGAAGAGCTGATACATGAACATCGGGTGCAGGTTGTCGCACTGCTTGCTGCCGACCTGCTGATACACCACCTTGAAGATCTCGCGATCGAAATCGGTCAGCGCCAGGTGCTTCTGCTTGTTCTCCTGCAGGCGGTCGTCGTTCTTCTGGCGGAACTGTTCGGGCGTATAGAAGTCGAACAGGTCGATGTAGTTCTTCGTGATGTTCCGGTACCAGACGCCCGCACCGCCACGCGAGACGACGTACATCCGCTCCGGATCGAACGGCCGATACGTCTTCACCCAGTTCAGGAACGGGATCCAGTACAGCAGCTCGAACCCGACTTCGCTCAACCACGGCCCGACGATGATCGGCTTGTCGCTCGCGGAGATGCGCTGCAGGATTTTCGGAATCGCGGCCATCTCCGCCGTCGCCTGATCGCCGGTCATCATGTCCGGCAGCACGCGCGGAACGATGTAGCGCTGGGCGAATTTCTTGGCCGGCTTCCAGCGGAAGATCTTCGCGACCGTGGCGCCGAAGCGCTTCTGGATCAAGCTGCCGATCGTCAGCGGGCGCATCTGCCGCTCGCGCTTGCGCGTGAGACGCGAGACGTAGCGCCCCAGCTTCATCCCCAACCCGATCGGGAACAGTAGACCGCGCACCACGTAGAGGCCGGCCGACGTTCGCTCCGGCGCCGGCTGCGGCGACGTGGCGAGCTCGACGATCGCATCGGCCAGGACCGGCGTCGCGGGTACGTCGAGGCCGCGCGGGCGCACGAACGCCTGGATGAAATTGCGCAGGCGCTGTCGATCGTCCGCACTGAAATCCAGCGCCGTCGACAACTGCGTCGCGTGTTCGTCCAGCGAGCCCGCCATGGTCAGCAACCCGCCGCCTTCGTGCAGCAGGTAATGGAAGTGGAGCGTGCCTTCCTGCGTGCCCTGATATTCAGGCACGCGGACGGAAAACACCGGACGACCGACGATCCCCGACTCGATCTGCGCGCTGGTGTTGATACCGACCGCGGCGACCGCGTGGTACATCGAGTCGTAGTAGTCGTTCTTCGTCCCCTGGTCCACCGGGTTGGCGCCGCCGCGCGGCCACAGCGTGGCGTTCTTCAGCTCGCCCTGACCGAAGTCGAAGCGCTGCCACGGCTGGATGTTCTCGGGATGCGGACGGATCAGGATGCCGGCCTCGCGCACGCGCGGGTCGGGCGCGGTGCGGACGGCGTGAATCCAGCGCGCGATGAACTCGGATTCATCCGGCGCGATGAATTGCGACGAGCAGAGGTAGAGGAAGAACGGCTGCGCGGGGTCGAGGCCGGCCTTCGCGCAGAACTCCTCGCGCGTCGTCGTCGGCGTGCGGGCGAACCACTGGTCGTAGACCGTGGCGCCCGTCGCCACACAATGCTCCGGCTTCATGCCGTGCATCGTCACGGCTTCGCGCACCTGCGCGTCGTTCCAGACGAAGACGCGCTCGGGCAGGACGCGGATCAGTCCCTTGTTCGTGAGGTTGTCCCAACTGTGGACGCAGAGCGCGCTGTGGATGCCGAGCGCGCGCGCCGCCTTCACGTACTCGACCTGGTCGGACCCGATGTCGACCAGCGGCGTCACCAGCACGGCGTCCGGCTGCTGGGCCGTGATCATCGCCGCGATCCACTCGTCGATCGGGATCGCGCGTTCGAGCACGTGCAGGAAGCTGCTGACCGCTCCGAGGCCCGCGCGGCTTCGGACCAGCGGCATGCGCAGGAAGCCGCGCAGCCAGCCGGGGATGCGCGACGCCGCCCGTTCGCGCAGCGCCGCCGCGTCTCTGTATTCCGGCGTTTCGTACCGGACGTAGTCGGCGGCCGCGCGCACCGCGCGCGCCATCCCGAGCCAGAATCGCCACGGCGTCTTCTTCCCGAGCTCGCCCGACGTGATGTTCGGATAGTCGTTCGTCAGCTCCCACAGCAGCCGGCCGTCACCCCACCGGTCCTGCATCATGAACGCGAGATGGATGTGGTGACCGCGCTTCGCGAGCTCGACGATCGTCGAAGAGAAGTTACGCAGGGCGCCCGGATGGCGCATCGAGAAGAGAACCTTCATCCCAGCTTGTCGACCGACGCGGATTCAGCCTGGTTGAAGAACCAGATGCCGGTGATCGCCGTCACGACAATCGCGATCAGATGACCGACAATCGTGACCATCCTGATTTCGAGCGGCGTGCCGAGCGTGCCCAGGCGAAACAGTTCGATCGCCGACTCCATCGGATTCAGCGCCACCAGCGCCCGCGCCCACGGATATTTGATCTGCGACAGCGGGTAGATCACCGAGCTGACGTACATCAGCAGCGGCATCGTGTAGCGGATACCGAACCGGAGGTCGCGGTAGCGCGCCTGCAGCACGGAAGTCCAGAGGCCGACGGCGATACAGAACGTGAGGCTGATCAGCACGGCCACCGGCGCCAGCACGAGGCGCGGCTCCAGCGGGATGTACCAGACGCCGACGCGGTGCCACAGATAGACGTCGGAACCCACCAGTACCAGGATGAGGAGCGCGAGGAAGATGAGCGCAGGTGACACTGCGGCCACCGGCAGGATCAGGCGCGGAAAATAGACCTTCGAAATGAGCCGGCGATTCCGTTCCATGCTGCGCGTGATGAACAGCAACGACCGGTCGAAGAGAATCCACGGCGTCTGGCCGCACAACAGGAACAGGAAGTAGGGTGCGTCACCGCTCGGCTGCACATTCAGGACGCCGCCGAAAATCACCGTGTTCAAGCCCACCGGCCCGGCGACGCGGATCAGCATCCAGATCCAGCCGAACGAGCTGCGCCGGTACATCATCTGCAGCGTCCGCGCCGAGAAGTAACCGAGCAGCCGGCGGTATTCCCACATCTCCGCGAGACGCGCGAAGACGCTGTTGGTCTGCGGCTCGATCACCCATTCGGCGGTGGCCGCATCAGGCCCGTACGACACTGGCCTCCTCCTGACGGACCGTCCATTCCAGGTCCGGCGCAATCACGCCCTTGCGCTGCAGCGACGCGCCGCTTCGGCGCTGGCTGTTCCGCAGCGGACCCAGCTCCTGGTCGCCATACACGATGAACGACAGGGCGCGGTTCATCACCAGCGCGTGCTCTTCGCCCTCGCCGCGAATCAGGGTGACGCCGACGCCGACGGTGTAGCTGGTATCTGCAAGCAGGTTGGCCGGAATCCTGACGAGCGCCTGGTAGTTGCGGTCGGGAAACACCTGTTCCAGTTCCGGCTGCGTCGAGCGGAACACCAGAACACCCTTACTGTGGAGCTCGATCGAGCAGCGCGCACGCGTCTTCGCGCGGTGCGTACGAAAGCGCACGCGGATGTACGCGTCCTCGGCACGCGGCGGCGCTCCGATCGGCCGCCCATCCGACGACAGCAGCGCCACCTCGGTGATCTCGCCGTATTTGCCGGCGTGGCTGCTGCCCTTGAAATCCTCTGTCGGCGTCGTCGCGGCAAGCGTTTCCCAGACGGCGTTCTGATATTCGGTGACCACTTCGTCCGGTTGTCCGTCGCGGTGCAGCCGCCCGTCCTTCAGCCAGATCACGCGATCGCAGATGCGCGTGATCGCCTCCATGTCGTGCGACACGAAGAGCACGGTCAGGCCGGTACTGCGGGCGAGCTCGTGCACCTTGTGCAGACAGCGCTCCTGAAACGACGTATCGCCCACGGCCAGGATCTCGTCGGCGAGCAGGATCGAGGGCTCCATGTTGATCGCGACCGAGAATGCCAGGCGCAGGTACTGTCCGCTCGAGTAGAACTGGACCGGTGAGTCGACCAGCTCCTGCAGTTCGGCGAACTCGATGATCTCGTTGAAGCGCCGGGCGACGACGTCACGCGGAATGCCGTTCAGCGCCGCGTTCATGTAGATGTTCTCGCGTGCCGACGCCTCGTCGTCGAAACCGGCGCCCATTTCGAGCAGCGACACGACGCGCCCGCGGCCATGCACGCGGCCGGTGGTTGGCGAAATCACCCGCGCCAGGATCTTCAGCAGCGTCGTCTTGCCGGCGCCGTTGGGCCCGACGATCCCGAGGACGGTGCCCGATTGGACCTCGAGCGATACGTCGCGCAGTGCCCAGAGCTCCTTCGAGTTGAGCAGCTCCTGGGCAAGCGGAATCGAGAAGAACGATCGCAGCCGATCGGTCCGCGACACCGGTCCTGGCGTCGTCTCGGTCGCGCGCCGAATCCAGTAGCGCTTGCCGAGGCCGTCGATAACGAGGTTGGAGGAATCGGACATCAGGGGATAGAGCTTCGCCCTGTCAGTCACACGCCTGGACGCACGACTGCCGCGCATCGCTGACGCGATGGACACGGGCGCAGGCTTTCGTCATGACGCTGTTCGCGGGGCCTGTGTCACGCCGCAGAGAGGCGGCCGGAACACGGCTCACGCCTGTGCAGGACGCGGACAACCTCGACCGGGACGTGCCAGAGGGCAAATCGGAGAGGAAAGGCAGTGTTGTCGGAACAGAACCCGTAAACGTGCGACAGTTTACAGCACGCTTTCGGCACAGGCAAGGAGAACGCCAGAGTTTCGGGCATTC
Organism: Vicinamibacterales bacterium; assembly: GCA_035496255.1. Lineage (GTDB taxonomy): Bacteria > Acidobacteriota > Vicinamibacteria > Vicinamibacterales > UBA2999 > Gp6-AA40. The sequence goes on from DATJEU010000050.1 coordinate 78,993, forward strand.
ACCAGATGTAGCCGCGCCCGCGCGAGGTTCAGGTGATTTCCACCAGCGGCAGGTTGGCCCCCGCGGCATAGGCAAAGAGGTCGTCGCCGGCGGCGATCAGGACATCGTGTTTTTCCTGGATGCGGTACGCGCGTGCCGGCTCGCACGCCGGAATTTCCGGCGCGACGTCGTTGCGCACGAAGAATGCGTTGATGCCCGACGGCTCGACCGCCACCAGGCGGTAGCCCTTGCGCGCCGCAAGCCGCGTCCATGCGGTCAACGAGGCGCCGTAATACATCGCGTGATGCCGGTGCCGATCGAATTGCGGATCGTACGGGACCGTGACGGCACGATCGGGACCGAACATCGAGTTGTATTCGAGGATGACGATGCGTGGCGAGCACGCGTCCATCGCTTCCCAGATCCAGTAATCAACGCCGTCGAGATCGAGACTGAACAGATCGATTTCGCCCGCTTGGCCGTTCGCGGTGATCAGCTCGTTGATGTTGTCGCGGGTGACCCAGGCGTGCACGGCGCGCACGCCGGGAAAGCGCCGACCGACCTGCTCCATGCGGGACGCGCCGGAGCCATCCACCATCAACCCGCTCCAGCCCCACTCGCGCGCGAAGAACGCGGCGTTGCCGCCGCTCAGGCCGGATCCGATCTCGACGAACCGGCGCGTGACAATGCCCGCCGTCTTGAGGAGGGCGATGGTGATGCCGTCCTCCTGGTTCTGCGAGGCGAGGCGGAACCGCTGTGCGACGAGTCGTTCCGGATAGGGAAGGTTGTCCCGATCCAGATACAAGTCCCGCAGAACTGCCTGCATCGCGGGCTCGAGGTGCCGGGTGCGCAGCCAGATTTTGTTGAGGGTCTCGAGCTGCCGCTCGATGCGTGTCAGACGTTTCGACAGCTCGGCGAGCTCGGCGTGCGTGCGTTCGCCCGCGAGCCAGGCACGCAGGCGCTGCCGGAAACTGCGAGTCGGCTGCTGAGGATTGCGCTGGTTGGTCGCCAACGGTTGGAATTATAGTTTCGGGTCCCCATGGAGCCCCGTTCGCAAGGTGCGCGCGCCGGGATCCGCTCCCACTGATGCCCACGCGGCTACGTAGTACTCGCCTCCAGTCGCCATCGAAGGGCCGTGCTGCGGAGTATGTCGTCACCATGGCCGTCCTGGCAGCGACGTTCCTCCTGCGCTGGATCACGCTCAACTTCGACAACGACTACTTCATGCACCTGGCCTGGGCCGCGCAGATGCGGCACGGCGAGTGGCCGGTGCGCGAGTTCGTCGAGCCCGGGTTCGTCCTGCAGACGCTGTTCAGCTATCTCGGGTTCGCGATCGGCGGCGACCAGCTCGTCGCCGAGGGGCTGATCGCCTGCGCCTTCATCGCACTCGGCGCGGCGTGTGTGGTCATGGCGGTCCGCCGCGCCGGAGGCGGGTTGACGCTCGCGCTCATCGCCGCTGCGATCGGCGTACTCGCCTATCCGCGCTCATACGCCTACCCGAAGGCGTTTCTGTATCCGGCGTTCGCGTGGGCGATCGTCGCGCACGCGCGGGCGCCGGGTCCACGCACGGTGACGTTGCTGGCCGGCATGACGGCCATCGGTTTTCTCTTTCGACATGATCACGGCCTCTGGCTGTCGGTGGCCGCCGTGGCGGCGATCGTCGCCGAGTACTGGCCCTCGTGGCGGCACGTGGGCGGCGCCGTAACGCGATTCGCCGCGATCGGTGCCGTGATCGTGTCGCCCTGGGTGGCGTGGGTCGCCTTCTCGGGCCACGCGACCGAATACGTGGACAACCTGCTCGAGGGGCAGTCCACGGTGACGTCGGTCCACGTTCCCGATACGTACCTGACGATCGATCGCTCGGCGCCGCTGGTCGCCGTCGCTCCCGTCGAGTACCCACGCATTGCCGTGCGCTGGTCGGCATCGCTGACACGTCACGATCGCGTGAGCAAGGAGCGACAGTTCGGCTTGGAGCCGATCGCCGGGAGCGGCGGCCGATACCGGCTGACGAACATCAGCCGAGCGAACATCCGTGCCCTGCTTGCCGACCCCGTCGTCGAGGATACGAACGATATCGATCGCCGCACGCAGCAACTGGCGGGCGGACGCCTTGTCGAAGCCTGGGTAAGACTGCAGCAGTACGTGCCGCTGGTGCGGCTGCGCCTGTGGCCGGGCGTGATCCAGCGCGCCAACACGCTGACCCTGCTTTCGCTGCTGGTGTTCCTCACACCCTGGATCGCCGCGATCGTGATCACGGTCGATAAGCGGCACGTCCACGAACATCGGCCGGCGGGACCGGTCGAACGATGGCCGCGATCCGCGCTCATCGCCATCACGGTTCTCGCGATTGCCGGCTATCACGGCCTGGTGCGGAACTCGCCGGATTCACGCCTCGGCGACGTCGCGTCGCTGACCGGAATCCTGCTCGCCTACCTCGCGTCGCGTCTATGGCACGTCCCGGGCGTGACTCGATTCCTGACCAGAACGATCACGATCGCCGTCATCGGTCTCGGCCTGCTGCTCTCGACATGGTTCGGCGAGATCTTCGGCAGGACTGGCGGGCTCGAGGCCGCGACATGGACACAACTCGGGACGCATGTTCGCGCCATCGCCGCGGCGTACGCGAAGCCGCCGCGCGAGACGTTCCTCGGGCCACGATCGACCGGTCTCGATCGACTCGCCGGCTGGTTGGATCGGTGCACGGATCGTGACAGCCGTGTCTTCGTGGTCGGCTTCGAGCCGCAGGTGTTCGTGCTCAGCGAGCGGCCCTTCGCCGCCGGGCTGGCGTTCGCGTACGAAGGCGCGAGCAACTCGCCGCGCAATCAACGGCTCGCGATCGAGCGCTGGTCGCGGCAGCGCGTACCCGTCGTGATCGCCGTGGCGTCAACCTGGGGGGAGTTCTCGCGCGACTACGCCTTGCTGCGGTCGTGGATCGATGAGCATTACCGCCTGGTGGCGCAGTCGCCGTTCGAAGGCAACAAGCCGCTCGCGGTGTATGTCAACATCGCCAGTCCCGCGGTTGGGCCCGACGAGGCGACGGGCCTGCCCTGCTTCACGAGGTAACGGAGGGGACGGAGGGAACGGCTGAACAGGAGATACCGTGTTGATTGTCAAGGGTGAGCACACGTCGGTTCATACGCTCGCCCGGTTTTGAGCACCCCGTACGCGAGATGAATGAGTTTTCGCATCGCAGCGCCGACAATCGCCATGGGATGTTTGCCGGCGGCGTGCAGACGAAGCCGCAGGGCGCGAATCGTGGGATTCCAACGCAGCGCGGTGATGGCGGGAAAGTACAGCGCTTTACGCAGACGCCCCGGACCGATTTTCGAGAGGCGGCTGCGCCCGCGCAGCGTCCCGGATTCGACGAGGCGCGGCACGAGTCCGGCAAACGCTGCGGCCTGCCGCGCGCTCGTATAGCGCTTATCAAACAACTCCGCGATGAGCACGGCGGCCGTCGCGTCGCCGATGCCAGGTATGGTCGTGAGCAAGTCGCGCTGGGCGCGCAGCCCGGGGTGCTGGTCGAAGTGGGCCCCGATCAGCTGCTCCACGTGCGCGATTTGCGCGTCGAGGCTGGCCAGCATGGTTTCGATCGACACGCGCACGTCGGCGACGAGGACGCCGGCGGCCAGGCGATTGGCCTCTTGCGTGCGCATGCCGTGGAGCGCGTCCAGTCGTCGGACGAGCGCTTGGAGTTGGCGGAGCTCGGGCGCGGGCGGCGTCCACGCGGGCGGTTGCTGGGTGGCCGTGAAGCGGGCAATCAATTCGGCATCGAGCCGATCGGTCTTACTCCGGGCCATCTGCGACCGCGCGTACGCGTGGATAATCGCGGGATTGATCAGGCTCACCACATGCCCGGCGTCGGCGAGCCACGTCGCCACGGCGTCGCCATAGGTGCCCGTCGCTTCCAGACCGGCATGCACGCGCATCACGCCGTGGCGCCGCAGCCACTCCGCGAGCTGCTCGAAGCCGGCCGGTGTATTGGCGCAGGTCTTATGGCGGATTTTGCCATCGCGCTGCAGGAGCGCGATCTGAAACTTGGCTTTCGCGATGTCGATTCCGAGTACGGCGTCCACACGTCGCTCCTTTGGGTGGCGTCGTGTGCGGTCAGCCTTGTGCATACAAGCTGTGCTCGAGTGAGCCGCTTTCGCTACCGTTCGACCGGACGCCACACGATTGAGCGTCGGGGTGCTCATCTCCTTGTCCAAGCTCGATGGCCTTAGAAACGGACCAACACCCCAACGCTCCTACTCAGGCGTCCCTGAGTAGACCGCTCGCCTGCAGCACAGTCAAGCAGTGGAGGCAACATACAAGGAACGGAGGAACGGAGACGAACGGAGGCGGTTGCTGGCTCGCGGCCCTGCGGGCCGCATCGGTCGTGTGAAGCAGCCCAGAGACAAGCCGCCACCAGATCACGTCAGCGGTTTGTCTCTGGACTCCTTCGCACGACCAGGCCGCCGAAGGCGGCCAGCCGGCAACCGCTCATACCCGTCAGTCCAACCAAACGTCTCTGTTCGTCTCCGTTCCTCCGTTTCTCCTGTTCAACCGTTACCTCCGTACTCTCCGCGCCCGCTACCTCGCGAAGCACGGCAGCCCGAACGCGGGATCAGTGCCCACCGGCGCGCGATCGAGCGGCACCAGCACCCGATACGCATCGGCCGGCTGATCCTTGTCTCCGAAGTTCGATGAGCCGCCGATGCGGTAGTGTCCGGTGAAGTACTGGTCGACGAGCGGATACACGTCGCGGAACTCGCCGTAGTTCGGCGTATCGATCAGCACGATCGGCGGCCGTTGCGCCGCGAGGGCGCGCACCATGCGTTCCTGGAAGCGCGGCTCCATCCAGTGGTGACCAAACGTCACGACCATGCCGCCGGCAAACGGCCGTTGCGCATACCAGTACAGCTCCGGGAAGAACCACGACGCGAAGACGCGATCCATCGGCTCGGTGCAGCGGCGGACGTACGCGATCATCGCCTCGCCACGGCCGCTCGGGAGCGGCCCGAGTGATGGGGCCGTCACTGACAGCACGCGGATCGCCGCGCGGAAGCGCATCGGATCGTCGAGTGCCGGCTTGATCAGCCGCGGCCAGTCGCCGGTGACGGACAAGGCCGCCAGCGACGCAGCAGCCACACCCGCGGCCGCCAGGTAGCCCACCGCGGTGATCCAGCGCTGGCGACGCGGTATACGCGTGACGAGCCACGCCCCAAGGGCGATCGGCAGACCCGCGATGCCGCCGACACGCGCGTCGATCGGATCGCGCAGGATCAACACATCGACGATCAGGCACAACACGGCAAGGCTGGCGACAGCCGGCAACTGCGGACGAAGCGACAGCTCACGCCGGTGCAGGACGAGGTAGGCCAGGGCAAACAGCGGCAGCGCAATCGCGACATAAAACAGCAGCGGACCGGCATTGCCCAGCTCCCAGAAATCCGGCAGGAACCGCACCCGCAACGGCGCCGCTCTCCTGCCGAGCCGTGTCCACAGCGACGGCGGATGCTCCAGCGCGAGCCGTGCGCGATCGATTTTCCCGGTGTCCTCGACGACCGGATCGTTGACGACGCGGCGGATGCCGGCGGTGGAATCGTCCTCGATCGCGTAGCTCCAGGTGCGCGCCGACGGCGTCTCCGGCATCTCGTCGCGCAGCCCGAGGCGCGCCGCTGACGCCGCGCGTTCCGGCGCATCGAGCCAGGGGGCCCACCGCACGATCACGCGAGACATGGAGGGCGGATCGATCGTCGCGAGACGCCCGGGCGACAGCCGCGGCCAGCGGCTCAGGCGCGTCCGCGCGCGTTCGCGCATGCCGTACGTCAGCATCTGATCGACGGCGTCGCGCAGGCCGCCATGCTGCTGGATGAACCACAGCGCCGGCGCCGCGAGCAACAGGCTGCAGGCGAACACCGTGACCAGGCGACGCGCCGCGGTCATGGTCAGACCGGCATCGGCAATCACGGCGACCAGCGCCGCCGCGGCGACATAGATCCCGTTGTCGTATCGATAGAGGCCGGCCACGACGATCACGGCGGCAAGGGCAACGGTCCGTCGCCAGTCGGCTCGTTCGACGTAGCGCCAGATCACCAGCAGGCCCAGCGGGGACAACAGTGCCTTGTCGTAGTCGTACGCACGCGGGACAGCCAGCAGCGTTGCGACCGCGGCGGCAACCGCGAGCAGCGTGGAATGCGTCAGACGCCGCACCAGCAGCAGGACGATCAGCGCGCCGGTCGCGATGAACGTGGTATTCAGCAGCAGCTCGCCGAGCAGGTTGTCGCCGAGCAGCCGCTGCAGTGCGGCGGAGCTGTATTCGGTCAGGAAGTAACCGGGGTCGAAGTAGTCGCGAAACGGCAGCTCACCGTAGCGCGCGATTTGACGCGCCGGCGAGATGCGGCCGAATTGATCGTTGGTGAGCGAATACGAACCGATCGCCAGCCACAGCGCGATGAGCCAGAACAGCAGCAGTGCAGCGGCGCGGCGGAGCCGGTCTCGACGCACGGGCCTTTCAGCCGACGTCCACGATTTGCCGGCCGTGTTCGGCGGCCCACGCGTAGACGTCGATGTCCTTGCGCTGCAGCAGTTCGTTGTACTTGTCGCTGATGCGGAAGGCCGTCCCCGGATCGATTGCCGGAATCTCCGGCGCCAGATCGTTGCGGAGGAACATCGCGTTGATGCCGGTCGGCTCGACCGCCACCAGGCGGTAGCCCTTCGTCGCCGACAGTTGCGTCAGGGCCGCGAGCGACGCGCCGAAGTAACAGAAGCGGTGGTCGCGCCGATTGAAATTCGGGTCATAGGGGATCGTGACCGCGCGATCGGGACCGAACATGGAGTTGTATTCGAGCACGACGACGCGGGCCCGGCACGCGGTCAGCGCCTGCCACACCCAATAGTCGTTGCCGTCGACGTCGAGGCTGAGCAAATCCACCTCGCCCGCGAGTCCGTGCTGCTCGATCAACGCGTTTGCCGACTCCGGCGTGATCCAGGCGCACACGGCGCGCACGTGCGGAAACCGGCGCGCCGCCATTGCCGCTTTGCCGGCGTCGCCCTCGACCATCAGTCCCGTCCAGCCGAACTCTCCCGCGAACATCGCCGCATTCCCGCCCGAGCTGCCGGATCCCAGTTCGACGAACCGCTTCGACGTCGTGCCGATCTGACGAAACAGCGCCAGCAGCATGCCGTCCTCGGAGTTCTGTGACTGCAGGCGGAACCGCGCCGCCGTCAATCGCTGCGGGTACGGCAGGGCATCGGGCTCGAGGTATTCCGCGCGCACGAGGCCGTCGACACCGGCCTGCAAGCGCCGGAGCAGGCGGAACACTTCCTCGTGTTGTTCGGTGAGCGCGCGCAGGTCCTGCTCGAGACGGTCGACGCGGTCGAAGCCGCCCTGGACCAGCTGCAGCCGGCGCACCAGGTCGCGCTGCTGGTCCGCGAGCACGTGGATGTCCTTCTCGATCGCGGCGATCCGGCGCGAGAGCTTTTCACCCTCAGCCGGACGCGGTCGCCCCAGCACGCGGTCGCGCAGCCGTTGAAACATGTGAAATCAGCCAGCGACGTTAGCAATCCACCGCATCATGTGTCCAGCCGGCAGCCCTGACATCCGGCGATAAGATAGGACCGCCGATGTTTCCCGTGGTCGCACGTCCGCGTGACTGAAGAGGGCTCGATCGCACAGCGGGGCGTCTGCATCTGGCTGACGGGGCTCAGTGGCTCCGGGAAGTCGACCACGGCGACGGTACTCGCGCAGCGGCTGGCCGCCATCGGCTGTCGTGTGCGAGTGCTGGATGGCGACGTCGTCCGGGCGCAACGCGCCACCCGGCTGGGCTTTTCGCGAGCGGATCGCGAGGCCAACGCGTTGAGCGTCGCCCAGGCCGCCGGCGAAGCGATGGCGCTCGGCGAAATCGCCATCTGTGCGCTCATCAGCCCGTACCGTGACACGCGCGACCACGTGCGGGCGATGATGGGTCCCGCCTCGTTCATCGAGGTCTTCATGGATACCCCGCTGGCGCTGTGCGAGGCGCGCGACGTCAAGGGGTTGTACCGGCGTGCGCGCACCGGCGCGCTCAGAGGCGTCACGGGCATCGACGATCCGTACGAGCCGCCAGTCTCGCCAGACGTCAGGCTGACCACGGCGACGACGACACCCGAAGAAAACGTCGACACA
>DATJEU010000051.1:0-18883 GCA_035496255.1 Vicinamibacterales bacterium
ATCTGCCGCTTGACGTCGGGCGAAACCGAATTGAGATCCGCATACAGGTGGGCCGGCGTCAGATACGGGGCGTGCTGGGTCGCCGCCTCGAGCGCCGAGCTGCAGGTCACCGTGGAGAGCAACACGTCAGCGCTCGAGGCAAGCGCCGCGGGGCTATCCACGAGCTGCGCGCCCGCCTGCCCCGCGCGCGACTGAATCAGCGGACCCCGATCGCGCGAGTGGGTAGCGACGTCGTACGCAAACAACTGCTCGAGGCCAGCGTCGCGCAGGCCCTTGCCGATGGTGAAGCCCGCCTCGCCAAAACCGATGAACCCGATTCGCATGGGTTGATTGTACAAACCCGATTTCTCCCCTGTAGGGCCGGTCTTGCTTTTTGGACCGGCCTCGCGGCGCATCGACAAAGCAAGATGCGCCTTACAGGTACCGTCAGGGAGCGTTTGGGCGCCTCAGCCCAGCGTGAGATCGCGGCGCGTGAAGACGACGCCTCCGATCAGAAAGTAGATCTCCGGCTGGTATCCGACCCGGCTCCTGACCTCTGGTCGTGGCGGCGCACCGAACAGGTGCACGCGCCCGGCGTTCGGCCGCGATTTGGGAGTTGGGAGTTGGGATTTCAAGAAAAAGCCGGTGGCAGCGACGAGGCCAAAACCTCACCGCCACCACCGGCCACGAACCACGAACGCGAACTACGAACTACGAACGACGAACCATGAACGACTGAGTCACAGTTAGAAGTTCAAGGTGAAGTTCAGACGCACGAACCGCGGCGTGTAGACCGACGTCGGGTTGTTCCACGTCCCGCCAGGCTGCGTTACGTTGACGATCTGGTAGGTGCTGTCGAACGCCGTCGGGTAGTTGGTGTTCAACAGGTTGCTGAGGTCAACACCGATGTCGGCGCGCGTCCGGCCGAACCGGAGGATCTTCGCGAACCGCATGTCGACCTGCGTGCGGCGCGCGTCATCCCAGATCTGATGCTGGTTGTCGTCGATCGCGATGGTCGTCGTGCCGGTGGACAATGACCCGGTCGGCAGGCGGCCCAGCAGGCCAAGCAGGGTCTGCTGCGAGCAACCCGTCTGGGTCGTGAAGCCCCAGCCGAGACAGGTGTTCGGGAGGTTCATGTTCGCCGACAGCGCCTGGACCGGCTGCGACCGGAGCGTCGCGCTGACCAGGACGTCCACCTTCGGGATGGTGTAGGACGCCAGGCCACGCAGCGTGGTCTGGAACGGGTTGTTGGTGCGGCAGTCGCGCTTATCCGGGCTGTCGATCGTGCCGGCGGTCGCGCAACTATCGACGACCGAACGGCCCGTCGTCGTGCCGGCCTGCAGCGTCAGCCCCTGGCGGAACCGCGCGTTCACCGTCACGTCGACGCCGTCGTAGTAGTTCTTCCGCTCGGGCCCGTAATTCGACTCGAACGTGACCAGGTTCTGCGCAGCGATCCTCGCCGCGGCCGCCGTCGGGACGTAGAGCGTGATCGGGTAACCACCGCCATCCGGCAGGCGCGAATCGCTCGGGGCCGTAACCGTGTACGACTCGTAATCCGCCGGGCCCCGCAGGATGTTGTCGGTCACCGTCACGCCCTTGAACCAGCGGTGCGAGTAGCCGGCTTCCAGCGACACGCGTGGGATCACCTGCTGCTGCACCGTGAGGCCCCACTGGTAGTCGTTCGGACGCACGCCCCAGCCCGCGAGGGTCGCGGGGTCGGTCGTCGTCGTGGCGTTCCCCAGCTTGCCGAAGTTCAGGTCGTTGCCGGTCACCTCACCACAGGTGTCGATCGCCGACTGCGCGCTGAAGTTCAGCAGGTCGCAGTCCACGACCTTGTCGCCGTCCGTGTCCGTCCAGTTCCGGCTGATCGAGCTGACCGCACGGTTGGCCGGGTTGTTGACGGTGAATCGGCCGTCGTTCGTCGCCGACACGAGATAGTGACCGAAGTTGAACTTGACTGCCGTCTTGCCGTTGCCGAACACGTCATACGCGGCGCCCATGCGCGGCGTGATGTCGTTGAACGAGTGCACGCTGTACGTCTTGTCAAACGTAATCGCCGTCGGATTGATCGCCGACGTCGACACCGTTCCGTTGTGCTCCGACGGGCTGAAGCTCCAGGCGCGGTCGTAACGCAGGGCGCCCTGGACCGTGAGGCGACCGTGCGTCCAGCTGTCCTGTCCGTAGAGCGCGATCACCTTGGTGCGGTCCGCCGTCTCCCATTCCGGGATGGTCATGGTGAACTGGTTCGGCTGCCCCTGGCTGAAGCGGTACGACAACAGCGTCGGGTTGCGCTTGCGGTCGGTCTGGTTCGCCAGGTACGAACCCTGGTACCCGACCTTCACGTTGTGCGCGCCGGTGACATACGACGCGGACCCGCGCCAGGTCTGCGGCCAGCTCTTGTTGGCGGCGTACTGCGCCAGGGCGCGGTACTGATAGTTCGCTCTCGGCGCGTACGGCAGGCCGGTCGCCGGGTTGATCGACGTGGACTGCTCGGTGACCGTGATATCGAAGATACCGTCCGGTGAAAGCTGTCCAGGACCACCGGCGTGGTTGTACGCCAGGCGGCTGTAGCCCGCTTCCAGGAGGATCTTGTTCGTCAACGGATTGGTCCACAGCACCTGCGTCACGGTGTACGGGAAGTCGATGTAGTTGGTGCTGGCTTCCGGTGACGTAGTCGTCGAACTGGAGGCGACCCACCCGTCATCGCGGGTGTCGCAACCGGTGGTCGTCGTGGTCTTCAGCGGCGAGCCCTCGCAGCGCGACTGGTACTCGTGGGCGAAGGTGATGCGGTTCTTCGACGTGACCTGCGCGCTGAAGCGGTCGATGAACATCTGCCGCCCCTCGAGCCGCCGCGCCGAGATGCTGGGATCCTCGATCCAGTCCCATCGCGACAGGTCGAACGTGTTCTTGTTCCAGCGGACGCCTTCGAGCGCGGTGATCGTGTTCAGCTTGCGGTAGCTGCCGTAGAACCAGAGGCGGTCCTTCACGATCGGGCCGCTGTAGGAGCCGCTGGCGTCGTACGACTTGATGATGCCCGGCGTTTCCTTGAGGTTCGGGCCCGGAGACGGCGCGGTCAACTCGGAATCGAGATTGTTGCCGCGCGACCAGTCGCCGGCCTCGTTGATGAAGAACTGACCGGCAAACCGGTTGCCGCCGGTGCGCGGGACGATGTTCATCACCGGACCGCCGACTTCCATTTCGCCGAGGCCGCCCGACACGTTGGTCGTGACTTCGTCGGCGCCGACGGTGTCGAGGATGTACGACGACACGCCACCGCCGTTGAACGCGGCCGCGACAGTCATGCCGTTCACGGTCATGCGGCCTTCATTGGTCGGGCCGCCGCGCGCGCTGAAGAACGTCATCGTCGGCGTCGGGTTCAGCCCGTTGTTGTCCACCGTGATGCCAGGCGTCACGTTGAGCAATGAACCAACCGTGCGCGTCGCCGGCAGCGCCGCGATCACGTCCTGGTTGATGACCACTTCACGTTTCGTGTTCTGCACGTCGACCACCGGCGTTTCGCCGCTCACGGTGATCGTTTCCTGCAGTTCGCCGACCTTGAGGTCAAGGTTGATGGTCAGCGTCTGTGATCCCTGAAGGAGGACGCCTTCGCGCTTCGCGGTCGTGAAACCAGCCAGCGACGCGGTGATGGTGTAAGTGCCCGGACGAAGGTCGACGATGCGGTAGAGACCGTCACTGCCGGTCACTGCCGTCTTGACCTTTTCAATCAACGCCGGACTCGCCGCTTCAACGGTAACGCCCGGGAGCACGGCGCCCGAGCTGTCTTTGACTACTCCGGTGAACGACTGAGCGAACACCGCGGTGGGGACGAGTACAACCGCCAGAACGCATGCGAGGCGGGAGAACACGCACTTGCCCAAAGCAACCTCCCTGCTATGGTCGAACATGGCCTGAACCGGACGAACCCGTCATCGGGCCGCCCGCGAAACCGTCTCCGGGCAGAGCCTCAGGAGATGTTTGCGGGGTGAGTTGTAAGTGAAATGTCACGTAGAGTCAACAGTGAGTGACATATGTGTGAATTCAGGCCTGTTTTTGATGGTTTTACAAATCCATTACAAGTTGCATGCAGGCCGCGTCGCCGTCGAATCTCAACGGTAGGCCGGGGATGAGGTTCTGCGGATATCGAACGGGAGTTCGGCAGGTGAAAAGTGCGGCTGGCGGAGAGCGGAGGGCGGACAGGCGGCGGACGGCTGGCGGATCGCTCGCGTTACTCGCTTCGCGAGGGGCGGGTCTCAAGACCCGCCCCTACGAATCCGGCCACCGGCTAGCGGCTACCGAGGACCCCGCCCCTACGAATCGCCAGCCGCCGGCCGCCAGCCGCCAGCCGCTAGAAGTTAAACGTAAAGTTCAGACGCACGAACCGCGGCGCGACGATCGAGGTCGGCTGCAGGAACGTGGCGCTGCCGAACTGCGTGTCGTATACCGTGCCGTAGTTGGTGTTGAACAGGTTCTGCACGTCGACGCCGACGTCCAGGCGACGCTGCTGCAGGCGGATGATCTTCGCGAACCGCATGTCCACCTGGTTCCGGCGGCTGTCGGCATACAGGCGATTCGCACCGCCCGTCCCGGCATCCGCCGTTCCCGCCGTGAGGAAGTCGACCAGCGAGACGGTCGTGGTGCCGGCCGCCGTGGCCCCAGACGGCAGGTGACCGAGGATGCTCTGCACCGTCGCGTTCGGCACCAGCCAGGTGGCGTTCAACTGCAGCTTCGGCTGCGACCGCAGCGTCGCGCTGACCAGCACGTCCACCTTCGGGATCGTGTAGGACGCGCTGCCGCGCAGCGTCGTTTCCCACGGATCGACGGACCGGCAGTTACGCGGATCCGGGTTGTCGAGACCGGTCGTCGACGAGGCGACGCCGTTGCCGACGATCGCACGCAGCGCGCAGGTGTCGTCCACCTGGCGGCCGGTCGTCGTTCCCGCCTGCAGGAACAGACCGCCGCGGAGCCGCGCATTCACGTCCACGTCCACGCCGTTCCAGTAGCGGGTGCGTTCGGTACCGTAGAAGCTGTCGAGATGCACCTCGGTGAACGACCCCTTCTGCCCGCCTGCCGGCGACAGCGTGTAGACGGTGATCGGATAGCCGCCGCCGTTGGGCAGTTGCGGATTCGACGGCGCGTTGATCGTCCAGCTCTCGTAATCAGCCGGCGTCGTGTTGACGTTGTCGACCGACGTGTAGTTCTTCCACCAGCGGCGGTTGTAGCCGACCGTCGCCGACACGCGCGGCAGCACCTGCTGCTGCACGCTGAGGCCGTACTGGAAATCGGCCGGCCGCACACCCCACCCGCTCAGCACGTTCGGGTCAATCGTGCCGGTGAGTGCCGTCTGCTGTCCGAAACTGAGGTTGGCGCCCGACGTGGCAGCGCACAGGTCGCCCCCGGTCGCGCGGTTGTCCTGCAGTGCCGGGTTCAGGATGTCGCAATCGACGATGAAGTTGCCGTTGTCGGTCCAGTTGCGCGTCAGCGTCGTGCGGATGCGGTTGGCCGGGTTGTTCAACGGATAGTTCTGATCGTTGGTCGCCGGTGAGAGATAGCGGCCGAAGTTGAACTTCACCGCCGTCTTGCCGTTGCCGAACACGTCATACGCGGCGCCGACACGCGGCGACACGTCCTTGAACGAGTTCACGCCGGTCGTCTGCTCGAACGTGATCGGCGCGGAGTTGTAGGCCGTCACCGTCGAGGTGCCGTTCTTGTCGGCGGGACTGTAGCTCCACGCACGATCGAAACGGACGGCGCCCTGAAGGGTCAGCCGGCTGTGCGTCCAGGTGTCCTGGGCGAAGAACGACGCCTGCTTCGTGACGTCGTTGGTGCTCCAGTCCTGGAGACCCACGGTGAACGACGTCGGCGCACGGTTGGTGAACGCGTAGGTCATCAGAGGATCGTTGCGGACGGTACTCGTCAGCGCGATCAGGTCCGCACCCTGGTAACCCACTTTCAGGTTGTGCGCACCGGTGACGTACGAGGCCGACGCGCGCCAGTTGTTCGGATTGCCGTAGTTGTCGAAGTAGCTGCCGAGCCCGCGATACGTGAACCCGGCGCGATGGCCGTCGATCGCCAGCGATTCGGTCACCGGAATGAGGTTGAAGATGCCATCGGGCGGCAACTGACCGGGACCGCCGGCGTGGTGATACGCGAAGCGGGTGTAGCCGGCATCCAGCAGGATCTTCGAGGTCAGCGGCGACGACCAGGTGGCCTGCGTCACGTCGTACGGAAAATCGAAGTAGCCGGTGTTCGCCTCCGGCGCCTGCGTCGTCGAGCCGAGCGCGATCCAGTCGGACGCGCGCTCACGGCATGCGCCGGACGCGCTCGTGGTCAGCGTCGAACCCTCACAGCGCAACTGGTGCTCGTGTGAGAAGAAGAACTTGTTCCTCGGCGTCGCCTGGTAGGTGATGCGGCCGGTCCAGATGTCACGCCCCTGAACGTTGCGCGAGGCCACGTTCGGATCGACGGCGTAGTCCCAGTGCGCCGGGTCGCCGGCGAACTGGTTCGCCACGTGGCCTTCGACCGCCTGCGAGGTCGAGAACTTGCGGTAGGCGCCGTAGAACCAGAGCTTGTCGCGCTTGATCGGTCCACCGTAAGACGCACTCGCATCCCAGGCGTTGATGATGCTCGGCGGGTTTCCCACGCTGGCCGCGAGCGCCGCATCGTCGCCGATGTTGTCGCCCGTGGACCACTTGCCGGCTTGGTTGAAGAACGCCTGGCCCTGGAACTTGTTGCCGCCCGAGCGCGGGACGATGTTCATGGTCGGGCCGCCGGTCTCGGTCTCGCCGAGGCCGCCGGAGACCAGCACCGACACTTCTTCCGCGTTGTTGGTGTCGTAGGTCAACGACGAGACGCCGCCGCCGTTGAACGCGGCCGCGACGGTCATGCCGTTGATCTCCATCCGGCCTTCGTTGATGTTGCCGCCATGGGCCGTGAAGAAGGTCATCGTCGGTGTCGCCGCGAGACCGTTGTTGTCGACGGTGAGGCCCGGCGTCACGTTGAGCAGCGACCCATACGCGCGCGTCACCGGCAGCGCCGAGATCACGTCCTGGTTGATCGTGTTCTCACGCCGCGTGTTCTGCACGTCGACGACCGGCGTGGCGCCGCTGACCGTGATCGTTTCCTGCAGCTCCCCGACCTTGAGGTCGAGGTTGATCGTCAACGTCTGTGTGCCTTGCAGGACGACGTCCTCGCGCTTCGCGGTGGTGAAGCCGGGCAGCGTGGCGGTGATGGTGTACGTGCCGGGTCGCAGGTCAACGATGCGATAGAGCCCCTCGCTGTCGGTAACCGCGGTCTTGACCTTTTCGATCAGAGCGGGGCTCGCGGCTTCCACCGTGACGCCCGGAAGAACTGCGCCCGACGAATCCTTCACGGTACCGGTGAAGGACTGTGCGAAGACTGCCGTCGGGATGAGTATCAACGCCAGGACGTACATGGTCCTGACGAACACACGAGTGCGCAAGACGACCTCCCTGCTAAGTGGAATCACGTGCGCCACACGCGCGCATGCATGACTGTGGCAGTCGTGCATGCGCTCAACGATGTGCAGCGCGTCGTGATCTCGCAATGGAAGCGCCGCGTGGCAACCGCGTGGCGCGCGAAAATTCCGGCGGATTCTGAAGACGAGTTTGCGGCGACCGGCCCTCGACGATTCAAGAAATCGGAGCCGGATTTCGATCTATTGGTTCACGACCCGGTCAGCTCCATCGGTTCACCGTCGATCCACGGTTGTCGCGGCGATCTGTGCTGCAAGTACGCCTCACGACTTTCGTTCAGGTGGCGACGGAGCGCGGGATCAACGGCGGTGGCGTTCAGGATCACGTGCTGCTGCCACATGGCTGCGTCATCGAATTGTCCCAACTCGGCGAGCGTCATTGCCATGGCAGTTCCGTAGTCGAGCGTCTGCTGTGCAGGCGGCGGGATCGCGCGCAGCAGCGCGATGGCGCGTTGACCGTCGCGCACCTGCGCATCGGGCGACGCGGCGAGCACGCGCGCGAGCGCGATGGCGAAGCCGGGCTGCTGGGGAAACCGTTGCTGCCCCTGCGTCAGTTGATCGACGGCCTCGCGGAATCGTCCGAGATCGACGAGCGCCATCGCGTAGCCGAAGCGTGCTTCCGCGACGCGTGGATCGAGCTCGATCAGCTTCACGTAGTGCGGCAGCGCCTTCATCGACTGACCCGTGCGCCGCAGCAACTGCGCCAGTTGCAGTCGCGGCTCGACGTACGACGGCTCGACGTCGATCGCTTTCCCGAATGCGGCAGCCGCACGAGCGAAGTCGCCCGTCTGCAAATACAGCAAGCCGAGGCTGTAGTGTCCTTTCGCGAAGGTCGGCGACCGTCTCACGGTCTCGCGCATCGTCTCGAGCGCTTCCGCCTGATTGCCCTCGAGCGCGAGTGCGGTCGCGAGCTTGTGGCGCAGCGCCGGCTCGTTGGGATCGAGCGCCACGCCCCGGCGCAGCTCGTCGATCGCTTCGTCGTAGTGTCCCTGCGCCATCGCCTGGGCACCGCGCAATTCGAACGCGACCGGTGTTTCGAGCAGGACCTCCACTTCCTCGTACACCGGATCCGGCGGGTCCACCGGCGACGACTCGGCTCGCAGGTGCGCGCGGGCCTTGTCCGCCTGGCCGGCACCGCGGTAGGCAAGCGCGAGCGCATAGTGCACGGCGTCCGCGTCGGGATCGATCGTAAGCGCGCGTTCGAGGTTGCCGATGGCGCCGGCGTAATCCTTCCGCGCGAGCGCCGCGCGGCCGAGTCCGAACAACGCCGCGACCAGCCGGGGGTCGCGCGACAGCGCCTTGTTGAACAGCGGTTCGGCGGCTTCGGGTCGCCCCTGATCGAGATAGGCATTGCCCAGGCGGGTGAGCGCGGGTGGATACGTCTCGTCAGCCTTCACGGCACGTTCGAACGCCGCCGCCGACTTCTGCGGGTCGCCGGTCTTCTGGTACAGGAGACCGAGGTAGTACGGCCAGCGCATCTCGCCCGGCGCCAGCGTCTCGGCATCGCGCAGCGCGATTTCGGCTTCGGTGAAATACTCGGCGCCCAGCAGCAGCATGCCGAGCTCGCCGTACGCGCGCGCGTGCATCGCGTCGGGCGTCGCCGACGTGCCGGCGGTATCGACCGCGGCGTAACGGTCGCGCAGCATCTGCTGCACGGGCGCCGCCGCGTTCGCCATGTTCGCGCGCGGCACTGGACGGATGGTGACGGACGGCGCTGTCGTCCCGGACGGCGGCGATGACGAGCACGCGGTGCAGAAGACGATGACGAGCAGAACTGCGTTCGCGAACGTGGCGCGCAGATTCACTTCTTCTCCTGCGTGATCGTCGTGTAGCGATCGACCGCAATCGGCCGCGTCTCCATCTCGCCATCAGGCCACACAATCTGCGCCTCTCCCGCGGCCGCACTGCTGCCGAGTCCAATCACCACGCGCGGATCGTTCGCCGACGCGTAGCTGCCATCGGCGCGGGCACGGCGCATCACGGTCTTGCCATCGGCGCGTTTCAGCGTGACGCGCGCGCCGAGCGCGTCGCGGCCGTGACTATCGAGAAGCCGCAGGCCAATCCAATGAGGCGCGGGGTTCGTGGAAGCGGAATTGAGCAGCACCTGCACGGGCCCCGCGTCGTTCCCGACCACGGCGTCGACATCTCCATCGTTATCAAGATCGCCGAACGCCAGCCCGCGCGACACCTCGGCCACCGTCAACGCCGCACCCGCGCGCGCGGTGGCATCCTCGAATCGCCCGCCACCCGTGTTGTGCAGCAGGAGCTTCTTCTGCTGCAACGCAAAGCGCTCCTTCCGCGCCAGCGCCTCGACGGTGTGCGTCACCGCGCCGTTGACCGCCAGGATATCGAGCCAGCCGTCGTTGTCCACGTCGATCCAGCCGGCACCGAACGTGGTGAAGGGCAGCGACGGCACCCGCACGCCGGCGTGCGCGCTGTCGTCAGTGAACGTGCCCGTGCCGTCGTTCACGTAGAGATCGGCACCCTGGCCGAGCAGCTCGCCGATGACGAGGTCCTCGTCGCCGTCGTTGTCGAAGTCGCCGGCGTCCGCGCCCATGCTCGCCTTCGCTTCTCCCGACGGACCGACGGCGGTGCCGGCCAGCAGCGCCGCGTTCGTGAACGTGCCATCGTGCTGGTTGATCCAGAGCTGGTTCGGCGTGCTGTCGTTCGACACGTGGATGTCGATCCAGCCGTCGCCGTTGAAATCCGCCGTCGCCAGACCGAGCGCGGCGCCGTACTCCGCGGACATGCCGGCCTTCGCGGTGATGTCGGTGAACGTGCCGTTGCGGTTGTTGTGAAACAGGTGGCTCGGCTCGGCGCGATAGACGTTGGGCGGGCAGTAGTCGGTCAGACCGGTCACGCTGTAGCAGCGGACGTTACCGGCCACGGTGTAGCGAAGGTAGTGGCCGACGAACAGATCGAGCCAGCCGTCGCGATCGACGTCGACGAACGCGGCAGGGACGCTCCAGCCGGGATCGGCGACGCGCGCGGACGCCGTGACGTCGGTAAAGGTGCCGTTGCAGTTGTTCCTGAACAGCTGGTTGCTGCCGAGCGCGGTGACGTACAGGTCGACGCAGCCGTCGTTGTTGAAATCGCCGGTGGCCACGCCCATGCCGTAGCTGGTCTGGTTGATGCCGCTGGCCTCGGTGACGTCGGTGAAATGGATGTCGGGCGGGTCTGAAGACCCGCCCCTACCAGTGACGTCGTTCCTGAACAAGCGGCCGCGCAGCGGCTGCTCCGGCTTCGCGATCGCCTTCTCGATCGGCGTGTTCGTGAGCATCCGCCCCTGCGGCACGAACACGTCGAGGTCGCCGTCGTTGTCGTAGTCGAACAGGGCGACGCCGGGCGCCATCACCTCGGGATACAGGAACTCGCCCGTCATCCCGTTGAAGTGCGTCATCTGCAGGCCGGTCGCCACTGTGGCGTCCGTGAACCACGCTGCGGGCGGATGGGCAGCGGCCGTGGCCGCCCGCTCAGGCGTGCGTGGCGAGCCGCACGCCGCGACGAACAGAAGCACGGCAATCACACCGTAGGGGCGGACCTTCAGGTCCGCCCCCGGCCGAAGGCCGGTGACCCACCTCGCTACGCTCGGGGGCGGGGCTGAAGCCGTGCCCCTGCGATCGGCACTGGACCGATGATCAGCCCCGCCCCGACGGCCTGCACTGGCGCGCATTCGCGTCAACGGTACAAAAAAACGGGCGAACCCGGTAGGAGTTCGCCCGCGTCAGGCCGACCTGAAGGTCGGCACTACGTCCCTGGGGCTAATTGCGGGTGACGACGAAGTCGCCCTTTTGCGCGCCCTCGGTGATGGTGCCGCTGAAGATCTTGTAGTAGACGCCGATGTTCTCGAGCGTCCCCGCGAGCGTCGCCGTCACCGGCTTGCCCGCCGCATCCTTGCCCTCGGCCTTCATCGTGACCTTCCACGCTGCCGGATCCGAGTAGTCAAAGGTGGTTGACGTGATGTTCAGCGTGGCGCCGCCCGAGTTGATCGTGCCGGTCACCGCTTTGCCGTCCCAGTGCGGATCGATCAGCAGGCGGTTCGCGTGGTCCTTCCCCCACCCGCCGCTGTACGGCGAGTTGAAGGGATGGCCGAACTGCGCGAACGCTGCCGTCGGCAGCACGAGGAGCGCAACAAGGGTCACGAGTCGGAACAAACCTGAACGCATGGCTTACTTGGTCCCCCCGGCCGTCGGCTTGGCCGGCTTGATGCCCGGCGTCTTCGGCCCGAACACCGGCTGGCCGAAATCGTCGGTCAGACGATTCAGGTAGCGGTTGTTCTCCTGGCAGATGTACTCGGACAGCTCGCCGTCGCCGCGCCACGCGATGTCCCACGCCACCGTGAACGGCCGCGTGTAGGCGCCCGGATCGTCCACCGTCGCCTGGTAGTGCAACGTGTTCTTGTTCGGTCGCGTGAACTTCTCGGTCACGTGCATCTGGCCCGTGTGCGGGTGGCCGAAATAATCCAGCCAGCTGTTCTCGTTGAAGCCGACGACGTCGGTCACGAGCGTCTGGTTGTTGTCCTCATAGTGGCCGATCGAGTGACCCAGATAGGTCGGGTTCAGCTCGTCGCCGCTCGGGTGCTGGCGTCCGTCCATGTAGATCTCGCGCCAGATGTGCGTGCCGCCCTCGAAGATCATGACGATGCGCTTCTGTTCCGGGAGCTGGATGATCTCACCCGGATACGGCGTCGCGAACATGCGCGGTCCGCCCGGCGGCAGGCAGAAGCCCTCCGGGTCGTACTGCGATTCGTTCTTCGAGTTGTAGTCGTAGACCGCCGCGGCCCACGGCTGGAATGGCATCCAGGGCTCGGACTTCGTGCCGCCCCGGCCGCCGCCACCACCGCCGCCACGTGTGCCGCCGCCGGCGCCACGTCCACCGGCCCCACGAGCCGCCGCAGCCGCCGCACGAGCCGCGGCGATCTCCGGAATCGGCTGTCCCGTCGTCGGGTCGACGACGTTCTGGGCCATGTTGGTGATGTAGGGCAGGTTCCAGATGCCCTTCTCGCCGGCCACGCGGCCCAGGTTGACGGTGCCGTCAGCCAGCTTGGGGGTCGGCTGCGCCGGTGCGGCGTTGCGGCCACGGCCACGGCCGCCGCGACCCTGCGCCGCCTCCGGCGCGATCGAGCCTTCCTGCTGAATCTGCCCCGCGCGAGGCGCCTGGGCCTCGAGCCACGCGGTGCTGGCGAACAACGCCACCGCCGCCGAGCAGACGAATGCAATACGAAGTTGGTTCTTCAATGACAGCTCCCCGCTTACTGAGCTGCCTGCTGGCCCTGGCTCGACGCCGCGAACAGCTTCTTGCCGGATTCCGCCAGTTCCACGGTGCGGGCGTTGCCAGTGTGGCTGCCGTCCTTGGCGAGGCTGCCTTCCACGGTCACCTTGTCACCGACCTTCATGGTGTTGCGCGTCCAGCCGGCCCGCATGAGGCCGTTCGGGCTGCCCATCTCCATGCCCCAGTTGTTGACCTTGCCCGTCTTCTCGTCGGCCACGTCGATGTAGAAGTAGGTGTGCGGGTTCTGCCACTCCACCTTGGTTACGGTCCCGGTCATCTTGAACGGCTTGCTCGCGTCGAATTCCGCCGCGAACGAGTGGTGCGCGACGATCGGCTTCGCCAGAAACAGCGCCAGCCCCGCGATCACAAAAGCAAACTTGGTACGCATCGACATCTCCTCTAGGCGGAAAAACCCTGCACGAACACACACTTAAAAGGCCAATCCCGGCTGATCAGCGCGGCGAAAAGGTACAGCGCCGACCGCCGATGGTCAAGGGGACGATATTGTACAGTGACCACCACGGCTCCCCAAGCTGTGCCTCTCCCACTATTTACGACTATTTCGCCGAATCATTTCACCTGGAGAATTTTCGCACGGGACTAGCGGATCCAACGCAACCCGCCCGATAAGTAGAGGGGAAAAACGCAGGGCGGGACCCACGAAGTGGTCCCGCCGGGGATGTATCAGTGCAGTTGGGAGAGATCGGGTGTATGAGCCTTCAGCCGGCGATCGCTGCGATGAAAGGTGCGGCCGGTCGCCGTGCGCAGATCGAAATACGGCTGCAGCGTCTCCAACGTCCGCTCGCGGGCGATGGTGATGTGATCGCGAACGGCTTGCGCCGCGCGTACCGGGTCGCCGCTGGTGACCGCATCCGCGAGATCCTGATGACGGGTCTGCGAATCCTCGGGACGCGGCGGCCGCATCACGCAATACCAGATCGAGGCGAGCGCCTGCGTCTTCTCGATCGCCTCGAGCAGTGCCGGGCAACGGCTGCCTTCCGCGATCCGCGCGTGCAGCTTCTGGTGCACGCCCAGGTACAGGAGCCGATCGCCTTGCGCGTGCAGCGCATCGACACGCGCGGCCAGCTTCTTCAGCTCGGTGCGCTCGGCCGCCGTCACTTGCGCGGTGTAGAGTACCGCCGCCTGCACCTCGAGCGCTTCGCGCACGACGTAATACCCCGCCACGTCTTCCGGCGACGGAATGCGCACGCGCGTGCCCGCACGCGGACGGCTCTCGAGCAGCCCTTCGAATTCGAGACGCAGCAGCGCCTCCGATACGGGCAGGAAGCTCATACTCAATTCGGCCGCGAGCTTGCGCCGTGAGATCACCTGTCCCAGACCGATCTCTCCGCGCAGGATGCGTTGTCGTACGACCGCGTACGCCTCGGCGGCCAGGCTGGATGGTTCCGACTGCTGTGTCATTTCATCCTCCGAACGCCACCGCGCACGCTCGAGCGGCGACGATTATAGCTGTCATTCGGCGCGTGTTCCGCCTTGCTTCGCCGCTCACTCTGCTGATTTTTTTAACAGCAGGATGTGTTGCCGATCGCAGCAACAATCCCCCGCATAACCTGCACATGTGCGCCACCGACGAAGGGCCAACTGATGCGCTCTGCGGCACGATGCGGGTGTATGAGAACCGGGCCACACGCACGGGCCGTCGCATCGCGCTGCGCATCATCGTGCTGCCCGCTGTGGCTCCCGGCCACACCGACCCGCTGTTCTTCCTCGCCGGCGGCCCGGGTCAGGGCGCCGCGGCGCTCGCGTCCCAACTGCGCGATCTCTTCAGTCCCGTTCAGAAATCCCGCGACATCGTCCTGGTCGATCAGCGCGGCACCGGTAAGTCACATCCGCTCGACTGCCGCAGCAACGAAGAGTCGCTGCGCGGTCTGATGGAGAGCGAAGCCGCCGTTTTGACGCGCCTGAGGGGGTGTCTGGCCGGATATGACGCCGACGTACGCCTCTACACGACACCAATTGCCATGGACGATCTCGATGACGTGCGTGTCTGGCTCGGGTACGACCGCATCAATTTGTATGGTGGTTCCTACGGCACTCGCGCCGGGTTGGTTTACCTGCGTCGGCACGAATCCCACGTCCGGACACTTGTCCTCGACGGGGTCGCGCCCACGGACATGCGATTGCCGCTCTTCGTGGCGCGCGACGCGCAGCGTTCGCTCGACGCCTGGCTGAATCGCTGCGACGCCGATGCGTCGTGCCGGGCCGTCTATCCCGGCATGCCGGCGCGTGTCCGCGCGCTGCTGCAGCGTCTTGACGCGGCCCCGGTGCATGTGCGGATGGTGCACCCGCGCACCGGCGTGGCCGAAGACACGCAGATCGACGCGCGCATCGTTGCCAGCATCCTGTTCGGCGCTCTCTATTCGCCGGTCACGGCGTCGCTGCTGCCGACCCTGATCGATCACGCCGAGCACGACGATTTCCAGTCGCTGCTCGCGCTTGGGATGGCCGACGATGCATCGGAGAACATGAGCGTGGGGATGCAACTCTCGGTGATCTGCAGCGAGGATGCGCCCCGGGTCACACGTGCCGACCTCCAGCGCGAAACGAGCGACAAGGTGTTTGGCGGTCTGCTGTTCGCCGACCAGGTGGACGCGTGCGACTTCTGGCCGAAGGGAACGATAGACGCGAGCTACTACGATCCGGTGACGTCCGACGTGCCTGCGCTCGTGCTCTCCGGCGAGTTCGATCCGATCACACCGCCGGTGTGGGGTCAGGAGGTGGCCTCACACCTCCGTCATTCGCGCCACTTCACCGCCGCGTCCACCGGCCACGGTGTGATCGGCACCCCATGCGGCGTCCACCTGATTGCGCAATTCATCGAAGACGCGAGCGCGGATCGACTCGATCCAACCTGCCTGCAGCAGGTGAAAGCGCCGCCGTTCTTCCTCACGCCCGCCGGACCGGACCCGCTCGCCGGCCGCGGACGGCCTGCGACCTCACGAAACCGGGCATCCGGAGCCCCATGATCCAGGTCTCGGGTCTTCACAAACGCTTCGGCGCCGTCCACGCAGTCAACGGCGTCAGCTTCACGGCCCCCAATGCACGCGTGACCGGCCTGCTCGGCCCGAACGGCGCCGGCAAGACGACGACGCTGCGCATGCTCTATGCGGTGATGCGCCCGGATGAAGGATCGATCCAGGTCGACGACGTGGATGCCGTGCGTGCGCCGCAGACGGCGCAATCGCACCTGGGCGTGCTGCCGGACGGCTTCGGCCTCTATCCGCGGCTGACCGCGCGCGAACACATCCGCTATTACGGCCAACTGCACGGCATCGGCGGCAAGGCGCTCGACGAACGCGCGGCGGAGCTGATCACGCTGCTCGACATGCAGGAGATCGCCGACCGCCGCACCGGCGGCTTCTCGCACGGCGAGCGCACGAAGGTGGCGATCGCGCGTGCGCTCGTCCACGATCCGGCGAACGTGCTGCTCGACGAACCGACCAACGGCCTCGACGTGATGAGTACGCGCGCCGTGCGGGTGATCATCCGGCGGCTGCGCGATCAGGGGCGCACGGTGCTGTTCTCCAGTCACGTGATGCAGGAAGTCTCCGCGCTCTGCGACTCGATCGTCGTGATCGCCGGCGGTCGCGTCGTCGCCAACGGGACGCCCGACGAACTGCGGGCGCAATCCGGCCACGAGAACCTCGAGGACGTCTTCGTCGCGTTGACCGGCCAGGAGGTGCACCGATGAACGGTGCCCGCATCCTGGTGGTCATGCGCAAGGAGCTGCGTGATTCCTTCCGCGACCGCCGCGCGCTCTTTTCGATCTTCTTCAGCGCGATCTTCTTCCCGATCGTCATCACGCTGATGATGAACCGCGTCGCCGACCGCGCGCGTGACGCGGACCACGTCGTCATTCCGGTGGTCGGCGCCGAGAACGCGCCGGCGCTGGTCAACTGGCTGCAACAGCAGTACGGCGTGACCATCGTCCCCGGGCCGTCGGATCCCGAAGCCGCGGTGCGGGACAAGAAGGTGGACGTCGTCCTCGTCATCCCGAAGGACTTCGCCGAGCGGTTCAAGGCATCGAAGGCCGCGCAGGTGCGGGTGGTCAGCGACAGCTCGCGCACCGTGTCGGAGCCGGTCGTGAGCCGGGTGCGCGGACTCGTGGCCGCGTACGGCGGTCAGATCGGCGGCCTGCGGCTGATCGCGCGCGGCGTGAGTCCGAGCATCGCGTCGGCCGTGCAGATCCAGAACATCGAGGTGTCGAGCGCGCAGCAACGGGCCGCGACGATCCTCAATTTCATCCCGCTGATGCTGATGATCGCGGCGTTCAGCGGCGGCATGCAGATCGCCACCGACTCCACCGCCGGCGAACGCGAGCGCGGATCGCTCGAGCCGCTGCTGGTGAATCCCGTCCCGCGCAGCATCTTCGTCGGCGGCAAGTGGCTGGCCGCGACGGTCGCGGCGATGCTGAGCGTGTGCCTGACCACCGCGCTCTCGGTGGCGCAACTCCACCTGATCCCGCTCGAGGACCTCGGCATCCGCTTCGGCCTGGGCCCGAACGAAGTGATCGGCATGCTCGCGGCGATTCTGCCGCTGTGCCCGCTGACCGCGGCGATTCAGTTGTATGTCGGGACCTACGCGCGCAGCTTCAAGGAAGCGCAGAGCTACATGGGCGTGCTGATCTCGATGCTGATGCTGCCGGCGCTTCTCAGCAGCCTGTATCCAATCGCCGATCGCCCCTGGATGTATCCGGCTCCCATCGTCGGCCAGTACCTGCTGCTGACTGCTTTTCTCGGCGGCCGCTCGCCCGGCTGGCTCGAATTCAGCCTGTCCGCCGGTTCCGCCATCGTGATCTCGCTGCTGCTGGTCCGCCTGACCACGAGGTTGTTCCAGAACGAGCGGATCATCTTCGGACGGTGAGATAACAGAGGTGGCGGAGGGAGCGGAGACGGAGACGACGAAGACGGAGATTACGGAGGCAACGGGTTCACAGGAGGAACGGAGAAACGGAGACGAACGGAGGGCGCCGCTGACTGCCGCCGGAGGCGGCCTGGTCGCGGGAAGAGCCTGAATACAAGCCACTGGAAGCGTCGATGTGGCTGGTATTCAGGCTCTTCGCGCGACCAGCACGGCCCGCTGCGCGGGCCTCGTCAGCGGCGCCGCAACCCGTCGTCCACGACGAGCCCCGAAAGCACGCCTAACTAAACGCCTCCGTTCGTCTCCGTTTCTCCGTTCCTCCTGTTCAAACCGTTCGCTCCGCCCCCTCCGTTTCCTCCCGGCGTAGAATTCGTTCGCATGCCCCCACCCGATCCTCCAAAGAGCGATGAGAGCACCACCTGCCCGCGCTGCGGCGAATCGCACGACCTCGCCAAGGTGAAGGGCTGCATCAAGTGCCTGAAGTGCGGCTTCAAATTCGACTGCAATGGCTGGTGAGCGTATGAAAAATCTGTTGGCCGTGGTCCTGGCGTTCGGCGTGTTGTCGATTGCCGTCGTGTCGTCGCAGCAACCGGCCCCAACCGGCCCCGAGTGGGCGTTTCCGGTGAAGAATGGCGACCTGACGCCCGAGCCCGAAGGGCCCAAGCAGGTCCCGGGCGCGACGAAGACCTACCAGTCGAAGGAAATCGACGACCTGAATCACGCCGTCGACTGGTTCCCCAACGAGCATCCGCCCGCGCCGTCGATCGTGCTCAACGCCAATGGCGACGCGCTCGCCTGCGGCGTGTGTCACCTGATGAACGGCGCCGGCCACCCCGAGTCGGCGATGCTCGCCGGCCAGAACCTCGAATACCTCAAGCGGCAGATGGCCGACTTCAAGAGCGGCGCGCGCAACGAACCGAACCGCATGAACAAGATCGCGCAGGCGCTCTCCGACGACGAGATCAACCAGGCCGCCGAATACTTCTCGAAGCTGCCGCCGGTCAACGGGTGGACGACGATGAAGGAGGCGGGGACCGTGCCGAAGACGTTCGTCGGCGGCGGCCGCATGCGCTTCGCGCTCGCCGCCGGCGGCACCGAGCCGATCGGCGCGCGCATCATCACGCTGCCGCTGGACACCTCGCGCGTCACCAAGCGCGACCCGCACATCGGCTTCGTCGCCTACGCGCCGCCGGGAAGCCTCAAGCGCGGTGAGACGCTGGTGAAGACCGGCAGCTCGGGCCGGACGATCGCGTGCACGAC
>DATJEU010000052.1:0-28919 GCA_035496255.1 Vicinamibacterales bacterium
GGCGCGCCCGCTACGTCTTGCGCTTGCGGTTCCCTGGACGCGAACGGGCAGGCCTGCCGGGGCCGCGCTCCTCGGTGACGACGTTGATGCGCGCGATGGCTTCTTCGAACAGCGTTCGCATCTGCGCAGACAGGTCGTCGAAGCGCGCGTCCATCTGGACGAACCGCGCCTCGACCTGGTCGAAGCGCTTATCGATCTCGGCGAACCGCGTGTCGACCCGGTCGAAGCGCTTGTCGATCTCGGCGAACCGCGCGTCGACCCGGTCGAAGCGCTTGTCGATCTCGGCGAACCGCGCGTCAACTGCGGCGAACCGCACGTCGACTTCGCTTCGGAATGCGGCGAGTTGCTGCGGCAGATGCTGTAGCTGGGACACGGTTTCTTCCAGCGCGCTGACCCGTTCCGGTAACGACCTGATCGCCATTCTGATTGCCTCGCCCGGAACGGCACTGCGAGACGCTTGCCCGATTCCGGATCGCGCGAATCAGGCCGACGACGATAGCATCGTCCCGCGCACAGCAGCAACGAGTTGCTGATTCTGCAACGCGGGTTGGCGTCGACAAGTGAGGGAACTGCGATCACAGCCGGCTGGCATCGGCATGCGCAGGCAAACGTCTACGGAATACGGACGACGATCAGATCGGTAACGCCTTCTTCGCCGGCGCGTCCTTGCCATCGACCTTGATCGTCGCAGCCGCGAGCGGCACCACCACGATCGTGTTATCCACCGTCGCAATCGTTCGCCGCAGGCGGCTTGCAGTCGTCGAAGTGGTGCGTCTTCAATCGCAGGCCGAACTCGAACGAGCGGAAGAACTGCCGCCGGTGGTCGGCCGCGTGTCTTCGGTAGTCAGTGCCCCGTTGAGCGACCCGACGGGGTTCGGCGCCGGCTCGCTTTCGCGGACCCAAAGGGTTCGCGCTACATGGTGAATCGCTACGGACGAGCTGCGAAGTGGTAGGGGGGCGCGCGATCGGCATCAACCGCGGTTGCCAGAGCTTTCGTTAGTCCCGGCTGTTACCCACGGGCTCGCACCTGAACGGGCAGAAAGGTACCGCCATTACCCACACACCCCGGTTTTCAAGCACTTACAGCAGTCCCGACGCTGGTGACCGCGCTCCGGAAGGTGGCACACCGTCTGCTCTATAGGCGGCCAAGAACGACAGCAACCCCACCCCGTGGCGCGAGTGGCGGGGACAACCTTCCAAAGCAATCCCGCCTATGCACCCGGGGGAGGCCGCAACGCCTCCCTCTCGCCTTGTACGGGGTTCGACGTCGATAAACTTCGTGGTCGCCGGCTGCGTCTAACCCGCAGCCAGTTCACGCCTGCCCCGGAGTTGTCCGTGCGAACACGACTGATCCTTCTAACGGCGACCGCCGCGGCCCTCGTGGTGTTTCCCGCCCTGCCTCACGCCTCCGTCTCCGCCCAGACCAGGGCCGACAAGCAAACCGACCTCGATGCCTTCATGAAGCAGGTGCTGTCGCGGCGCGACGACAACTGGAAAAAGCTGCAGCAGTACACGCTGGACGAGGACGAGACGTTTCAGGCGAGCGCGCTCAACGGGCGCAAGGTCTGGGGGTTCGAGCACGAATACACCTGGTTCCTTACGGACGATGGGGTGTTCGTGCGGAGCCCGACGAGGGCTGATGGCGTTGAGGTCTCGGAGGAGGATCGGCGCAAGGCGGAATCGAACTGGATCAAGCGTGAAGAGGGCCGGCGCAAGTCGCGCGAGAAGCGGGCCGAGGAGCGCGAGAAGCAAAGCACCGAGGTGCACGCCGACAGCGACGCGCCGCCTTCGATCGACGACCTGGTCAAGGCCGGCAACGAGCCGCGCTTCGTCGACAGCGCCTACTTCATGAACTTCAAGTTCGACCAGGGGAGCTATGCGTTCGTCGGTCGCGAAAAGCTGCTCGGCCGCGACGTCTACAAAATCGAGTACTACCCGCACCAGTTCTTCAAGGATCCGCCGAAGAACAAACGCCCGGCCGCGGCAACCGACGGCGACCCGAAGAACAGGAAGAAGAACGACGCCGGCGACCGCATCGACGAGAAGATGGACAAGGTCTCGATGATCACACTCTGGATCGAGCCGATCGAGCACCAGATCCTGCAGTACGAGTTCACCAACATCGACTTCGACTTCCTCCCCGCCCGCGCGCTGGTGCGGCTCGACGACATGCGCGCCAGCATGCGCATGCGCGAGGCGTTCCCCAACGTCTGGCTGCCCGACACCATCGGCATGCGCTTCGGCCTGACGTCGGCCGTCGGCGAGCTCGACGCGCGCTACGACGTCCGCTATCACAACTACAAGCTGGCGGAAGTCAAAGCGAGGCTGCGATGAGGACGGGGCTGGCGGAGGAAGGCTGGCGGCTGGCGGTAGAGGAGCAGAGAAAGGAACACACGACGGTCACGACGATCACGACGCACACGACGACGATTGCGACGAACAGAACGGAAGTAAGGTCGATCATCAGGCCTTTCGTCGTGACCGTCGTGGCCGTCGTGGCCGTCGTGGTGTCTGTTGTGTCTCCAGCTTTTGCGCAATCCGAACGGATCGCCGAGATTCGCGTACACGGCAACCACACGACGCCGGACGCCGACGTGCTCGAGTTGAGCGGGTTGAAGGTGGGCGATCCGGCGACGGAGGACGTGCTCGCTCGGGCGCAGGCGGCGATCCGGAAGTCGCACCGCTTTTCCGACGCGGAGGTCCGCAAGCGCTTCCTCTCGATCAGCGACCCTTCGCAGGTCCTCGTCATGATCGTCGTCGACGAGAAGGCGGGGGTCAGCGATACCGACCTGACGCCCGGCTGGGGCAAACGGCTGCGCGCGTCCGGCATGTTCCTGCCAATCCTCAGTTATCAGGACGGCTACGGCTTCACGTATGGCGTGCGGACGACGTTCCCGCATGCGGTGGATGACAACACCCGCGTGTCGGTGCCGCTGTCGTGGGGCGGCGAGCGGCGCGTGGGCGTGGATCTGGATCACTGGTTCGGCGGGTCGCGCGGCGCCTACGGCATCGGCCGGCGCGATCCGCAGGTACGCCTGCTCGGGAGCCTGGCGATCTACCGGCGCGAGAACCCGTACTTCGAGGTGCCGGACTTGCGGCACGAGGCGAAGCTGCGGGTGGAGAAGCCGATCGGCACGTGGCTGCGCTTCGGCGCCGCCGCGAAGACGGCGCGCGTGGCGTTTGGCACTGATGACCTCGACGCCAGTGCGGCGAGCGCGATCACGCCGGGGCTGCCGCCCGTGAGTCTCACGTTTCCCGCACCCGGCGTCCGCGTCGTCGATCGACACGATTCATTTCTCGCCGACGTTGTCGTCGACACGCGCCGCGATCCGTCGTTCCCGCGCAACGCGGTGTATCTCTCGCTCGGACGCGAAGCGCTGCGGTGGCAGGAGGGCGATCTGCTGGCAACGCCGGACGCGCTCGGCACGAGCGCCGGGCGATGGCTCTCGGACCTGCGCGGCTACGTCGGCATCGGCGGTTCAACGGTGCTCGCGCTGCGCGGACAATTCGCGACCTCCAATCGCGCGCTGCCGCTCTCGGAGCAGCCGCTGCTCGGCGGCACTGATACCTTGCGCGGATATCAGGCCGGGATCGCCGTTGGCGACAATCTCGCGGCGCTCTCGACCGAAGTGCGCTTTCCGCTGACGTCGCCGCTCAACGCCGGCCGCTTCGGCGTGAAGGGATTCGTGGACTGGGGCACCACGTGGAACGCCGGCGCGAAGTTCGCCGACGCCGACTGGCGCCGCGGCATCGGCGGCGGCATCTTCTTCGGCGGCGGCCCCGTGCTCCTCGACCTCGCCGCCGCGTGGGCCCAGGACGGCAGCGCGCGGGTCAACTTCGGGCTGGGGGTGAGTTTTTAAGGGCTGGCGGCTGGCGGTCGGCGGTTGGCGGGCGTGAGAGAAAAGCAACCACGACGATCACGACGGTCACGACGTTTCTAAATTGCGCGCAGGGGCCGGTCTTACCCCTCATGATTCGTAGGGGCGGGTCTGTCGAGCGTCGTGCCCGTCGTGGCTTCTTTTGTGACGCGCTACATCCGCTTCGCAGGGCCCAGCAGCATCCACGACGTGCCGAAGCGGTCGCGCAACATCCCGAAGCGTTCGGCGAAGAACGTCTCCTCCATCTTCATGAACACCTGCCCGCCCTCGGTGAGGAGCGCGTAGAGGCGCTCGGCTTCGGCGGCGGTGTCCGTGGTCAGCGCCAGGTAAGCGCTGCGCATCGGCTCCGCGTTGGGCACGTCGGCGCCGGAGATGTCCGCGCCGCCGAGCGTCATGCGCGCGTGCAGCACGCCTTTCAAACCGCGCTGGTCGCCACCGGGCTGATCGCCGTGGTGCATCAGCATCGAGATCTTGCCGCCCAGGCGCTGTTCGTAAAACCGGAACGCCTCCTCGCAGTTGCCGGGAAAGTTCAGGTATGTGTGCAGGTGCATTACTCCTCCTGGAAGCACGTCGATCCACGCGGAACAGGATCGACACTCGTGACGCACGGTGCTCGGCGACCGCGACTCCCGCGCTGCTCAAGACGCCTGCCTCGCGACCAGGACCTGATTCGAGGCCGATTCCACATTCGATCCACACATGCCGCGAGGGCGACCGTGCGGCGTTGCATGGCCGAACGACACCCTGAGAGCCCTCTTCCGCCGCAAAACGTCGTGGCCGTCGTCAATCGTCGCATTCGTCGTGGTTTTTCTTTTCGTGCCCGTCGTGCCCGTCGTGCCCGTCGTGGTTGCTCTTTTCGTGACGGACGCTCTCGGGTGCAGTCGCTACTCCCGTGCGATCAGGCGCTGCAGGTTGTCGTAGGCCTCGCTTGCGCCGTCCGCCATTCCGGTCGCCAGCACCGCGTCGCGAATCTCCCGGCTCGGATACTCCAGCGTCACCGTCATCGTCGTCTTCCCGTCGCGCTCGTCGAGCGTCGTGGTGTTCAACGCCTCGCCGGGATAGCCGTCGAACGCTTCGGTCTGGACGATCCGCTGGTTCGGCACCACCTCGCGGACCTCGCCGCCCCACGCCAGCGCCGACCCGTTGCGGTGCGCGCCCTCGAAGCGATAGCGGCCGCCAGGACGCATGTCGGACGTCACCGAGGTCATGGTCAGGCCGCGCACCGCCACCCACTGCTTCAGCAGCGCCGGCGTCGTCAGGCCCTCGTACACCCGGGCCGCGGGCGCCGAAAAGACGCGGGTCATGACAATTTGCCGATCGGTCGGGGTGGATACGGTCAAGGTCGGGGTGCTCACAGCAGTCATTCTGCCCTCCTGCAAGCACGTCGATCGAGCCGGGCCGGGATCGACAAAGCAATTCGACCGCCCGGTCACAGGCGGGCCATAAAGGCCCGCCCTGCCGCGTTCGATGCCGATCGTTGCGGGGCAGACCTTTATGGTCTGCCCGTGACTCAGGCCGTCCGCTTGTGATACTGCCTCACCGCGAACGTGAGCACGACGACGGCGAAGATGGCCAGGATCGCGAACGGCTTCGCGACCTCCGCGGGGCCGGCGCCCTTCATGAGCACAGCCCGCGAAATCGTGACGAAATGGCGGACGGGATTCAGCATCGACACCTGCTGCACCCACGGCGCCATGCTGTCGATGGGCGTGAACAGCCCGCTCATCAGCAGGTAGATGTTGACGATGAAGAAGGTGACGAACATCGCCTGCTGCTGCGTGTGGACGATGGTCGAGATGAAGAGGCCGATGCCGAGCGCGACGAGCAGGTAGACGGCGGCGACGGCGAACAACAGCAGGAGGCTGCCCTCGACGGGCACGCCGAAGATCAGGACGCCGGCGGTCAGGCCGAGTGCGAGTTCCAGCAGCCCCAGGCCCCAGTACGGCAGGAGCTTGCCGGCGATGAACTGGCCGCGCGTGATCGGCGTCACGTTCAACTGCTCGAGCGTGCCGAGTTCCTTCTCACGGGCGATGTTCTGTGCCGTGAGCAGCGTGCCGATGATCGTGACCAGCGCCACCAGGATCCCCGGAACCATGTAGTGCGAGTAGTTGCGCGTCGGGTTGTAGCGCGTGTGCTGCCGGATCTCGATTGGCGCGCCAGCGGTGCTACCCCCACGGGATGGCGTCGCTTCCACCAGCCGCCCGCCGCCAGCCAACTCCGTCGCATACCGATTGAGGATCGCGGTCGCATACGACTGCACGATCCCGGCGGCCGACCCTTTCTCGGCGTTGACGATCAATTGCACGTCCGCGTCGTGGCGCTGCACGAGCGATTGCTCGAAGTCGTGCGGAATCGTCAGCACCAGCGTCACCTGGCCGTGCAGCATGGCTTCATTCGCGGCATCGGTCGACGGGATGGTGCCGACGATGTCGAAGTTGCCGGACGCCGCCATGCGGTTCACGAGCCCGCGCGACGCAGGTGTGCGGTCGAGATCGACGATCCAGGTCGGCGTATTGGGAACGGAAAATGTGGCGGCGTTCGCCAGGACGATCAATTGCACCAGCGGCACGACCAGCACCTGTGCCAGCGTGGCGCGGTCGCGGATCACGTGCAGGATTTCGGCCTGCGCGAGGTAGAAGATGCGGCGCATTACTCGAGCCTCGCGTTGAAGGAACGCATGCTCGCGGCGAGCAGCACCACGGACATCGCGACCAGTGCCAGCGTCTGCGGCCAGATATACGTGAGGCCGACGCCCTTGAGCATGATCCCGCGCGCGATCTCGACGAACCAGCGGCCGGGCACGGCGTATGAGATCACGCGCAGCAGCACGGGCATGCTTTCCACCGGAAAGATGAACCCCGACAACAGGATGTTCGGCAGCATCGTCGCCAGCAGTGCCGCCATCATGGCGACGCGCTGTGACGAGGTGCGGGCGGAGATGAGAATGCCGAGCGCAAGCGAGGTGAGGATGAACAGCAGCGCGTCGGCCAGCAGCAGCGTCAGGCTGCCGCGCAGCGGCACCTGAAAGATCAATCGCCCCTCGGCGATGACCCCGCACGCCGCGATGAAACCGATCACGAGATACGGAAAGACCTTGCCGATGATGATCGACCACGGGCGCAGCGGCGAGACGAGCAGCGCTTCGAGCGTCCCGGTTTCCTTCTCGCGCGTCAGCGAGATGGCGGTCATCAGCGACGAGATGATCGTGAGCACGAACGCCATCAGTCCGGGGACGAAGAGGTTCTTGCTCTCGCGCGTCGGATTGAAGCGGGTGACGACGCGGGCATTAATC
Source organism: Vicinamibacterales bacterium (assembly GCA_035496255.1). Lineage (GTDB taxonomy): Bacteria > Acidobacteriota > Vicinamibacteria > Vicinamibacterales > UBA2999 > Gp6-AA40. Next base: position 7,171 of record DATJEU010000052.1, read on the forward strand.
GCGGCGCCTGGCTTTAACCGGGCAGCGGCGGCCCGACTAGAGTCTGGCCCTGCAGGAGTGTCGGGCCCTACATACGATCCAACCACCGCCTGCGCGTAGGCCTGAAACAGGCTCGCGGTGTTCGGCTCGACGCCGTCGGTCACGATCAGCAGTTGCGCCGGACCGCCCGACCTGACCTTGGCGCCGAAGTCGTGTTCGAAGACGACGGCCTCCTGGACGACGTCCGACTGGAACAGTCGATCGAGGTCTTCCGTCCGCGGCACGACGGCGGTGATGTCGAACACCCCAGCGCCTTCGAACCGGGCCCTCAACGCCTGTGTCGTCTCGTCGGGTGATGGATCGACGATCGCGAGACGGACGTGATCGACGTCGGTGCGGATGGCGTAGCCGAAGAGCACCACCTGCACTACCGGCAGCGCGAGCACTACGGCCAGCGTGCGCGGATCCCGGCGGATGTGCCGCAGCTCCTTCCACAGAAGACCGAACAGCGGTCCGCCTCCGTTCCAGCGATTGGCCCGGCGCTTCGACGACACAGGGTTCATGCGGGCCTCGCGAGCTGCACGAACAGGTCGTCGATCGAATCGGCCTTGAACTGCTGCTTCAGTTCCGCCGGCGTGCCGTAGGCGCCGATGCGACCGGACACCATGATCGAGATGCGATCGCAGTACTCGGCCTCGTCCATGTAATGCGTAGTGACGAGCACGGTGGTGCCGGCTTTGGCCGTGTCGTAAATCAGCTCCCAGAACTGCCGCCGCGTCACGGGATCAACGCCGCTGGTCGGCTCGTCGAGAAAGACGATCGCCGGCTTGTGCAGCAGGGCGACGGACAGCGCGAGCTTCTGACGCCAGCCCAGTGGCAGCTCGCGCACCGGACTGTTGGCGGCGCGATCGTCCATCCCGAGGCGCTCGAGCATCGCGCTGGCGCGGTCGCGGATTTCCGCACGCGTGAGGTCGTAGATGCCGCCATAGAGCCGGATGTTCTCGCGCGGCGACAGGTCCTCGTAGAGCGAGAACTTCTGGCTCATGTAGCCGATGGTCCGCTTGATCGACTCCGACTGCGTGTAGACGTCGAAGCCGGCGACGGCCGCTGTTCCGCCGCTCGGCGTCAGCAACCCGGTCAGCATCCGCATCGCCGTCGTCTTGCCGGCGCCGTTCGCGCCGAGAAAGCCGAAGACCTCGCCCTGACGGACGTCGAAGGTGATGTGGTCGACGGCGGTGAAATCGCCGAAGGTGCGTGTGAGGTCCTTCGCCGCGATTGCGAGATCAGCCACGGCCGCTCCGCGGGGGCGGTGCCGAAGACCCGCCCCTGCGATTGTGAGAGTCAGGGTCGTAGAGGCCGACCTTCAGGTCGGCCCGCGCCGGAGGCTCACCCATCCGCGCGATGAACGTGTCCTCCACCGTTGGCTGCAGCGTGGTGACGTCGGCGTCGATGCCTTCGGATCGCAGGAACTCGCGCAGCTCCCGCATCACCTGATCGGCCGGCGCGTCGGCACGCTCGTCGGTGTAGTGATGCACGGCGCCGAACGGCAGCACGCTGTGTGCGTGCGGAAAGCGTCGCAGCGCCAGCAGCGCGTCGTACCGCTTCGAGGCATGAACGCCGATCAGCGGTCGATCGAACGAGTTCGCGATCGCGGCAGGCGTGTCGACGGCCAGGAGCTTCCCGTGCTGGATCAACGCGACGCGATCGCACCGGTCGGCTTCGTCCATGTATGGCGTGGAGACGACAATCGTCAGGCCGCCGGCACGCAGGCGCCCGAGCAGATCCCAGAACTCGCGCCGCGAGACGGCATCCACGCCGGTGGTCGGTTCGTCCAGGAACAGCACTTCGGGTTTGTGGACCAACGCACAGCAGAGCGCCAGCTTCTGCTTCATGCCGCCCGAGAGCGCAGCCGCGCGGCGATCCTTGAACGGCGCGATCTGCTCGTAGATCGGCGCAATCTGCTCGTACGACGCTTCAATAGTCGTGTCGAACACCGACGCGAAGAAGCGCAGGTTCTCTTCGACGCTCAGATCCGGATACAGCGAGAAACGCCCGGGCATGTAGCCGACGCGCTGCCGGATCGCCCAGAGATCGCGGACCACGTCGAGGCCGAGGACGGTGGCGGTTCCGTCGTCGGGCTTCAGCAGCGTCACCAGAATCCGGAACAGCGTCGTCTTGCCGCCGCCGTCGGGACCGATGAACCCGAAGAGCTCGCCCGCCGAGATCTCGAACGACACGCCATCGAGCGCGGTGGTGTCCGCGAATCGGCGAACGAGGTTACTTGCCTTGATCGAGATTGACATCAACCGGCATCCCGATCTTCAGCAGGCCCTTCTCGTTCGGCACGCGCACTTTCACCGCGTAGACGAGATCGGCGCGTTCGTCGCGCGTCTGGATCGGCGTCGGCGTGAATTCCGCCGCGGACGCGATCCACGTCACCTTGCCGTCGAGTGTCTGGCGGTTATCGGCGACGTCGACGTTGACGTGCACGTCCGAACCGAGCTTGAGCGACGCAAGCTGCGGTTCGGTCACGTAGGCGCGCACGTCAACGCTGGAGAGGTCGGCGATCTTGAACAGCGGCTGTCCCGGCTGCACGAACTCGCCGGCTTCCACGTAGGTGACGAGCACCGTCCCGCCGGAGGGATTGACGATATGGGCGCGGCGAAGGCGGTCGTCGACGAGCTTCACCTGTGCGGCCGCGGAATCGACCTGATGACGGGCGGTGCGCTCCTGGGCGCCGGCGGCGGCAAGCTGACCGCTGAACGCCGCGACCTGTTTCGTCTGCGCTTCAATCTGCTGGCCCTGCGCTTTCACCTGATCTTCGAGCACGCGGACGTCGCGCTCGGCCTGATCGAGCTGCTGCGCGGTCGCGGCCTGCTGGTCCACCAGCCGCTTCGTGCGATCGAGATTGCGGCGCGCGATCTCGAGCTGGCTCTCGAGCGCGCTCTTCTGCGCGCGGGCGGCCTCGACCTGCGCCGAAGCGGCGGCGCGCTGCGATTCGATCACCTGGCGCTGCCGTGCGGTTTCATCAACGCGCGACTGTGAGACCGACTGCTGTGCCGACGCCTGTTCGCGCTGCAGCGCCAGGTCGGAGTAATCGATGGTCCCGACGTCGGCGTTCGCCGCGAGCATCTGCCCTTCCTTCACGTCGAAATTGACGATGCGCCCGGCCGCTTCGGCGGAGACGGTGACTTCGGTGGCTTCAACGTTGCCGTAGGCGTCGGGGACGTCGCGGCGGGAGCAGCCGGCGACGAGCACGAACGTCATCACGAGAGAGACGCTGACCGTCCGCATCAGTGAACCTCGATTCCAAGTGTCGTGAGCAGGCGGGCGCGCGCCTGCGCGAGCTCCACCTGGTGCGTCGCCTGCGCCGTGCGCGCCTGCAGCAACTCGGTGTTGCGGGCCAGATAGTCCGAGGCGGTGAGCACGTTTTCCTGCAAGCGTGCGCGGGCCGTGCTTTCGACCTGCGCGCGCAGGTCGATGATTCGTGCGTCGGTCGCGAGCGCCTTGACCAGGTGATCGATCGTCGCCTGATCGCTTTCGGTTGACGCCGACAGGGTCTGCGTGAACGCCGCTTCGTCCGCCGCGACGATCTTGGCCTGGAGTGACTGCACGTCTTTCTCGCGGCCGGTCGAGCCCCATGTCCACGCGTTCCACTGCAGGCGTACACCGCCGGACGCGTATGGTTCCCACTCGTTCTGAATGAAGTCGAGCCCCGGCTTGCCGTAGCCGGCGCGGCCGAAGGCCGAGAGCGTCGGCTGCGCCTGCGCGGACGCCAGGTCCGCCTGACGCTCGATCCGCTCACGGGTACGCGCGAACTGCTCGTATTCCGGCCGCCCGCGTTCGTCGCTCGTACCCTGACGCGCAGCATCGCTCTGCGTCGTCAAATCGGGAAGCGAGAGCGTCGCGTCCGGCGCGATTGGACGGCCGACGATCGTCGCCAGCCGGGCGAGCGCCGCGCGGATGCCCGCACGCAGCTCGTCTTCGTCCTGCTGGCGTTGCAGCAGCGTGGCCTCGATCGCCGCCGCATCGGCCGGAAGCGCCGTGCCTTCGCGCACGCGCGCATTCGCCTCGTCGAGGCGTCCCTGCAGTTCGGCGATGGTGGCGGTGAGCACGGCGACGCGCTGCTGCAGCGTCGCCGCCGCGAAGAAGGCGTCGTTGACCTGCTGGCGCACGGCATAGACCGCGGCGCGCACACGCGCCTGGCTTTCGGCGAGTTGCGCGCGCTCAACCGCCGCGCGGGCGGCGACGGTGGGATCGAACAGCCGCTGGTTCAGGCCGGCGTTGACGTCGTAATTCTGTTTGGGCGCGGCAAACACCGGCTTGCCGGCTGGCGTGAGCAGCGGCGCCGTCGGGGCGTCCGACTGGAATTGCGCCTGGCTCTCGACCGACGCTGACGGCAGCCACTGCACCGCGAGATTCCGCAGGCGCAGCGACGACTGCGACTCCAGCAGCGCCAGCTCCGTCGTCCGCGGATCGTGTGCCACCGCCGCCTGCTGCAGATCGCCCAGTTGCAGGGGTAGTTGCTGGGCACGCACTTCACCGCTGATGCCCGTCACAAGAGCAGACACGACGGTCACGACGAGAACACGACGGTCACGACGACAGATCCGACAACAGATCAACTGAATGATTTTCGTCGTGCGCGTCGCTCTCGTACCGCCTGCCGCCTGCCGCCGGCCGCCGACCGCAGTGCTCGTCGTGGCTGCTCTTGTGACTTGTAGAGGCCGACCTTCAGGTCGGCCTGCCGCCAGCGGACTCATGGTCGTAACGCACTCATAAAGAACTCCGGCAGGGCGCGCTTCCGCTCCTGAATGAAACGCGTGAAGGCCTTTCCTTCCAACCCAAGCAGCGCGGCGAGCATCGGTTGCGCCGCGAACGGAAAAATGCAGAGCGAGAGCAGGTTGACGAGGAACTGTTCGGCGGCGATCGGCCGCAGGCGGCGGGCGCGGACCTCGGCGCGAATCTGCGCGTCGATCCGCGTGATGACCGTCTCACCAAGCGATTGCGGCCGCGAGCCGGTGACCGCCGACAGCAGTTGCTGAATCCGCTCCGGGTGATGCGCGAGCTCGCTGATCACGTAGGCCGGCAGATACGGCGTCCGCGACAGGCGATCGATCTCGATGGCCACGACCTCGCGCACCTTGTCCTCGAGCAGCCGGTCCGAGGCGAGCACGCTGGTCACCGCGGGAAACAGCTCGCCGGCGGCGCGCCGGAACACCGCAGCGGCCAGGCGCTCCTTGCTGCGGAAGTAGTAGTGCAGGAGCGCGCTGTTGACGCCCGCCTCGGCAGCGATTTCCTGTGTCCGCGCACCGGCCGTACCTGTACGCATGAAGACACGGTGGGCCGCGTCGAGAATCCGCTGTTCGGTGTCGCCGTCGCGGGCGATCTCTCGGCTGGCGGCCGGGGGCCGGGGGCCGGCGGGGACGACCGGCGGTTGGCGGCGGGCGGTCGCCGGCCGGCGGCTCGTGGCGGGACGCGGCCGTTTACTGGACTGTTTAACCATTCAGTTAAGTGACTCTAGATCAAAGCCAGGGAGGGCTGCAAGTCGGCGTTTCGCTCAGGCGAAGGCGGCGTCACAAAAGAAAGCCACGACGGACACGACGAATTACGACGAACACGACGAGGATTCTTTTGACTATCCGTCGTCGTCGTGACCATCGTGTGTTTCGTCGTGCCGCCGTGGCGGCTGTTGCGACGAGCGCGAGTTTTGCGACCAGTGGCGGCTGCTGTGAACGATCAGCGGCCGAGGAGTTCGGTGGCGAGGGCGGCGGCCTTGTTGGCGAGCGTGGAGGCGAAGACGTAGTCGCGGTCCTTCAGCGCCTGCTCGGCCTGCTCGTTGAACCGCTTCGACTGGTCGTACTGCGCCTTGCCGTCGTTACTGAGCTTCTTGAAGTCGACGCGATTGAGATCGTTGGTCGCCTTTTTGAGCTGGTCGCGCACGCGCTTTTCCGCCGCGGCATCGACGACCGTTGCCGCGGGGCGGGGCGCGGTGGCCGGTGACTCGGCGGCTGGCGTGGGAGGAGCCGGCGCCGGCGCAGGTTCCGCTTTCGGTTCCGTCTCGGTGGTTGTCGTCGGCTGCCGCCGGGGCGGTGGCGCCGGACGGGCGGCCGTACGCGGCGGCGTCGGCGTGGCTACCGGCTCCGGCGCCGGCGGATTCTCCGCCAGCGGTTCGCTGTCCACCGGGGCAAGTACGCGCGGCGGTGCTGCCGGAACGCTCAGCGGCGGTCCTTCGGGCGCGGCCTTCGCCTGTGCCTTGGCGCAGGCCCCTGTCGCAAGACAACTCCCTACTCCCAACACGACAAGCAGGACCCAATTCCCAATCGCTCCCCGAAGATTCATTGGGGGTTGGGAGCTGGACACGTGTGTGAGTTGGGAGTTCTCGTGCATTGCGCTATCCATTCGCCTGCGGCAGCAGCACCTTGAAGATGGTGCCGCGGCCGGGCGTCGATTCCACCTCGACGTCGCCGTCGTGGAGCTGCACGATACGGTAGACCATCGACAGGCCGATGCCCGTCCCATGATCCTTCGTCGTGAAGTAGAGATCAAAGATCTTCCCGAGGTGCTCGGGCTTGATGCCCACGCCTGAGTCCTCGAATCGGATTTCCACCCGCTCTCGCGACGCCGGCACACAGGCCAGCCGCAGCGTACCGCCATTCGGCATCGCCTGGCACGCATTGATGGCAAGGTTGAGGAACGCCTGCCGCAGCATCGCGGCATCGCCGTTCACCGGCGGCACCGAGGCGTTGCAGTCGAGGATCACGCGCACGTTCGTCTTGCGTCCCTCGGGCTCGACCACCGGCAGAATCTCATCGAACAGATGCGTGACCTTCACCGGCTGCAGACGCAGATCTTCGGGGCGCGTGAACTTGAGGAATCCCTGCACCACTTCGTCGAGGCGGCGAATCTCGCTCTCGATGACTTCCACATGCTGCAGTTCGTCGGCGGCCGGGCCGCTCTTCGATTCGGGTGACGCAGTCGCCCGGCGCGCGTCGGTGATCCCCGCCATCGCCGGAGCCGCGGCGGCCGCGCGGCGCGCGATCTTCGTCCGCAACAGCTCCAGGTGAATCATCATCGCGTTCAGCGGGTTCTTGACCTCGTGCGCAATGCCCGCGGTCAGGCGGCCGAGCGCCACGAGCTTCCGTGAATACGCGAGCGTCGACTGCATGCGGGTGAGGTACTCGACGTTGCGCTCCACGAGCAGCACGCCGACGAGGCTGCCATCGATATCGGTGACCGCATGCGTCATCAGCAGGCGATCGCCTTCCTGCACCGGGCCGCGCGACGAGCGCGTCGCCAGCGTTTCCTCCACCAGGGTTCGATACGCGTGCCCGGCCGGCAACAGCGCCTGCATTGCGCGTCCGATCGAGTCGGGCGGCAACGACGGCTGCATCGCCGGGTTGCTGAACAGCAGCTCGCCGGACGGGTTGAACAGCGCGACGGCGTCTTCGAGGTGCTCGACCGTCGCCTGCAGGTTGGCTTTCTGTCCCGCGAGCAGCGATCGGTCCGCCGAGAGCTGCTGGCTGACGGCGTTGAAGAAGGTGCCGAGCTCCCCGAACTCATCGCCCGGGGGCAGATCCAGCGTGACGCCGAATTCGCCTTTCCCCAGGCGCGTCAAGCCGCCGCGAATCACGTGAATCGGCCGCAGCAGCAGTTGCGCAAGGAAGCCGGCGACGATGACGCCGATGACGAGCGCGCCGAACGCGATGTACAGCGCCGGCCGCATCAACGCGTTCAGCTCCTTGCGCATCAGGAGCGTGGAGACGCCGACGCTGGTCGACCCGTACTGGCGCTGGCCAATCCTGATCGGCTGACGCAGCTCGAGAAATTCGCCATCCGGCGAGTAGATCACCTGCAGTTGCTCGATCGGTCCCGCCGTGACCAGCGCGCCAAGGTCCCTGCGGACCTTGAGCACGCGGCCAACCTGCGTCTGGTCCGAGCTGGCGATGATCACGCCGTTGGTGTCGAGGATCGACGCGTCGGTGATGCCTTCCCCGTACAGCGACGACTGCAGGATCGAGAGCAGGCCCGGATCGGTCCGGACCGCGGCCAGCGGGTGCGGGTCCACGCCGATCACAGCCCGCGTCCGGTGCAGGATCGAGTCGGTGAGGAACTGCGCGCGCGACTCGCTCTCGTGCAGGACGACGCGCGACAGTCGTGTGACGTAGAGCGTGCTCAGTACAAGCACCGCGATCCCGACAATCGCGGTGACGCCGGCGATCTGCTTCCCGCGAATGCCAAGTCGCATGTGAGCGAGCTACTGTGAAAGGGTCTCTTCCTGGCGTTTACCCGGTACTCGCCCGCGCAGTTTATTCAGTTTGTTGTGCAGAGTCTTCAGGCTGATGCCGAGGATTTCGGCGGCGCGCGTCTTGTTGTCGCGTGTGTGTTCCAGCGTCATCAGGATCAAACGCCGCTCGGCCTCTTCCACCGTCGTCCCCGGCGTCAGCGACAGCGTCGGCTTCGCAATGTCGGGTGATTCGGTGACCAGCGGCGGCAGGTGCTTGGCCTCGATGAACTCGTCGGACGACAGAATCACGGCGCGCTCGATCACGTTCCGCAGCTCCCGGACGTTGCCCGGCCAACTGTATTGCTCCAGGATCCGCATCGCCGCGGCATCGATCGCCGATACGTTCTTGTTATTGCGCTGGTTGAATTCGGCCAGGAACGACTGGATCAGCAGCGGCATGTCTTCCTTGCGCGCCCGCAGCGGCGGCAGGTCGATCGCAAACACGTTCAGCCGGTAGTAGAGGTCCTCGCGCAGCTTGCCGTTTTTCACCGCCTCGCTGGGCACGACGTTGGTCGCCGCGATCACGCGGACGTCAACGCTCTGCTCCTGCCGTCCGCCGAGCCGCCGGAACCTCCGTTCCTGCAGCACGCGGAGCAGCTTCACCTGCGTGGCCGGCGTCATCTCGCCGATCTCATCGAGGAAGAGCGTGCCGCGATCGGCCAGCTCGAAGCAGCCTTCGCGGCGGTCGACGGCGCCGGTGAACGCGCCCTTCTCGTGACCGAAGATCTCGCTCTCCAGCAGCGTCTCGGGAATGGCCGCGCAATTGATGGGCACGAACGGCGCGGTCGCGCGCGGGCTGAGCTGATGGATGGTCTGCGCCACCAGCTCCTTGCCGGTGCCCGACTCACCCCAGATCAGCACCGACGCTGAGGTCGGCGCCGCCTGCTCGATGGTCTGGTAGACCTTGCGCATCTGCGCGCTGCTGCCGATCATGCGCCCGAAGGTACCGTGCTCGCGCAGCTGTTTACGAAGGACCTTGTTTTCGCGCAGCGTCTCCAGCCGCTCGACGATCTTGTCGAGCAGGATCTTCAGCCGCTGCGGCTCGATTGGTTTGGTCAGGTAGTCGTACGCCCCGTCCTTCAACGCTTCCACCGCGGTTTCCACGGTACCCTGGGCCGTCAGGATGACAATGGTGAACTCGCCGCCGTCGTCCTTCAGCGTGCGCAGCAGGTCGAGGCCGCCCATGCGCGGCATGACCAGGTCGCTGACGATGATCGAGGGGCGGAAACTGGTGATGCGCTCCAGAGCCTCTTCGCCGTCGGCGGCGGAATCGGCCGTGAAGCCCCAGGTGCGCACGAGTTCGGTCAGGCCAAGCCGCGTGCTCGGCTCGTCCTCGACGATCAGGACTCGTTCGCTCATGAGGCGAGTCTAGCCTGTCGTTTTTACACGGTCCAGCACATCTATGGGATGATTTCGCCGATGACCGGCGAGACGCAGAGATCTTGCACTGCTGTGCGCGGATCCACACGTCGCTGATTCCATACCGAATTCCATCCCATGTCCGACTCCCTCGCCCCTTCTGCTCCTCCCCGGGATGGCGCGACGTCAGCTCAGCAGCGCGTGGTGGCGCTCCTCGAAATTCTGCTCTGCTCCAGCGTCCCCACGCAGCTCGCCCTCGGTTACCTGCTGACCCTTGGCGGCTTTTCGCCGACGACCGCGGACGGATCGCTCTCGCTGCCGTACGTCCTGACGCTGTCGCTGGCCGACACGCTGCTGCTGATCGTATTGATGGTGACCCTGATGCACGCGCACGGTGAAGACGCGACGTCGCTCTGGATCGGCCAGACGTCGGTGCGTCGCGAAGCACTGATCGGCGTCGCGCTGATCCCGGCGGTCTTCCTGCTTGTCGTCGTCCTCCTGAACGCGCTGCGGCTGCTCTTTCCCGGCCTGCACAACGTCGCGACGAATCCGCTCGAGGCGCTGGCCGGTAATTCCGCGGAAGACGCGGCGCTGTTCGGGCTGCTGGCGATCATCGCCGGCGGCGTGCGCGAGGAACTGCAGCGCGCGTTCGTGCTGCATCGGTTCGAGCAGCATCTTGGGGGCGGCGCGGTCGGCGTGATCGTGTGGAACACGGCGTTCGGTCTCGGCCACTACGTGCAGGGATGGGACGCGGTGATCACGACCGGTGTGCTGGGCGCCGTATGGGGCCTGCTCTTCCTCGATCGCCGCAGCAGCGTGGCGCCCGTCGTCAGCCACGCGGGCTTCAATTCGCTGGAGATCCTGCGCGTGGTGCTCGGTCCGCGTTGAGGCGAGAACCCGGAGGGGTCGGAGGGGTCGGAGGAAACGGGTTTACAGGAGGAACGGAGCAACGGAGACGAACGGAGGGCATCGAGGTGGGCTGCGGGCGCATAGAGCGGTTGCCGGCTTGGCCGCCTTCGGCGGCGTGGTCGTGTGAAGAAGTCCAGAGACAAACCGCCGGTGTCATCAAGGGCGGCTTGTCTCTGGGCTTCTTCGCACGACCGTAGCGGCCCGCAGGGCCGCAAGCCGGCAACCGCCTCCGTTCGTCCCCGTTTCCCCGTTTCTCCTGTTGAACCGTTATCTCCATGTCCGCAGTGCTCTCTCCGTGTCTCCCGATTCCGGGTTTCACGGCGCCGGGATGGCGATCGTCGCGCGGTTGCGGAGATCCTGCAGCCAGCGATCGACCTGCTGCTTCCGGCGCTCGGCGTTCGCGCGTTCGCGCGCGGTGGGCAGCGCGGTCTCGAGCGGCACCAGCACGCCGTCGCGGCGGAATTCGTTCGGATGCTCCTCGTAGTACAGCTCCGCCTCGTCGTCGGTCACCTGGCCGGCGGTGCCGAACCGCTGATCGAGATAGGCGCGGATACGCAGCGTATCCCGCGCCAGCGCGCGAATGCCGGTGTCGTCGAGACCTGTCGCCTGCATGATCGACGGGAGTGCCGCGCCGGCAACCCCACGCTCGCGCGCCACTTCGGCATCAACAGCGGCCTTCTCCGGTTCGGCAGGCGGAAACCGTCCCACTTCGATCAACGAGAGCTGCCGGTCGATCATCGGTTGCACCGCGGCCGCGTCGTCACGGGCATCGACGACGCCGAGGGCGCGTGCTGCCTGTACATCGGTCAGCGTGATCACCGTGCCGTTGACCGTCGCGGCGATGCGATCCAGCAACTGCTGCGCGGCCGCCGGTGACCATTGCGCAAGGAACGACGCGCACGACACGGCGATGAGCACGCGCTTCATCAGAACGCCTGTCCCAGCGACACGTGGACGACGTAGCCCTTCTCCAGGCGGCCGGGCACGAGCTCGCGACGATCGAGGTTGAACCCCATGTCGACGCGCAGCGGCGCCGTGATGAGCGGCGCCTTGACGCGAACGCCGAAGCCGGCCGCCGGTCGCATGTCGGTCAGGTCGAAATCGCTCGCGCGCGCATACACGTTGCCGACGTCGACGAAGGTGACGCCCTGGACCGATCCGGTGACCTTGAAACGCAGTTCGGTGTTGAACACCGCCATCGCGTTGCCGCCGGTCGGGAAACCGGACGTGGTGATCGTGTCGCGATTGCCCAGGCGATCGAGCGAGAAGCCGCGGACGCTGGTGTCGCCGCCGGCGAAGAAGCGCTCGCTCACCGGCAGGTCCTGGACGATCTCGCCGTCCTTCAGCCGCGGGAACCCATGGGCCACACCCAGGCGCGCACCGAGCGCCAGGATTGTCCGCGGACCGAACGGCAACTGCGGATACGCATAGCCTTCGACGAAGGTCTTGACGAACCCGACTTCCGATCCAATCGCGCGCATGGCGACATCCGTTGTCGCCGTGACGAACGTGCCGCCGACGGGATCGGAAATGTCGCGACGTGAGTTGCGGATCAGGGTGCCCGACCACTTCGACAGCCGCACCTGCGGGAAGAGGCGATCGATCAGCGGCTCCTCGTCTTCAGTGAAGTGCTCGTCGAAGAGGCGCGTCGTTTCGTACGAGTAACGGCCGGAGAAGCTGTACTTCTCCGACGCCTGCGTCCCGATTTCCGCGCGCGCTTCCTTGCGATTGAAATTGAAGCTGGATCGCACGGCCTGGTCGAGGATCGCGGTCAGCAGCAGATCGGCGCGCGTGCCGAGAATCCTCGGCTCGCGATAGGTGGCGAACGCGCGGTATTCGTTGAAGCCGAGGCTGCTCTGCTGTTCCTGCAGGCTCAAGCCGCCGCTGGTCAGCACCAGATCGCGCGAGCGCAGGGCGACGCGGGTGAACAGATCGATCGAACGGTTCTTGCCCCAGAGATTGCGGCGTCCGACCTCGAATGACGCGCGGGGAACGAATTCGTAGCGCTCCTCGGCGGTACCCTCCTCGCTCGATCGCAGCCGTGAGCTGAGCTCGAGACCGCCGCCGACCGCAATCGTGTTCGGCGGCGATTCCTCGACCCGGACGAGCAGGTCGTGACGCGCGTCGGCTTCGTCGGGCAACTCGGTGATGCGCACCTGCCGGAACAGCCCGAGCGCGCTGAGGCGCTGCTGGCTCTCGATAATCGCGTCATCGCCCATCGGATCGCCCGGGTGCAGCGTCAGCTCACGCTCGATCGTGCGCTGACTCGTGCGGTCGTTTCCGGTGATGATGATGTGGTCGACGATGATCCGCGGACCTTCGCTGATCGCGTAGGTGACATCCGCCTGCGTCGCGTCGTCCGAGAGCTTCACCGAGGGCTGGACGCTGACGGTCCGGTAACCGCGGTTCCTGTACTCCGTCGCCAGATTGTCGCGGTCGGCGACGACCCCGACTTCCACATAGGTGTTGCCCGGCTGCGTTCTCAGCAGCTTCTGCAGGTCGCCTTCCGGTACGGTCGTGTTGCCGGTGATGGTGACCATCCGCACCGACGTGCGCGGCCCCTCCACGATGGGGAGTGTGAGATCAACGCGGCGCTCGACGTCCTCCGACTGCTGATTCGGCAGCACCGTGACCACCGGCATGATGTCGGTCTTCGTGTAGCCGGCATTGCGATAGAGGCTGCGAATCGCGCTGACGCCGCTGTCGACGTCAGTCTGCACCAGCGGGTCGCCTTTCTTGACGCGCAGCGCGTTCGTGACCTCGAGCTCGTTGAACGCGGTCGCGCCGGTCACGGCAACCGTGTTCACGACATACTTCGGTCCCTTGCGTACGTTGAACGTGAGCGTGAGCTGCCCCGGTTTCTCGACCGGCGTCAGTTCAACGGCGGCGTCGCGATAGCCGCGCGCGTGGAAATACTCCTTGATCGCGTTCTGCGCGTCTTCCAGCAGGTCCTGGCTGACCGACGCCTCCGTCCTGATCGGCACCAGCCGATCGCGATCGGCCGCCGGAATCGGGTCGCCGGTGAACGCGATCGCCACCTGCGGTCCGCGAGAGACGATGAGCGTCACGTCGGCGCCCGCCGGCGTGAACGCCACCGTGTGCGACGACCGCGCCTCGAGGTAACCCTTTTCCCGCATCGTTTTCGAGTACTCGTCCAGCGCCTGATCGACGCGGACGGCATCGTACGGCTGGCCGACCCGCACATCTGGAGCGCCGACGACAACGTTGGCCGGTGTTTGATCGGACTGATCGATCCGCACGTTCGAGATGTTGACGCGCGGTCCTGCCGTGACCTGCAGCACCATCGTCGCGCGATCGGGATTGTGGGTCGGCTCGATGTGCGCCTCGATCATCGCCGACGGATAGCCGCGGTCCCGGTAGGTGTCCCGCAGCAGCATGACCACGGCGTCCTGGCGCTGGGCCGGCGGCGCGGCGCCGAAGCGATCGCGGATGACGCGCTTGAGATCGTCCTCGGACAGGCCCGTCGTACCGCGGAACTCGACGCGATCGACCGGATGCGCGGGGAACAGCACATAGCGGATGCGGATGCCGTTCGACAGATCCTCGCGATAGACGCGGATGTCGTCGTAGCGCGCGAGGCTGGTCAGGTGCGTGAACGTCTCGCGGATGTCGCGCATGGCCAGCGGCTGGCCCGGCTTCGTTTCGATCAGCGACGTCACGGCGGGGTCGGTGATGACGCGGCCTTCCTGTTCGACACGGACGTCCGTGACCAACGGAGGAGTCGCGACGGCCTGCGCGGCCGACACCGACGCGAAAGACAGAAGGCAGAGAAGGGCGAGGAGCAATGCGGGCCGACGCATCAGTAAACGTGCTTCACCCTCACGTCGATCGCATAGGTGCGGTCCTCGTTGCGCGAAAGAATCCACTGGAACCGGTCGCTCTGATCGTATTCGAGCTCGATGATCTGGTCACGCGACGTGGACGAGAGGCTGCGTGAGTACGTGAGATACACGCGGTCGGTGATGCGCTGGCCGATGACGACGCGGGCGGCGGGATCGAGCCGGGCGGACTGGGCGTTCGGATCGACGAGCGTCGGCGTCAACTGAAAGGTGTCGACGCCGAATGTCTGCTGCACGGCACGGCCGACGCGCGAGGACACCGATTCGGTGACCGCGAGCGTCGCGAGTTGGCGCACCAGCTGCTGCTGCGTGGTGTTGCTGGTGCGGTACTGCTGCAGCTCGATGTCGCCGTTCGGCGTCACGTCGCTGAAGAGCAGCGCGAGGATCTGCGGCGTCGGCAGCGGCGGATCGGACGACAGATCCAGTTGCCCGAGGTGCGAGGGCGTGCCGGCGACGCGCAACGTCACGACGTAGGTCTCCTGCGGTGCCCGCGCGCGCGTCTGCACTTCGAGGTCGAGGAACGGCTCGATCTTGGCCGGGTTGTTGAAGTCGATGCTGCCCTGCGTGACCAGATACCGACGCCCGAGCAGTTGCAGTTCGCCGCGGTTGATTTCGGTGGTGCCGAGCAGCGTCGGCCGATCGTACGTCCCGCGCAGGTTGAGGTCCGCCGTCGCCGCGATCCGCAGCAGGTTGTTCTGCACGCGCAGGCTCTCTGGCGGAGCGAGGATGTGCACGTCGTAGCGGACCGGCAGCGTCTCCTGCAGCGCGCCGCCGCCACCGGACGCCACCGGCGCACCGTTGCTGCCGACAAAGCTGAGAATGTCGGTGTTGAAGTCCTTGGAGTAGAGCGCGTCGCTGACCCAGACCTGGCCGCTCAACGTGGCGCCCTGCAGCGTCCCCTGCAGGCGCAGATCCTCGTCGATCCGCGACCGCATCCCGTCAGGGAACCGCGTCGTCAACCCCTGCCCGGTCATCTGCACGTCGAGCCGGCCGGGCAGGTAACCGTCCTTGTCGATGCGCCCGAAGAACTGGACCGGGCCATCTCCGAGCCGCGCCGTCAGGCCATCGAGCGTCACGCCGCGCGCATCGAAATGCACGGTGCCGGCAATGTTCTCGAGCGAGGGCGAGCGTGGCAGCGCGAAATAACGCAGACGGCCGTTCTCGATCCGCAGCGTGCCGCTCACGGCCGGATCGTCGATCGCGCCTTCAAGCGTCGCCTCGAGCGCGGCGCGGCCGCTGCTGCTGACGTTGGCGAAAAATCCCTGCAGCACGGCGAGGTTGGCGTCGCCCCGCGCGTCCAGCTTGATCTGGCCGTCGTGCAGTCGCACGACGCCGTTGATGTCGAGCGCGGTGCCGTCACCGACCAGGCGCATCTGCGTGACGCGCAGCGAATGCCGATCGAGCGCGATCCGGATCGGCTCGCGCGTATCGCAGGTCGCCTGATTCTGCGGGCACGGGTTGCGCAGTTCGTAGTCGAACAAGCGCGCATCGAGCTTGTCGACCACCGTATCGACGACCAGGTTGTCGATGTCCGCCAGCGAGCCGACCACGTGGACGCTGCCACTGACGACGGCGGTCGTGAACGGCGACAGTCGAGGATCGTACGCACGCACGTACGGATCCAGCGACGAGTCGGTGACCGTGAACGTCACATCCGTATCGAGCGCATCGTCCAGCGCGACGCGGCCGCTGCCGTGGACGGAGAGACGCAGTGCATCGGTCGCGTCGAAATTCAACGTGAGCACGTTGCCTTCGATGCCGATGTCGCCGACGATCAAGCCGACCCCCTCGTCCTTGAGGAAGACGTCGCGGATGCGCGCGTGCACGTTGTAGACGGGCATCGAAAACGCCCCGCTGCCGCCCGCGCTGAAGTCGACGAGACCGGAAATCGGCAGCGGCGACTTGCTCGTGACCGACAGGCTCTCGAGCGGCAGGTCGCGGCCGTCGATGCTGAAGGAATACGTGCCGTTCCAGCGCACGACGGCGCTGCCGCGCGCGGAACCGGTGCCCTTGGCGATCTGGATGTTGTTCAGCGCTACGCCGTCGCCTTCGAACGTCAGCCCGGCCGACGCCGTCGCGAATGGTTCGCCGTACGCGACGCCGTTGGTGATCTGCATCGTCCCGGTGCCCACGGGCATTTCGTAGTGGCCAGTGACGTTGAAATCGCCCGTCAGCAGGCCGTCCAGGTTGTAGTCGTCCAGCTCGAACGCGTGGCGAAGATCGACCACCGGACGATTCGCAATCCTGATGTGTGCGTTGATCTCCTCGCCGTTGTCGCGCCGCGGATAGCCGAGAGAAAAGCGTCCGTCGACGTTCATCGTGGAATCGCCCGAGCGGACAACGATGTCCTTCACGTCCGCGTAGCTGTTCTCGATCACGGCGTTGCCCGTGATCGATCCCCAGTCGACGTCGAAGGCGTTCATCCGCTCGCCGGCGAACATGCCTTCGATGCGCGGATCCTTGAACGCGTTGAGCATGACGCCATCGAACGTGCCGTAGCCGCCAACCTGAATCGCATTCGTGTGCGATCCGAACGCGGTGAGAATGCCGGCGAAGAGCCGGTCGCTCTCCTGCCAGTCGGAACTGCTGACGTGGAATGGCAGGCGCGACCGCTCGCCGTAGGCGGTCTGGCCTTCCATCTCCACGTAGGTCTCCGGCGTGGCGATGCGGCTCGGAGCCACCTCGATCCACTCCGGCCCGTAGTTGTAGACGACGTCGCCGCCGACCGGCACCGGCTGCTGCGGCAGGTGCGCGCTGAACGGACCGAACGCCTTCGGCTGTTCGTAGCGGCGCGTGAGCTGCGACAGCGGCATCTCCTTCGTCATCAGGGCGACGCCTTCGGGCGGCGTCAGATGCGCCTCGCCATTCCCCTGAAGCTCGGACCAGCGGCCGAGCGGCCACGTCACGAGGTGATGGCCCGTGACCCGTCCGTCGAGCTGAATGCCCTGCAGATCGAACAGGGTGCTCAGCGCGGTGAGGTCAACGTTCTTGTAGGTCGCGTCGAAGGTGTTGCGGGTGCGGGCGCCGTTCTGCCCGATCGCCATCAGGTAACTGAACCTGGACGTCCCGCCGTACACCGTCGTGGTGGCGTTCGAGACCTCGAGCTTCTCCGGCACCCAGAGCACCGATGCTTTGAGGTCGCCGAACCGGTATCGGTTCACGCCGGTGAGCGGCGCGGTCAGCGTACCCTTCAGCTCACGTCCCGTGCGGGAGTGCCCGTCGGGCAACTGCTGCTTGAACAGGTGAAATGTACCGACGAAGTCGCCGTTGCCGCTGACGGTGAACTTGTCGTTCGCGAACCAGATGCCCTTCTGCGTCGGAAAATCGAGTTTCGACTTGAGCTGGTAGGTCTGCTCCGGCCAGTGTCCGAGATCGACGATGCCGGTCAGTTGCGAGCGCGCGCCGGTGCTATCGAGCTGAAGACGATCGAACTTGACCTTGCCGTCTTCGATCTTGAAATCCGACGACATGTCGATCCGGAACGGCACGTACTGCTGAAAGGCAACGGTGCCGTTCGAGAACTTCGCCGACCCGCGATACTGGTCCGCCGGTTTCGCGACGGTCACGTCGAGATTCCGCGTGATCACCTGCCACGGCGTCCCTTGATCGTCGAAGGTGAACTGCCCCCGATACGCATGCACATACTGCAGCGTCGTCGTCCACCGCTTCGGGCCATTCGACTGGGACGTGCGGAAGCTCGGGAAGTTGTTGTGGCCGTCCTTCGTCATCTCGACGTACATGTCCCAGTCGGTCATGTCGATCGCGTCGAGGACGACCCGGTGATCGAAGAGCGTGCTCCACGGCATCGAGATTTCGATCCGCTTGGCGCGCAGCCACGGACGGGACTGCGGTGTGAGACCTTCGACCACGAAATCTTCGAGGACGTAATGGCCGCTGGCGAGATGAACGGCAAGACGGCCGATGTGCACGGGCCGCCCCTTCATGTAGTAGCTGGCACCACGTTCGGCCTGGTGCCGGAGCAATGGACCGAGGTCGACCGTTATCGACGTCACCACCAGAACCGCGAAGACCACGGAAAAGATGACGAGCGCCGTCTTGACGATGCGGCGCGTTCGAAGCGTGACCGGGTGAGACAGGAGCTTACGCACGGTAGTAAACGAAACGCAGAAGGCAGAAGGCAGAAGGCACACGACGGCTGGTGATGCCGGCAACTCTCAAGGTTTGCATTCGGACTTCTGTTTTCTGCATTACTCGATGATGACTAGTATGGCGCCTGCGTCCACCGATGCGCCTTCATGTGCGCGCACGTCGCGGATGACCCCGTCGCGTGGTGCACGGAGTTCGTTCTCCATCTTCATCGCCTCGACCACCACGACGCCCTGCCGCGCGGCCACCCGCTCACCAATCTGCACGAGCAGTTTGACGACGCGGCCCGGCATCGGCGCCCTCACCTCGACCGGTCCGCCCGTCGCACCGCCGGCCTGACCGCGAACCCGCCGGCGATAGGCCCGCGGGTCCAGGACACGGACCGGAACCGCCTGACCGTTCACATAAACCGTTGCACCGTCGACCGTCGCCTCGAACGAGGCCCCATCGATCAACAGCGACCAGCCCGCTGCCGTTCTGACGGCGTCGATGCTCACGACGCGGCCATCGATGCTTCCCGCGCAGGCGCCGCCTTCAGCCGGGCCTCGTTCGAGCTCGACGCGGCGGATGCGGCCCGACACCTCTATATCTATGTTCACTCGCCGAGGCTCTCGACACGCGCGCGTGCTTTCCAGTTCGGTGCCCGTTCCGAGGCCCGGCTGAAGCCGGGCACTACGTTCGCGCTCGAGGGCCGCCTGACGCTGGTCGCTGCGTTGGCGCGGTCCGTAGTGGCCGGCGTCAGCCGGCCCTCTGCTCCCGCGGATGCCTCCAATGCCGCCACCAGCGCCGCGACCTCTTCGCAGGACGGATCGACCTCCGAAAACGGCTGACCGGCGCGCTGCTGCAAGAGATCGTCCAGATAGGCGGTGTGAAACCGGCCGTCGATGAACGCCGTCTGCCGCAACATCCACCGGAAGAATGGGAGGCTGGTGCTGATGCCTCGCACCTCGTATTCGTCGAGGGCGCGACGCATCCGCGCAATCGTGCGCGGACGGTCCTCCGCCCAGGCCACGAGCTTGGAGATGAGCGGGTCGTAATAGATCGTCACCTCGCCGCCGGCGTCGACGCCGCTATCGTCGCGGATGCCAGGCCCGTCGGGTACGCGCAGCCCGGTGATACCGCCGGGCGACGGCATGAAGCCGGCGTCGGCGTCCTCGGCATAGACGCGGCACTCGATCGCGTGGCCATGCGGCGTCCGCACGCGCGCCGGTTCGAGATCGAGACGGTCGCCGCGCGCAATGCGAATCTGCCATTGCACCAGGTCGACGCCGGTCACCATCTCGGTCACCGGATGCTCAACCTGCAGCCGCGTGTTCATCTCCAGAAAGTAGAACTGACCGTCCTCATCGAGCAGGCACTCGATCGTGCCGGCGTTGGTGTAGCCGACGGCGCGCGCGATCGCCGCCGCGGCGTCCGTCATCCGCTCACGCAAGTCAGCAGTCACGACGGGCGACGGACTTTCCTCGATCACCTTCTGATGACGCCGCTGGATCGAGCACTCGCGCTCGACGAACGGAATGACCGTACCGTGATGATCGGCGAGCAGCTGCACCTCAATATGCCGGGGACGTATGAGCCGCCGCTCGAGATAGATCGAACCGTCACCGAACGCTGAGAGCGCTTCGGAGCGCGCCGCGCGAATCGCACTGGGAAGTTCCGAGCGATCGGCGACCACGCGCATGCCCTTGCCGCCGCCGCCGGCGACCGCTTTCACCATCACCGGATAGCCGACACTCTCCGCGATGCGCGCCACCTCGTCGTCGGCAACATCAATGGCGAGCGCCTCGTCGGTGCCGGGAACAACGGGAACGCCGGCTGCACGTGCAGCCTGGCGCGCGGCGGTCTTGCTGCCCATCAGCGCGATCGCTTCAGGAGACGGGCCGATGAATGTGAGGCCGTCGTCGCGGCAGGCCGCGGCGAACTCTTCGTTCTCCGCCAGGAATCCGTAACCAGGATGGACAGCGTCGGCGCCGCTCGTCTGCGCGGCCTGGATCAGCCGATCGATCCGCAGGTAGCTATCGGCGGCCGGATTGCCGCCAATCGCCACCGCCGCATCGGCCATGCGCACGTGACGCGCCGCGCGATCGCATTCGGAGTAGACCGCGACCGTGCCCAGCCCCATCTCGCGGCACGCACGGATCACACGCACAGCGATCTCGCCGCGGTTCGCGATCAGAATCTTGCGCAATGGAGAATCTTAACGTGTGGCTGGTCTTGGCTGGTGGCTCGTGGGCACTGGGTGGTGGGCGGGCTCGCCGCACAGCGGTCGATGGACGTTGCGAGCCAGTTGATTCGCTGCGGTGAGGCGCTCCCACCAGCCACCAGCCACCAATTAATTTGCCGTCGGCCGCTCCATGTGCTCGACGACGAGCACGTCGAGCGGCGCGGTGGCGTTCTCCAGCTTCAGTCCGAGCTGTTCCTGCACGGCGGTGAACACCGATACCGCATCGTCGGAAGCCGCGCGGGAGAACTTCAGGTCGAGTTCGTAGTTGCCATCGAGGCCGGTCTTGTCGACCACGGGCCTGGCCGCAGCGTTCGACAGCAGGGACGCGATACTCGCCGACGTCAGGGTGCCGGCGATCGGCGCCCCGGGGCTGGGGAGCCAGCCGCACGGCCGCGGCGGCGGCACCATCGCCTTGATCGCCGCTTCGTCCTTACAGTCGACGATGGGTGACTTGACGAGTGCGGGGCCGAGGCGATCGGGCCGCAGGCGCACGAGGTTGTACACCGGCAGCTCGCGTTGCTCCATGTGGGCCACGAGCTTGAAGCGATCGCGCAGCAGCGCCTGCAGCTTCGGCCGGATGTCGGCGTTGCCGTGAGAGACGTCGCCGCGCGCGTCGATGTCGTAGTTGATGCGCGGAGCCCAGTCGGGCGCGCCGAGCACGCGGCTGTTGGGGACGCCCCAGGCCATGCTCAGGAGGCCGATTGCCGGATAGTTCGTCGTCACGAACCGCGAGGTGCCTTCCGGGCCGGCGTTCCCGGACGGCGACTGGATGACGGTCTCTTTGACGGAGACCACGTCGAACGCGGGACCCTGCGCGGCGACCACGGTGGCCAGGAAGCAGAAGCAGATCGCGGACCTGACAAGGTCCGCGCCACGAGGCGGTCGCAGGACGCCGCGAGGTGGTTGCATGACGGGGATTCTACGCGTTCACGCTTCTGTGTGCCTGGTGCTCGGTTCGTGTTCAGGTTCCGATTCGGATCCTGAATCCGCCGTTCGAATGCGCCCCATCGACTGTTCCAAAGAC
>DATJEU010000053.1:0-4180 GCA_035496255.1 Vicinamibacterales bacterium
TGCGGCAGGAATGACGGCGATCACCGCCACACCGCCGCGGCGACGTCGACGCACAGTTTCAGCTTGGCCCACTGCTGGTCCTCGCTGATCGCGTTGCCGTGCGCCGTGCTCGCGAAGCCGCACTGCGGACTGAGCGCGAGATTGTCGAGCGGCGCGTATTTCGTCGCCTCCGTGATGCGATCGGTGATCTCTTTCGCCGATTCGACGCGCGGCAGTTTCGAGCTCACCAGCCCGAGCACCGCCACCTTGTGCGGCGGCAGGAACCGCAGCGGCGCGAAATCGCCCGAGCGTTCGTCGTCGTACTCGAGGAAGTACGCGTCCACGTCGAGGTCCTGGAAGAGCACCTGCGCGACCGGCTCGTATCCGCCTTCCGCGACCCACGCGCTCTGCATGTTGCCCCGACAGAGATGGATGCCCACCACCAGATCATCAGGCACGCCGGCGAGGCTGGCGTTGATCAGCGCGGCGTACGCACGCGGCAGTTCGTCGGGATCGTCGCCGCGATCCTTCGCCTGCTGGCGGAGTGCCGGGTCGCACAGATACGCCAGATTGGTGTCGTCCAACTGCACGTAGCGGCAGCCCGCGCGGTAGAGCGACGCGATCTCGCTCTGGTACACCGCCGCGAGATCGTCGAAGAACTGATCCATCTCCGGATAGGCCTGCAGGTCGATACCTTTGCGGCCGCCGCGGAAGTGCGCCATCGTCGGTGACGGGATCGTGACCTTCGGGACTCCCTTGGTCGTGACGGATGCGAGGAATTCGAAGTCGGCACGCTGAATGTCTTCGCGGTGGCGCAGCTTGCCGCTGACGGTGACGCGAGGCGGAGCGAAATCCAGTTGTCCTGTGCGGGTGTGGAACTTCGTCGCGATGCCGCCGGCGATGGTGATGCCTTCGAGCTTCTCGAGGAAGTCGATATGAAAGAAGGTGCGGCGGAACTCGCCGTCCGTGATCGATTCGAGGCCGACGGCCTCCTGTTTCCGGACAGCTTCGCAAATGGCGTCGTCTTCGACCGCGCGGAGTTCCTCTTGGGAAATAACGCCTTGCTGATAACGGGCCCGCGCTTCGTGGAGGCGGGCAGGACGTAAGAGACTGCCGACGTTTTCGGCTTGGAAGGGTGGATTCATGTCACCAATTATTGTGACACGCGGTATGAGTCTTCGTCTCGAGCCCGGAATCTGGAGGGAGGTTCGGCCCCGTAATGACTTGGGATTTGGGATTTGACCCGGCTGCGATCGTCTTCAGTTCGCGGCGGGAATGGCAGCGGAGTCGATGACGACGACCTCCATGGGCACGCGTGATGGCTGCAGCTTGAGTCCGAGTTGCTCCTGGACGGCAGTGAAGATCGATGGTCCGCCCAGGTCGGTACCCGTCGCTGCCGGGCGCGAATAGCTGATCGACAGGTCGTAGTTGCCAGTCAGCGCCGTGTCGTCGACCACCGTCCGTCCGACGGCAGGCAGGTTCGAGAGCACCGACGCCAGCATCGCCATCGTCACGCTGCGCGCGGCCATTCCAGGTCCGTCGAGGCTGAAGCCGCCGCATGCCGCGCCGCTGGCGTCACGCGAACCATCGCGCTCACAGGCTGCTGCCGCCTGAAGACGCGGTCCGAGAGCCGACGGATCCGTGCGGACGAGCGTATAGACGGGCAACTCGCGTGTTTCGTTGTGCACGACGAGGTGAAAACGATCGGCGAGCAGCGCCTGCAGTTTCTGCTGCGCGTCTTTCAACGCCGGACCGGAACGGGGAGCCACGGCACCGGGCACCGTTTGCAGATCAGGGGAGGTCGGGGCGCCGGTCGCGACGATGTCGTAGCGTGCCGAGCGGACCCACGACAGACCACCGGCAACCTGTTCGTCACTGCGCACGAGGTTGCCGGACGGATAGGCGAGCTTCACGAGGTCCAGGAGTGTGACCGATGTTGCGATGAAGCGATCGCCTCGCACTTCGACACGCGTCTTCGCGTCGGGTTGGCTGGGGTGAATGGACGTGATGTCGAATGTCGCGCGTTGCGCATGGCCGGCGACGCTGGCGAGTGCGCACACGATCCCCACTGCCAGTGCTGTCCGCATCTCAGTTCTCCGTCGGCGGGCTGACGCGATCGATCACGACGACGTCGATCGGTGCGCGTGTCGATTCGAGCTTCAGACCAAGCTGTTCGCGCATCGCCGTCGCCAGTGCCGGTCCATCGGCCGGGGATCGCACACCATTGAAGACGAGTGGGCCGCCGTCTGGCGTGTAGATCAGGTCGAAGTCGTACAGGCCGGTCATCCCTGAGCGATCGATCACTGGACGATGCTGCAGGCGGGCGAGACTCCACGCGAGCGTGCGGATGTCCATATTGCGCGCGGAGATGTGGCCATTGAAGACCATGTTGCCGCACGCCGAACGTGCACCGGGAGCCTGGTTCAATAGCATCACCGGACCGGTGCCGGCTGGTGGCGGAGGTGGCGGTGGCGGCACGCCCGGCATGCCGGGCGGCGGCGTCATTGGGCGGCAGTCGGGCCCGGAGGGCCAGATCTGCGATCCGGTATTACCGGCTCGCTCGATCAGGTAGGAGGGAAGCTCGCGCGTGTCTCGATGCGCCACCAGGCCGAAGCGGTCGCCGAGCAGCGACTGCAGCATCGCTTCGATATCGGCCTGCGATGATCCTGTGGGGACCGTTGCGTTGATTTCGAAGTGATCGCGATCGATCCAGTCTGGTCCGTCGATGACCTGGTTTTCATCGACGCCATACGCCGCCTGCACGAGCTCGTGCAGCGTTGCGAACGGTGCCAGCAGATGGCCGGATCGAACGGCAATGATCGGCGGGATGCCGGGCGGCAGCGTTGCGGCGCGCTTGACCGATGCGACATCGAAGGCTTTGGCCTGCGCGTGGAGCACCGCGGTGATGGCGAGCAGCGCGCACACGATGAATACCCGGCGAACGGTCACGTCAATTCTCCGTCGGTGTGCTGACACGATCGATGACGACGACGTCGACGGGCGCGCGCGCCGAGTCGATCCTGAGTCCGAGTTGCTCGCGAACCGCGGCCTGCAGTGAAGGTGCGTCCGCGTTGATGGCGTTGCCGTTCACCATCAGCGGGCCGGCATCCGGCACGAAGTACAGGTCGACATCGTAGAAGCCCGTCAGGTTCGTGCGGTCGATGATGATTCGCCGACTCTGCCTCGAGAGGTCCGTGACGAAGCTGCCGAACGGGACGCTCCGCATCGAGAAGAAGCCGTTGAAGACGATGCTGGCGCAGCGCGAACCCGGTGGCGTGTTGAGTACGGTCACCGGGCCGGCATTCGTTGGCGGCGGCGGGGGTGGCGGTGGCACTGGCAGTCCCGCTGGCGGCTTCGGCTCCTTGCAACCGGAGCCGGCGAGCGACAAGTCGCTCCCGAGTTTGCCCGCCCGTTCGAGGATCAGGACCGGCAGGTTTCTCTTCTCCCGGTGCACGACCAGGCCGAAGCGATCGGCAAGGAGCTTCTGCAGCATGGCCGGTGCGTCGGCCATTGCCGTGCCCGCTGGCAACGTGGCAGCGATCTCGAAGCGATCGCTGTCAACCCAGCCCGGACCGCTGACGATCTGGCTCGGCTCGACGCCGTAGGCCGCCTGCATCAGATCACGGACCGTCGAGAACGGTGCGCGCAGCCGCCCGGCTTGCACGACGACAAGAGGCGGCATGCCGGGGGCGGCCTGGATTCGCTTCACCGAGGCGACGTCGAAGCCGCGCGCCGATTGCGCGCGCGGTAACGCCACAGACGTCATCACGGTTGCTGCAACGACGACGAGAGTTCTGGTCATTAATGACATAGACACCGGCTGGCGGCGATCGACTAACGATTACCGCTCGCGGCGGCCGGCTGGCGATTACGGGCTGGCGACCACCGCTTATCGCCGGCCGCTTACCGCCTGCCGGCGACTGTCTTATCAGTGCCGCCCAGCGCCAGCCGCCAGGCGACGCCCCGCCAGCCACGAGCCACGAGCCGCCAGCCAACTACCTCACGCATTCAGTCCGAGCTTCTGCGTCGTCGCCGGTGCTTCGTCGAAATCAACGGGCGCGAGGCGGTGATGGGTGGCGGCGTAGACGCGGAAGGCGGCGAACGCGCCGGCGAGTGTCAGCAGGAGCCTGGTCGGGTCGCCCTGGCTGAGGGCCACGCTCTCCATCCGCGCGAAGTTCGACGCGCCGATCAGGAACATCGC
>DATJEU010000054.1:0-13110 GCA_035496255.1 Vicinamibacterales bacterium
GTCGCCATCGAGCACGCGGCGCGCGTGCTCGAGATCCAGCGCGCCGTTCATCTTCGCGATCACGGTCGTCGCCACGGCATTGCCAATGAGGTTGGTGATTGCGCGCGCTTCGGACATGAAGCGATCGACCCCGAGCAGCAGCGTCAGCCCCGCCACCGGAATCGCGGGGAAGGCCGAGAGCGTCGCCGCGAGCGTAATGAAGCCGCCGCCGGTCACCGCGGCCGCACCCTTCGACGTCAGCATCAGGATCGCCAGCATCCCCAACTGTTGCCCAAGTGACAGATGCACGCCGCTCGCCTGTGCCACGAACAAGGTCGCCATCGTCATGTAGATCGACGTGCCATCGAGGTTGA
Source organism: Vicinamibacterales bacterium (assembly GCA_035496255.1). Classification (GTDB taxonomy): domain Bacteria; phylum Acidobacteriota; class Vicinamibacteria; order Vicinamibacterales; family UBA2999; genus Gp6-AA40. The sequence continues at coordinate 354 of DATJEU010000054.1, forward strand.
ACGAGTAGCCGGTCGGCACCACGAGTCCGACCACCGAACGCGCGCAGCCGAGACGCTCCATCTTCGTCATGATGCGCGGCAGCACCGATTCGGAAGACGACGTGCCGAGGACGATCAGGATGTCCTCGCCGATGTACCGGAGAAACTTCAGAATGCTGAACCCCACCCACGCCGCGATCAGACCGAGGACCACGAACACGAAGAGTCCGCACGTGATGTAGACGGCCGCCATCAGCTTGCCGAGCGAGACCAGCGAACCGATGCCGTATTTGCCGACCGTGAATGCCATCGCTCCGAAGGCGCCGAGCGGCGCCGCCCGCATGATGATGGCGACGATGTCGAAGAGCACCTTCGACACGACGGCGATGAAATCGACCAGCGGCTTCACTGATGCACCGAGGCGCAGCAGGGCAATGCCGAACAGGACGGAGACGAGCAGCACCTGCAGGATCTCGCCGCCGGTGAACGCGCCGACGAGCGCGTCCGGAATGATGTTGAGGATGAAATCGACGGCGTGGAGGTTCTTCGACGCGGTCGTGTACTGCGCCACGGCGCTCACGTCCGCGGTCGCCGCGTTGAAATGCATTCCGGCACCCGGCTGCACCAGGTGCGCCACGATCAGGCCGATGAGCAGCGAGATCGTCGAGACGACTTCGAAATAGACCAGCGCGCGCAGGCCGATGCGTCCGATCTCCTTCATCGCGCCGGTCTGGGCGATGCCGACGACGACCGTCGTGAAGACGATCGGGGCGATGAGCATGCGCACCAGCTTGATGAAGCCGTCGCCGAACGGCTTCATCGCGACCGCGGTGTCGGGTGCGAAAAATCCGAGGAGCACGCCGGCGGCGATGCCGATCAGGACTTGAACGTAGAGGCTGGAAATGAGGCGTCGCCTGGTCATGAGCGGCGCGGCCTATTGTGCTACGATCCGGCGGTTTTTCGGCCCGAAATCGGTCTTGCGCTCACCTGGGAGTCTGTCGATGAAACGTCTCGCCCTCGTTGCCGGCATCGCCGGCGTCACCCTTGCCGCGATCAGTGTGCCCAGCGCTCGCGACACGTTCGTGCCGGTGACGCAGAAGATGCTCGAGAACCCGAGCCCGGACGACTGGCTGATGTACAGCCGCACCTACGACGCACAGCGTTTCAGTCCGCTCAAGCAGATCACGAAGGCGAACGTCGGACAACTGAAGGAAGCCTTTCACCTCGAACTGGGCAACGGCCCGCACGAGAGCATTCCCATCGCTTATCGTGGCGTGCTCTACGTGCAGTTGCCGGGGGCCGGCCTGCGCGCGGTGAACGGCGCGACGGGCGAGACGGTATGGGAATACAAGTGGCCGGCGGGCGGCAGCTCGCGCGCGAAGGCGCTGTCGATCTTCGAGGACATGGTCTACTACACGTCGCCGGACAACTCGATCGTCGCGCTCGACGCGATGACGGGCGCCGAACGCTGGAAGGTGAAGACCCCCGGCAACCCGACCGCGGGTACGATCGTCGTCGAAGGCAAGGTGCTGAGTGGACGCGCGTGCGGCAACAACGGCACCGCGTGCTACGTGCTCGCGCTCGACGCCAAGACCGGCAAGGAGCTGTGGAAGTTCTATTCGGTCGCGCAGGATTCGGATCCGGAAGCGGCGAAGACCTGGGCAGGCGTGCCTGAGGCCAAGCGCGAAGCCAGCCAGTGGGGCCTCCCCGGCGGCTACGACCCGCAACGCCACCTGATTTTCTGGGGCATCTCCAATCCGATGCCGAACACCCGCTTCGTCCGTCACGCGGGCAACGCCGATGCGGTGCCGTTCACGACGCCGGCCGATCTGTACAGCAACTCCACGGTGACACTGAACCCGGAAACGGGGAAGCTGGTGTGGTACTACCAGCACCTGCCGGCCGACGACTGGGATGAGGACTATCCGCACGAACGCACATTGATCCGGACCGCGGTCAGTCCGGATCCGAAGTTCGTGAAGTGGATCAATCCTGACATTCGCAAGGGGCAGCAGCGCGACATCTCGCTGTCGGTCGGTGAAGGCGGCGGCATCTGGGCGCTCGACCGCCAGACCGGACAGTTCCTCTGGGCGTCGCCATTTCCCTTCGACCACCCGAACTTCCTGATCTCGAACATCGACGGTAAGACCGGACGCGTGACGATCAACAAGGATCTGGTCTTCACCGGCCCGGATCAGCATCACGTCATCTGCTACTGGAATACGCGCAGCTACTGGCCGACGGCGTACAGCCCGCAGCACAACGCGCTCTACGTGCCGTATCTCGAGAACTGCCTCGACATGACGTCGGTGACGCCGCCGGCGCGCGACAAACGCACCGGCATCATCGCGCCGGGTGCGGATCCAAATACGTGGCAGGGCCTGATGAAGGTGAACGCGTCAACTGGCGAGTCGACGCCGCTGTTCAAGGAAAAGGCGCCGTCGAACGGTGCGGTGCTCGCCACTGCCGGTGACGTGCTGTTCTGGGGCGATCTCGATCACATGTTCCGCGCCTTCGACGCCGACAGCGGCAAGGTGCTGTGGGAGCAGCGGCTCAATGGCCCGGTGCAGAACAGCACCATCACCTATGCGGCCAATGGCCAACAGTACGTCGCCGTGCTCACCGGCGTTGGACTCAACACCGCGGGCATCATCGATCAGGCCGGCATCAAGCCGAATCGGACCTACGACGCACTCTACGTGTTCGCGCTCGGCGATCGGCAGACGAGCACGAAATAGAACCTGGAGGGCCGGTCTTGCTGTTCAGACCGGCCGCGCGGCGCATCTACAAGGCAAGATGCGTCCGACAGCTACCCGATATGGACCGTCGAGCTTTTTCAATCGTTCTGAGTGCCTTTGCGCTGCGGCCGATCACGGCATTGGCGCAGGCGGACGTGCCGCGCGAGCTGATCGACGACCTGGTTGCCGGCAATCGCATCCTCGCGCAGCAGGGCGTCCTCGACGGCCAGGGGCACATCAGTGTCCGCCATCCGCAGCGTCGCGATCACTTCCTGCTGGCCCGATCGGTCGCGCCCGCGCTCGTGACGGCAGACGACATCCTCGAGTACGACCTCAACGCCGATCCAATCGATGCCGGCGGCCGGACCTCGTACCGCGAACGTTTTATCCACAGCGAGGTCTACCGCGCACGTCCAGACGTGCGGAGCGTGGTCCATTGCCACACGACGTCGCTGCTGCCGTTCGCCGACTCGGACGTGCCGATGCGCGCGATGTATCACATGGCGGCGTTCGTTGCGCTCGGCGTGCCGGTCTTTGACATCCGCAAGGAGGCCGGCATGACCGATCTGCTGGTCGGCGACACGAGGCTCGGGCGCGCGCTCGCGCGCACGCTGGCGGATAAGTTCGCCGTGCTCATGCGCCACCACGGCGCCGTCGTCGTGGCCAACTCGATCCCGAATGCGGTGGCGCGTGCCGTCTACCTGGATCAGAACGCCCGCATTCAACTGCAAACGATGCAGCTGGGAGCGGGACGATGGACGTACGTGGATCCGGCGGAAGCGAAACTGCGGATGGCGGATCCGAACGAGTACAGCCGCGCGTGGGACCTCTGGAAGCGCGAGCTCCCCGGCCTCAAATAGCCGTCCGTCACGCTGTCAGCGCCCGATCGAGCTTCGGCAGCAGCTCCTCGTAGATCCTCGTCTGCCCCGGCTCGTAGATGGCACATCGTCGATTCATACCACAAGGCATTGGGAGAAAACCGTCTCTGGGCCGTCGTACAGGCTGTGGATACATCGATGCAGCCATGTCCCTCGCCGCAGGTGGACTTCCGGTGCGGGCGCGAATGCTACCATCGCCCGTTCGCTCGCCGCGCTGCGACCTCCAGCGCCGCGAATCGCAGGAACCGATATGAAGACACCCACCCGCCGGGCACTGGTCGCGATCCTCGCCCTGCTCGCCGCCGCGTATGTGCCGGCGGCGGCCGATGATTCCGAGCGGCTGCTCACGATCGACCATTACCTTCGCGCGCAGTCCGCCCAGGCACCGGCCGGTGCGGCGCCGCTCCTCTATGTGCGCGAGCGCACCAAAGCCGGCGTCGCGCTCCGTGGCGGGGCCTCGGCGAATCGCGTCGTCCTCTTCGTGCACGGCGCCGGGACGCCGGCGGAAGTCTCGTTCGACGTTCCGTACGAGGACTACAGCTGGATGGGCTATCTGGCGACCGCCGGCTATGACGTGTTTTCGGTGGACCTCACCGGCTACGGCCGGTCCTGGCGCCCCGCGCCGATGAACGATCCGTGCAACATCCCGGCAAACCGCCAGGCCGAATTCGTGCCGGCGCTGATCGCCGCGCCCTGCGCGCCATCGTCCGACCGACACACGACGACGATGGCGAGCGACTGGAGCGACGTCGGCGTGGCCGTCGACTACGTGCGCTCACTGCGGCGGGTCACTCAGGTGAACCTGATTGGCTGGTCGCAGGGAGGTCCACGCGTTGGCGGCTACGCCGCCCTTCATCCGGACAAGGTCCGCCGCATGGTGCTGCTCGCGCCGTTGTACAGCCGTACGCGGTCGGCAGATCCGCCCGCCGACGTGCCCGCGAAAGGGCAGCCCTTCACCATCCAGTCCCGCACCGATCTCGTCAGCCTCTGGGACGGCCAGGTCGGGTGCCCTGGCCAATACGAAGCGGGCACGCTCGACGCGATCTGGTCCGAGATGATGGCCTCCGATCCCGTCGGCGCCACCTGGGGCGCGGGCGTGCGCCGCGCACCCAACGTGACGATATGGGGCTGGAACCAGGCCACCGTCGCCGCGCAGCAGACGCCCGTGCTGCTGGTCAGCGGCGCGCACGACAAGCAGGTCAATCCGGAGCGTGTGCGCGAGCTGTTCGCCGATTACGGCGGCGCGCAGAAGGTGTTCGTCGATCTCGCCTGCTCGTCGCACAACGCGATGTGGGAGCGGAATCACCTGCTGCTGTTCAAGGCGTCGCTCGAATGGCTCGAGAACGGTACGGTCAACGGACAGATGTCCGGAATCATCAGGATGGGATATTGACGATCAAAGGGAGTGACGCGCGTCCGGTCGAACACCAGGTCGATCGGCTGTTCGTGGATCGCTGGTCGCCGCGGGCGATGTCGGGCGAGTCGATTCCGATCGAGCAACTGCAGATGCTGTTCGAGGCCGCGCGGTGGGCGCCGTCAGCCGGCAACCAGCAGCCGTGGCGCATTCTCTTCGGCCGCCGCGACACACCGCAGTGGCCGCTCTTCTACGAGCTCCTGAACCCGGGCAACCGGCCCTGGTGCCTCAACGCCGCGGCGTTGCTGATGTTCATCTCGCGGATGGTGAACGACGAAGGGCGGCCGATTGCGACGCATGCCTACGACACCGGCGCGGCGTGGGAAAACCTGGCGCTCCAGGGGACGCTGCGCGGCCTCGTCGTCCATGGCATGGCCGGCTTCAACCACGAGCTCGCGCGCGAGGTGCTGAAGGTTCCTGCGGAGTACCACGTCAACGCGATGGCTGCCGTGGGCCGGCCCGGTCGCATGGAGGATCTGTCGGAGTCGCTGCAGGCACGCGAGAAGCCGAGCACGCGCAAGCCACTGGAGGAGATCGTGATCGAAGGAGCCTTTGGCGGATGACAGGGGGTTCAGGCTTCTGAGTTCGACGTTCTGTGTTGGTGTTCAGGTTCGACGCTGACGCGCGACCGAGACGATCCGAACCTGAACACGAACCAGGAACCGGGCACGGAGAACCGTGAACCTTCGCTAGTGTGTCAGTGAGTACAGCAGCGCATTGATTCCGAACCCGTAACCCGGCACCGAGAAGTTCGTGAAATAGGTCGGGTCATCGCCTTCGCGCTCGAACGAATCACCGAAGTCGGTGTTGTGCGTCGCCAGCACCATGATGCGGCCGTGGCTGTCGAGGATCGCGCGCGTGTGGACGACGGCGCTGTCCGCTCCGCGTTCCGAGGTGCCGCCGCCCAGCGACTCCCACGCGCCGATCGACGGGATCTGCGGCGTCTGTTTCACCTCGAACTGCGCGTGATAAAGCGGGTGATCCGCCGGCAGGTCGATCCACGGATATTGGTCGGGAGGGAGCACCTTCGCGAACTGGTCCGCCCACCACTCCCAGGCAAACGAGCCCCAGAAGTCGTCGGCCCAGATGAAGCCGCCCTTCAGCAGATAGTCGCGCAGGTGTTCCGCGGCGACGGCGTTGATCGAGGCCGAACCGACCTCCGTCATCATGATGAAGGGACATTGAAACAGTTCGGGGTCCGTTGCTTCGACGAGCAGCGGGCGCGGTTCGCCTTCGTCGTCCATGCTCACGGGCGTCTTCGTGAGCTCCGACAGTCGAACGGACAGGTTGATGTCGGCGCGTGGCCAGTCCACGTTCCAGCTGGCGCCGTCGCCGCGGATGTCGCTGGGGAAGGCGAGGCGACAGAAGTGCCAGCTTCCATCGAAGTCCTGCGGCCGCGCCTTGGTGATGAAGCCGAAGTTGCGACCTCCAAATCTGCCCCCGCCACGGCGGCGTTCACCGAACTGGCCGAATTGCGCGGCCACCGGCACGGCAATCGCCAGCACCAGCGCCCCGGCTATCGCCGCACGCAGCTTTCGGGACACGCGCGTCGCCACGGGCTCAGTCTAGCGCGGTTTCACGGCCAGCCGCTGTGCTATGGCAGTGCTGCCTATCGCCTGTCCAACTCCAACCTGTTGCACCGGGTACCTTTGGGAATTGGGGAAGCATCAGACGTGGGAATCAGGAGTTGTGCGACGTGGCGACCATGATAGGCTTCGCCGCGTTCCTAGCGGGGTCTGCTCATGCGCGCGCAATCAGGACCCCTACCTGCGCGCTCGTACTCGCCGAGTTCGTGGATGTAGGCAACAGCGATTCCTCTTCTGGAGTGTGCCTGTGCCGCATCAACTCAACACCCTCACGCCCAATCTGGTTGTCGCCGACGTTGCCCGCAGTGTCGCGTTTTATCGCGATGTCCTTGGCTTCGTCCTCGATCGGTCGGTTCCCGACGGCGAGCCGTATGCGTTCGCGATGATGCGTACCGGTGACGTATACGTGTTCCTCAACGCGCCCACCGCCGCGGCCGCCGAGTACCCGATGTTCAGCGATCGTCCGATCGGAGGCACGCTCACGCTCTTCTTCGCGGTCACCGGCATCGCCGATGCCTGGGCAGCGCTGAAGGATCGGGTGGACGTGGTCATGCCGCTCGAAAAGAAGTGGTACGGAATGACGGAGTTCGCGTTTCTGGATCCCGACGGCTACGTGCTCACCTATGCCGAACGTGAAGAGCAGTCGTGAGATTGCGATGATGAAGAACGGACGCCGATGACGGCGTGGCGCGCCCTGGGCGTCGCGCTGCTGCTGGGCGGAGCCGTGGTTGCCGCGCAGGGTCAGCCGGCGTTCGCCGTCGCCTCGGTCAAACTGAATACATCGGGCCTGCCCTACGACCAGTCGACGCCGCGCGTCGATGGCGTCGCCCTCGTCAACGAGCGGCTGCGCGACGTCATCCTGTTCGCGTTCGATCTGCTCGACTTTCAACTCGTCGGTGCGCCCGACTGGATCGCCGCCGAGCGCTACGACATCAACGCGCGCGGTGCGGGCCCGTTGTCGCTGGCTGACAAACGCGAGCGGCTCCAGCGTCTGCTCGCCGATCGTTTCGGTGCGCGTGTCCGAAGCGAAATGCGAGAGCAGCCGGTGTATGACCTGGTGCGGACGGGCACGACGCTGGGCAAAGGCCTCAAGTCGCGTGACTGTGCTGCCGGCGGCATCGCCGGACTCGAGTGCGGTGATGGCGTTGCCGCCGCCGATGCCGGTGTGATGCGGATGGCCGGAATTCCGATGACTCGCCTCGCGGCCTTCCTCGGTGGCGTCGTCGGGCGTGTCGTCATTGACCACACTGGCTTGCCTGGGCCGTTCGACGTGGATCTACGATGGCGTCCCGATATCGGGCTGAGTCCGGACTTGTCACCGCTGGCGATCGAACGAATCAATGCGCAACCGGCGCTGCCGGTGGCGCTGCAGGAGCAACTCGGACTTCGACTGCAGTCGAGCCGCGCGGCCGTTCGCCAGGTGAGGATCGAATCGATCGCGCGTCCGGCGCCGGATTGAGTCCTATGGGGCGGATGTGAAGACCCGCCCCTGCGTTTCACGCGAACCGGGGTCGAGGCTTCAGACGAGCGAGGCGAGGACCTCGTCGACGTGGCCGTCCACTTTCACGTTGTCCCAGCGCTGCTGCACCTTACCGTCGGGACCAATCAGGTACGTCGTCCGCACGATCCCCATGTACTTGCGGCCGTAACGGGACTTCTCCTGCCACACGCCGTACTTGTCGGCAACCTCATGATCCGCATCGGCCAGCAGCGGAAAAGTCAGGCCGTACTTCGACGCGAACTTCGCCTTGCTCTTCTCGTCGAGGATGCTGATACCGAACACCTGCGCCTTGCTTGGCTTGAACTTCGGCAGTTTCGCCTGGAAGTCGCAGGATTCCGCGGTGCAGCCCGGCGTGTCGTCTTTCGGGTAGAAGTAGAGGATCACCGGACGTCCCGCGTAGTCGGAGAGACGATGGGCGTTGCCCTCCTGGTCCTTGAGCGTGAACGCGGGTGCCTTCCTGCCTGGATCGATGAGTGGCATGAGCCGATTATCATGCCACCGATGAACGCGCGCACAGCCATCGTCGCGATCGACGGCACGTACTCCCATGATGATCTGGACGCTGCCTCGCGGCGTGTTGCTGGCGCGTTGCTCGGCGCCGCCGCCGACCTGCAGCAGGCCCGCGTCGCCTTTCTCGTGCCGCCGTCATTCGCGTACGTCGCCGCGCAGCGCGGCATCTGGCGTGCTGGTGGCATCGCGGTGCCGCTCGCCGTGTCGCATCCGCCGGCCGAACTCGAGTACGTGGTTCGTGATGCCGAAGCCGCGATCGTCCTCGGTCCTGAAATGCACCGCGCGATGCTGGAGACGATCGCTGCCGGGGCCGGCGCCCGCTTTCTCGCGATTGACGATGCGTTGACGCATCCGCCGGCGGAGCGGCTGCCGCACATCGGCGCACCGCGCCGCGCGATGATCGTCTACACCAGTGGCACGACCGGCCGCCCGAAAGGCGTCGTCAGCACGCACGCGGTGATCGGATCGCAGATCGCCGCGCTGGTCAGCGCCTGGGCCTGGCGGCCCAGCGATCGTCTTCTCCTCGTTCTACCGCTGCATCATGTGCACGGAATCATCAACGGCCTCGGGTGCGCCCTGGCGGTGCACGCCACCTGCGAGATCCTGCCGGCCTTCGATGCCGAAGTGGTGTGGGACCGCCTCGCCTCGGGAGACATCACGGTCTTCACCGCGGTGCCGACGATCTACAGCCGGTTGATCGCGTCGTGGGATGCCGCGCCGCCGAACGTTCAGTGGGCACGCTCCGAGGGCGCCCGTCACCTGAGGCTGATGATGTCTGGCTCCGCGGCGCTGCCCGTGAAGTTCCTGGAACGCTGGCGCGAGATCACCGGCCAGACGCTGCTCGAACGGTACGGCATGACCGAGATCGGGATGGCGTTGTCGAACCCGCTCAACGGCGAACGCCGTGCCGGTCACGTTGGCCAGCCGTTGCCCGCCGTGGACGTACGCCTCGTCGACGAGCAGGGCACCGTTGTCGACCCCGGGCCAGGGGAGCTCGAGGTTCGCGGACCGTCGGTGTTTCTCGAATACTGGAAGCGCCCGGAGGAGACGAAGGCGGCATTCCGCGACGGCTGGTTCCGCACCGGGGATATGGCGACGATCGAGGACGGCTATCACCGGCTGCTCGGTCGTACGAGCGTCGACATCATCAAGACCGGCGGATTCAAGGTGTCGGCGCTGGAGATCGAGGAAGTGCTGCGCACCCATCCGGCGATCGCCGAGTGCGCTGTCGTTGGTGTGGACGACGACGAGTGGGGAGAGCGGGTGTCGGCCGCCGTCGAATTGCGGCCGGGCGGAGAACTGACGCTCGATTCGCTGCAGCAGTGGGCGCGCGTGCAACTGGCTCCGTACAAAATCCCGCGCGCGCTCACCGCCGTAACCGCGTTACCGCGGAACGCGATGGGAAAAGTCATCAAGCCCGAGGTTGCCGGGCTCTTCAAATAGGGCTAACCTGCGCGCTATGTACCGGTCGCGCCGCGTCCTGTTCGTGCTGCTGACGCTGATCACGCTGGCAGCGACCGGCGTCGCGTTCGCGCAGCGGCGGTTCGGCGGGTTCCGCGGCGGCGGCTTCCGCGAGGGCAGCTTCCCGATCATTCTGGCGCCCGCGGATCGCATGCCTGACGGTGATTTCGTCATCTGCCGCCTTGCCTATCGCCGCATCCGCAGCGAACCGTCCGGGATCGGCTGGATGACGGACTACCCCTACGCCGAGATCAACCTGACGACACGCTTTTCCGAATTGACGAGGACCCGCGTCAGCCGCACGCCAGAAGGGGAGCCGCGGCATTTCGTCGTGCAGCCGACGGACCCGCAGCTCTTCAACTGTCCCGTCGTCGTCGCGTCCGACGCGGGTACGCTCGGCTTCACCAACGAGGAAGCCGCAAACCTGCGCGACTACCTGTTGAAGGGCGGCTTCATCTGGTTCGACGACTTCTGGGGTGACGCCGCCTGGTCGTCGTTCGAGCGGGAGATCAGCAAGGTGATGCCGCCCGACGAGTATCCGCTCGAGGAGATCGACCTCAAGGATCCGATGCTGCACGGGCAGTTCGAGCTCGATCACATCCCGCAGATCACCAACATCCAGTTCTGGCGGATGAGCGGCGGGCGCGAGACCTCCGAGCGCGGCGAAGAGACGCGCACGCCGTACCTGCACGTGATTCGCGATGCGAAGCATCGCGTCGTCGTCGTGGCGACCCACAATACCGACGTGGCGGACTCATGGGAGCGCGAGGGTGAAGATCCGGAGTTCTTCTACCAGTTCTCCCCCAACGGGTACGCGCTGGGGATCGACGTGCTGCTTCACGTGATGACGCACTGATCGATGCGGCCCACCAAGTCGCGGGGGTGGTTTTCCCAGTTCGCGAAAGTAACGGCGCGCGCCAGCGGCCGTCCGGCCACGTTCATCCTCGCCGCGGCGGTCATCGTCGTCTGGGCGGTCACCGGTCCGATCTTTCATTTCAGCGATACGTGGCAACTGGTGATCAACACCGGCACCACGATCGTGACGTTCCTGATGGTGTTCCTGATTCAGTGCACGCAGAACCGTGACGCCGAAGCGGTGCAGGTGAAGCTGGACGAGATCATCCGCGCGATCGGAAACGCGAAGAACGAGTTGCTCGACCTCGAGGAACTCGAGGAAGACGAGCTGGACAAGATCAAGCAGACCTACGAGGAGATGGCGCGTACCGCGCGCAACGAACGACGGAAGCCACGCGGAAGTTCAACTCCCAAACCCCAAGTTCCGAATCCCAAGCCCCCAATCCCAAATCGGACGTGAGGGCGTGGGCTGCGGACGATCGCTCCCGACCACCGACTGCCCGCTACCCACTACCCACGTACGGGATCGTCTGCGGGCCCTGGGGCAGGACACAGAGTGTGGCGGCGGGACCGGCGCGGCGCAGGGCGTCGCGCACGCCGGCTTCGACGTCGGCGATCGGCGTGAAGTGGGCCGCGCGCACGTCCTGATCGGTGAGACCGCTCGTCTTCACCAGCACGTCAGCCTTCATCAGGATCTGGGCCTGGATCTGCACCTGCCACTGATCCGCCTTCGCGTAGCCGGGCGTGTTGATCATGGCGAGCAGCGCCTCGGGATCGGGCTGTGACGTGAGCACGGCGCCGTAGCTGCCGTGATTCGGCAGGCCGTCGCGGCATTCGGCGGCGCAGACAATCGTCCCGCCTGGTTTGACGATCTTTGCCGCGGCCGACATCCCTTTCACCGCCTGATACAGATTCTGATCGAGCGGGTATCCGGAGTTCGTGGTGAGCACGACGTCGAAGGGAGACGGCACCCGGCGCATCGCCGTGTCCTTCGCGAAGGCGCAGGCGCGCGCGTGCTCGCCGAGGATGTCGCCGGCAAACGCCGCCGTGATCTGTTGATCGCGATTCAACGTGACGTCGATGGCGAAATCCACCGGCACCATCCGCGCGATCTCGCGGACGTCATCGTGGATCGGATTGCCCTCGGTGACACCCCACGTGGCATTGGGGTGACCGATCCGGCGCGCGTCGTGCAGCGTCATCACCGTGTCGATGCCGGCGAGGCCCGGCGCCACCATCTTGGGTCCACCGCTGAAGCCGGCAAAGAAATGCGGTTCGACGAATCCGGTCGTGATCCGGACGTCAGCGGCGAGCCACTCGCGATTCAGGCGCACTTCGGCGCCGGTGCTCGTGCGTCCGACGTACTGGAGCGTGGCGGCGTTGCGACTGTCGTGATTGATCACGCGGCATTCGCGCGCGATCTCGGGTCCGAGCATCCCGTCGAGCTCGTCGGCGGTATTCGCGCGGTGCGTGCCGGTGGCGATCAGGATCGTCACGTCTTCGCGCCGCACGGCCGGGAGCTCTGCGAAGATGGCCTCGAGCATCTCGCGCCGCGGCTGCGCGCGCGTGATATCGCACACGGAAATCGCGATTCGCTGTCCCGGCCTGACCAGCGCGGGCAGCGGTGGTCGATCGATCGGCGCCCGCATCGCCTCGAGGAGCGTGGCGCGTGGATCGGGCACCGGCGCGTGATACAGCGGTTCGATTACAGTAACGTGGTCGTCGGGCAGGTTGACGTCGAGTCCCGTGGTTCCGTAGTCGAGCGTGAGCCGCATGGCAGTTCGACACCCAGTGTAGATGAACGATTCCTTCCTTGGTGAGCTGCGCCGCATCTG
>DATJEU010000055.1:0-4599 GCA_035496255.1 Vicinamibacterales bacterium
GGCCGACGCCGATCCGCCAGCGGATTTGTTGGGGATTTCGTCGAGTTCCCCTGGGCACTGCGGTTGCTCCTCGCCCGGGAGCGCCGTGCATCTCGCGCGGTGACCCTCAGGTGCCATGAGCAATTCAGAGACGCCGTCAACCGCCAAGGGCCGTTCGAAGCTGCTGATGATCGGGGTACCCGTCGCCGTCCTGCTGCTGGGCGGCGCCGGCGGCGGTTTCTGGTACGTGAAGAACGTGCGCGCGGCATCGAGCGCCGGCAGCGAGAAAAAGCCGGTCGAGGAAGCGGAACCGACCGGGTACCTGAGGTTCGAACCGTTCACGCTCAATCTGGCCGATCCGGGCGGACGCCGCTATCTGCGCATCACCGTCGGTCTCGTCCTTCAGGACGCCGACATCGCCAAGAAGGTGAGCGAAGACGAACTGGTTGTGTCGAAGGTGCGCTCCACCCTCATCGACACCATTTCCGGCCGGATGGCCGCCGACCTCTCAACGCCCGATGGACGGGCGGCGCTGAAGAAGGCAATCGCGGAAGCCGCTTCCCACGCCGGCCATATGGAAGTTCGTGATGTCCTCTTCACTGATTTCATTGTCCAGTAGCCTGGTCGACGGCCGGCTGCGGGACGCAACCTGCCACGTGGAACTGGTGCTGGGCACCGGTTCGATGTCGCTGCGCGACTGCCTTGCTCTCGCCGCGGGATCGGTGATCCGTCTGTCGCAGCCGGCCGGCGGTTATCTGCAGGTCGTCGCGAACGGGGTCCCGCTCGCACGTGGCGAGGTCGTCATGCTCGACCAGAGCGTGGCCGTTCGCATTACCGACGTCCTGCCGCCCTCGTCCGGTGGCCGCACGTCATGAACGAGCTGATCGCGGTTTCCGCCGTCCTGGCCCTGCTGGGCGGGGTGTTGTGGTTGCTCAAGACGGGCGTGCTGAGTCGTTTCGCCGCGCGGTCGTCGGCGGTTGCCGTCGAGACCGCGGTGTCGCTCGGTGAACGGCGGCAGCTGGTCATTGTCTCGGTTGAAGGTCGTCGTCTGCTGCTCGGTGTGACCGCGGGGCAGGTGACGCTCGTCACCGAGCTTGCGGCGCAACCGGCGGAGGCCATCCATCCATGAACCCCGTCGATATTCGTCTGGACGGAATCGGCACGATCTCGGCCCCGCTGCAGATCGTTCTGGTTCTGACGCTGCTGTCGTTTCTCCCCGCCATCCTCATCACGATGACCGCCTTCACCAGAATCGTCATCGTGTTCCATTTCTTGAGGCAGGCCCTCGGCACGCAGGAAATGCCGTCGAACCAGATCCTGATCGGGCTGTCGCTGTTCCTGACCATGTTCGTGATGGCGCCGGTTGCCCAGAAGGTGAACGCAGACGCGATTGCGCCGGCGATGGCCGGTAAGCTGTCGCTCGCCGACGCCACTGAGCGCGGCACGCCGCCATTGCGCGAGTTCATGCTGCGGCAGACACGCGAGGCAGACCTGCGGTTGTTCGTCGAGCTGTCGAAAACACCGCGGCCGCAGTCAGCGGATCAGCTGCCGATGACCGTGGTCATCCCGGCCTACGTCATCTCCGAGCTGAAGACCGGGTTCCAGATGGGGTTCTTCCTGTTCGTGCCGTTCGTCGTCATCGACCTCGTGGTATCGACCACGCTGCTGTCGATGGGCATGATGCAGCTGCCACCGGCGATGATCTCGCTGCCGTTCAAGGTCCTGCTGTTCGTGATGATCGACGGCTGGAACCTGCTGGTCGGCTCGCTCGTGCGCAGCTTTCACTGAGGCGAGCCGTGTCTGAAGCCCTTGTCGTCGGTACCGTCCGCCAGGCACTCGAGATGGCGATCGCCGTCAGCCTGCCGATGCTGGCGGCGGGACTCATCGCCGGCGTCGCCGTCAGCCTGTTCCAGACCGTGACGTCCATTCAGGACAACGTCCTCGCGTTCATTCCCCGCGCGGCGGCGATCGTCGCCGTGTTCGCGCTGACGTTTCCCTGGATGCTCCGCCAGGTGAGCGGGTTCGCCGCCGAGATCGTCCGCCGCCTCCCCGAGTTCATCCGCTGATGGATCTCGCGGCCTTTGCGCGATTCGGCATTGTGCTCGTCCGGCCCGGCGCGCTGCTTTTGATGGCGCCGGGATTCGGCGGACAGACCGTGCCGATGCTGACGCGTGTCGCGCTCACCGTCCTGCTCGCCTTGTCACTGGCGCCGCTGGTGACGATGCCCGCCGGGCCGGATGCGGGCATTGCGCTGACCGTTGCGCGCGAGTCGGCCATCGGCCTGGCGCTCGGGATGACCGCGCGGGCGCTCATGGCGGGCGCGGAACTCGCAGGGCACCTGTGCAGCCAGCAGATTGGGTTCTCCTACGCCGCAACCGTGAATCCGGACGGCGGTGCCCGCAACACCATGCTCGCCACGCTGTACGGCCTGGTGGCCGCCGTGGCGTGGCTGGGCATCAACGGACACCACCTGCTGCTGCGGGCGCTGGCCTCGTCGTACGAGAGCCTGCCGATCGGCGGCGGCGGCATCGACCCCTCGCTGGTCGTGGCCATCCGGGAGATTCTCGGCGTTGTCTTCGTCACCGGCATCAGACTCGCGTCACCTGTCATTTCCGTGCTCCTGCTCGTCGAGGTGGCGCTCGGACTGATCTCCCGCACCGTGCCCTCTCTCCACGCGCTGGTGGTCGGCACGTCCGTGAGGCTGGCCGTCGGACTGGGCGTCGCCGCCATCACCCTCGCAGCAGTACCCGGGCTGACCCGGACCCTCGCAGAACGGGTGATCGCGCTCGGCGCGTCGCTCGCTGCCGGATTCAGGTGAGCCATGTCCGGCGAGCGCACAGAAAAACCGACAGCCCACAAGCTGAAAGAGGCCCGCAAGCAGGGACAGATTGCCCGCAGCCGCGACCTCGCGATCGCGGCCGCGTCGGTCGCGTCGACGTTGGCGATGGCGTACACGGGATCGCACCTGATTGGTGGCCTGATGGACGCACTGCGGAGCAGCCTCGACTCGTTCGGCAATGCGGCGCTGCGGGACGTCGAACCGACGGAACTCGGCGCGCTGATGTTGCGCTCGGCTCTGCAGATGGCGACGCTCGTCGGACCGCTCGCGCTGGTGACCATGGTTGCCGCCGTGGGCATGCACGGCTTTCAGGGAGGCTGGTCGTTCGCACCGGGCGCGCTGCGCCTGAACTGGTCGCGTTTGAACCCGTCAACCGGCGCCAAGCGGCTGTCGTTCAGCCAGTCGGGCGTCGAGACGCTGAAGACGATTCTGGTCTGTGCGATCGTCGCGACCCTGACCTGGCAGGCGCTGCGGTCGGCGCTGACCGAAGCGCCCCGCTTTCCGTGGATGACGCCGGCCGACGCCGCCGCCGCCACCTGGTCACACCTGGAGGCACTGCTGCTCCGGGCCGGCTGGTTCCTCGGCGCGATCGCCCTCGCGGACTACGGCTGGCAACGCTTCCGCCTGCTGCAGTCGATGAAGATGACGCGCCAGGAGGTCAAGGACGAAGTCCGCCAGAACGAAGGCAGCGGTGAGGTCAAAGGCCGCATCCGTCGCCTGCAGCGGGAGATGTCAAAGCGCCGGATGCTGCGAGACATCGCGCGCGCCACCGTCGTCATCACCAACCCGACGCACTTTGCCGTGGCGCTCGAATACCAGCGCGAATCAATGGTCGCGCCAAAGGTGCTGGCCAAGGGTGCGGATCACCTCGCACTGAAAATCCGCGAACGGGCGATGCAGCACGGCGTGCCGGTGATCGAGAACAAGCCGCTGGCGCGAAGCCTGTACGCCACCGCCGAAATCGGCGACACCATCCCGGCGCCGCTGTTCGCGGCCGTCGCTGAAGTGCTGGCCTACCTGGTGCGCATCAAGCGCCTGATCCTCTGAGGTCTATGTCCACGAGCAAACCCTCGTCGCTTTCACACCTGCTCGCGCCGGGCGCGGTGCTGGCGGTCGTGCTGATGATGGTGGTGCCGCTGCCCCCCATCCTGCTCGACCTGCTGCTGACGCTCGACATCGGCCTCGCGGTCGTGCTGCTGCTCACCGCCGTCTATGTCACGAACCCGGTGTCGTTTTCGGTGTTCCCGTCGCTGCTCCTGCTGCTGACGCTGATCCGGCTGTCGCTCAACGTCGCCTCCACGCGGCTCGTGCTGCTGAACGGCGCTGACGGCGTCGAAGCCGCCGGCCACGTGGTGATGGCATTCGGCCAGTTCGTCGTCGGCGGCAACTTCGTCGTCGGCGTGGTGGTGTTCCTCGTCCTGGTGGCCATTCAGTTCGTCGTCATCAACCACGGTGCGGTGCGCATCTCGGAGGTGACCGCTCGATTCACCCTCGACGCGATGCCCGGACGGCAGATGGCGATCGATGCCGACCTCAACGCCGGCGTCATCGACGAACGCGAGGCGCGGGAACGCCGCGAGCGGGTGCGTCGCGAGGCGGACTTCTACGGCGCCATGGACGGCGCCATCCGCTTCACCCAGCGCGACGCGCTGGCGGCCGTGCTGATCACCGGCGTCAACATCATTGCCGGCCTCATCATCGGCGTCGTCCAGCACGGTCTCGATTTGCGGACCGCGGCCGAGACCTACACCATCCTGACCGTCGGTGAGGGCCTGGTCACC
>DATJEU010000056.1:0-54248 GCA_035496255.1 Vicinamibacterales bacterium
GACGTCCGTAGCGCGCGTCGTTCGGCGTGGGCGACGTCGAGGCGCGATTCCGAACGAAGGGAGCGACCTGCGCTCCGCGTTCGACCTGCGCGTATCCCGGCTTGATCACGCACAGCAAGACGCGACCGTTCGCCACCGGCGCCAGCTCGTAGCGGCCGTCGTCATTGGTCACCGTCGCGCGCGTGTCTTCGCGATGTTCGGCAAACAGAAACACCTGCGCTCGCGGCACCGGCGCACCCGTGGTCGTGCGGACCTGTCCGCGCACGCTTCCGCTTGGAGTCGCCGGGACAGCCGCGAGACCGCCACGCACCGGCAGCGAAGGCTCGCGTGGGAGAAAGCGGCCGAGGAAGAGCGACTCCGCCGCGCCATCAAGCCTGTCGGCGGCGACGATGATGTCGATGTCGGGTCGGACCTCGCCGGGATTCAAACGCAGCACCTGCGCGTCTCTCGGCGCCGACGCCGCCGGGTAGTAGGTCACGCGTGGCTGGCCGCCCTGCGGACGCCGGTTGCCAACGGCTGCGAGCGTGGTCACGCCAATCACCATTGGCTTCACCGGAAGCTTGCCGATCCGGTATTCACCGCGATCGTCGGTCTCGCTGGTCGCGATCACCGTCGTCTTGCCAGCGGCGTCTACCGTCATCGCGGCGACCGGCACGGCGACCACCGGGTCGCCGCCATCGGCGGCGAGTACACGGCCGGTGACAACCGTCTGCGCGCCGGCCGTGGCGGCGACGAGCAGCAGGATCAAGGAGGCGAGCACCCGGCCGTGGCACATGCGCCGCCAGTCTACGACGCCGTGTGTTACCGGGCGATGACGAGATGACGCGGAGCGTCGCGCGCGGAACGGATGAGCGGCGGTAAAGCGTCGACGGAATTGCATATGCAGGCTGTCGGCACCGCATGCCGTCGCCTGTGATGGATCAACGGAGGGAGAGATGACCCGGTTACGCCTGGCCCTTGTGCTCGTCATCCTCGTCGGCATGACAAGTTCGCATCCGGCTCGCGCCCGTGCGGCGCAAGATCAACGCCCCGCGGTCAATCCCACCGCTGCCACCATCGCGGACTTTCATCGTCGTGTCGACGACTATATGCAGCTCCAGAGGATGCTGGAAGGCCGGCTGCCGAAGCTTCCGAAGGAGGCGACGCCGCAGCAGATCGATCAGAACCAGCGGGCGCTCGGCATGCTGATTGCCACCGCGCGGGCGAACGCGAAGCCTGGAGACCTGTTCACGCCAGACATGCAGCGCCTCGTGCACCGGCAGTTTGCCGCGATTTTCCAGGGCCAGCCGGGACAGCAGCTCCGCCGCTACATTCATGACGAGCCGCATCCCGTCATGCCGGAAATCAATAAGCGCTATCCCGACACGATCCCGTTGTCGACGATGCCGCTGCGGGTGCTGGCGCAGTTGCCGAGGCTGCCCGAAGAACTCGAATACCGGTTCGTCGATTCACACCTGGTGCTGATGGACGTCCACGCGCATTTGATTGTGGACTACATCCTGAACGCGATTCCGGAGGCCTCGCCCGCCAAGCCGCCAAAGACTGGAGCCCAGTGATGCGCGTGCGCTTCTCCATCCTCGCGTTGAGCGTCGCGTGCGCGGGGTACATCGCCGGCGCTGTACCTGTGGCGGCTCGCCAGCAGCCGGCGCCCGGCCGATCCGGGATTGCGATGCCGATGGCGGCTGGGTCGCTGAAGTTTGCCGTGCTCGGCGACTTCGGCGATGCGAGCAAGCGTGAGTTCGACACCGCCGCGCAGTTCGTCAAGGCGCACGACGTCTTTCCGTTCACGATCGTGCCGCTGACGGGCGACAACCTCTATGGGTCCGAGCGCCCTCAGGATTTCGCGAAGAAGTTCGAGATGCCGTTCAAGCCGCTGCTCGACAACGGCGTGAAGTTCTACGGCGCGCTCGGCAACCACGACGCGCGCGAACAGCGTTACTACAAGTTGTTCAACATGGACGGGAAGCTCTATTACAGCTTCAAGGCACCGCAGCAGAACGTGCGGTTCTTCGCGCTCGAAAGCGGGTACATGGATCCTGAGCAGCTCTCGTGGCTCGACAACGAGCTGAAGTCATCGTCCGAGGACTGGAAGATCGCCTACTTCCATCACCCGCTCTACTCGTCCGGCAAGACGCACGGGTCGGACCTGGATCTTCGCCGCGCGCTCGAACCGTTGTTCATGCAGTACAACGTGAGCGTCGTGTTCCAGGGCCACGATCACGTCTACGAACGGCTCAAGCCGCAGCACGGCATCCAGTACTGGGTGATCGGGTCTGGCGGCCGTTTCCGGGAAGGCGACCTGCAGAAGAACACCGGGCTGACGGCGAAGGGCTACGATGCGGATAACGCGTTCCTGCTGGCGGAAATCTCGGGCGACACGATGACGTTCAACGCCGTGTCGCGCACGGGGCAGGTGGTCGACTCCGGCGAGGTGACGCGCCGGAAGGCCAAGTGATGCAGCAATCTCGCATTGAACGGATTCTCGAGCTGTTCGAGGAGCGTGGTCTCATCTCGGGACACTCACAACGGCCCCTGATGCTTCAGGTCACTCTCGAACGTGGCGAGCGTCGAGCAGCCAGGATGTCACTTGTGTGCCGGCCGTGCCGTGGGAATCCGCGTCAGCAACGTGATCAGCTCGCTTTGGCGCGACGTATTCGTCTTCGAGAAGATCCGTCGCAGATGGCTTCGCGCGGTCTCGTACGCCATTCCGAGGCCCGTCGCGGCTTCGCGAAGAGATTCGCCACTGGCAAGTCGCGCCGCCAGGGCCGCTTCGCGTCGAGTCAGCCCGTACAGGCTGAGGAGAACATCCGTCGGCGCCTGCGACGCTGGCCGTCCATCGAGGATCAGCAGCATGACATCCGGCGCCCGCATGCCGGCGAAGAGCGGTCCGCCATGGCGAACCGGCGCGGCGAGCAGCCGATACGCCGGCTTGAGCGACGGCCGTTCGATCGCCACCGCAAGCGGCGCGGCCAAATCGCGACCTGATTGCGTGGCTCGTTCGATTGCGGTGCGCAACCGGTTCATCACCGACGGCGCGCTCGCATGAAGAGAGCCGCCGCGGAGGAACAGGCCGTCAGCCGCACGGAGGATCGCATCGGCAACGCGGTTGCAGCCGACGACCACACCGGTCGTCGTCACGAACACGACGCCGATGTCGAGCGTGTCCAGCAGCGACTCGTTCGCCTGGTGGAGACGCAGCCGGCTGGTAATCTGATGGACACGGGCCACGTGCGGCAGTAGCCGCGCAATTGCCCGGCGTTCGGCGTCGGTCCACATGCCATCGGCGGCACCGCGAAGTGCACCGAGGACAAGCGCGTCCTGACCGTCACGCGCGATGATGCCCGCATTGCAGTACGCGCCGCCGATCGGCTGGATGTAATCGTTGTAGAACTCGGTCCTGAGCAGCCGTTCCCGGGGGCACAACTCCTGGTCGACCACGACCGCGCCAGGCACGTACCGGCGACCTTCGCGATCACGCCAGACGTTGATTCCCGAATAGTAATCGTTGTACGAGGCGCGGAATGGAAGGCTCAGCCCCGATGTCGCGAGCATCTGCGACGACTGCCGCTCGAGATGGTGGACCTGAACGTAGGTGCAGACCGCGTGGAGCTGCTTGACGTACGCACTCAGGAACTCTGTCCATGCCGCGTCGTTCTCGACGGCGTTATAGACGATGTCGATGAGAGGTAACAGATCTGGTTCCCGAGCGTCCACGCATCCCTCAGGGCGGGCAAGCGTCCGTACCGAGCGTGCTCTATCGATTTGACCGTTGGAAGCCGGGGAATATAGCACATCGCCGTCGGCCCTGAGTTGAGGGCTCACGGAGAGAGAAAAGTCTGCCGATCGGATGCCCGACCGCGGCTCCGATGTCCGTTGCCCTGCCCTCCAGCAGTCCCCGTCTCACAAATGGCCACACGCCTTCTACCTCAATTGGAGGATGCGCGCAGTCGCCACGCGCCGTATACCAGCACCCGGTGGCAGGCGCGGCACTCATTCTCAGCGAGCCGGACCGGCAGCGGCTGATCTCGTGGGTCATGGCGGGAACTACGCCGCAGCGCGTCGTGAAGCGCGCACGCATCGTCCTGCTGACGGCGGATGGTCTGTCGATGCGCGCAATCGCACGACGCCTGGACCTCTCCCCGCACACGGTGCGGCTCTGGCGTCAGCGATTTCAGGAATGCGGCGCGAACGGTCTCCGGCGTGACGCACCCGGCAGAGGACGGAAACCCTCTCTGGGCGTCGACGCAGCCACCCGGATCCACGGGTTGCTGAACACGCCCCCGCCGCGAGGCCCTCGCTGGAGCATCCGCGCGCTGGCGGAGGCGAGCGGTCTCAGTCGTGCGTCCGTTCACCGCATCGTGCGTTCATTGCCCGTCGACGCGGACCGGCGGGCCCGGCGGAACTGCAGGAGCCGTCTATGACGGCGTCATTGCATCGGCGAAGGGATCGGTGGCGGGCAATTCTGAGACCGGCAGCCGCCCCAAAGGTCGGCACACCGTGGGCACTCAACTTGCCGACAGACGCGTATTCACGCCAGCCCTCAACGACGGTTCCATGACAGCGCACGGGTCTCACCTCGCCTCATCCTTCCCCGACTCACGGCACACGCTGCTGCGTGTGTACCGCGCAATGCTGACAGCGCGGCTCGTGGACGAACAACAAGCCTTGCTCGTCGCGTCAGGTGAGGGGTTCTTTCACATCCCTGGCGGTGGCCATGAAGCGATTGCCGCTCTCGGACCGCACCTGAAACAGACGGACTGGCTCGGCTGCCACTATCGCGACAAGGCGTTGATGATTTATCGGGGCGTGACGCCGTTCGAGCTGCTGTGCGCGACCCTCTGCAAAGATTCCGCACCGGGCAGAGGGCGACAGCTGCCGGACATCATCGGTTCGTCGAAGGCGCGCATCCTCAGCACGCCTGTGCCGGTTGGCAACCACGCGCTTCATGTCGTCGGCGTGGCCTCCGCTCTGCGTGACCTGAATCCGCAGGACGATTCGCTCGCTGTGTGTGTCGCCGGTGACGGAACGACGCAGCAAGGCGAATACCTCGAGGCCGTTGCCGAAGCCGTCCGGCGACAGCTGGCCGTCCTGTTCGTCGTTGAAGACAACGGCTACGCAATCTCCACCCGCACGAGTGGGAAAACGTCGTTGTCACGTCCCGAGGGCCCCGCATCGGATTTGCTGGGCATTCCGGTTACCGAGCTGGACGGGTCGGACGTGTGCGCGTGCCTCGAGACGTTCGGCACGGTGGCCGATGACGTTCGAGCGCGCCGTCAACCGCGTCTCGTTCGCCTGCGAGTGGAGCGTCTCCTCAGTCATTCAAACGCCGATGACCAGCGACTGTACCGGCCGTCAGAGGAATTGCGCGGCGGCGTGGTTCGAGATCCGTTGATCGCTGGCGAAAAGGCGCTGGTCGCGGCGGGGTTCACCGAGGCGGAACTGAAATGGGAGCGGGACTCCCTGGCGATGGAGGTCCTGCACTCGCGCGTGCGAGCGCTGAGCGAACCGGATCCGATTCCGAGCGCCGACGCGTACCCTCCGGTGCTCAGGGTCGACGGCGGCCGGCGTGATCCTGTGGTGCCCCCCGAGAACATCGCCGCAGCGTTGCGGAACACGCTCGAACAGTTACTCGGGGCCGACCCGCGGGTCGTTCTTATCGGCGAGGACATCGAAGACCCGAAAGGCGATGTCTTCGGCATCACCCGTGGACTGAGCAGCAGGTTCCCGGGAAGGGTGATCAACGCGGCGCTCAGTGAGTCCACCATTGTCGGCACGGCGATCGGTCGTTCGCTGGTCGGCCAGCGACCCATCGCGTTCATTCAGTTCGCCGATTTCCTGCCGCTGGCGTTCAACCAGATCGCAAATGAGCTCGCGACGATCTACTGGCGCTCGGGCGGGGATTATTCCTGCCCGGTGATCATCCTGACGGCGTGCGGGGCGTACAAACCCGGCCTCGGACCGTTCCATTCGCAAACGTTCGAAGCGCACGCGACACACCTTCCCGGACTCGATGTTGTGGTTCCGTCATGTGCCGAGGACGCGGTCGAACTCCTCGACGCAGCCTTCGCGGGAGGACGGCCGACACTTTTCATGTATCCCAAGGCGCTCCTGAACGTGGCCTGCTCCAGGACCATCACAGGTTCAGCCGGGGTACGTGACGCGAGGCGGATCCGCCAAGGTGACGCTGTCACCGTCGTCACATGGGGCAACACCGTGTCGGTGTGTGAACGTGCCGCGGATCTGTTGTCGAGCACGGATATCGACGCCGATGTCTGGGATTTGCGATGGTTACGGCCCTGGGACACGGCGGCCGTGGAGCGATCGACGAAGCGGACGGGCCATCTGCTCGTCGTTCATGAAGACAACATCAGCGGTGGGCTTGGCGCTGAAATCATCGCGCACGTATGCGAGGCAGTTCCTGGCGTGCGCGTCGGCCGTGTGTGCCGTCCGGATGTCCTGCTGCCCTGTCATTTTGACACCCAACTCGCTCTGCTGCCGTCAGTTCGTTCCGTCGTTGACGGCATCTGCAATCTCGTCGAGCTAGACGTCGAATGGCAGCGCTCAGCAACGCCGCGCAGGCCGGATGACATCGTGATTCCGGCCGTCGGCTCGCCGGCGGACGACCACGTCGACGTGTCACAAATATTGGTCCGCGTCGGGCAGCGCGTACGGCGGGGTGATCCGGTTGCGGTGCTCGAGGCGACCAAAGCAGCCGTCGAAGTCGTGTCGCCGGATGACTGCACCGTTGAGGCGATCATCGCCCGTGTCGGCGACAGTATCCAGGTCGGCCAGCCGCTGCTTGTGGGCCGCGCCACCTCCACGTCCGAGCGGGAGCGCTCGGCATCTGTCGGCCTGGAGCAGTGGACTCCGAGGTTCGGATCGGGTTCTTCCTCCGCATCACCCGGGCGGAAAGCGCCGAGACAGTCGGGGGCGCGGCCAAGTGCACTCGTCAGCATCGTGGCGCAACCCGGATCCCGGGAGGTGACGAATCAGGAGCTCCTCGTCCGGCATCCCGGAAAGTCCGACAGCGACATCATCCGGCGGACGGCGATCCAGACAAGACGATGGCTGACGGATCGTGAAACGTTAGTGGGCCTTGCGGGCGTCGTTGCCAGAGAAGCACTGGCGCAGGCTGCAATCGATGCCTCTGAGCTCGGGCTCGTCCTCTGCTCGACTGGGACCCCGACGCACATCACGCCGTCGATGGCCTGTCAAATCCTGGGCCGGCTCGATCCGGCATGCCGCGCCGCCGCATTCGATCTCAACGCCGCCTGCGCCGGCTACCTGTACGCGTTGCGGTCGGCCCAGGACTTCATCGCCGCCAGTCCCGGCGCATGCGCGCTGATCGTCACCGCAGAAGCGCCGTCTACCCTGTTGAATCCCGATGATTTCGAGACCGCGTTTCTCTTCGGGGACGCGGTGACCGCCACGGTGATCGTGGACGTCGAGCGGCTTGGCCGCGATCGATCCGGGTGGCATCTTCATCCGGCGGTTGTGTCCTCACGACCAGACCTCGACGACACGCTGTTCGTCCCACTGCGCGGTGCCGATGCTCGATTGCGCATGCACGGTCAGCGAGTGTTTTCGGAGGCGGTGAAAGGAATGATCTGCGCGGTCCATGACGCTTGCCGGCAAGCCGGCACTTCGCTCGACACCATCGACTTGATCGTGCCGCACCAGGCGAATGGACGAATCCTGGACGCGATCGAGCGTCGTACGAAACGGCGCGTCCTCCGGATCATCGACGGAGTCGGGAACACGTCTTCCTCGAGCATTCCACTGGCGCTTTCGCGACTCAACGGACGGGCCCCGGAGCGCGTGGCCATTACCGCTTTCGGTGGTGGATTTACGGCCGGCGCGGCGGTCCTGAGTCGCCATGACGCGCGACGGTAAGCACACGCACGAACACGCGAAAGGGATTGGACCACTCATGATTGTCGACGGGATCACGACACCAGAGCTCATACTCGATGCGACATACGAACGACTTGCCGGCGGTGACATCTTCGACGCCATGGAATCATTGCTGATGTCGCTCACCGCCCTTCGGTCTTCCCTCGAACATCAGGCGTGGCTCGATTTCTGCGCAACGAGCCTGCGAACGCATCCCGTCTTTGCCTTCGTGCATCAGGCACCGTTCACGAAACGAGCGTTCGACAAACCCCGCGGATACCCGGGAGACGCCGTGACTCTCGACTACATCTATGGCGTCGAGTCCTTACGTGAACATACTGGTCCAGAAGTCGCGCGACTCTCTGCCTGGGAGTTTCAGACGCCCAGTTGTCGAAGTGTGCGCGCACGGAAGGACGTGTTGGCGAAACACATCGACGACATCGCGGCATTGGTGTCGCGTCCGCGGGTGTTGTCGCTGGCGTGTGGTCACTTACGGGAAGCGCGGACATCGGAGGCGGTGCTGAATCGGGCCGTGGACTTCGTCGCGGTCGATCAGGATCCAGACAGCGTCGCGACGGTGGATGCCCAGCTCAAGGAATACGGCGTTCGCGCGATCAAGGGCTCGGTCCGGGCGGTGCTCGCGAAGAAACTTGCATTTCAGGAACTGGACCTGGCGTATGCCGCCGGTCTGTACGACTACCTCGGTCAACCCATGGCCAAAGAACTGTCCTCCCGTCTCTTCGAGATGCTTCGGTCCGGCGGTCGCCTGTTGATCCCCAATTTCAATCCGACGCTGAGAGATATCGGCTATCTCGAGGGTTTCATGGACTGGCAACTGATCTACCGGGACGATGACGCGATGCTGGATCTGGCGTCGGCGCTGCCCGCGAACCAGGTTGCCGGATGCGAGTTGTTCCGCGAATCGCACGGGAATATCACATTCCTCGCCGTCACGAAGGTCTAAAGGCGCCACGCCAGAGCACACTGGTCGCGCGCTTGACGCGGCGGCCGAAGCCTGATTCTCTCTCTGAGTCATGGCGACCTTCATCTGTATTCACGGGGCGTGGCAAGCCGGGTGGTGTTGGGACCTGATCGCCCCGCCGCTGCGCGCGCTCGGTCATTCTGTCCTCACCCCTGATCTTCCAGGGCATGGCGACGATCGCACCAGGCGCGAATCGGTGAGCCTTCCGATGTACGTCGATCTGGTGGTTGAGACCGTACGGCAGCAACCACGCGACGTCATACTGGTCGGCCACAGCATTGCGCCCCAGTTCTGCTTTGCCGCGGGCTGCGTTGAGCGGCGCGTCAAGGCGGTTGTCTGCGTCGCCGGCGTCGTTGCGGACGGGCGAACACCCCTTGATGTGATTGGTACTGCCGATCCCGACTATCTGGCCCAGATCACCTGGGCCGCTGACGGAGCCACCGCAACGATCACTCCCGATGGAGCGCGGCGGTACTTATATCCATTGTGTCCGGTGGATCGCGTCGAGCGTGCGATAGCGCGGCTGACTCCCGAGCCCACGGCACCGTTCCAAACCCGCGTGTCACTGGATCGGCCGACGCTTGCCCGGGTCCGCTCGTACTATGTCGAATGTGCGCGCGACAGGTTGATCCTGCCCGCAATGCAACGCGAAATGCAGTCCGTGATTGGCGCACCACGCGTCTTTCGAATCGAGGCCGATCACTCTCCATTTCTTTCGGCACCCGAGGAGTTGGTCAGCATCCTCGGTACTGTTGCGGAGTGCGAGGCCTCATTGTGAGGTGAACGAGCGGATTGACGCACTGGTGACGAGGGCCACCATCGGAATCCGCATCGCCGCGAACCAGCGCGGCTCGATGGCACTGCCGAAGGCTCGCGAACTTCCCCGCGAGGACGATCCGCTATTGCGGCTTCATGACGACGAACCAGGCCGCGACGATCGGCCCCTGCGGACCGCGGCCGCGTCCTGGTGCCGCCGCCGGCTGACCCGGTGCGGGCGGCGGGGCCGGTCCCCGTTCCGGTTGGAACAGGTAGACGTTATGCGTCCTGGTATCAACGGTGATCGTCTTGGCGCCGGCGACGGTGGGCACCGTCGCAACGACCGAATACTTGTCCGCGGAATCCTGATGGACGACCGTGACATTCCCTTCACCACCGTTGGGAATGAAGATCAACTTCCTCGCCGGATCCCATCCCAACGCGTCCACTCGCGTCCCGTTGGCGATCGTCGCGACGACTTTTCCCGTGGACGCATCGACCACCACCGACGTCCTGTTGCAGCCGGAGAAGATCCGGTTGGTCGCCGGGTCATAGGCGATCCCCGTCGGACCGTCGCACGGTGCGAGCGGCCACGAGGCGGTCGCCTTCCACGTCTTGACGTCGATGACCTGGATGGTGCTCTTGCCTTCGTTGTTGACGAAGATGTGGCCACGGCCGTCGGCGGCGGCGCCCTCGGGGCCGTTGTCTTCCAATTCGACGGTGGCGACGATGTCGCCGCTCTTCGGGTCGATGGCGGTGAGCGTGCCGGTCGGACGGCTATGGTTGGTCAGGATGATTTTGTCGTCCGGCTCGTCGAACATGATGCCGTCGAGCCCCGGACCGACCTTGATCTGCCTGATGACCGCCAGGGTCTTCAAATCGAACATCGTGACCGTCTGGTCGCCGCCATTGGTGGTGAATCCGTGTCCGGCCTTGGTCGCGATGCCGACGCCGTGCACACCGGGAGTATTCGGAATGTCGCCGAGCACCTTCCCGGTTGCGCCGTCCACGACCATCACGTGCGTCGAACGCGACACGAAGGCGCGACCGGTCGCCGGTTCGACACTGACGTAATCCGTGGCACCGTCACCCTTGATGTCGAACTTTTCGACCTTGTAGGTCTGAGCGAACGCCGGCACGGCGAACACCGTCGCGGTCACGACAGTAAGCGCCGAAAGCATCCGAATTCTCATGTCACTACCTCTTCCTTCTCACGCCGCTCTGACGCGAGTGTACGGCTCGCGTCCAGGCAAGCATACAAAACGGGCTCTGTTGCCGGACATCTGACCCGGGCAACGCGCGAGCGATGCGTGGGTCAAGGCGGTCATGTCACGCTCACGTCGAGACGTCCGTCGACGGTCACGTCTTCTACGGCGACGCGATCGGGAGCGGTGCGGCGAAACGTCGCGGATACGGTGGCGTCGCCGACGCGCAGGCCGCTGATCGTGACGACATGAATCGATTCAGGCAGCGCGGGGCGATTGATGCGGAGGTGTCGGCTCGCGGCATCCGGTTCGAACCCGAGCACCGACGTGAGCATGAACGGCACCGCGCCCGCCGCCCATGCCTGCGGATGACAGGCCACGGGATAGTGGACGGGGATCTCAAACTCGTCGCGGCTGAAGCCGGCGAAGACCTCCGGCAGCCGGTCGTGATCGAAATGCACGGCGGCATCGATGATTCCTGTCATCACCCGGGCGGCCTCGACTCCGCATCCGTACCGCTGGAACCCGGCGACCGCCAGCGCGTTATCGTGCGGCCACACCGTGCCGTCGTGATAGCTGACCGGATTGTAGCGGCGCTCCTGCGATGAAAGCGTTCGGATGCCCCAGCCGCTGAACATATCGTCGCGCAGCATCCGCGCGGCGACCGTGGCCGCGCGGTCGGGCCGCACGATGCCTGCCCAGAGCGCGTGGCCGGGATTCGACGACACCACTGCCGCCGGACGACCGTCGCGCTGCAGGGCGAGCGCATAGGTACCGAGATCCTCGAGCCAGAAATCGCGCTCGAATCGATCGCGCAACCCGTCCGCCTCCCGACGCAGGCGATCGGCCGTCGCGGAGTCTCCCGCGCGGCTATAGAGATCGGCGATCCCATGCTTGGCCGCATAGACGTACGCCTGCACCTCGACGAGCGCGATCGGCGCGGTCGCGAGGCTGCCGTCCTGGTTCACGATCGAGTCGCCCGAATCCTTCCAGCCCTGGTTCGACAGCCCTTTCGCCGAACGCGTCGCGTACGTGAGATACCCCGTTCCGCCTTCGGCGATCTCATCGTCGATCCAGGCGAGCGCTCGCTCGATGTGTGCCCTGACGTCGTCGAACAGATCCAGGCGGCCGGTCCACGCCGCATGGCGCGCGACCAGGATAAGGAACAGCGGTGTTGCATCGACGCTGCCGTAATACGGTGTCTGCGGGATCTCGTTCAGGTGTGCCATCTCCCCGACGCGAAGCTCGTGCATGATCTTGCCGGGCGCTTCGTCGCGCCACGCGTCGTCGCGTGTGCCCTGCAACGACGCGAGCAGCCGCACCGTCGCCTCAGCGGTCTCCGGCAGGAACGCCAGCGATTCGAGACTGGCAATGATGCTGTCGCGCCCGAAGAGCGTCACGTACCAGGGAACGCCGGCGGCGAAGTACTGATGATCGCGGAGGGTCGTGCGGAGCAGGTGAAGGTCGAGCAATGAGCGGTTCAGCACGCGGTTGAGAGGGGTGCTCGTCGACAGCACGTGTGTCGCAGATGTCAGCGAGACACCACCCTGTCCTGTCTGGCGAGGCTGCCCGCCGCTCTCCGATATCTGCAGGGTCACTCGAACGGTCGCCGTTTGCTGTGCATCGATTGCCAGGGCGAATTCGGCTGTAGTCCCGTCCATCCTGTGAGGCGGAGGGGCAAACGACACGGCCAGCGTCCGTGTGATGCGATCGGCACCGTCGTACGTGAACTGCAGCGTATCGTCGACCCAGTGTGGATGCCGCAACGTGCCGCGCTGCTCCGCTTGTGCGCCGCGCACCTCGAACAGCGATTCGAACGTGCTGCGAAGCCGAATCGTGACCGGCAGGCTGGTCTTGTCCGGGCCGAAGTTCGTAAAGCCAATCGACTCGCGCAGCGCATACGGATTCGATTCGAGCGTGCGCTCCCACTTGATCGCAATGCGCTCCTTTTCCAGCAGTTCGCCTGACGGTGTCTTCAGGTCTGGATTGGTGAGCTCGAACGTGGCCGAATGTCCACTCGCCGCTGTCGACGCGAGCCGGTCGGCGGGAGTCGCACCCACTCGCAGCTCGTAGCCGTTGAGATAGCGGCAATCGTGGTAGTAGAGACCGAGGCCGTGCGACTCGTCGATCGGCACGTCGCCGTCGCGGTTGCAGAGGAAGAACAGCTCGTCGCGCTTGATGACGATCGCCCGCGCGATGCTCGAGGTCGTCGATGCGCGGCCGTGCTGGACGACGCGGCGGGTCCCGTGTTGATGACGCGTGTGGCCATGCGCCTGTAGATCGGAGGGAGAGGGCATAGGACGTTTCCCCGTATGAACCGGATGCTATTGTCGCAGGACCTGCTGACTGCGAGCAGAGCATGGACGGACGCACTAAGGCGTCACTGCGCCTGTCGAAGGGCCTCAGCGGGATCGACCAGCGTCGCGCGTCGCGTCGGGACGTAGCACGCAAGCAGCGTGACGGCCGTAAACAGCATCGCCGTCCCGCCAAAGGCCACCGGATCCAGGGGGGCACACGGAACAACCAGCGGCAGATTCATCAGGCTGTCATCCGCACTGGACACTGCGTCGGGATAATTCTCCGTGCAACCGGCCGCATCGCGCTCTGTCGCGACCACGCCGCGCTGTGTTCCGGCCTCACGGACTCTGGCTCCCGCCTCAGGGACTCTGTCCAGACCACACGCGCTCAGTCGTGGCCTCAGGAACTCTGTCAGCGCTTCACAAACTCTGTCCGGACAAATCGCCGCCCGGCGAGGACCATTTGAAACAGGGCGACGACGATTCGCGAGCCGTCCGCGACATTTCGAGTCCTGTCAGCGCCATTCGATTCCCGGATGGGGCGTTCCGGGAGCCATCATCGAAATTTGTGGGCCGTCACTCGCCATTTGAAACCCGGCGCCCGGCATTGGAAGGCGAGAACCGGCGATTGAGAAGCCGGCGCCGACAATTGCCGGCCTGTCGCCGCAATTCGGCACCCGTCATCGTCAATTCGGGGGAGAGACAGCGCTTTTTGAAGTCGGGCGACGCCATCCGGCGACTGGGCGGTCGGGGCGCGACCGGACAGGTCGTCGTGCGCCGCCCGGCGGTAGGATCGCCGCATGGACTACTCGCTGATCGCGCTGCTCGCCTTGATTGCGCTGGTCGCCGTCTTCTCGACCCGGCAGCACAGGCGCACGTGGTCCGGGCGTCCCGGATTTCAGTATCAGCGGGTGATCACGCTCGGTATCGCGGGACTCTGGCTGACCGGCGCCGGCGCAATCGGCTGGAACGTGAGTCACCGGAGTATCAAGTGGACTGATGCTCCCATCTGGTGGCAGGTCGGACTCGGCATCGTCCTCCTCGCGTGCGCCGCGTTTCTCGCGCGCCGTGTGCCGCCAGACGCGACACGAAGTGAGACGATTCGCTAGCCGTCTCGATCAGCGGCGAACGCGGCGATGTCCGCCCGACTAAAGCCAGGCCCTACGCCGCAAATAGTCACTTCGTCCAGCACTTTGAACCATGGCCGACGTCGCCGCCAACATCATCGCCGCCCTGCACATCGCCTACTTCCTCTTCATCGTCGGCGGCACGTTCGCGATCGTCGTTCCGCCTCGCCCGTGGTGGGTCCGAAGCTGGACGTTCCGCATCGCGCACCTGGTCGCGGTCTACATCGTCCTGGCGGAAAACGCGCTGCAGATCCCGTGCATCCTGAACGTCGCGCAGTGGTCCCTGCGCACCGCCAGCGTCGGAGCGCAGGAAGCCAGGACGGGCATCGGCGGCCTGCTCGATACGGCGCTCTTTCACACAATCCCCGGCAGCGCGCTGAACGTGATGTACGACGTGCTGGGCATCCTCCTTCCGGTGCTCCTGCTGCTGGTCCCGCCGCGACAGACCACCAGGGCCCGAAAGACGACGACGGCCGAACAAGAATCGTCAGCGGGCTAGCGAAAGTGGTGGCTCGTCCTGCCGACGCTGCGACAGCAACACGGGTTCGACTGCGGATCGCCATTGGCGTTGCTTTTGCGGCAGCCGCGGCACCTCCCCCGTTGCGCGTGTGAGGTAACACCATGACGACGCCGCAATGGTTCAAAGCTGCCCGCAGTGCGTGGGAACATCGACAGCGCCGACAGCGCATCTACCGGTACTTCGACTGCCGGTGGCAAAGCGCATGGGGACCGGAACAGTCGCGGATCAGCAGCCTGAGTCCAACCGGCTGCTACATCGAAGACCGTTTCACGGTGCCGCAATCAGGTGTGGAGATTGACGAGCTCGCCTTCGACCTGCCGACCGGTCACGTCAGCACCCGCGGCGTGGTCCTGGATACGATGCCGGGCGTCGGCTTCGCTGTCCGATTCCTGGGCGTGGACGCACGCACGCGGAACTGCCTGATGGCCCTCGTTCAGCAACACCG
This sequence comes from Vicinamibacterales bacterium, assembly GCA_035496255.1. GTDB lineage: Bacteria > Acidobacteriota > Vicinamibacteria > Vicinamibacterales > UBA2999 > Gp6-AA40. The sequence continues at coordinate 15,226 of DATJEU010000056.1, forward strand.
CGCCGCCACGGCGCACTAGAACCGGAGCGCGCGACGGACCTGACAAGGTCCGCCAATGGCGTGGCAGTCGGCCTCGAAGAGTGAGGCCACGCGGACACTCTGCTGTTCCCTCGATACGCGCGCCATGCGAGCTGCGTTCTGCTGTCGCGCAGCATCGCCGATTCACAGGTCTTTCCCGCGCCGGCCCCTGGCGTTAGCATTGCTCGAGTCCACGGTCATGGGGTCCCCGTTCCGTTCAGGTGAAGTCATACGCACATCGTTCCTGAACCGGGTGATCCGTGGATTCCGTCGGCGCATCCGGTGCCTCGTGCAGACGCGCATGATGCACGAACTGGACTTGCACACGGGGACGTGCCGGATCTGCCACCGCGATTGGGACAAGCTCTATCCGCCGGAAAAATCCCGCAGGCGTAGTTGACGGCCGATCTGCAGGCCGACCTGAAGGTCCGCGTCTACAAGGAATGACACCGGTCTGGGCGTAGAGGTCGACCTTCAGGTCGGCCTTAACGGCCCCACGGGACGGCCTCTAGGGGACTCCAGCTACAATCGACGATGCCAGCGCCCTCCCAGGAGGGAGCCTCATGTCCCGACGTCCCACTGTCATCGCCCTTGCCCTCGCTCTCGCCGCTACGACGCTTGGACTCTCGGCGCAGGGACGCGTCACGCCGCGCGGCCACGCCATCACGGAATTTCGCAGCGACCGCGTCCTCGCGGTGGCCAACTACGAATATTCCCAACGACATCACGATGGCGCGTGGCTCCTCGTGGAATTCGCGGTGCAGGCGCAGGATCGCATCGTCATCCATCGCAATGACCTGAGCCTCGTCACGCCGGACGAACAGGTGATCCCAATCGCCAGTCAGGCCGACTTTCTCGCGGACCACAACGAGATCACGCAGCTGCTGCAGAACGCAACGACCACCCGGCGCACGCTCGAGCCGTATTTCACCTCGCGACCGATCTTCAACACCATCCACTTCGTCAGCATGCCCGGGGGTATCGTCCAGGACTCGGCGATCAGCAATCCCGACGAGGTCGCGACCGGCGATCTGTTCTTCAAATCGCCGGCGGGTAAATGGGCCGCGGGCGCGTATCGCCTGGTCCTGAATCACGACAAGGCGAAGGCCGAGCTCCCGATCACGCTCGAATGATCCCGCACCGACGGCCGAAGGCCGTAACCAGGCCCGCCGAGGGTCAGATCCCGCCGGCGAAGAACTACATCACGCCTGCCGGCCTGCAGCGGCTGATCGACGAACGCAAATTTCTACTGACGAAAGAACGGCCGGCTGTGACTGCGGTGGTGTCGTGGGCGGCTGGCAACGGCGACCGCAGCGAGAACGCGGACTATCAGTACGGCAAGCGCCGGCTGCGGGAGATCGATCGACGCATCCGCTTTCTGACGAAGCGCATCGACGCGGCGGAGGTCGTTGATCCGCAGGCTCCGAGGCGCGGGCGCGCGGCCACGCACATCTTCTTCGGCGCCACGGTGCGGTACGAAACAGCCTCCGGATCCGAACGCGTCGTCAGCATCGTCGGCGCGGACGAAGTCGATCTCGATCGCCACTACATCAGTTGGAAGTCGCCGCTGGCGCGCGCGTTGATGAAATCCGGGCCGGGAGATCGCGTCGTCCTGCACGCGCCCGGGACGACGGAGCGACTGGAGATCCTCGAAGTGCGATATGAACGGCTCGAAGTCACGGCGTTCACGCATCCGCCGGGCGCGGAGTCGTCGGCGGATCGATAGCGAAGGTTACGGAGAAAACGGGATCGCAGGAGAAACGGAGCAACGGGGACGAACGGAGGCAACGAGGTGGACTGCGGCGTACGAGCGGCTGCCGGCTGGCCGCCTGCGGCGGCCTGGTCGTGCGTAGAAGGCAGAAAACAAGCCGCCGGGGTTTCGAGCGCGGTTTGTTTTCTGTCTTCTGCGCACGACCCTATGCGGCCCGTAGGGCCGCGAGCCGGCAACCGCCTCCGTTCGTCTCCGTTTCCCCGTTCCTCCTGTTAAGCCGTTCCCTTCGTCCCCTCCGTCAACTCCAAGACCTAAAACCGGAGGCCCCCGCCAGCGCGCCACATCGTCGGCGCGGTGAAGTTGACGTGCTGGTCGCGGGCCAGTTTCACGAACCAGCGCTGCCAGTCGTACTCCATCGCCTCACCCGATCCGCGCAGGTAGGTTCCTTCATCATCGCGACCCGACTTGTACGACACGTCGAGCGTGAGCCGGCGTGCGCGCGGCATGTAGTGGCGAATCACCACGTGCGAATTCTGCTGGCCGGTACCGAGACGGTTGTCCCAGATGGCGAACGCCGCAACGCTGTCTGACTTGCCGATGTGAACGCCGGCCCCGAGCTGCCACGACTCGTTCGGATCGAATGTGAGGTTGGCGTACGGCTTCAGGTTGGTTCGCGACGCGCCGGCAATCAGATAGATGCGGCGACCGGTTTCCGAATAGACGGAACCGCCGGCGAACGAGCGCGACGCCACCTGGACCGACGGCACGAGCACGAGCCATTCACGTTTGAGGTCGTACTCGATACCCGCGCGGCTCTGGCGGATGTCGTCCTGCGGACCGTACCAGCCGACCCAGCCGGTCCACTGACGTGAGGAATAGCGAACGTTGAGATCGGTCGTGACCTGATCGTCCGCGGTATAGACGGCGTCGGTCAGTTTGCCGCTGTAATCCTGTGCGTCTGCAGGACACGCATGGAGCGCGACGACGGCAGCCAGTACTGCTGCGAGTCGCCGCGCCAGGCGAAGGTTGGTGAGGTTACCGCGCGAACGCGGCATCACGTTCGAGGGCGGCGGGCATGCCATCGACGTGGATCGTAGTCCCGGTGTTCGCGGCGGCGCGATGGGAACCCGGCGAGCCGTTCGTGCCGTTGCCGGCACCGTTCGATCCGGCATGGCGGCTGCGGCGCCGCATCGCCCGGACGATTGCGATCACGCGGCGGCTGTCCGCCTGCGTCACCGCCTGTCGCAACGACAGGCGACCGCGGACGACGGCACGAGCGAGATCCTGCTCCAGTGTGACGACGCCGCTCGACGGCTCGCGCTTGTCGTTCGCGCCAGCGAAATCGCCCATCGAGAGCAGCGCCGAAATCTCCGGACCTTGAGCCGCACCGGTCGTGAGCAGCTTGCTCATGTCGGCTGACGGCGTCACGAGGTCGTGGACGTACGTCCGTCCGCCGCCAGGCCGGCGCAGCGCGCGGAACCCGAAGCCGCCGCGGAAGGTCTGCGCGACGAGCGCGCGATTGTCGCCAACGGATCCTTCGTGCTGAGCGGATACGCGCTGCAGCGCCTGGATGGTGGTCGGCGCAGTGACGCCGAGAATGACGACGCGGCCGCCGGTGGCCGCCTGCAGCACGGCGCGGATCGCGAGATCGCCTGCCGGCGACAGGACGAGCAGCACGTCGGGCGATTCGAGCGCGGCGTGGCGAATCTGCGCGGCGGCATCGGCGTCGGTATTACCAAACTCGCGCTGGCTGACGAACGCGCCAGCGATCTTGATCGAAGCGGTGCCTGTCGGCCGCAGCGCAACAACGAACCCGCCGCGGCGACGCCCGCTGTAATCCGCAACCGCGGACGCCATCGTCCGCAACTCGGTCGCGTCGATCGACGAGACGACGATCAATCCGTCGGTCTCGCAGGCGCCGCGAATGAAGCGCGGGATGCGGCGGTGCAGCGCGGTCGAGGCCGAGGCCTGGGGCAGGCTGAGGATGAAGCCGGCACCCTGGTCGTCCTTGAACGTCCGGCAGATGATCTGGTTCGGGGTCCCGGCCGCAGTGATCCACTCGCCTTCGCGGCCGGCGCGCCAGTTCGGTTCGCCGCCATTGGTGAGACTGGAGACAACGCGCTCAATCGCCGCGGCGTCAACAGGCTGCGAATCGAGCACCTCGATTCGTTCGGCAATGCGAAGCGCCGGGGCCTCACCCGCACGGACGTACAGCGCAGTTGCGCTACGCTCGGCGGCGCGCGCAATCCAGCGTCCCAGTTCGGTCGATTGGGCGGCTGCGCGCGGCTCCGTGGCGACAGCCGGAGCCGGCGGCACGATCGGAGCCTCTGGCATGGCGACGGGAGGCGGTTGAGGAGCAACAGACGGCGGTTCCATAGCAACGGGCGCCGCCGCGACGATGACCGGAGCGGGCGGTGCCACCACAGGCGGCGGAACGACTGCCGCAGGTGGTGGTGCCACGAAGACGGGTGCCTGCGGTTCGGTCACTGGCGGCGCGACCACGGCGACCGATGCCGGCGGTGCGGCAACGGGCGCTGGTGCCGGCGGCGGAGCGACGGCTGCCGGCTCGGTTGAAATGGGTGCCGCGGCCACAGCAAGCGGCGCGGTTACAGGTACCGGTGCGACGGAGCCGTGAAAGTGTTCGACGATGACCGCGGGTGCTTCCACGGCGGCGGGGGCCTCAGGCACTTCGACGACAACTTCTACTTCTTCGAGTTCCTGTGGTGCCGGCGCTGGTGCAGGGGAGGCCGTCACCACGATGCGCCGCAATTCGATCACGAGCTGCCCATCGCGGCGTTCGCCTCGCACGCGCAGCGGAATGGCCATGCCCTGGAGCGGTTCCTCGACGACGCCAACGTCCTGGAGGGTGCGTTGCGCGTCGCTCGACAACATCTTTCCGGCGAGTGCCTGGACCGCCGCGTTGGTCAGCGGGGTCTGGCCGATGTCGTGGCGCCGATCACCCTTGGCGACATGTGGCGGCTGACCCTCGCGCAGCACGACGGCGTCTGCCGCGGCCTGCTCCAGCGCGTCGCACAGGGACCCGATCAAATCCATCACTCACTCCGCTTCCGTCAGGTGCTCCGAAAACCGCAACGCCGCCCGGAACAGCGGCCTGGGCGCCACCGCGTGGACGTTGCATCGAATCACCACGGCGCGCACCACGCGCCGGTTCCCATTCATGCGCACCGAGACATCGACGGTGCGTCCAGGACACAGACGCTGGGGCGTCTCCGCCAATGCCCCGGTCTGTGAGACGTTCACGATGGCCGACTCCGCGACGCCGAGAATCGTGAGTCGCAACCCGCCAGGAAACTCCTCGGGCTTCAGCCGGCGCGCATGCCGACGATCCGGCGCCGGTGCATCCGCGGGGTCATCGACCACCGCCACGGCAGTCGCTGACGTCTCGAAAGAAGTTTCGGCCGTTTGCCAGCCGGCCTCCAGTTGCGCAATCAGATCGTCGAGTGATCGGTCCATCGGAACCACATTGGGACTCAGGAGAACGGTAACGTCGTTCATCGCACGTCCAGCTATGCAACGGAGCCGCCAGTAGTCGCCGTGGAGTCAGACAACTTCTCTTGGGAAGCGGCGTGCACTGGAGGGCAGCCGGCCGAGGATCGGCGACCCTGAACTCTGAGGCGGTTCAGAAATTCTGATATTTCCAGACCGGAGCGAGAACTCCGGTCATCATCCCGGTGCCTCGCCCCTGTTTCTATTCTGAGACGGGCCGATCGTCAGTTCCCGCGCGGCTGCTGCGGGTTGGGAGGAGCGCCGCCGGCGCGCGCACCGCGGCCAGCCGCACCCGCGCCGCCACCGCGGAAGCTGGCCTGCAGCAGGTGTGTCAGGGTGTGCACGTAGCGCAGCTTGCCGTTCTCGATGCGGAAGGTGTGGACGTCCGGCGCGCCGCTGCCGCCGTTCGGACTACCGGCGCCGAAGGTGCAGAACACCGTGACGGTGCCCATGTCTTCATCGACGACGAAGCGGCGATTGGCGATGTTGACGCCGCTGGGCACGCCGACGTCGCAGCTATCCATTGGCGATCCAGTGCCGGTGTGCATCCCGCCTTCGGTTCGCTGGCAGGGGTACCCCCACGGTACGAGATCTTTCTTGCCCTCGAGGAACGCGTCCAGATAGGCATTGGCCGCGGCGACCAGGGTGGCGCGCGAATCACGCCGGTTCGCCGCAATCGGCTCCCACTTCTCCTCGGTCGCCCACTTCAAATAGGAGTCGGCGTTGAACAGCCAATACCCGGTCGTCGTCCACAGGATCTCGATTTCCGCGATCTTGTCGTGGTTGACGCGCAGGCGCGTCCCGAAGACATACGGCTTTTCCTTGCTGGTGACGACGACCTCGGTGAAGGTCTGGCAGGTGGAGGGATCGATCAGCGTGCGCTGGTGATCGATCTTCATCGGCGTCTTGATCAGGCCGTTGGCGATGTCCGCCGGGGCGTTGTTCTCGTAGTACCCCAGCCCCATGGCCAGCGGCAAACCGGCGGTGTCACCTTTGGTTTGCGCCGCGAGATAGAGATCGGTCGCGTGCTGCAGGCCGGCCCTGGAGCACGACACCTGGGCAAACACCGTCGCCGGAGCCAGCAGCGCGGCCGTCAGCACACCCGCAATCAGCGCCATGCGTGTCATCGAAGTCCTCCGGAGGCGGCCGGCATCGACCGCGTCGCGTCGCAGATCAATATCACCGCGGGGGATGAACCGCAAAGATCGGCGTGAACGCGGGGCTACGACTTCTCGTCCGGGGGCGCGACGACGAAGTCGGCGTGCTTCCAGGTAAAGGGGGGCGACTGGCGGCGATCGGTGCCCCGCCGCTCGGCGGGTGCGTCCTCCGCCCCCTCGCGGCGATCACCCAGACGCCGGTCCCATTCGATGCTGACCGGCATTTCCGACGTGTCGCGGTTCAGCAGGTGAAAACGGCGCAGGGCGCCGCGGCGAACGAAAATGCGTAGAAACGACACGGCACTCATTCCACGACTCCGGCCGACACGGTCTCGTCCTGGCCATCCTCGTCCGGCGTGGCTCCGGGTTGGCGCTCGATGAGTGAGCCGGCAAGGGCAATCAGCAGGTAGATTTCCATTCGGGCTCCTTACGACAAACTCACATATCGGCAAAAACTGCACACTCCTGCAGAGCCACCGTGCGACCGTCACAGAACTGGCGAAATTGCATTGCCGGGTCGTCGCCGGGTTTCCCCATTCCGCGGCCATCCCACCGCGCAAAATCCGCGCGGCAGGGACCCCGGCGTCTCCTCGCCGCCAGGAGCACTTGTCACGAGAGTGGCGGCTGCGGGCGAAACGGGGAGGCCCCTCCCGGCGCCACCCGCGAGAGCAATTTCGCAGCGATTCCGGGAGCTACCGGAATTGGAGGTGGTTGGAAATGGGGCCGCGGCAGGGACGATGAAGGGAAATCGTTGAGGCGAGCTTCAAGGGCGGGTCGGAAGACCCGCCCTTGCGTCCGTATTTATATCAGCGCGTCAGCGGCGACCGCGCTTTGACGACGAGCGCGACCGGCTGGTGGCGCGGGAGGATGAGGACGACCGCGATCCCTTTGAACGGGAACCGCCGCGGTCGTTGGCGCTGGCCATCGCCCTCGCGCCGCGCGACGGGCGGGTCGCGCGGAATATGCCCGGCTCCCCTGCTTCGTCGTCCATCCCGCGCAGCAACGCCTCGCGATTCACCTTCGACTTCGCGATCGTGTTGAGTTTCTCGTCGGCGGCCTTCTCCTCCTCGAGCGTTTCGCCAAGAAGATCCTTCGCCTGCTCGTGGCCGAGCATGTCCGCGAAGTACGCGAGCGTGCCGTACGAGGCGATCTCGTAGTGCTCCGCCTTCTGGGCTCCGGCGATCAGCGCTGCGTCGAGTATCGGCCCGTCGAGCTCCTGCATCGCCGTCTTGCTCTCCTCGACGATGCCCATGATGCCGTCGCATTTCTTGCCACGCGGTTTCTCGCCCAACGTGCGGAACACCTCTTCGAGCCGCGACACCTGCCCTTCCGTTTCCTGCAGGTGGTTCATCAGGGCCATCTGCAATTCGTCACTCTCGGCAGCCTTGGCCATTTTCGGCAGCGCCTTGGTCAGGCGCTTCTCGGCGTCGTACATGTCGCGCAATTCCTCGACGAACAGTTCCTGCAGGGATTTCGCTGCCATCCTCGCCTCCTCATGACCGGAACGCCGCACACACCCTCATGACGCGACGATCCATTTGACCAGCAACAGGTCGGTTCACGTGCGGCCATGCAAGGCGGGCTCCGCTAGAGAATTTCCTTGAGGCGTTCGGCGGGGCGCGCGAGGATCGCGCGCGCGCCTTTCTCGACGATCGGACGTTGAATGAGGTCGGGATGCGTGGTCATCAGATCGATGACCTGCTCGTCGCTGAGCTCGCGATCGGCCAGTCGCAGTTCCTTGTAGATCGGCTCCTTCGTGCGCAGCAGATCGCGCGCCGGCATGCCCATCTTCCGCAGCAGTTCCTTCAGCTTCGTGGCAGGAATCGGGTCGGTGTAGTAATCCACCGCGTCGAAGTCGACGCCGGCATCCCGAAGCGCGGTGTACACCTGGCGACAGGTCGTGCAGGTGGGCTTCTGATAAACGGTGATCTTCATGATGATGGGATCTTAGGCATAGAATCCGGACGCTTGGAGGAACCATGCGACTGTTGATGACCGCGATTCTGCTTGTCCTGTCGGCGACCGCCGGCCTCGCGCAGCAACCCGCTGCCGCACCGGCCGCGGACGCCCTGAAGATGTTTCAGACCAGCGCCGACATTGGCGCAATCGTCGCGCGGCTGAAGGCCCAGCCGGCGCAGCCGCTGCGCTCGGCGCCGATGTTCACGATGCCCGGGTACCGCGTCAACATCGAATATCGAACCGCCGTGGCGCCCGCGGCCATCCACGAAACCGAGGCGGAGCTGTTCACCGTGATCGACGGCGGCGGGACGTTCGTCATCGGGGGCCAGCTCACCGAACAGACGCGCCAGAACGCGCAGAATCTGCAAGGCAAGAGCATCACCGGCGGCACGTCCCGGAAGGTGTCCAAGGGCGACTTCATGCTCGTCCCGGCGGGGTCGGCCCACGGGTTCTCGGCCATCGACGGGACGATCACGCTGATGTCCCTCCACCTCCCAATTCAGAAATGACGCGCGGGGACCTTCGGGTCCCCTCTCGTTTCCTCTTCTGGCCGAGGTGCGAATCGCGATGGGGCGAATTCGCGTCCATATAAGCGGAAGAGGCCTCAGCCCCGGACTGGCTGGCAGGCGGAAATCGCACGAATCCGCGCCTGATTCGCCTCAGCTTCGCAGGCAGCGAGCTTGCAGTCCTGAATTAACGTGGCCAAGAAATCGTCCCCATCTCCTCTGTCGTTCAACAAACCGCGAGGGCGGAAGAAGTCCCTCATCGAATGGAACGATCCGTCGCGCCAGGCGCACGTCCTGGACTGGCGTCACCGTGCTGAGGAGTTCGGGCTCGCCGTTCATGAACCGGAAGACGAAGAGGGCCCCGGCTTCCCGGTGCCGCCCTCACATCTACTGGAACACGACGAGCCCGAGGCGTTCACGTCGCAGCGCGTGCGCGACGACCACGATTTCGACGCCGAGCCCGAAGAGGCCGAGGAAGAGGAAGAAGAACAGCGGCTCGCACCAGGGGTCTCGCGCGAGGACGTGGACCTTGTTCGCGTCTATCTCCAGCACATCGGCCGCCGCAAGCTGCTGAAAGCCCATGAAGAGGTGGCGATCGGAACCCGGATCGAAAAGGCGCAGCGGGATCTCGCCGCCGCGCTGGGCGATATTCCGAGCGCCATTCAGACGCTGATTGCGCTGGCGGACCGGATCCGCGGCAAGGGTGAACCGGCGGCTGAACTGATCCTGCTGCCCGAAGGTGGAGAGCTGCAGCCGGAACATATCGCGCCGGTGCTGCGCGCCTTCAATCGGATCAAGAAGCGTCGCTGCGTCATCGACGAACTGCGCGTGAAGCGCGACAACCCGCGGCTGGGGGCAAAGGGCCGCGGCACGATCGACGAGCAGATTGCCCTCGAGCGCCAGGCGATCGCCGAGGCACTCGTCGTCCAGCCGATTCGCCCCTCTCTGATCGACGACATCGTCGCCGAACTGCGGCGCGTGGACCAGGAGTTCAAGACGCTCGAGGCCGCGCCACGCAGTGAACGGCTCGAACGGTGCCGGGCGCTGGAGGCTACCGTCGGCATTCCGCGCGCGGAATTCCGCAGGCGCTATCAGCGCATCGAGCAGGCGGACGAGGTGGTCCGGGAAGAGAAGCGCGAGCTGATGGAGGCGAACCTCCGGCTCGTGGTCTCGATCGCCAAGCGCTACCTGAATCGCGGCCTGTCGTTCCTCGACCTGATCCAGGAAGGGAATATCGGGCTCATGAAGGCGGTGGATCGCTTCCAGTTCCGCCGCGGCTTCAAGTTCTCGACCTATGCGACGTGGTGGATCCGTCAGGCGATTACGCGCGCTATCGCCGACCACGGCCGCACGATTCGCCTGCCGGTGCACGTGATCGAGTCGCTGAACCGGCTGGAAAAGGAACGCAAGGCGCTGCGCGTGGAACATGGCCGCGAGCCGTCGCCCGATGAAATCGCTGAGCGGCTGAAGATGCCGGTGAGCAAGGTACGACTTCTGCTGGACGCACAGAAGACGCCCTACTCGCTGGAAATGAAAATCGGCGAGGACGAAGGAACCGAGCTCGGAGACATTCTGCGCGACCAGAGCGTGCCGACGCCGGAGGACAGGGCGCTCGAAGGGGATCTCTCGAACGAAGTGGAGCGCACACTGGCGCCGCTCTCGGATCGGGAGAGAGAGGTGCTGCGCCTGCGCTACGGCCTCGGCGCCGACCGCGAGTACACCCTCGAGGAGATCGGCAAGCGTCTGTCGGTCACGCGCGAACGCGTCCGCCAGATCGAGAGCCGCGCGCTGCAGAAGCTCCGCGCCACCAAGCAGCGCGAAGCCGCCGCGCTGTTATCGCGGCGGCCGGCGTGAGACCTGGCTCGTGGGTAGTGGCTCGTGGGTAGTGCCGGTGGGTAGTGGGCTGAAGTGCCGGTAGCGACGAACCGCGACCCACCAGCCACCACCGACCAGCCACCATCCAATCAGCCACCCCCACCAGCCACGGATCACTAATCGCTATCTCTTAGCGATCTCTTACGGGCACGCCCCGGTCACGGCCTTCACCGACGAGACGTTGAGGTGCGGTGTCGCGGTTCGATCGCCGGTGCTCGCACTTGCGGACGCACCGTGGTCGGACGTGCCGGCACTCGCGGTCACGCCGGGCGTCGTGGTGCCTGACGTCCCGACGGCGGACGAGTCGACCTTACCGGTGATCTCGACGCGCTGGCCAACGTAGCTCGCGAGGTCCTTCCCGCCGCTGAGCATGTAGCGACCGCTCTTCGCGGACGTGCTCGCCGATGCAGTGGCGCCCGGTGACGTTGTTCCGCTCGTGCCGACCGGCCCCGACGAGGTCGATCCCGATACACCGGCGGAAACATTTGCCCCGCCTGTGGTGCTCGCGCTCGACAGGACGAAGTCGCTCGTGCCTTCGCGCATCACGCACCCGGTGACCGTGACGTCTTTATTCGCGTTGGCTGCCGTTGAAATCGGCGGCGCCGGCTGGGTATCGCTCTGGCCTCTCTCGGCCGGCGTCTGCTGCGAACTCCCCTGCACCGGCGACTGCGTCGGCTGTTGGCTCGTGGTCTGCGCCGCGACGACCGCCATCGACACCAATGCGGCCGCGCACGTAGTCCCGACAATTCGTCGTGTCATGTAGCCTCCCTGGTGAATGTGATATCGAGAGCGGGAGGGCTGTTGCAATCGGCCCGCCGAGGCGCGTCCGAGGCACTTACTGTCCAGCGATGATTCGCGCGGTCGTGATCGCCTGGCCGAGGTGACGCGTCGAGTGTTCGCCCGCGTGGAAGATCAGGCCGAGTGCGGTCGAGGGAAGCGCGGCGCGGCCGACGGCGCGTGGCTCGAGCACGCGCTCGACGTCGGTTGCCCGCAGTTGTGCGAGTGCCGCATCGATCGTGGCGTCAGCCCGGCGGACGAGATCAGCCAGCGATTCGCCGGGCTCTTCTTCGGCGCGCAGTGCCTGCTTCTGCGAGTCGCTGAGCGCTTCTCCTCGTGCATACGTCAGCAGGCGGTCGAGCGCCCCGCCGGTATGGCGGAGATGAAATCCGATCGAGGCAGCTCCGCCTGGACGTTGCCAGACGTGGGCGGCAGGTACGGTGGCGCCCAGACGCTGCAGGTCTTCGCGTACCTGGAGCAGTGCGTGGACGACCGGCATCAGGACCGGCGCGTAGCCGTCAACCGGACCACGCAACCAGACTTCGGGCAATTCCTGTGGATTCATCAGCTTGCGAGCCTCCGATGATCTGATTACCTTTGGGTTCAAAGGTTCTGATACGAACGAGGGTTTCGGCCCATGCACACGTTTCGATCAGCCGCTCCCCTGCGGACCACTCCTCATTCTGTCGCAGCCTTCCGGCTGATCGATCGCGGCCTGCGCCGCGCGCTGCCGGGGCTCGGCGACTTCGCCTTCGTTCACGTCCGTGCCCGCAACGCGATCGTCGGCGTGGCCGCGGCACATCATCGTGGTGACCAGACGCGGCTGGTTCGCTCGCTGATGCGGGCGTACCGCGTCGCCGCTTCCGATCCCGTCAGCGCCGTGGCGCATGTCATCCGGACCGGCAAGCCGCTGATGCGATCGGATATTTATCCCGATGCGTCCGATCAACCGCCGATGCGTGCGCACCGGGTGACGGAGCTCCATCGCCAACTGGCCCCGCGCTCCGCCCTTGTCGTGCCGATCGTCGTCCGCAATTCAGTGCTCGGTGCGCTCAGCCTGTGCTACTCGGACTCACGCCGCCGCTACTCCCAGGCCAGCCTGCCGGCGGCGCGCCAACTGGCGACGCAAATGGGCTACGTGCTGATGATGGCGGCGGAGCCCCAGGGCTTTCAGTTGACGACGGCGACGCGCGCCCGCCCACATTCGCGCGATGCCGCTCGCGCTCGGCCACGTTAGCGGACCCGCAAGCAGGTCGGCTACGATCGGTTCACATGTCCGCTGAATTGACCGTCGCCGACGTCGAGCGCGTGGCCGCGCTCGCGCACATCGAACTGACGCCCGAAGAAAAGCAGCTCTTCGCGCGCCAGCTTGCCGACATCCTTCACTACGCCGAACAGATCCAGGCACTGGATACGACCGGCGTGCCGGCAACGGCGCACGTCAATGCCGCGCAGCACGAACGAGACGACGTGGCCGCGCCGTCGCTGCCGGTTGAGGAGGCACTTGCGGCAGCGCCGGATGGCGCTCCCGACGCGGGCCTGTTTCGCGTCCCCCGGGTGATCGGCTGATGTCGATCATCGATCGGAGCGCGCGCGCCATCCGTGACGATGTGGCGTCGGGCCGGATAGCGGCGGCCGATGTGTGCGACGCGTTCATCGAACGCGCGCAGGCGACGAATCCCCAGCTGCACGCGTTCAACCTGATCGATGTCACGCGCGCCAGGGCGCAGGCGGCCGACATCGATCGCCGCCGCGCGGCCGGCGAGTCGCCTGGCCCGCTGGCCGGCGTACCGATCGCGTTGAAGGACAACCTGTGCGTCCGCGGACAGCGGACGACCGCCGCATCGAAAATTCTCGAAACCTACGAACCGCCCTATACGGCGACGGCCGTCGAGCGGCTCGAGGCCGCGGGAGCCGTGATTCTCGGCAAGACGAATTGCGATGAGTTCGCGATGGGCTCGTCGACGGAGAACTCCGCATTCGGTCCGACGCGGAATCCGTGGGCACTCGATCGGACGCCCGGCGGTTCCAGCGGCGGGTCCGCGGTGGCCGTCGCCGCGCGATGCGCGCCAATTGCCCTCGGATCGGATACCGGCGGATCGATCCGCCAGCCCGCGGCATTCTGCGGCGTCGTCGGACTGAAACCGACATATGGACGTGTCTCGCGCTATGGCCTCCTCGCGTTCGCATCGTCACTCGATCAGATCGGCCCGCTCAGCCGGACGGTAGCGGATGCGGCGCTCGTCCTCAACGCCATCGCCGGCGCCGATGCGCATGATTCCACGGCGTCTTCGCAGGCGGTCCCTGATTTCACCGCGGCCTTGACCGGCGACATCAAGGGGCTGCGCGTCGGCATTCCGCGCGCGTTCGTCAGCGACGGTGTGGACCCAGCGGTCCGCGCCGCGTTCGATCAGGCACTGGAGACGCTGCGCGCGCTCGGCGCAACGATCGTCGACATCGATCTGCCGCATGCGAAGTACGCGATCCCGGTCTATTATCTGGTCTGCACAGCGGAACTGAGCTCGAATCTCGCCCGTTACGACGGCGTGCGTTATGGCTACCGTGCGTCGGCGCCACGCGACCAGAGCCTGAAAGAGATGTACAGCCGGACGCGCGACGAGGGCTTTGGCGCCGAAGTGAAGCGGCGCATCGTTCTCGGCACGTACGTCCTGAGCGCGGGCTATTACGACGCTTTCTATTTGAAGGCGCTGCAGGTCCGGACGCTGATGCGCCGCGACTACGACCGCGCCTTCGAAAGCGTCGACGTGATCGCCATGCCGTGCGCGCCAACGCCGGCGTTCAAGCTGGGCGAGAAGGTGGACGACCCGCTCCAGATGTATCTCGACGACATCTTCACGGTGAGTGCGAACCTCGTCGGCCTGCCGGGGATCAGCGTTCCGTGCGGGGCGAGCGGGGACCTGCCGATCGGCTTCCAGTTGATCGGGCGGATGTTCGAGGAAGCCACGATCCTCCGCGCTGCAGAGGCGTTCGAGCGCGCCACCGACTGGCATACGCGGGCGCCATCCGTGTAGAGCACATCAGGCAAACCCGGGAGGCGGATCCACGTCGCGTTTTGGCATAATGCGCGCGGCCGTGAGCGGGTGCCGTATGCGAGTGCCGACGTCCATCACCACAGCGCTGATCGTCCTGGTCGCGACGGTCGCGGTGCGCGGCAGTCAAGGTCGCGCACCCGCGGCAACAGCGACGAAGGCATCGCTGCCGCCGATCGTCCAGACCTGCCCGATGCACCCGGACGTCGTCGAAGAGAGTCCCGGCACGTGTCCCGTCTGCAAGATGAAACTGGTGCCGGTGCGACTGCAGGCCGTGTGGAGCTGTCCGCTTCACTCCGCCATCACTCGCGACGCGAAGGGCCGTTGCCCTGTATGCGGCCGCGAGCTCGTGCAGATGACGATGGCGTTGACGTGGACGTGCAAGGGTCGCGCGGATATCGACGCCATCGAGCCGGGGCGCTGTCCTGACGGGTCGCCGATGATCGCGAAGCGGACGCTGCGGCCGCACGGCAATCACAATCCGCAGCACGGCGGCGAGTTCTTCATGGCGCCGGATAACCAGCACCATCTCGAAGGCACGCTGCCATCCACGCGACTGTTCCGGCTGTATCTCTACAACGAGTACGCCCGCCCACTGCCACAAGCCGAACGCCGTGGAATCCGCGGCCGCGTCGAGATCAAAGGCCAGACGATTCCGCTCACGATGTCGCGCGACGGTTCTTACATGGATGCGCGCGTCAGTCCCGGTGCTCTTCCGGCGAACATGACAGCGAAGCTTCAGCTCAAAGCCGGTGCGCCGGAGTACCGCTTCGACTTCACCTTCCCGTCCGTGACCAAAGATTCAGGAGCCGCACGTCCGGCAGCGACTGCCCTACCCACCGTCGCGAATCAACCATCGTCGGTCGACCCGCTGGCGCAGGTGCCGATCCCTTCGACGGTTCCCGAGATCCTGGTGCAACTTCGGATTCGTTCGGCCCAGGTGCCCGTCCTGATCGCGCGCGGCGAGCTGGCCGCCGTCTTCGTACCGGCGTTTCAAGCTCGCGATCTGGCGCTCGCACTCGAAGGACACCTGACTGCCCTGACGCCGGCGATGCGCGACGTCGCCGAACCGGCGATTGCGAGACTGGTGCGAGCGGCGTGGCAGGTCGATGCCGCGGGAGACCTCGGCAACCGCGAACAGGTCCTTGCCGCGCAACGCGATCTGGCCGCCGCGGCGCTCGACATCGATCGCGCATTCGCATCCCTCCGCCGATGAACAGGCCGCGGGTTGCGGCGCTGGCGGTGTGCGTTCTCGGGCTGGGCACGTTCGTGTCCGCTCACAAGCCGATCACGTCGCCTTACACCTACACGGCCGACGTGCAGCCGATTCTCGCGTCACGCTGCGGCAACTGTCACCAACCGTCTGGCGTCGCACCGATGTCACTCGTCACGTACAGCGACGCGGTGCCGTGGGGAGAATCGATGCGGCAGGAGTTGATGACCGGGCACATGCCACCGTGGAATGTCGATCGCGCACCGTCGCTCTTCCGGAACGCCGGGGCATTGAGCGCGCGCGAGATCAATGTGCTGCTGACCTGGGCAACCGGTGGTACGCCGCCGGGCGATCTGACGAAGGCTGACGCGTCCGCTTCCGACCATCCGACAGCGTGGGCACTCGGTGCTCCGGATATCGTCCTTCCGTTGCCGGGCATCGAGCTCGGTCCGGAGGAAAACGAGCGCGTCGCGGAATTCGTGGTGCCGACGGCGTTCACGAGTACGCGCTGGTTGCGCGCTGTCGACCTGCTTCCTGGGACGCCGGCGATTGTGCGCAGCGCCACGATCACGGTTCGCGGCGGCAACGTGCCACCCGGCGTCGAACGCACGCTGTCACTGTGGCAGCCCGGCGACGAACCGGTCGCGGCGTCTGGGACGAACGCGTTCATGGTGCCAGCGGGGTCGGAGCTCGCAGTGCGCATCCGGTACCGGAAGACGTGGCATTACGAACGGATGCCGATGCGCGACCGCAGCAGCATCGGCCTGTACCTGGCAACCGCAGCGAGCGTTCCCGTTCGCAGCGTGCCCTTGTCGTCGACTCGAGCGACGACGACCACGCGCGCGTCCCGCGCGCTGGCGATTTACGCGGACGACATGCCGGCGGATACGGGCGTGGTGGTGACCGCTACTCTTCCGAACGGTCGGCGCCTGGATCTGATCGCGTTCCATCCGCGGCCCGGCTGGTCACACCGCTTCTGGTACGCGCAACCGATCGCCCTGCCGCGAGGGACGCGGATCGCGGTGCGTGTGGTCCCGGCTCGAACGGTGCGTCTTGTTCTGAACGTCGATTGAGATCGGTGCAGGGCCCGCGCATTGCCTTTTCAGGCCGCATGCACACTGGCCGACCCGCTCCCCTCGAAGGCTTCGACGATCGCGGTTACCGCCGCTATTTCCTGACGTTTTACAGCGAAGGATCGGCGGCGGCTCTTCGTTGCTTCCGAGTCCGCGGCCTGCGACCTTCGCCCGGCTAAAGCCGGGCCCTACGACCCGCCCCCGGCTTCAGCCGAGCCGTGATCGGCAGCGCCTCAGATCGAGGCCGGTCGCTGATGAGAAAACAAGCGGAAGAAGGCCCACGCCAGAAGGGCGAGCAGTGCGACCGGGACGAGCGGCGCCATCAGGGCGGCAATCGCGGCGATGACGGCACCGGCCAGGGCGATCACCACGATCAGCGCGACGAGCGGTCCGAGAATCAGGCCCAGGATGCTGCCGCCGATTCCGAAGACCACTCCCAGGATGCTGCCGAACAGGCCGAAGACCATCCCGATCGCGCCGAAGATCAGCCGAATCGGGAGGAAGACAATCCAGAAGAACGCGCGAATGGCGAGCCCAAGCAGCCCCATCAGCGCGAACATGACAACGGCGATGAAGAGGATGGACATCATCTTGCCCGGATTTACGCGCGGGCCGATGCCTGGGTTCCAGGAAATTCGCCTGAAGGCAGTTCAGGTCGAGATGCCCTGGCCCGAGCGTCCGAATCGCGACGCGAGCTAGGCTTCGCCAGCCGGCTTCTTCGTCTCCGGAACCTCATAAAGCACGAGGCTGCGGCGAACTTCTTCCATCGCCAGGCGCTCGGCCTTGTGCGGCAAGGGTTTGTGGGGATCGTGCTGCTCGTCGGTTTCGCTCAACCGGAGGATTGCCCCTCGCCGCAACTGCTTGGCACGCATGGAGGCAACGTCGACGAACAGAAAGCGGCTCTCGATTGGCGGCGCCTTCGGCCGCGGCGCGGCCGGCACTTCAACGTTGTCGGGGGTCGTCTGGTCGAGGATTTCGTCCGCCATAGATTGACGGAAGCGTAACACGAGGCCTGCCGGGACCGCTTCCGGGGATCTCGGGCTGCGGGCTCCAGGCTCCGGACAAACCTGAAGCCCGGGCCCGGAGCCCGCAGTGGAATCGCTTACGCGACGTCCACGTTGATCGTGCGCGGCTTGGCTTCCTCGCGGAACGGCATCTTCACGGTCAGCACGCCGTTCTTGAAGTCCGCGCTGATGCGGCCCGCATCAACGGTGTTCGGCAGCGTGAAGGAACGATGGAACGTTCCGTACGTCCGCTCGATCCGGCGGTAGCTCTCGTCCTTCACTTCGGCGTCGAGCTTCTTCTCACCCCTCAGGACCAGCGTACTGTTCTCGACGACGACCTCGATGTCCTCGCGATTGATGCCGGGCAATTCGGCGCGGACCACGAGGTCATGACCCTCCGTCTCGTAGATATCGACCGCCGGTACCCAGTTGCCTCGCAGCCCGGTGTCGTCGTCACGCAGGTAGATGTTGCCGAACAGGCGATTCATCCGATCCTGCATCGCCGCGAATTCACGGATTGGATCGACTTTCACGATGGCCATGGTTGCTTCTCTCCTTCATTGCGGGCCGGATCTGAAGGCCGGCCTCTACGAATCACACTCTGGTGTCAGGCGGCTGGCGGCGCGATATGCCATCGGGACCGCCGGTCGCACGCCGCCCTGACGCCGGCCGCTTTACGCGTCGACGACTTCTCCTTCCTTGACGTCGTCGTCCTTCGAATCATGCGAGGTCGCGGCATTGGCGGCGTTCGCCTGTGACTGTTTGTAAAGCTGCTCGGCCAGCCCGTGCGACGCCTTCTGCAGCTCCTCGCTCGTGCGCTTGATAGCGTCGAGGTCCTCTCCCGCGACGGCGTCGCGAACCGCCCTGATCGCGCTCTCGACCCGTTCGACGTCGCCGGCGGGCAGACGGTCGCGGCTCTCGTTGACCGTCTTCTCCACCGAGTAGGCGAGCGAATCGGCCTGGTTGCGTGCGTCGATCACTTCACGGCGCGTCTGGTCTTCAGCGGCGTGTGCCTCGGCGTCCTTCACCATTCGCTCGACTTCGTCCTTGTTCAGGCCGGACGAACCGCTGATGGTGATCTTCTGTTCCTTGCCAGTGGCGACGTCCTTCGCCGACACGCTGCTGATGCCGTTGGCGTCGATGTCGAACGTGACCTCGATCTGCGGCATGCCACGCGGCGCCGGCGGCAGACCCACCAGGTGGAAGCGTCCGAGCGTGCGGTTGTCGCGCGCCATCTGGCGTTCGCCCTGCAGCACGTGCACTTCGACGCTCGTCTGGTTGTCCGTGGCGGTCGAGAACGTCTCGCTCTTCCGCGTCGGAATCGTCGTGTTCCGCGGGATCAGCGTGGTCATCACGCCGCCCAGCGTTTCGATGCCCAGCGACAGTGGCGTCACGTCGAGCAGGAGCACGTCCTTGACTTCGCCTTTGAGGACGCCGCCCTGAATGGCCGCGCCGACCGCTACCACTTCGTCAGGGTTCACGCCCTTGTGCGGTTCCTTACCGAAGTGCTCCTTCACCAGTTGCTGAATCTTCGGCACGCGCGTCGAACCACCGACCAGCACCACTTCGTCGATGTCGGACGGCTTCAGCCCCGCATCGGCGAGTGCCTGCCTCACCGGCGCCATCGAGCGTTGCAGCAGATCGTCGACAAGCTGCTCGAACTTCGCGCGCGTCAGCTTCTGCTGCAGGTGCTTCGGACCGGTGGCGTCGGCGGTGATGAACGGCAGGTTGATGTCGGTCTCCATCACCGTGGAGAGCTCGATCTTCGCCTTCTCGGCCGCCTCCTTCAACCGCTGCAGGGCCATGCGGTCCTTGCCCAGGTCGATGCCTTCGGCCTTCTTGAATTCGGCAACCATCCAGTCGATCACGCGCTGATCGAGGTCGTCGCCGCCGAGGTGCGTGTCGCCGTTGGTCGACTTCACTTCGACCACGCCGCCGCCGACCTCGAGAATCGAGATGTCGAACGTGCCGCCACCGAAGTCGTAGACGGCGATGGTTTCGTCGCTCTTCTTGTCGAGGCCGTACGCCAGGGCCGCTGCCGTCGGCTCATTGACGATGCGGAGGACGTTGAGACCGGCGATCTTGCCGGCGTCCTTGGTCGCCTGGCGCTGCGCGTCGTTGAAGTAGGCCGGCACGGTGATGACCGCATCGGTTACCTTCTCGCCAAGGTAGTCTTCCGCCGCCGCTTTCAGCTTCTGCAGGATCATCGCGGAGATCTCGGGCGGCGAATATTTCTTCCCGCGCACGTCCACCCACGCATCGCCGTTGTCGGCCTTCACGACCGCGTACGGCACCCGCGAGATCTCCTGCGTGACTTCTGCGTGCTTGCGACCCATGAAGCGCTTGATGGAGAACACGGTGTTCTCCGGGTTCGTGACCGCCTGTCGCTTCGCGACCTGGCCCACGAGCCGCTCATCGTCCTTGGCAAAGCCAACGACGGACGGTGTCGTCCGCGCGCCTTCCTGGTTCACGATGACCGCCGGCTCGCCGCCTTCCATGACCGCGACCACCGAATTCGTGGTTCCGAGGTCAATTCCAATCACTTTGCTCATGAAACCCTCCGGCGCCCGGCTCGACGCGCCCGCATCGCGGCGGACACCCGGCCTCTTGGCACCACGCCGTTTAGAGTAACACAATATGAGTGTTAATCAAGCATGTCTTATGAGTGTTTAACACTAATATATTGTCCATGGCTCGGCCAGGAGGGCCGATAGAATGCGCATATAGAAAAGGTGTCCGACCTCAGCGCTCGAATCTCGGCCTTCGGAAACGACAAGGAGCACGGCGCCTCGGATCTGCTGGCCCTGGCGGTGGCGATTCTTCGCGACGCGTTGACCTCAGGCGTCCCGGTTCGGCCGATTGCCCGCAGCCTTTGCGAGGCTCAGCCGTCAATGGCGCCGATCTGGACGGCGGGCGCGCAGGCGATTGCGGCTGAGCGGGACCTGCACCGTTTCGAACGGTTCGCCCAGCAGATTGCCCGCGCGCCCCGAGCGCTCGCCCGATACGGCCTCACCCTGCTGCTTCCTGACCACTCGGCATCAACGCCGCTGCGGGTGGTCACGATCTCGTTCAGCCGGTCGGTTTTCCACGTGCTGGACGCGCTGCGTGTGCGGTGCGCGTTGCACGTCTCGTGCGCCGAGGGCCGGCCGGCGCTGGAAGGGCGGCGGCTGGCCGAAACGATGGCCTCACTCGACGTTCCGGTGACGTGCTACTCGGACGCCGCGCTGGCCAACGCCCTCGCCGGGGCGGATGCCGTGCTCGTGGGCGCCGATGCCGTCACACCCAACTGGTTTCTCAACAAGGTCGGCACCGGGATGCTCGCGGCCGCGGCGGCTCAGGTGGGTGTTCCGGTGTACGTGGTCGCGTCACGCGACAAGTTCGTACCCGCCAAGATTGGCGGGCGCCTGCGCATTTCAGAGGGCCCGGCGGCAGAGATCTGGAACTCGCAGGCAGCCCAGGTCACCGTGCGGAATCCGTACTTCGAGCCAACCCCGCTCGACCTCGCCAGCGCTTTCGTTACCGATGTCGGGGTTCTCGGCGCCGCCCTCGTTCCAGACGTGTGCAACGCCCCCACCCTGCCAGCCGACTTCTGATTCCTGTTTCCTGATTTGATTCCTGTCTCCTGATTCCTGATTCCTCTTTTTGTGCCACGATACTTTCCAGCGTGGCGCAGATCCCGTTCATTCCCATCGACGAGTCGCGAGAACTGGCGGAAGACGTCCGCGCGTTGTTCGAGGACCTCGCTGCGTCGCTCGACCATCAGCAGCGAGCCTATTCCGGCGAGTGCCATCCGCTGCTCGACGTCTACGAGACCGACGCTGCCGTCGAAGTCATCGTTGACGTCAGCGGTGTCCCGTGCGACGCGCTGCGCGTCCTGTTCCGTGACGGCGCGGTCATCATTGCCGGTGAAAAGGCACCGCCACCGCCAAGCGATGCTCAGACCTTTCATCTGGTGGAACGCGAATTCGGGCGCTTCGCCCGCGCCGTCCGCGTCCACGGCGCGTTCGACGTCCGCAACGCGCGAGCCACGCTTCGAGAGGGCGAGCTGTCGGTGCGGCTTCCGAAACTCGAGGAGCGCCGCGGGCAGGCGCATCGCATCGCCATCACGCCGGATCAGCCGGCATGAAGATCCTGTTTCTGGGCGACATCATCGGCAAGCCAGGCCGGGAGATCATTCGCAAAGGATTGCGGCCGCTCGTCGAGACGTTCGGCGTCGATTTCGTGATCGCCAACGCCGAGAATGCCGCCGCGGGCTTCGGGGTGACGAAGGACATCGGCGACACGCTGCTCGAATGGGGCGTGCAGGTGATGACCTCGGGCAATCACATCTGGGCCAAGAAGGAAGTACTCGACTACATCGCCGGCGAGCCGCGCCTGCTGCGACCGGCCAACTATCCTGCTGGCGCCCCCGGCCGCGGCGCCTACGTCGGTCAGACCGGCGATGGCCGCGCGGTGGGCGTGATCAACGTGATGGGCCGCGTGTTCATGCAGCCGATCGACGATCCATTCAGCGTCGTGCTGAAGGAGATCGAAGCGATGCGGGGCAGAACGAAAGTCATCATCGTGGACTTCCACGCTGAAGCGACGAGCGAGAAGGTCGCAATGGGCTGGTATCTGGACGGCAAGGTCACGCTGGTGGTCGGCACACACACGCACGTGCAGACGGCCGACGAGCGCATCCTGCCGAACGGCACCGCCGTGATTACCGACGCGGGGATGTGCGGGCCGCACGATTCGATCATCGGGATGGAGAAGGAGCCATCGCTCGCCCGGTTCGTCAACGGGCTCCCGACGCGCTATGAGCCGGCCAGCGGCAATCCGCGCCTGAACGGGGTCATTGTCGAGGCCGACGAGAAAACCGGCCGCGCACTGGCCATCACGCGGCTGTCGTACTCTGAGAAGGATCTGGCCGCCCTGTGAGCTCGCTGTTCGATCTACCGTTCGAGGAACCCGACTCCGCTGAGGCTCGGTCGGGCACGCCCGATCCTCGCGTCGAGGCCGACCTCCAGGCCGGACCCGGCGACGCTGCGCCCCAGCCTGTCGAGGCCGACCTTCAGGTCGGCCCTCAGCGTTTCGTTCAGACGCGACGCGTGTTGACCGTCTCGGAACTCACGGCGCGCATCCGCACGCTGCTCGAACAGCAGTTCTACGAGGTGTGGATCGAAGGCGAACTGTCGAACTGCAAGGTCTGGAACACCGGCCACATGTACTTCACGCTGAAGGACGGCGGCGCCCAGATCAAAGGCGTGATGTTCCGATCGGCACTGCAGCGCACCAGATTCAAGCCTCAAGACGGCCTGCACGTCGTCGCCCGCGCCAAAGTCAGCGTCTACGACCCGAAGGGCGAGTACCAGATCATCTGCGAGCACCTCGAGCCCGAAGGACTCGGTGCGCTGCAACTGGCGTTCGATCAACTGAAGCAGCGCCTGTTGCAAGAGGGTCTGTTCGAGGCGCGCCGGAAGCGCACGCTGCCCGCACTCCCCCGCAAGATCGGCGTCGTCACGTCGCTCGACGGCGCCGCCATCCGCGACATCATCAAGGTGCTCCGCCGCCGTTACGCCAACGCGCACATCGT
The DNA here is from genome assembly GCA_035496255.1 of Vicinamibacterales bacterium. GTDB lineage: Bacteria > Acidobacteriota > Vicinamibacteria > Vicinamibacterales > UBA2999 > Gp6-AA40. Next base: position 38,651 of record DATJEU010000056.1, read on the forward strand.
CATTCGACCCGCACGCGTGCAAGGCGAGGGCGCGGCGATGGATATCACCCGCGCGCTTCGGGCCATCGGCAAGGTTCCAGGCGTCGACGTGGTGATCGTCGGCCGCGGCGGCGGCTCGATCGAAGATCTCTGGGCGTTCAACGAAGAAGTGGTCGCGCGAGCGATTGCCGGATGTCCGGTGCCAACCATCTCCGCGGTTGGGCATGAAACCGACGTCACCATCGCCGACTTCGTTGCGGACCTTCGTGCGCCGACACCGTCGGCGGCCGCGGAAATGGTGGTATCGCGCAAGGACGACTTCTGCGGCCGCATCGATCGGCTGACGCAACGCGTGAGCGCGTCGATGACGGCGCGGGTGCATCGCCTGGAATCGCGGCTGCGGGCGCTTGAAGCGCGCTCCGGCTACTCGGGTACGCAGGCGCGCCTGGCGATGCGGGCTCGACACACCGCGGAACTCTCTCACGCACTGCGCGCGGCGATGACCACGACACTCGCGAGCCACGATCGCCGGTGGCAGGAACTGCGACGCAACCTGGAGTCGTTCGATCTGCGACGGCGCTTGAGCGGCGTGCGCACGCGGCTCGTCGCCGTCGATGGACGCCTCAGCTCGGCGGCGGCTCGACGACGGCACGCTGCGGATGCGAGACTGCGGAGCACGGCCGCGCGGCTCGAGAGCCTGAGCCCACTGCGCGTCCTCGGACGCGGGTATGCCGTGGCGTTCAAGGATGGAGCCGTGATCCGGAATGCCGCCGACCTGCAGCGGGGCGACTCGATCGAGGTGCGCGTCGAGCGCGGCACACTGGAGTGCACGATCGACGCGAGACGCGTCGATGACTAGGATCGCCGCCAGATTACCTGGCTGGTCCGGTCGTCGGGAAGGGGCTCCCCCTTCCGTCAACACTCGAGACTCTTCATGAGCGATACCACCATCAAGGATTTCGAAGCGGCGATCGCCGAGCTCGAAACCATCGTCAAGAAACTCGAAGAAGGCGACCTGGCGCTGGAAACGTCGCTGCAGCTCTATGAACGCGGCGTCCAGCTCTCGCGCTTCTGTCATGCGCAACTCGAGCAGGCGGAGAAGCGCATCGAGATCCTCAACGAGCGGGGCGAGCTGAAGCCCGCACCTGCATCGCTCGGTGAAGACCCTTCGACGGGCTCAGGGCACGCGACGCCGCGGCGGTGACACTCTCCAGCTACATCGAGGCAACGCGGCGCGACGTCGAAGCGGCGCTGCCTACCTATCTCCCGGCGCCGGACGCGTGTCCGACAGTACTGCTCGAGGCGATGAAGTACAGCCTGCTCGGCGGCGGCAAGCGGCTGAGACCGATCCTCTGCCTGGCCAGTGGTGATGCGGTCGGCGCAGACCGCGCGATGCTGATGCCGACGGCGTGTGCGATCGAGATGATCCACACGTATTCGCTGATCCACGACGACCTGCCGGCCATGGACAACGACACGCTGCGTCGCGGCCGGCCGACGCTGCACGTGGTCGCCGGCGAAGGCCAGGCCATTCTGGCCGGCGACGGCCTGCTCACGCTCGCCTTCCAGGTGATCTCGGCCCATCCACGTTCGGCGGATCCCGCGTTCATGACGCGCAAGATCCGGGCAATCGAGCTCGTCGCCGGTGCCGCCGGTGCTGTCGGCATGGTCGGCGGACAGGCGATCGACCTCGCCTGCGTCACGCCTGATCCGCAGGGCCGTGTGGCCCCGGCGCTGGATGCGGTGGCACTGCGGCACATGCACCTGAAGAAGACCGGCGCGCTCATCCGCGCGTCGGCCACGGCCGGCGCCATTCTCGGCGGGGCCGCATCGCCACTCGTCGAAGCGATCGACACGGCCGCGCGCGAATTCGGCCTCGCATTCCAGATCGTCGACGACATTCTCGACGTCGAAGGCGCTTCCGCCGAATTGGGCAAGACCGCCGGCAAGGATGCCGCGGCCGGCAAGCCAACCTACCCGTCGCTCTTCGGTCTCGACGCCTCGAAGCGAATGGCGGCGGACTGTCTCGCCCGCGCGGAGACGGCCCTGGCGTCGGTGCAGCTCGCGGACTCGCCTCTGATGGGCATCGGCCGGTGGATTATTGAGAGACGAAATTGACGATTCGTTATGTCCAAACTTCGTCTCGATCAACTCGTCTTCGACCGCGGCCTCGCGCCGTCGCGTGAACGGGCGCGCGCGATGATTCTCGCGGCGCAGGTGCTGGTCAATGGGATCCCGGTCTCCAAGGCCGGTACGCAAGTCGAAGCGGACGCCGACGTCACGCTCATCGCACCGGATCATCCGTACGTCGGCCGCGGCGGCGTCAAGCTCGCCCATGCGCTCGACACGTTTCACGTCGACGTCACCGGCCGTGAGGCGCTCGATATCGGCGCCTCCACGGGCGGCTTCACCGATGTCCTGCTGCAGCGTGGCGCTGCCCGCGTCGTCGCACTCGACGTCGGCCACGGTCAGCTCGATTGGAAGATCCGCAACGATCCGCGCGTGGTCGTCATCGAAAGGTTCAACGCGCGCCACCTGACGCCTGCGGACCTGCCCGGAGCGGTGGACGTCGTCTGCATCGATGTCTCGTTCATCTCACTCCGGCAGATCTTTCCGGTACTTCCGCCGCTGCTGCGGCCCGGTGCCGACGTCGTCGCTCTCGTCAAGCCGCAGTTCGAAGCCGGACGCGAGGAAGTCCGGAAGGGCGTGATTCACGATCCCGGCATTCACGCCCGCGTGCTGCAGGAGGTCTCCGATGCCGCGGCTGCGATAGGATTGGCGAAACGCGGCTCCGAGCCGTCGCCGATCACGGGCCAGAAGGGGAACGTCGAGTTCCTCCTCCACCTGCGGCTGGCCGATCGGGCCCCATCGCATCCGTGACCGCTACCTCCATCACGCGCGCCGGCATCGTCGCCAAGCGCGGCCTGCTCGCCGCCTCCGAACATCTCGAACGTCTTGCCTCGTGGCTGACGGACCACCGGATCGAGCCGGTCTACGAGACCGATACCGCCACGCTCTCCACCGCGCGCGGTCAGGGCGCAACATGGTCGCGCGACGACCTGCCGAACCATGTCGACTTGATCATCGTGCTCGGTGGCGATGGCACGCTTCTGAGCATGGCGACGCGGATCGCGCGGACCGGCCGTGACGTGCCGATGCTGGGTGTCAACTTCGGCAGCCTCGGCTTTCTGACCGAGACGCGCATCGACGAGATGTATCCGACGCTCGAATCGGTCGTCGCCGGCACCGCGAAGTATGAAGAACGCGCGCTGCTGTCGGCCGACGCGTACCGAGCGCGCGAACACTTCGACTCGCGGGTGGTGCTCAACGACGTGGTCTTTGCCAAGGCCGCGTTGTCGCGCATCATCGAGCTGTCGGTGTCGGTGAGCACCGGCCTGGTCACGCGAGTGAAAGCCGACGGCCTGATCGTCGCCAGCGCGACCGGGTCAACCGCCTACAACCTCGCGGCTGGTGGTCCGATCGTGCATCCACGCGTGGACGCGCTGATGCTGACGCCGATCGCGCCGCACACGCTCACTCATCGTCCGATCGTGATTCCGGGTACCGAAGTGGTGGAGGTCCGGCCCCATCCCGATGCCGGCGTTGACGATGTTTACGTGACCTATGACGGGCAGTTCGGGTATCCGCTCCAGAAGGGCGACAGCGTCCGCATCCGCAAGCACGAGCGGATGCTGCGCCTGGTCAAGGCGCAATCGCGAAGCTACTTCGAGGTGCTGCGCGAGAAGCTCAAATGGGGCGAACGGTAAGACTGCCCGCACCGTATCAACGCATTCGCGAACGTTCACGGGACGTCGGATTCGGCATGAACTCCGATGTGCCGACCGGCACGCTGCTTCGAACGCTCGCGGCGTCAAAACCGGGCGGCTCATTTCTGGAGCTCGGTACCGGCTGTGGCCTGGGAACGTCGTGGATCCTCGACGGCATGGACCGCAACTCGTCGCTCACCTCCGTCGATACCGACCCGACGCCACAGGCGATCGCCCGTGAGGAACTCGAGGCGGACACACGGCTGCGCCTCGTCCTCGAGGATGGCCTCACGTTCCTCGCACGCGCGCAGCAACCCTACGATTTGATCTACGCGGACGCGTGGCCTGGCAAGTTCGATGGCCTGGACATGGCGCTGGCACTGGTGAAACGCGGCGGCTTTTATGTCGTCGACGACATGCTTCCGCAGCCGAACTGGCCTATGGATCATGCACCGAAGGCGGCAGCGCTCATCGAGCGGCTGCTTGCCCTGGACGGGTTCGAGTCGACGTGGCTGGAGTGGTCGACCGGACTTATCATCTGCGTGAAGTCACTGACGAATTGACGGCATGACGAATTGACGAAGTGAGCTTCCCGATGCGAACTCGCCTGCTGCTTCTCGCCATCGCGATCGCTGCGGTCGCCGGCGCCACCTCGGTTCGCACGGCCACGCCGTCTCCGGCGATCGCGCCGCAGGCGAGGCCAAAGAGTGTCGCGTCGCCGCGGATTTATGTGTTCGACAATGGCACGCTGAGCGGACTGGATCCGAAGCAGTACTTCGGCTTCGAGCGCAGCGAACTGAAGTCCGTCGACTTCACGGCGCGGTCGTACCTGATCGTGCATCCGCGTGGCACGTTGATGTGGGACTCGGGTGTGATTCCGGATAGCGCGTTCACCGGCACCGGTCCGGTCAAGGAGGGGATTTCGACGGCGACACAACCGCTGCTGCCCCAACTCGCCGCGGCCGGTTACAAGCCTGCCGACGTAACCTACTTCGCGATGTCGCACTACCACTCGGATCACACCGCCAACGCCAACGCGTTCGCCGGCTCGACGTGGATCGTGCAGAAGGCCGACCGGGATGCGATGTTCGCGGCGACGCCGGCGCCGATCATGGCGCCCGCGACGTTCAGCGCCCTGAAAGACGCAAAGACCACGGTGCTCGACAACGCCGACGACGACGTGTTCGGCGACGGCACGGTGGTGCTGATGTCCACGCCTGGCCACACACCGGGCCACCAGGTGCTGTTCGTCAAAACGAAAAACCACGGTCCGATCGTCCTGGCTGGCGACCTCTATCACTACCCGGAAGAGCGGACGTCCGGAAAAACGCCATCCTTTGAGTTCAATGCCGCGCAGTCAAAGGTGAGCCGCAATCGGATCGAGATCTTCCTTCGCCAGACCGGTGCGCAACTCTGGATCGAGCACGACATTCCGACGCACGCGAATTTGCCCAGGGCCCCGAAGTTCCTCGACTGAGACACGTCAGTTTCGTCGTGCCTTTTTCTGATGCCTGAAGTACTCGACCTGGAACTTCTGCACGTTCCGGTTGTGCGCCTCGAGCGTCTCGGCGAAGACGTGCGTGCCGTCGTTGCGGCTGACGAAGTAGAGGTACTTCACGTCGGCTGGCGCAAGCGTCGCCTCGATCGAGGCCTTGCCAGGTGACGCGATCGGGCCGGGCGGCAGGCCCGGATACTTGTAGGTGTTGTACGGCGAGTTGATCGAGAGATCGTCCTTGTGGATGTTGCCGTCGTAACGGCCCGCCTTCTCGAGCGCATAGACGATGGTCGGGTCGGCCTGCATCGCCATCCCCAGGTGCATGCGATTACGGTAGACCGCCGCGACGATCGGCCGCTCGTCCGGCTGCGCCGTCTCCTTCTCGACCAGTGACGCCAGCGTGATCGCCTGGTGCGTGGTCAGGCCGGCGGCGTCGGCGCGCATCCGCAGGTCGTCGGTATAGACAGCACGGAAACGTCCGACCATCAGCGCGATCAACTTCGACGCCGGGATCCCGCGCGGCAGCGTGTACGTTTCAGGAAATAGAAAGCCCTCGAGATCGGTGGCCTGCGGATCGAGATCCGCGATCAGCGACACGTCGCGTGACGCGGCGACGAAGTCGCTCGCCTTGCCGAGCCGATGCGATTCGTACAGCGCTGCCATCTCGACGATCGTCAACCCCTCGCGGAAGGTCACCCGGCGACCGTAGACATCGCCACGCACGATCTTGTCGACGACGTCCAGCGCGGTGGTCGGACGCTCGAACCGGTATTCGCCGGCCTTCAGCGTGCGCCCGCGCCCCTTCCACCACAGCGCCGCCTTGAACGTCCACGTGTCGTGCACGACGCCCGCATCGGCGAGCCGCCGCCCGATCTCGGCGCTGCCGGCGCCAGGCGGGATCTCGACGAATTGCTCGCTGCCCTGGTAGCCGCGATAGAGATCCGTCACGCGCACCCAGGCCAGCGTCCCGACAAAGACCGGCACGCCGACCAGGAAGATGATGAAGAAGATGAACGCGAGAGCGAGCTTGCGCATCAGAATTCGACCCGTGGGGTGACGCGGCCGGCGTCGAGATAGTCCTGCAGGATGATGGCCGCTGATTCGGCGTCGAGCTGCTGCTTGCGGACACGCCAGTCCTTCTCGCGCCGCGCGAGCCGGCTTTCGGCTTCGCGGCTGCTCAGACGTTCGTCCTGAAAGCGGACGGGTAACCCGGTCCGCGCCTGCAGCGCGCCAGCGAACTGTTCGACCGGTGCGGTCATGTCATTCGGGGTTCCATCCAGGCGACGCGGCAACCCGATGACGATCATCGAAACGGCGTCATCTTCCGTCGAGAATTTCGCGACCTGCTCCGCCGCGGCGTCAACCGCGGCGGCGCCGAGTCCGCGCACCTGCAGCGCGCCGACCGGTCGCGCGAGCAGTCCGCTCGCGTCGCTGATCGCGACACCGATGCGGCGTCGTCCGACATCAAAGGCGATGATGCGACCCACAGCCGTATAATTCTCGCACTTTGTACAGGTATCGCCGTGCTGAGCGCCGTGGCGCGGACGTTCTCAGACGTGGCGCGGACCTTGTTCGGTCCGCGCGGGCGACCCTGACCCTTCGCCAGGCTCAGGGTCATCCCGGGCGGCGTCGAGGGCTGACAAGGCTCGCCCCACGCGGGCTGGCGGCGCCACTGGCGTTCGCACTCGCGGCAACGGCGGTCGCGGCACAGGCGCCGGCGCCTGATCCACAGGCCAAGCGCGTCGGCGATCGGATCAAGGCCTTGCAGCAGGAAGCCGAGCGGCTGGCGACCCAGTCGCGCACCCTGCTCGTCGAATTACGCGAGCTCGAAGTCGAACGCGACCTGCGCACGGAACAGGCGAAGCAGGCGGAGGAGGCGGTGGCCGCCGCGCAGCACGAGGTGCAGGAAACGACCGGCCGCATCGCCGCGCTCGAGCAACTGCGCGAATCGCAGCTCCCGGACCTGCGCGCCCAGCTCGTCGATCTCTACAAGCGGCGCCACACCGGCTACGCGCAGCTCCTGTTCAGCGCCGGCAACCTCCGTGACTTCGCGCGCGCCAGTCGCGCGATCGCGGCGTTGTCCAGCGTCAATGAGAAACGGCTCGAGCAGCATCAAGCCACGCTGCGGGCGCTGCAGCAGCAGCGCGACCTGCAGACGGCGCGGACACGCGACCTCCAGGCGCTGCAGTCCCAGGCCATGCGGGCACGCGCGGCCGCCCAGCGGGCGGTGCAGGCTCGAAGCGCCCTGCTCACACGTATCGACACGGAGCGCGATGTGAACGCGCAATACGTCGGCGAGCTGCAGAGCGCCTACGACCGTTTGACCGAGCAACTGACCACCGGCCGTGGGGAACGCGTGTCACTGCCGCTGGCGCCCTTTCGCGGTGGGCTGGACTGGCCGGTCACGGGCCGGGTGACGGCCCGTTTTGGCGACTCGAATCGTCCCGGCGGGGCCGCCGTGCGGAACGGAATCGACATCGCCGCTCCTGAAGGCACGCCGGTCCACGCCGTCCACGGCGGAACGGTGGCCTATGCCGATAGCTTCACCGGCTTCGGCACGCTGGTAATCATCGACCACGGGACCAATGACTTCACGTTGTACGGGTATCTGGGCGGCACCTCGGTGACTCGCGGCGACACCGTCGAGGCGGGTACCGAACTGGGCCGGGTCGGCCAGAGGCCGGGCGCCGCGCCGTCTCTCTATTTCGAGGTGCGCATCGACGGTCGTTCGGTCGATCCCGTACAATGGCTCAAGCCAAGGTGAAAACTCCCAATCCCCCAAAGTGCCCGGCTCACAATGAGTTGGCGGGTGGGAGTTGCGGGGTTGGGAGTTGAGGGAATGACATCGCGCACGCGCCTCTGGGTTCTGCTCGTATCGACGCCCGTCATCGCGTTCATCCTCGTCGGCGGCTATCTCGGCCAGGCGATGGCAGCCAAGGACGACACGCTGCAGCACCTGCGCGTGTTCGAAGACGTGGTCGGGCTCGTCATCAACAACTACGTCGAGGAAGTCGACGTGAAGCAGGCGATGCGCGGTGCGATGCGCGGCCTCGCCGACGGCCTCGATATCGACAGCGCGTTCCTCACCCCTGAACTCGTCAAGACGTACGAGAGCAACACCAATCCCGGTCCGGCCGACATCGGCGTGGACATCATCCGGCAGTACTACCTCCGCATCATCTCGGCGCGCGACGGTTCACCGGCGGCCAAGGCCGGCCTGCGCACGGGCGACTACATCCGGGCGATCGACGGCAAGGCGACGCGCGACATGTCGGCGTTCGAAGGCGCGCGGCTGCTCCACGGCGCCGCCGGGTCGAAGGTAACGCTCCTGATCATTCGCGGCAATGCGGCGGATCCGCATGAGGTCACGCTTACCCGCGAGCGTCCCGCGGGCACGGAAGTCACATCGAAGATGGCCGACGCGTCGACCGGCTACGTTCGCGTGTACGAGTTCTCCAAGGACTCGGCGGCGAAGTTCAAGCAGACGTTCGAGTCGCTCGCCAAGAGCGGGGCCACGCGCTACGTCATCGATCTGCGCGGCACGTCGAAGGGCGACCTTGACGACGGGCTGGCGGCGGCGCGGTTGTTCGTGAAGAGCGGCACGCTGGCGGTGAAGCAGTCGAAGACGACCAAGGAAACTGTCAGTGCGAACGCCGGTGACGGCGCGATCTCGTCGCGCCTGGTGCTCGTCACCAATCCGGGCACGTCTGGTGCCGCAGAAGTCTTCGCCGCCGCGCTCGATGGCAACAAGCGCGCCGAACTGGTCGGCGAGCGGACGCTCGGCCGCGCCGCGCGGCAGCGTCTGGTCAAGCTGCCCGACGGCAGCGGCCTGCTGCTCAGCGTCACCCGCTACCAGACTCCGGATGGCAAGGACATTCACGAAAAAGGTCTGATGCCGGAAGTGGCCGTCGACGAACCGGACGTCGAGTTCGGATCGACGCCGCCGCCGGGCGACCCGATCCTCGATCGCGCACTCAAGATCGTGGCCGGTGACATCACCGCGCCCGCGCCGGAAAAGAAGGCTGCGTAACTTCGATCCTGTTGTATAACCCGTGCACCCGAACCAGAGGAGTGCGCATGAACAAACAGGATCTCATCGCGAAGATCGCGAAGGACACCGGCGCCTCGAAGGCAGGCGCCGCCGCGGCCGTCGATTCGCTGATCGACGGCATCACCAAATCACTCAAGAAGGGCGACCCGATTACCTTCGTCGGGTTCGGCACCTTCAAGACGGCACAGCGGAAAGCCCGCACCGCCCGCAATCCGCAGACCGGCGCCCCCATCAAGATTCCCAAGCGCCGCGTCGTCCGCTTCACCGCCGGCAAAGCCTTGAAGGATGCGGTCCGTTAGGAAACACCCTGTAGGGCCGGTCCTGATTTGGGGACCGGCCGCCGCAGGCGCGCCCACACTGCAGGACGCGCCCTGCTCAGCGCTCTTCGAACTTCGCACTTCCCCGGTTATACTGGAGGTTCGTTTTTTCGCGTGAATTCGCGATAGACAGGCGCGTAGCTCAGTTGGTTAGAGCGCCTCCCTGACACGGAGGAGGTCAGTGGTTCGAGTCCACCCGCGCCTACCATTCGACTCGGCCGCTTCGGGGCCTCGCCCATGGCACGCCAGCGAGACCGGTTGCGGCAAACGGTCGAATGGCCCTGAGCGAGCCGCTCGTTTCACGGCGAGTCGAAGGGCACGCCGCGCCACGCAACAGTAGTTCAATGAGCCAGGTCACGATCACGCTGCCCGACGGATCCAGTCGCAGTGTGCCCGCCGGCACGCCGGTGAGCGCCATCGCGGAAGGGATCTCTCCGCGCCTGGCCAGGGCGGCGCTGGCGGCGACGGTCGATGGCCGGCTGGTTGACCTCACCTTTCCGCTCAACGGCGACGCGCAGGTTCGAATCGTCACCGACAAGGACGCCGGCGCGGCCTTGCCGCTGGTCCGGCACAGCACGGCACATCTGCTGGCGGCCGCGGTCACCAACCTGTTCCCGGCCGTTCAGTGCGGCATCGGTCCGGCGACCGACGAAGGCTTCTTCTATGACTTCGTCGTCCCGCGTCCGTTCGTGCCGGAGGACCTCGACGCCATCGAAAAGAAGATGCGCGAGCTGGCGCAGCAGGATCTGCCGTACGAGCGGCAGCTCTGGCCGCGACAGGAGGCGATGGATTTCTTCGGTCGCCGTGGCGAACCGTTGAAGGTACAGCTAATCCAGGAGAAAACGGCCGGCCAGGCCGAGGTGTCCTGCTACACCATCAAGGACCGCGAGACGTTCGTCGACTTCTGCACCGGTCCGCACGTACCGTCCACGGCAAAGCTCAAAGCGTTCAAGCTGCTGTCGACGTCGAACGCCTACTGGAAAGGTGACGCGCGGAACCAGCCGATGCAGCGCGTCTACGGCACGGCGTTTCTCTCCGACAAGGAACTGCAGGAGCATCTGCACCGGCTCGAAGAGGCGAAGAAGCGGGACCACCGCAAGATCGGCAGGGACCAGAAGCTGTTTCTGTTTCACCAGTGGGCGCCTGGTGCACCCTTCTGGCTCGAGAAGGGGACGACGCTCTACAACACGCTGGCGAATTACATCCGCGGCGTGATCTTCCCGGCCGGTTACACGGAAGTAAAGGCACCGATCGTCTTCAACAAGGCGCTGTGGGAAACGTCGGGGCACTGGTCGCATTACCGCTCGAACATGTTCCAGGTGCAGGGGGCCGACGAGGGCGAGGAGATGGCCCTCAAGGCGATGAACTGCCCGGGACACATGCTGATCTTCGGCAGCGAAGTGCGCAGCTACAAAGACCTGCCGGTCCGCTACCACGAACAGACGCCGCTGCACCGCAACGAAGCCTCGGGCGTCCTCTCGGGACTGACCCGCGTCCGTCAGTTCAGCCAGGACGATGGGCACTGCTTCGTGATGGAGTCGCAGATTGCGGATGAAGTCGAGCTGTGCCTGCGGCTGGTGCAGAAGGTCTATAGCGACTTCGGCCTGACGGTCGCGGTGAAGCTGTCGACGCGCCCCGAGGAATTCCTCGGCGAAGTTGCGACCTGGGACCACGCGGAAGCGTCCTTGAAGAAGGCGCTCGAGGCCGCCGGACAGGCGTACACCATCAACGAGGGCGACGGCGCGTTCTACGGCCCCAAGATCGACTTCGATGTCACGGATGCGATCGGCCGCAAATGGCAGTGCGCGACGATTCAGCTCGACTACCAGCTGCCGCAGCGGTTCGATCTCAAGTATGTCGGCGCCGACAACGCCGAGCATCGGCCGGTGGTCATCCACCGCGCGATTTTCGGCAGCTTTGAGCGCTTCATCGCCCTGCTGATCGAGCACTTTGCCGGGGCGTGGCCGTTATGGCTGGCACCGGTGCAGGTTGCGATTCTGCCGCTGGCCGACCGGCATCTGGACTTCGCCCGCGGCGTGCAGGACCAGCTCGTCGCGGCCGGTCTGCGCGTGGACTTGGACGCCCGGGTCGAGAAGATCGGCTATAAGATCCGGGAGGCGCAGTTGCAGAAGGTCCCCTACATGCTGGTGATCGGGGACAAGGAAGTGGCGGACGGCGCTGTCGCCGTGCGCCATCGCGCCGCCGGCGATCTCGGGTCGCGCCCGGTCGCGCAGTTCATGACCGACGCGCTCGCGGAAATTGCGCGTAAAGAAATCAAGTAGGGCGGGATCCGCGTAGCGGTCCGCCGCAGATAGGAGCTTATTGGCTTTCGATCGCTCACCCCGCCGTGATGACCGCGTCCGCACCAACGAACGCATCCGTGTCCGTGAAGTCCGCGTGATCGATGAAACCGGGCAGCAGCTCGGGATCATGGCGCCGCCGCAGGCGCTGGCGATCGCCCGCCAGAAGGGTCTCGACCTGGTCGAGATCTCCCCGACCGCGGTGCCGCCGGTATGCCGGATCATGGATTTCGGGAAGTATCAGTACCAGGAGCAGAAGCGCTCCCGCGAGGCCAAGAAGCACCAGCGGGTGATCGAGGTCAAGGAGATCAAGTTCCGGCCGAAGGTCGACGCGCACGACTACGACTTCAAGAAGAAGCACATCGAGCGCTTCCTGGCCGACGGCGACAAGGTCAAGGCGACGATCTTCTTTCGCGGCCGCGAGATGGCGCACCCGGAAATCGGCCGCCGCATCCTGGAACGGCTGATCGCGGAACTGCAGGAGGTCGCGATCGCCGAGACGATGCCGCGCCAGGAAGGCAACCAGATGCACGTGATCCTGTCGCAGCGTGCCGGCCGCAAGAGCGCGCCGAAGAAAGCCGTGGCGGCCGAGGCGCCGGCCTCTGTCCAAGCGGCCTCAGCCACCGAGGAATAAATGCCGAAACTGAAAACCCATCGAGGCGCGGCGAAGCGCTTCAAGAAGACGGGCACGGGCAAAATCGTCCGCGCCTCGGCGTTCAAACGCCACATCCTGACGTCGAAGACGACCAAGTCGAAGCGGCAGATGCGGGGCACGCGGGAAGTCGCTGAGCAGGACGCCCCGAAGCTGCGCCTGATGCTGCCGTACAAATAGGGACATGTAGGGCGCGTCTTGCCGTGTAGACGCGCCGCGCTGGCCGGTCCAAGAAGCAGGACCGGCCCTGCACGCGCAGGTCGACGGGTCATTTGCGAAGTTGCCCCCTCGGGCACACCCGCTAGCCAGAGGAAGTCATGCCGAGAGTAAAAAGAGGAACGGTCCGCCGCGCCAAGCGCAAGAAGCTGCTGGCCCGTGCGAAAGGTTTCTACCAGACCAAGAGCAAGTTGTATCGCGCGGCGAAAGAGTCGGTCGACACCGCGCTCAAGTACGCCTTCGTCGGACGCAAGAACAAGAAGCGCGACTTCCGTCGCCTGTGGGTCGTGCGCATCAACGCCGCCGCGAGAGACAACGGCATCACCTATTCGCAGTTGATGCGCGGCCTCAAGGCCGCAGGCAGCACGCTCGATCGGAAGTCGCTTGCCGACCTGGCTGTGACGCAGCCGGCTGCATTCGCCAAGGTAGTCGCGCAGGCCAAGGCCGCGCTGCCTGCTCCGGCGAATGCCTGATACGCCACACCATCCGGGCGGGCCCGAAGGCTCGCCCGTCCCCCTTCAGGAGCTGCGCGATGCGTTCAACGCGCAGCTCGCCGCCGCGTCGACGGACGCGGCCCTCAAGGCCATCCACGACGCGTTTCTCGGACGCAAATCCGGATCGATCACTGCGGCACTGAAAGGCCTGGCCGCGCTGCCACCGGACGCGCGCAAGGCGGCTGGCGCCGGCATCAACACGCTCAAGGCGTACATCGAAACGAGCTTGACCGAACGCCAGGCAGCGCTCGCCGCGACGCGTCGTCCTGCCGGCGCCGTCGACGTCACGCTTCCCGGTCGCGCGCTGCCACTGGGCCATGTGCATCCGCTCATGCTCGTGCGCCGGCAGGTGGAAGACATCTTCACGCGCATGGGTTACGAGATTCTCGAAGGGCCGGAAGTCGAAGACGACTACCACAACTTCGAGGCGCTCAACATGCCGCCGGATCATCCCGCGCGCGACATGCAGGACACGCTCTACCTGGCGGCGCCGATCATCGGCGGCATCTGGGGCGCGCACCGGTGTTCAGGCACGCCGGACGGCCGGATTCCGGACGCGCAAGTGCGCGCGGCAACACTGCTCCGGACGCACACGTCCGCGATGCAGATCCGCTACATGAAGACCTTCAAGCCACCCGTGCGCATCCTGGTGCCCGGGCGCGTCTACCGTCGCGACAATCTCGACCTGACGCACACGCCGATGTTCCAGCAGTTCGAGGGGCTGGTGGTCGATGAGGGGATCACCATGGCGGATCTCAAGGGCACGCTCGAGGCGATGGTGCACGAGCTGTTCGGCGACACTGCGCGCGTCCGCCTGCGTCCCAGCTTCTTCCCGTACACCGAGCCGAGTGCCGAAGTGGACATCAGTTGCCAGGCGTGTGGCGGCAGCGGCTGCGGCATTTGCAAGCACACGGGCTGGCTGGAAATTCTCGGCAGCGGCATGGTGCATCCCGCCGTGCTCGAAGCGGTCGGCTACGACCCCGACACAGTCAGCGGCTTCGCGTTTGGGACCGGCATTGAACGCATCGCCATGCTGAAGTACCGCGTCGACGACATCCGTCTGTTCTATGAGAACGATCTGCGCTTCCTCGAGCAGTTCCCCGCCACCACGGAGCCGTTGTGAAGGTCCTGCTCTCGTGGCTGCGCGAGTTCGTCGACGTGCCGGCGACGGCTGAAGAGATCGGCGCCCGGATGTCGCTGCGCGGCTTCGCGCTCGAAGGGATCGAGAAGGTGGCAGACGACGAGGTGCTCGATTTCGACGTCACCTCGAACCGTCCCGACTGCATGAACGTGGTCGGCATCGCGCGCGAGGTGGCGGCGGCGTACGGCCAGTCGCTGAACCGGCGACCCGCGCTGGCGCCGCCACCGCCGATGGTCGCGTCGCGCGGTCACGCGAGCACCTTCGACCTCGCCATCACCATCGAGAACGCCGATCTGTGCCGCTGCTACGCCGGCGCTGTGGCAAACGAAATTACTGTCCGTCCTTCACCAGACTGGATGCAGGCGCGGCTCAAAGCCAGCGGCATCCGCCCGATCAGCAACATCGTCGACATCACCAACTACGTGTTGCTCGAGCTGGGACAACCGATGCACGCCTTCGACCTGGCGAAACTGGGCGGCGCGCAGATTCGCGTCCGCAACGCCCGGTCCGGCGAGAAGATCACCACGCTGGACGGCCAGACGCGCGAGCTCTCGCCGGACATGCTGGTCGTCGCCGACGCCGCCAAGCCGGTAGCGATCGCCGGGGTCATGGGCGGTGCCGACTCCGAGGTCGGCGCCACCACGACGGCCATCGTTTTCGAGAGCGCGTACTTCAATCCGTTGTCGGTGCGTCGCACGGCGCGCACGCTCGGGATGAAGACGGAAGCGAGCATGCGCTTCGAGCGCGGGACAGACCGAATGCTGCCGCCCGTGGCGCTGCTCCGCGCGCTGACGTTGCTCGAGGAGATCGGGGCCGGTAAACGGCGCGATATCGCACTTGCCGGGCATCCCGAGGACCTGCAGCAGAAGGTGCTGCCGCTTCGGCGACGTCGGATCCGCGACTTCCTGGGCGCCACCATCCCCGACAACGACGTCTTCCGCATCATCGGGAGCCTCGGCTTCAGCAGCGAGCCGACTGCGGACGGCTGGAACGTAACCGTGCCGCCGCGGCGCATCGACATTCACCGTGAGGTCGACCTGATCGAAGAGGTTGCGCGCCACTACGGTTTCGAACGGATTCCCTCGCGCTTCCCTGCGCTCGCGGCCGCACCGCCGAAGATGGACCCGCGGATCAACACCGCGCGGGCGCTCCGCAGCGTTCTGACCGGTGCCGGCTTCAGCGAAGC
>DATJEU010000057.1:0-2443 GCA_035496255.1 Vicinamibacterales bacterium
AGATAGGGCGCGCGGGCCCAGATGCCGTCGAGCGGATGGTTGGCGTAGCCGCGCGTCTTGCGGAAGTGCGTGAACCGGTATTCCGATTCCGGATACAGGGCGTACTGATTCGCTGCGAAGAGATCCGTGTACGAATCGAGACGATGACGATCGGTGCGGATGCGGTCGATGTCTTCGACGAGGCCCACACGCGTCGCTTCGGGTGCGCGGATCCCGTCGCGGAAGCGATGGTCGCCGTGGCAGGCGACGCAGGACTGGCCGTAGAGAGACGCGCCTCGTGCCGCCAGGGTTGAGTCGATGGCGTACGGATATTTCGGCGGCGGCAGCGTCCAGATCCAATCGCGCACGCGCTTGATCGAGTCGTGATCGACCGTCACCGGGGTCACCCCGGCGCCGAGCGCCGCGCTCAGGTTACGTTCATCCACCGAGTCGTTGTCGCCGTCCCAGTGCAAGTGGAGTCCCTCACGCGGTTTCTGATTCCACAGCGAAGGGAAGTCGGACGCGCCGATTAGCTCCTCGTGAGGCAGGCGGTCGATCGGCCAGTTGAACTGGATCGCCTTGTAGGGATTGAAAGTGTCCACACGGCCGCGACCCCATCGCGGCACCGCGTTGCCCAGGATCGGTGCGATGCGGTTGCGCAGGTTCAGCGTCACCAGCTTCAGCCGATCGACGAGGCCGAATCGGAGCAGGGTCCGCTCGAACAGCGAGATCGACACACCGTTCTGCGCCAACCGGCCACGCACGGCCTCCGCCGTGACTCGGTTATCGAGCGAGCATTCGAGCACGAATTCGACAAAGCGCTGGAGGTCGAGCTGATGGGCAGGCATGCCCAGCACGATCCGCGGCTCCGACGCCGGAGAGTCCCGAACGGTGCCTGTGTGGCACACCGCGCAGTTGAGGCCAACCTGATCGATCCCGAGGCGTCGCCGTCGTGAGACACCGATCGGCAGAGCATGATTCGGCTCGTACACGAACCCGAGCGATGCGTAGCCGCCGGGCAGCTTTTCGGGGCAGATTGATGGAAGCGCCGTGAACACCGACAGCGGCGGCAGCACCCCGCCAACCGGCCGAAGAAGCGACACGCCCGGTTCGCTGCCGATCGACCCGTATTTGAAATGATCGGTGATCGACTCGTAGGTCGTTGGACGGTCCGTCCCAATCGATACCGCCGTCCAGAGCACCACGACGAAGAAGACCGCCGCGAGACCAATCGCGATCCGGCCGCGGCGGGAGTCGATCGAGAAAGGAAGCCTCATCAAAATGGCGGCGGCACGAAGACCGACATCACCTGCGCCATCATCTCGTCTCGGCTCGCGAAGCGGCTTTCTTCATAGCAGCCGAGCGGGTGCTCGACGACGTGGACCAGGCACTTGTTGCAGTAGGTGCAGGGCTTATCCGCGTGATCCTTGCCGGCTTCGAACTGTTTGACGAGGTCGTTGTTTGCAACAAGGGGCCGCGCGATGGAGACGGCATCGCAGTCGCTCCGTGTGATGGCATTCCGGATAACCGAAGCCGTCTGAAATCCGCCGGTGCAGAGCACTGGCACGGTCACGGCCTGTTTGATTTTTCGGGCATCCGGCAGATTCAGCCCCTCGATGCGGTCGGGCGGCACGCCCGCCGCGAGCCACTGGTGCTTGAACAGGGGGCCGGTGATGGCGCCGCGGAAGAACAGCAGGTTCCGCAACGTGTGCGACCCGCTCGAGACGAGCTGCTCGTAGGTCTGCGACAGGACGTCGAGCGGCAGATCCGTGCCGGCGGGATTCATCGGGTGCGGAAACGAACTGCCGGTCGAAACGTGGATGGCGTCGACACCCGCGTCCACCAGCCATCGGCATACCTGGATGGAGTCTTCGACCGTGTTGCCGGCGCCCTCGAATTTCAGAAACGCGAGCGAGTTGTTGTGCTCCTCGGCGCTGATCTTCATCTGCAGGTGGAAATCGTTGCCGACCGTCTTGCGAATCGCCTTGACGATGTCGAGGACGAACCGGGCGCGGTTCTGCAGCGAACCGCCGTAGTCGTCATGCCGGTCGTTGATCGCCGAGCTGAGGAACTGTGTGATCAGATAACCGTTGGCGCCGTGCAGTTCGACCCCGTCAAGCCCCGCTTCCCGTGCGCGGCGCGCCCCCTCCGCAAAGGCATTCACGGTGTCGCGGATGTCGCCGAGCGTCATCGCGGTGCATTCGAAGCCGTGGAGAGGATCCGCGTTGCCGGTGGAGCTGAGGCCCGGGCCTGGATATTCGATCCCCGGCACGTCCCGCTGCCGCCCTCCGTGACTGAGCTGCATGATGAATTTGCAGTCGTACTGGTGCACCGCCTCGCCGACCTTGCGCCAGAAGGGTATCCGTTCATCGCGATCGATCGTCGCGTAGTTGGGCATGATGCGGCCGCGGATCTGAACGGGGACAAACGACGACACGATCGCGCCGACGCCGCCGCGCGCGAA
>DATJEU010000058.1:0-17391 GCA_035496255.1 Vicinamibacterales bacterium
CAACATTTCCGGCCGTCTCAAGGACATGATCATCCGCGGCGGTGAGAACATCTATCCGCGCGAAATCGAGGAATTCCTCTATTCACATCCGAAGATCAGCGAGGTCCAGGTCGTCGGGGTTCCCGACGTCAAGTACGGGGAGGAAGTCTGCGCGTGGATACGGCTTCGCGAAGGACACCAGGCGACCGACGACGAAGTGCGGGACTTCTGCCGTGGCCAGATCGCGAGCTACAAGATCCCTCGTTACATCCGCTTCACCACCGACTTCCCAACGACTGTAACCGAGAAAATACAGAAGTTCAGGATGCGGGAAATCTCGATCGAAGAACTCGGTCTGGGCCCCGCGGCGACAGCGCACACGGCATAGCCGCGTCGAGCTTATGATGTGCGCCTATGCGCATCAGGGCCTCGGTCGCCGCTCTTCTGCTCAGTGCGGGATCACTCGTCGCATCACCGCTGCAGGCACAAACGACCGCGGCGGCGCGTAGCTGCGAGGGCCTCGCCGCGCTGCAACTTCCGCACGTCACCATTGTTACCGCGAAGACCGTGTCGGCAGGTCCGGTGGCTCCGAGCGGCACGGCAGGTGCTCCACCCCTCGACGTGCCGGCGCATTGCGAGGTGCGGGGCATCAGCCGGCCATCATCCGACTCCGAAATTGGGTTCGAAGTGTGGCTGCCGCTGAGCGGATGGAACGGCAAGTATCGGCAGAACGGCAACGGCGGATTCGCCGGCACGATCAACCGCGCAAGCCTTGCCGATCCGATGCGCCGCGGCTACGTCGCGGCGGCGACCGATGATGGGCACGATGGTGCGAAGACGCCCCAGGGAACGTTCGCCGTCGGACATCCCGAGAAGGTGATCGACTTTGGCTATCGAGCGGTGCACGACACGGCGGAGCAGGCGAAGGCGATTGCGGCGGCGTTCTACGGGACGGGTCCCTCGCGCAGCTATTTTGTCGGCTGCTCGGATGGCGGCCGCGAGGCGCTGATGGAGGCGCAGCGATTCCCCGAAGATTTCGACGGCATCATTGCCGGCGCGCCGGCAAGCGACTGGTCGCACCTGTTCACCAGCTTCGTCTGGAACGAGCTTGCGTTGACGAAGGATGACGCGCATCGCATCCCAGCGGCGAAGCTTCCGGCGATCCAGAAGGCGGTGGTCGCTGCGTGCGATGCCGGCGACGGCGTCAAAGACGGCCTGGTGTCGAACCCGCTGGCGTGCCGGGTTGATCCGGCTGTGCTCGCGTGTAAAGCGGCAGACAGCACCGATTGTTTGACATCGGCGCAGGTGGATACGCTGAAGGCGCTCTATGCGGGGCCGAAGAATCCGCGGACCGGTGAGCAGATCTTCCCGGGCCTCGTGCCGTCTGGTGTCGAAGCGCTCCCTGCGAACTGGCAGCTCTGGATCTGGGGGGCGACGCCCGGACGCAGCGCGCAATCCGGCTTCGGCGGATCGTATTACCGCGACGTCGTCTTCGAGCGGCCAACGTGGGACATCCGGTCGATGGATTTCGATCGCGACGTGCGGAGCAGCGATACGAAAGTCGGCCCGATCTTCGACGCCACCAGCCCGGATCTGCGCTCGTTCCGGGCTCACGGTGGCAAGCTCCTGCAGTACCACGGCTGGGGCGATTCCGCGATTGTCGCGTCCGCGTCCATCGCGTACTACGAGGCCGTGCGCTCGTTCATGTCCGCGGCCCCCGATCCGCGAAGCACCTCGAAAGAGGTGGACGACTTCTATCGTCTGTTCATGGTCCCGGGGATGTCGCATTGCAGCGGCGGCGTCGGCCCGGTGCGCTTCGGCAACGAGGCGAATCCCCCGGCCGCATCAATCGCCGATCCGGAACGTGACATGTTCACCGCCCTCGAGCGCTGGGTCGAGCGCGGCGCCGCCCCGGCTCGTCTCATCGGCTCGGGTCCGACGCCGCTTGACGCGGCAAAAACCATGACGCGGCCGCTCTGTCCCTACCCGCAACAGGCGCAATACACGGGCAGCGGCGCCATCGAGGACGCCGCGAACTTCGTGTGTGCGGTACCGACGAAATAGACCTCCGCGTTATGGCGAGATTCCTGCGCACCGTCCATGGCGACGGTTACTCGCTGTCCATGGAGCGGGATCTCTGACGGTCGTCTCACGGCCTGTCGCTCCTCGGCGGGACCACCCCATTCAGTCGAAGGTACACGGCCATCTGACCGTAGATGTCCCAGGTGTGGCCGATCAGAAAGTAGATGACGCGGGCTTTTGACGATGGTCCGAGAAACTGATTGGTCTGGACGATCTGCAGGATGGATTGATCGTTCTGCTCGCGAAGCAGCGCCTCCCCGTAATCGAACGACGCCGCCAGCGCGCCGAGGATCTCGGCCTTCGACGTCGCGTTGCGGTTGAACGGCGGCGCGGGAGCGGTACCGCCGAGGTCGCGCAGGTACGCCATGTTGGCGATCGCTACGTGCATGATCTGCTGGCCGTAATCGCGCTGCGCCGGCGTGCTCTTGTAGGTGAACTTCCCCTCCGGCATGGCGTCGGCGATCGCCATCATGACCGGTTTGAGGTCGGTCCAATCCTTCAATAACTCGGCCCTCAACGTGCCGCTCTGCGCGTACGCAGACCCCGGCGCACCAGTCCACGTCGCGACCGCAATCGTGATGAGTACGAGAAGTCGTTTCACGTCAATGCTCCCACGGCTCTTCGGCGGCGCATTATCGCCCGTCCATGCGGTCTTGCGCGCCGACAATCGGCCCGAGTCGGTGGGCCCGCCATACTCACGTACAAACGCCGCCTGGCGCTGCGGTTGATCGAGCCGGCCTTGCGAAGCTGACGGAACCGAGAACCGGTAGGTTGCGGGAAGCCGGCCACTGGTCCCAGGCTGGAAACGACGCGGGGCCGGGTATCGAATAACCCGGCCCCGCTTGTTCAACGTCACCTCCTTATCCGCTCACGCGGCCTGTTTGTCCGCCTCCTCGCCGGGACCGCGTTGCGGATCGCCGCCGCCGGCAGTGTCCGCCTGGCTCACCGAGACGACGGGCGAGGGTGATGCCGCCGTCTCGGTAGCCGTCGCCGTATCCCGCGCGGACACCTGCGACCCGCGCGGTTCCTTCGTGCGCTCCGCCTGCGCCCACACCGCCATCGCCGCCGTGTCGTGCGCCAGTTCGGTCCTGACGATCACGTCCAGCTTCCGCACCTGTCGGACAGCGCCGCTGATCAGTTCGCGGATCTGTGCCTGGGATGCGGTGTGATCGGCCAGGTGGATCTCCCGAGCGTTCACCGCGGTCTCGAGGGCCGTGGTGATCTCGGTGATGTACGCCGGACTGAGCGCGTGGCCGGTGAAGTCGGCGCCGTAGGTCGCGGCGTCCGCCGCGAGCTGACGGCCCGCGATCACCAGCGACTGATCGCTCTTCGAGCTGGGGAAGTTGAACGGCGGGATCGGCCGTCCTTCCGCCCGCAGCGCCTTCACCAGATGTGCGGCATTCTGGAGAAGGTCGATGAGCGCCCTCCGAGCTGCCCGCTTTTCCGCAGCCTGTGCCGACTGCGATGCCGCCCGCTTGCGCATGGCGGCGGCGGTCAACTCGTCGATCGCCGTGTTCACGGCCGCGAAGATCTCCGTTGCGGACGTGGACGCGGTGAAGTGGTCACGATGGGTATTCCCGAAGTCACGAACCCTGAGGAGCATTTCGTACTGTCTACGTTGGGTGCTGTTCATAAAGCACCTCCTTTCAATGGAGATGCTCCATCGGCAGGGCAGCCGGGGTCCTGAACACGTTCTGAAACGTTCTGCCGTTTTCTTCAGACGGCGCGGACGCCGATGACGGCCAGCGTGTCGGCCCAGATCTCGGGATGCGCGGACGGATTGAGCATCGGGTCCACGGGCAGGAGCCACCCGGCGGAGGCGTCCGGCGACGCGATCACCGCCTGCCGATACTCCGCCGCGGCTTCGGCGTGACGCCCGGCGCGCGCCAGGATGATGGCGCGGCCGATCGCGAGGTGGAGGGGAGTGCCGCTCGGAGGCAGTTCGCCGCGCAGCGCCGCCATCGCCGCCGCGTGACCTGGTGCAACTGCCAGCGCACTCGCGAACGCGGCGTTTGCCTCGTCACGCCGCCGCTGGCGAAGGTACACCGCGCCGAGCGAGTACCACGTGTTGGCCGTGCATCGAGGCGCGTAGATCTGCGCGCTGGTCGAGGACGAGGAGAGCTCCTGCATGCATGCCGAGATCGCCCCATCCAACTGTCCCTCGGCGGCCAGCAGCAGCGCGTGCAGCAGGTGCAGGCCGACGACGCGGGACGTGCCTGTGTGCTGAAGGTCCTGCGCCGCACAGCCAGCCTGCAGCTCCTCGCGCGCGGACGGGAACGCACGGCGCGCGATGAACACCGAGGCGCGCAGCCAGTGTGCCAGCGCGCGGCCGGGTGAGAGGACGAGGACGCGGGCAGCAGCGCGCAGGCGCTCTTCGCCCCAGGTCACGTAGCCGGCGCGCAGCGCGTGACGCCAGTCGTCGGGCTCGAGCCGCGTCGCCTTGTACGCCGCGGCCGCCGCATCCGTGCTGTTACCCGATAGTCCGAGCAGAAATGCGAGCGTGCTCCACGCTTCACCCGACGCTGGCGCCAGACCGCAACCGGTTCGCGCATGTCCGAGGCCGGCCTCCAGTGCCGCCCGATCCGGAACCAAGTCGATCGTCGTCGCCTCGTACGCCAGCGCGCAGGCCATCGCCAGCGCCACGTGCGCATCGGCGTAGTCCGGATGCTCGAGCACCAGCGCTGCGAGCGCGGTGCGCGCCTGCGCGATCCGTTCGCGATCGAGCGACTCGAGCTCGGTGCGGCCGTGGACGAAGGCACGATAGGGCGCGAGCTGCGCGTCCAGCGACGTGCCGGGCAGGTGGCGCAGCGCCCGCCGCACGTCCGCGGCGAAGCGATAGCCCTTCATCGGCAGCGTCTCTATGTACTCTGTGCGCCGGGTCGAAGGGTCCAACGTCTTGCGCAGGCCCGACACCGCCTTGTCCAGGCTGTTGGCCGAAATGGCCGCGCGCTCCCACGCGGCTTCGATGAGCGCCTCTTTCGTCACCGGCGCGGGGGCTGCAGCCACGAGGCGCGCCAGGATCACCGCTTGCGCGTGCGGCAGCGGGATGCGCGCGTCGCCGCGGAACAGAGTGCGGCTGTCGAGATCGAGCTCGAAGGGACCGAAGCAGTGGACGACCAGCCCGTGCGGCATGGAAAACGGCAGCGATTATCGGTCCGCCGTCCGCGCGTCCAAGCCGACCCGAGAAATATTTTGTGAAATTCGCCGCGTTTGGCGCTGACCCACGACGTGAACTGTCCGACGCGCCGCGTGAACCGTTGGACTGCCGCGTTTTCTGCTGAACACGCCGCGTGAACGACTCGACCCACGCAGTTTCATGCCAACCCGCCGCGTTTGTCGCTGACCCGACAAGTTTTCTGTGCAACCTGTCGCGTTTCCCGCCGACCCGCCGCGTGATCACGTTGGACGGGCCGCGTTTTCTCCTGACCCGCCGCGTGAACCACTCGACCCGCGCAGTTTCATGCCAACACAGCCCCGTGTCCCGTTGACCCGCCGCGTTTCCCGCTGCCCTGACGCGTTTCCCGCCGATACGCCGCGTTTCCCGCCGATACGCCGCGTTTCCCGCTGATACGACCAGTTTCCCGCTGACACGCGTGAGTGTGTCAGGGAGTGTCAGAAATTTTGTGTGTTGTACGCCGACGCCGGTGCCCTCAGTGCTTGTCGGGCCAGGCGATCGTCAGCAGGATCGTGCTCTCCTCGATCGCGGTGACGTCGTGCCGGATGGCCGGATCGAGCGCCAGGAGACCGCCAGCGCGGAGATTGAAGGTGCGTCCGGAGGCGTGGACTTGTACATGGCCGGCGATCACGTGCACCGAGACCCGGCCTTCCGTCTGATGCTCGGGCATCCGCGCGTTGCGTTGAACCGCAATCAGCACCACCCGCAAGTCCGCGTGCTTCACCAGCGTCCGGGCGTTGTGTCCGGTACTCCAGGTGGTTTCCGCCTTCAGGCGGTGCACCTCCGCCTGGAGATCGAACTCCATGAGCGGGTCGGCCATGGACGACGCGTGAGGACGGTGATGCGGCTGATGCTCGGGCTGGTCAGACATGCGGGTCTCCTGTCGCTCGGATTGTATGGTCATCGCCGATCAACGCGGACAGGTGCGTCCCCGCGCGGACCTGACAAGGTCCGCGCCACGCGACGCAATCAGACTCCGCCGGCCGGATGCGAGAGTGTCGCGACTGGCGCGCCCTGCGCGATCGCCGGGAGCGGCGCATCGGCGGCCTGAGCCAGCGGCAAGGTCACGGCGATGCAGGTTCCCAGGCCGAGGCCGTTGCTGTGTGCTTCGATGGTCCCGAGGTGCAATTCAACCAGCCGCCGCACGATCGAGAGTCCGAGCCCGAGGCCTTCCCTGGATCGCGGAGAGGAGGCGTCGGCCTGCCAGAACGGTTCGAACAACCGCGGCAGCACCGACGGGTCGATGCCCATTCCCGTATCCGCAACCTCGATCCGGGCGTGCTGACCATCATGCGAGACGGTCACCGTGATCCGTCCGCCCTGTGGTGTGAACTTGATGGCGTTTGCCGCCAGGTTGTCCACGATCTGCTGCAGGCGCAGCGCGTCGCCTGATACATGCGTCGGCTCGGCGGGCACACGGCTCACCAGCGTCAGGTGGCGTTCGCCGGCCACCGGGGTTGCCGCGTCGATGACGTTTCGGACGGTGTCGTTCAGATTCACGATCGAATGCCCGACCACCATATGCCCCGCAGTGATCCTCGTGACATCCAACAGCTCGTTGACCATCCGCAGTTGACTGTCGGCGCTCCGTTCGATCACCTGAAGGCCTCGCGTGAAGTCGCCGGCATCGCCGCGGCGAAGCATCCGGATCCATCCGAGGATCGCGGTCAACGGCCGCCGCAACTCGTGAGACACGGTGCCGAGGAAGGCATCCTTGGCGCGGTTGGCCGCTTCGGCTTCCGTTCGTGACGCTTCCGCACGGGCCAGCTCGAGCCGCTCTTCGACGCGATCGAGCCGGTCGAAGTGCGACGCCAGCAGGCTGGCGAGCGAGCCGATCAGCGTGCGCTCCTCCGGCAGGAACGGCTCTCCGGAACCGGTCGGCGGACACGATCGATAGGCGACTTCAATGGCGCCGTTCCCGGCCGACCCGGCGGGGAACTCGGCGCGCTGCATCCACGCTGTCCTGGTGAACCCCGGCGTCGCGACGTCGATCTCGCCAACGATAATGCGCCCTTCGGCAATGCCGGGAAACTGCCAGCCGGCCGGGATGAGGGCAAGGAACTCCCGCAGCAGCGCGCGGATGTTGCCTTCGCCCTGCAGCAGGCGTGTGGCCTCGTGCAACAGCGTCAGTTCCTTGACCCGTTCACCGAGCGTGAACAGCAGCCGCTCCTTCGCCGCGGCCGCCGCGCGGACGCGGCGCCCGCTCGCGGACGCCAGGATCGCGGCCACCGCGGCCAGGCTCGCAAACTGCGCGAACAAGCGAAGATCCGCTGCAAACGAACGCAGGTCGCCAACGAACAGATACTCGCCGGCGGCAACGCCCATCGATGCCGCAACCGCTCCCGGACCAAAACCGCCAAGCCATGAGACCGCGACCACCGCGGTCAGCAGCAGCGGCAGATACGGATAGCGGTCGAAGGTCGGCTGGAGGAGCAGCGTTGCCGACGTCGCGGTCGCCGCCGCCAGGGCAGCGACGATGTACTTGCGGAAGCCACGGAGAGCGGAATCGGTCGTGGGTGAGCGTGGCAGGTGTTGCGGTTGCGGTATGCCTGGATCCGATCCGTCCATACGTTCGACACGGGTCTACATCTGCAGTGAAAGTGAATGGGGGAGCACACGGTAACGAGCAAGGGGCGCTCCCGAATGGACCGCTCGATTTGTGGCCTGTTCCTCGAGGTCGAGGCGGCATCTCCGTTTCATTCTGAAAGACTGCGTGCAGGTTGAAATGGCAGGAGATCCGCGGACCGGATGGAATGCGGGTGTTTCCTCCGGATCGCATGATCGCGCCCGGACCGACCTTTGCGCTCAGTCACGTGACGCGGCCGGTACTGTTGAACGATGGAGCCGCGCGTGACAGGAACCATGGCCGCCACGACTGAGGCAACGAGATGATCGCGTTCGATCCAGCGCATGCCGCGGTCCATCATCCGCCGGACCGTCGCTTCACCATCTGGATCAAGCCGGCCATCCTCACCGCGGTCGTCGCCGCGGTGCTCATCGCCATTGCCGCAGCCTGGGTTGAGACGATCGTCTGGGGCGTGCCGGTCATCGCGCCTCTTCCCGACGTCAATCCGAACAACCTGCCCTCGCCGCATGGCTTCCCGCTCTGGGTTCGTTACGGCCATTTCTTCAATTTCCTGTTCGTCATGCTCCTGATCCGCAGCGGGCTGTCGATCCTGATGGATCACCCGCGGCTGTACTTCAACGACCACTGCACGCCCGGGAGCGAGTGGATCAGGTTCACGCCGATTGCGGTTCCCCACGATCGGCTCTGGACGGCGAAAGACGACGCCCGCTACATCTCGCCGGTCGTCGCCACGCCGGGTTATCGCCACACGATCGGCGTGGCGCGCGCGTGGCATTTCATCAACGTGCACGGCTTCATCATCACCGGCATCATCTTCGCGATTCTGCTCGTCACCACCGACCAGTGGCGCCGGATCGTGCCGACCTCACCGGTCGTGCTCGAGCAAGCGTGGAACACCTTTGTCCATTACGTCACCTTCCATCTGCCACCGGAGCCGAACGGCTTCTACGGCTATAACGCGCTGCAGCAGCTCGCGTACTTTTCCGTCTTCTTCGTCTTCGGGCCGGTCGCGATTCTCACGGGCATCGCGATGTCGCCGGCGGTCGTGAACCGATTTCCGATGTACGCGCGGCTGTTCGGCGGCCGGCAGGCGGCCCGCTCCATTCATTTCCTGACGATGGCCGGCTTTCTGGGCTTTCTCGTCGTCCATGTCACGCTCGTCGTCATGACCGGCTTCGCCCGCAACATGAATCACATCGTGATGGGGACCGACGAGATGGATCCGTCCGGCCTGTTCTGGGGATTCGTCGGGATCGCCGTCGTCATCACCAGCTGGATCGTTGCGCACTACGTCTCGTGGAGGCATCCGCGCGCGTTACAGCGCGCGGTGAACAGCGTGACCTATCCGATGCAGCTGCTCACGTTGAACCGGCTGGCGCCACGCCAGCGCTATCGGGAGCGCGATGTGTCGCCGTATTTCTGGCCGAACGGCAAACTTCCGGACCGTGCCGACTGGAAAGCGCTGGCGGTGAACGGGTATCGCGATTATCGGCTTCAGGTGGGCGGGCTCGTGGAACACCCGATGGAGCTCTCGCTTGCGCAGCTCCGGACGCTCGCGCCGAGCGAACACATCACGATGCATCACTGCATCCAGGGGTGGACGGGCATCGCCAGGTGGCGGGGCGTGCCGATGAAGGAGCTGGTGCGGTTGGTCCGTCCACTTCCAGACGCCAAAGTGGTTGCGTTTTTCTCGTTCGGCGACGCGCTGTACGGCGGCTCGTACTACGACACGCAACGGCTGGACAATGTCCTCAAACCGGAATGCCTGCTGGCGTTCGAGATGAACGGTGAGCCGCTGAGCGATGTGTACGGTGCACCGCTGCGCCTGCGCGTCGAGAATCAGCTTGGCTACAAGATGGTGAAGTGGATCGACCGCATCGAGTTCGTCAGGTCCGAAGCAGAGGTCGGCGGCGGGCACGGCGGCAAGAACGAAGACGATGAGTACTTCGATCTCCTGCCGAATATTTGAGCGCCGGGCATTCGCGATGACGCGTCACTCGACGTATACGAAAAAATCTCTTCCCTCCCATCGATCATCGGCCGGCCAGTAGAACGTGAAATCGACGCGGTCGCCGGCGCGCAGGCCTCCCGTGTCGAGGTCGGACAGGTGCACGCCCAGCGTCGTATCCCTGGTCGGGGTGTCGTGGGCCGTGTTCCAGCGATCGACGCTCCAATGCACCACGGCGGGATCGAGCGTTTCCACGCGAACGGCTCCGCCGGCGGCCATCGAGCGGACCTTGTTGTTGAAGCGCCAGATCACGAGTTGTGACGTGGCCTTGTTCACGAGGTAGCGCTCGACCGTCTGGGGAGGCCGGTCGAAGATCGCCTTGTCGCGCAAGGATCGGCATAGCTTGAGGTACTCGGCGTGCGCCCACACCAGGGGCGTTGCCGATCCTGATGCGTGACCAAGGAACAGTTCGCGATCCGGGATATCGGCGCTGTCCCAGACCTGCTCGGGGAGCAGCCCGTTCTCCCCGGCCAGCGCCTCCATCGCCTGCGCCAGCACTTCCGCCTGATCGGTCCGTCCGGCCGCCAGCTCGTAGTGCGCACGCTCGCCGGTCAGCAGCGGCCAGGCGCGGCCCACGCCGATTCCGTCGAACGGTTCGCCATCCGCATGTTCGCCGTAGCCGTCTCCCTGATAGCGATGCCACACCGGACCACGAGGCGTGTCCATCTTGAGCGTCGCGTCGATCACGGTGACCGTGTCGACAATGCGTTGATCGTCCGCGGCTCGCAGGCCGAAGCGTACGAAGGCGAGCGCGTCGAGGCTGACCATCAGCGCGGCGGGTGCGCTCGATTGATCGGGCGGCCGGTTCTTGATTGGCACGAACCCGTGGCACGGGGAAGCGGCGTCGGCCCGGTCGGGTTCGGCGACGCGGACGTAATACCCCTTGACGGCGTATTGCCGCGCCAGTTCGGTGTCCGTGACGTAGAGCCATCGTTCGATGCTGGCGTTCCAGGCGTCCGCCGTCTCGCGGAGGTACGCGGCGGCCGTGTCGTGTCCGGTCGCATCAGCGAGGTCGGCGGCCACCAGGAACGCCGCCACTTCGGTCGCCAGCGTGAACGGTGAATAGCCTGGTTCCTCCTCCCACCGATCCTGCGGACTGACCGGACCGTTCTGCGCCAGGAAGGCGGCCGCCCGGCGCACCATCGGCCAGTACCCGTCCCGCTCCGCACCGTCGATGACGCCGTGGCGTGCGGCGAGGTCCACCAGCAGGATCGGGAGGGCCGTTTCGTCCATCTGGATGCCCTGCCAGTACGGCGTTCCGTCGAGCCACATATTCTGGGACCAGTGTCCGTCCGGTTCCTGCGTCACCTGCAGATACCGCAACACCCGCCGCGCCTCCTCGCGCGCACCCGCCGCGATGAAGCCTCCGGCCGACTCCACGAGGTCGCGCGGCCACACCAGGTGGTAGCCGCCCAGGTCGTCGTCGCCCTTGGAGAAGCCCCACGGAATCGACAGGCTGGCGATGACGCCGCCTTCAACCCGCTTGGACTCGTGCATGCGCAGCACGGCGGTGCTGAGCGCATACAAGCGCCGGTGCGATGCGGGCGACGGCACGTGATGATCGAGCCTCGCGTGCCAGGCCTTCCACGCGCGGATGTACTCCGCGCGAATGGCGTCGAAGTCCTCCAGCAGGCTGATGCGCGCGTGTTGAGCGGCTTCCATCGCGGTGGGGCCAAAGCCGAGCGCGAGCACGAAGTCCCCGTCGCTTGCCCGAAGATCGATCTCGCCGGTCATCGCGACGTTGCCGTTCTCCGCGCGCAGGTACCTCGTCTCGAGCCGCTTGTGCGCCCGCAGCTCCTGCCAGCCGTCAGAGAAGCCGACGAACCCGACCGAACGGGCGGGCCATGGCGCCGTCGACGCCAGCGCCAGCGCGTGATGGTCGCGTTCGGCGAGCAACAGCGGGACGCCTTTGTAGTCGCCGACCCATGCGGTGTTCCCGTCGCCGCGATTGGCGAGATGTGGCGCCAGGAGAACGAACAACCGGAAATCGGCGAGCGTGCCCTGAAGCGGGACGAAACGGATTCTCTGCAGCACCACGTCGCGCCACGGATCGGTCACGACCTCTTTCTCGATCCGATAGGCGCCGTCGGCCGCCGTGTTGTGAATCCGGAATGCAGGCACGCCGGGCGCGACCTGGGATGTGTCCGAGCGGGTATCCCGCTTCTCTTCCGAGAAGTACGTTTGGCCGTCGGTCACGATCAATCCGAGGTCCCGGGTGCAGGCCTGATCGACGCGCGGGTAGTACACCTCGTTGAGGATTCCGTGGCTCAGGGTGAACCAGACGCGGCTGTCGCGGGCGATGGCGGTGCCGAGGCCGCTCTTCGCGCTGCTCGTCCAGCGTCCTGGAATGCCCGGCCAGCCGGGCGCAAATGCGTCGTTACTCACGTGAGAGTCCGTATTCCTTCATCTTCCGCCAGAGGGTCACCGCGCTGATGTTCAACGCTTCGGCCGCACGTTTCCGGTTGCCCTTGAACCTGTCGAGTGCCTGGCGAATGAGGTGCTGCTCGTTCTTCTTCAGGTCGAGCGTCTCGGTCGCGCGGATCCCTTCGCGACCCTGCACGATCTCGGGCGGCAGTTCGCGGACGTTCACCGTCGTGCCGCGCGCCAGGATGACGCCGCGTTCAATCGCATGCTCCAGCTCGCGGACATTGCCAGGCCAGGCGTAGTTGACGAGCAGCGTCATCGCCTCCGCCGACACGGTGCGCACGTCCTTTTCCATCCGGGCGGCTGCCCGTTGCACGAACTGGTGCGCCAGCAGAGGGATGTCGTCGCGCCGGTCGCGCAACGGCGGGATGGTGATCACGAACGCGCTGAGGCGGAAGTACAAGTCCTCCCGGAAGGTCCCGGCCTTGACCGCGGCGCGCAGGTCACGGTTGGTGGCGGCGACGACCCGTGTGTTGACCTTGATCGTGCGTTCGCCGCCGACGCGGCGGATTTCACGCTCCTGGAGCGCGCGCAGCAGCTTGGCCTGGACGCCGGGCGCGACTTCGCCCAGTTCGTCGAGAAAGAGCGTGCCGTGCGACGCCACTTCAAACAGGCCCGGCTTGTCGCGCGTGGCGCCGGTGAACGCCCCGCGGACGTGCCCGAACAGTTCCGATTCGAGCAGCGTCTCGGTCAGGGCGGCGCAGTTCACCGACACGAAGGGGCCGCCGGCCCGCCGGCTCTGTTCGTGGATCATCCTGACCACGAACTCCTTGCCGGTGCCGCTCTCCCCGCAGACCAGCACGGTCGTGTCGAGCGGCGCGACCTGGCCCGCGAGCTCGAGGACCTCCTGCATGGCGGGGCTGCGGGCGACGAAATCGTGCGACTCCGCGTGACGGTTGATCCGCTCGCGAAGGACGTTCAGTTCCCGCTCGCGGCGCTCGAGGAGCCGCTCCCGCTTGGCCAGTTCCTGCGCCTGCAGCCGAACGGCCGCGTGCAGGCGCTCGACTTCGTGTCCGAGGTCCGCCGCCTGAAAATCGGCGCGGAGCAGTTCCAGATCGTCGCCCCACGACGCCGCATCGCGGCCGATGACGGTGCAGAACTTCCTGCCCTGGCCGAGGCAGGACGTCTCACGGAAATAGACCTCCTGCCCAAGACACGCGCTGGCGTAGCCGGTCGCGTAGCCGACCAGCGACCAGCAGGTCGGCCGCTCGACGGGCCCGTAATGGTGAAGATGCTGCTCGGCCGTGTAGGAGCCGTACCAGGCGACCTCCATGTCGAAGCGTCCGTGATCGTCGCGTTCCAGGCGAACAATTTCGACGCGGGCGATTCCCTCGAGGGTATGCAGCACGGCGCCTTCGCGGATGCCGTCGATCGGATCGGTCCGTCCGGAGCGCTCGCGCATGTTGACGGCGTCGTGATAGCCGTCCGCATAGCCGAAGCGCAGCATCAACCGCCGCGCGACATCGCGCCCGAACGTGTCGATCAGCTCTTTCTTGATCAGGCCGACGGCGACCGCGCTCAGAATGACGACCCGCTGATCGTGCAGCCGGATCACGCCAAGATCGGGCCTGAAGTCCAGAAGCTCGGCGAGTTGCAGGCGATCGACGTTCTTTGTCCGCGCCACGTGCTGGCATTGTAGTCGGCGCGCAGTGGCGACCTGACGCGCCGTGGGCGTTACGGCCTGCCCGGAGTGCGGCTGCCCATTCGCAGCGCCGGTGAGCGGCCGCGCGGTGCTGCCAGCCAGGTTCATCTCATACCTGACGTGACACCGGTGCGCCGGGTGACGACGTCGCCGACGCGGCGGGCCGTCCGATTGATCGCGTCGTAGGCGTGACGTCCACGGCCGCTTACGTACAGCCGATGATCGCCCTCGAGGATGAGAGTCACCCGGCAGCGTGCCGCGTGCCGCTCACGTGGTAACGGGAGCAGCTCGACATTCGCCTCGCGCACGACGTCACTGAAGCGCGCCAGCGTCGAGAAGATCCGGTATTCCGCGTAGGCACGTGTCTGGCGACCGAATGCGCGGCCGATATCCGCTACGGCGATTCTCATCGGTCTCCAGCCCGCCTCGTCGTGGTGATGGCCTACGCGACAGCCGCCGGTCGTGACGGCTGAACGATCAGGACGGGACATGGCGCCTGATGCACCAGCTCGCACACGTGCGACGTGGACGAAGGTTCGCCGGCCGCGAGCACGATCAGGTCGGCGTGTGTCTCGGCGGCTGCGCGAAGCAGTTCCTCGTTCGACGATCCCGCGACGGCCTGCACGTCGATGAGTTGATCCAGGCCCTCACGCGAGACGCTTCGACCGGGCCGCGTCGCGATCGCGGCATGCGACGTACTGTGCGGCGATGACGGCGGCATCCTGTGGAGGACGGTGACGGGCACCTGATTCGTGAGCGCCAGCATGGTCGCATATCGCAACGCCGCATGTGACCCGGCGCTCAGCGCGTCGCGACTGGCGTTCTCGAATTCCACGAGACACACGACCCGGCGCCGCACCGCCGGCGCGATGCTGGTCGCCCGGGACTGGAACGTCGATCGCGAGGCGAGCCGTCCGGCGACGATCTCCGTTCGCGCATACTGCCCGTCGCTCCCGACTGTCAGGAAGCCTGCACCGACAAGCGAGCGCAGCGCCGACGTGGTTGTCCACGCGTCGGCGGTGCACAGGCGCTGCGCCTGGGCAGAGGTCAGGCGCAGCCCGGGCAACGCCGTGAATTCGTCTTGCAGTCGCCGCGTCACTCGAAGAACGCTCATGCCTGCATTGGAGGCAAGCATCGGTCCGCCCAGCGACCCATCGAGATCGAGGAATTTCTGCCGGAAACCGTCGTTTTCGACGACGGCTGGGCTCGTTGCGTGATTGCAGGATGAAAGGAGCGTTGCAGGGTGAACGAACGGGCTCACTCCTGCGACCGCGCCACCTCGCGCTCGGCCGTCGCCATCCATCCGTGCGTGCTGTCTGGCCTGGCGGGCTGGAGCAGCGCCGGCACCGGCCGGCCATACCGCGCGAAGATCGCGGCAGGCTCCTCGATTCTGGCGCGCCAGCCATGGCCGCCGAGCCATGCCTCCGGGGTGCTGAGCGAGGGGTTCGAGGCGGCCGCGGCCGCGAGCGCGGCGAAGCGGGCCGCGGCCCTCTCTCCCGACACATCGCCGGTATCAGTGACCGGCGGCGGCGAGAGGAAGCCAGACCGATGGTCGAGCGCGAGGCGGCTGCCGGCGCCCGACAGCCGGCCTACGCGATTCAGCAGGAGGTTGCGCTCGACCTCATCGAGGTACATCAGCAATCCCTCGATCAGCCATGCGGTGGATTGTTCAGGATTGAAGCCGGCGTTGCTCAGCGCCTGAGGCCAGGGTTCGCGCAGGTCGACGGGAACGACCGATCGCTCGCAGCGCGATGTTGCGGCACGCTCGGTGAGCACACGCTCCTTGAACGCGAACACGGCGGGCATGTCGAGCTCCCACAGCCGCACACCTTCGGGCCACTGCAGACGGAACGCACGGGCGTCGAGGCCGGCCGCCAGCAGCACCACCTGCCGGCAGCCGGCGCGAGTGGCCGCGATCAAGTAGTCGTCGCAGAAGCGCGTACGGATCGCCACGGCATCGCGCCGCGCCTGGTTGACCGCTTCGCTTGGGGCGCCCTGCGCGACCGCCTCGGCGATCGCCGGTGACGCCGCGGTGGCCGCGTCGACAAATGCGCGCGCGAACGGGTCATCGAACAACCGATCGGGCCGCGCACTCTCGGCGGCGCGGGCGCCGGCGACGAGAATCGCCGTGAGGCCGAGGCCCGGCAATGGATCAGCCGGATCAGTCAACGCTGCGCCCGGTGCCGGCGATGACGAGAGACCGCTTCATGAAGGATCGATCCTAACGCGCCTTACTCGGAGCGCAGCGCTACGGTCGGGTCGACTCGGGTGGCGCGAAGCGCGGGGACGTACGAGGCGAGCAGCGAGGCGGCCACCAGGATCAGCGGCGCGGCAACCAGCACCAGCGGCTCGACGCTGTTCACGCCGTACAGAATGCTGCGCAGGAACTGACCGGCGCCAAGCGCCAGGAGCAGGCCGATCGCAATGCCGACGCTCGTGATCCGGCCACCCTCGCGCAGCACCTGCCACAGCAGCGCGCGCGGGTTGGCGCCGATCGCGATGCGGATGCCGAATTCCCGCGTCCGCCGCGCGATGACGTAGGACTTGACGCCGTAGACCCCGAGAACCGCCAGCAGCAGCGCGATGCCGCCGAACGCCGAGAACACGCCGGCGCCGGCGCGGCCGATCGCCGCGTCGAAATTCGCGTGCAGATGATCCCGCCATGTCGCGACACCCAGAACCGGCAGGCGCGGATCGACCTCGCGCGCGACCCGCGCGATGGTGCGCAGCATCGCCTGTTCGCCGGCGCCATCGGCCAGCCGGATCTGCAGCGTCATCGCGCTCGCGTACTGCTGTCCAAGCGGCACATAGACATGCGGATAGGGCCTCGGATTCCCGAGCGAGTGCTTGACCGACGGCATGATGCCAACGACGCGGATGGGCGGATCCAGCGATCGCCTGCCGTCAACGACGTTGACGAACTGCATCAGGCGTCCGAGCGCGTCTTCTCCCGGCCACAACTGCGCCGCGAGCGCGGTGTCGATGATCGCGACGCGCGCGCCCGCGCCGGAGAGCAGCTCGGTGTCGGTGAAATCACGACCGCGCAGCATCGGCAGGCCGAGCGTCCGCGCATAATCGCGGCCGATCACGCTGAAGACGGCGCCGGGAATATCCGATTGCGGCACGGGCGAGCCGGCCGGCACGACGTCGCGACTGTCGCCGAGCGACGTGAACGGCGGGCGCGATCCGATGCTCACCGCGGCGACGCCGGGCAGCGTGCGCAGCCGCTCGAGCAGTGCACGATGCGCCTCTCGCCCTTGCGCTTCGTTGTACCCGGCCAGGCCCGGATCAACCTGGACGACCAGTCCACCGTCGAGACGAAATCCCGGATCCGCCGTCGCCGCCGACACGGCGCTCATCATGAACAGGCCACCGCACGCGAGCAGGAGGAGCGACAGCGCGATCTGCGCGGCCACCAGCATGTTGCCGATCCGGACGCCGCCGCGACGGGGAGGTTCGTCGCCCGCCTGCCGTTTGAGATCGGCTGCCGCCGC
>DATJEU010000059.1:0-60399 GCA_035496255.1 Vicinamibacterales bacterium
CCGAACCTGCCGGGGTCGATGCAGGTGACGATCACGCTGAAGAAGGTCCTCGTCGGTACCGACGTCACCATCGTCCAGGAAGGCGTGCCTGATGTGATTCCGGCGGAGGCGTGCTATCTCGGATGGCAGGAGTCGCTGACGCTGCTCGCGCAATTGGTGGAAGCGGAAATCCCGGACTGAGCTTGCGATCCTGGTTCGTCGGCTCTGCGCGAAATTACGTCGGCGGGTCCTGTCGCCGGGTTTCCCCATTTCGTCCTCGGCACCAAAAGCACTCGTCACGGGTATGGTGCCTGCGGCGCGAAATGGGGAGGCCCCTCCCGGCGCCACCCGCGAGAGTAATTTCGGAATGTGTCCCGACGATTCTCACGGGTTGCGGGTAGCGGCGGACGGCGTCCAGCCCGCGCATCTCACGACGGGCAGGGCAGGATAACGCGGGAACCGTGGGTCCGAGGAGGACAGCTGGCACAAGATGAAGGTCGAGCCCTTGGACGACTCGACCGTCCGCGCGTGCGTGCACGTGCCGCACAATCCGGGTGGCACTCGGCGATCGTTCAACGGCTACAGAATATGCGGCTTATGGCCGACGGAGCGCGACCACCTTCACCACCTGCAGGTCGATGGTGGTGGGCTTCAGCTCGAGACCGAGCTGGTCGCGGATCGCTTCGAACAGCGGGTCGTCCAGCATACCGGTGGCCGGCTTCGACCCGCCGGGACCGACGCCTGGGGAGAACAGGTCGGGTCGTACTTGCCAGTGAGGCCGCTGCGGTCGACGACCGTGCTGCGGAGCTCGAGTTCGAGGAGCCGGACAAGGTCTGCGATCCGGCTCTGGCGGATGTAGATCGTGCTGCCGTTCCAGCCGAACGCCTGGCGACACTCGTTGACATCATTCGATGGTTCGCGCGTCGTGTCGATCACGCTCCCGGGCATCGGCGTGCAGTGCGCAGTCGCTTCATGGAGTCGCCGCCCGAGCCTGCGGCCGCTGCGACTGAGCGTATAGGCCGGCTGCTTTCGTTGCTCGTCGCGGACGACGAGGCCGAAACGGTCCGCCAGCAATCGTCGCAGCATCTTGGGGCCGTCGAACGCGGAGGCGGCCTCTGGTGCGCGCGCGTAGATGTCGAATCGGGCGTCCGCCAGCGCATCGGGAACATCCACCACCTGGGACTCGCGCAGTGCGTATGCCCGTGCGATCAATTGCCGGACGCTCTGTCGCGACGCCGTGAAATCGCCGGACGGCAGAAACTCGGCGCGGCCACGCTGGTCTTCATTTCCGGTCGACTCGTGGATGTCGGCATCGGCGAAGCGCAGCTCGTGGTCCTGTGCTGCAAGAACGTGTGACGCGAACAGCGCCGCGATCAGGATTCGCAACATGAATCGTCAGTCGGGCGACGGCATCGACAGGCGATCGATGATCAGCGCCTTGCGCGTTTCCGTGCGCGGCTCCAGCCGCAGTCCGAGCGCATCCGCGAGCGCTTCCTTCAGCAGCGGAATCCCGGTCGTGATATCGGTTGCCGGGCCGTCATCGCTGGTGAACCGCATATCGACATCGTAACGTCCGGTCAGGCCGGCGCGATCCACGATCGGTCGCCGGTCGGGCATTGAGAAGCCCTCCAGAAATTTCGTGATCTGGGCCATCGTCACGCCGATGCCCAGGACATGCCTGGTGCCACCGTCTGAGTCGATATCGATGCCGCACGGTGGTCCGGCACGCTGGCGGACGTTGCAGTCAGCGGCGGCCGCCGTCAAGCCGCGTCCGAGCGCCCTGGTCGGTGACGCCAGCACGATTGCGTAGATGCCGACCTGGCGCGGTTCGATGTGAAAGCGCAAGCCCGAAGCGCTCTCTGAGCAGCTCGCGCGCCATGTCGTTCAGCATGTCGCGCGATACGTTCCCCGCTGCGACGGCAGAGACATTGAAGCGTGTGCGGTCCGTCCACGGTGGGCCACCGAAGTCGTGACCGAGAAAGCTGTTCTTCGGATACAGACTTCGCAGCAGGTCGGCAACTGTACTTTGCGTCGCAATCCACCGGTTCCCGGGCTGGGGGCCGATGCGGACATGCGGGCTTCCGGTCAGTGGCGGCGTCAGCTTGACCGAGGCTACATCGAACGCCGGCGCCTGCGCATCCAGTGACCCGAGCAATGACACGCTCAGCGCAATGGTGGTGAACAGGAGACGCATCGACTTCTCTCGTGTTAGACGACGGCGACTATATCCCGGCCCGGGGGCGCTGAACCTGAGGGCCTCGACGTCGTGGGTGTCAAGGATCGAACCTGAACACGAACCCGGCACCGAGAACAGAGAAGCGTGAACGTGTTCCGCATTTTGAGTCACAATGCGCCCCATATGCGTATCGTTCGTCTCCTGTTACTCGCCTTCGTTGTCGTCGCCCCGTCACAGGCGTCCGCGCAACTCGTGGCTGACGGACCGGTGGTCTACGGCCACCATCACCTGAACGTCAGCAACATCGACGCGCACAAGAAGTTCTGGGCCGACACGCTCGGCGGCACCGTCGTGCGCATCGGCACCGACAACCGCGAGGCGATCAGGATCCCGAACGTCTGGATTTTCTTCCGCGCGCAGGCGCCCACCGCCGGCAGCAAGGGGAGCACCGAGGACCATCTCGCGTTGTCGGTGCCGAACCTCGACGCGACGCTCGCGAAGGTGAAGGCGAACGGCTACCGCGTCGCCACGGGAGAGGAATCGCCCGCGAGCTACAACGTGAGCGGCGACGTCGCGAGTCCCGCGCCGGGTGTCCGGCTGGCGTTCGTCTTCGGGCCGGACGACGTGAAGGTGGAGCTGTTCGAGGCGAGGATGCAGACCGAACCGATCAAGCTGCACCATATTCACTTCGCCAGCGACGAAAACAGCGCGATGCGCGACTGGTATGCGAAGACGTTTGGCGCCACCGCGCCGCCGGCCCGTCCGAATGCCGTCTTCCTGACGGCGACGCTGCCCGGCGTCACGATGAACTTCTCGCCGGCGATGGCGAAGACGGCCGCCACCACCGGCCGCGCCTACGACCACATCGGCTTCGAGGTGAAGAACCTGGCGGAGTTCCTCAAGACGCTTGAGGCGCAGGGCATCAAGCCGACCCGCGCGCTGCAGCACAACGACGTGCTCAACATCGATCTGGCGTTCATCACCGACCCGTGGGGCACCAGCATCGAGCTCACGGAAGGCCTGCGCAACCTGCACTGATCGCCGATGCGTGCCTGGTTTCGCCTCGCCATTGCGACTGTTGCCTGCGCGGCCGCGGCGTCGCTGACCGTCAGCGCGCAGTGGCTGCACCTGCCGTATCCGAACGCACCGCGCAACAAGGACGGCTCGATCAACATGACCGGGCCGGCGCCGCGGCTGGACGGCACGCCCGATCTCTCAGGCGTCTGGCAACTGCCGGGTGAGCCGCGCGGGCCGAATGGACTATTCGGCCTCGGCGAGTCGCTCAATTCGAAATACTTCCGCGACGTGCTCTCGGACTTTCCGGCGAACGCGCGGCCGCTCACGCCGGAGGGCGCCGAGCGGCTGCGTCAGCACGGCCAGCCGGGCGTGTTCAACCCGACCCTGAACTGCCTGCCGGACGGCGTGCCGCACGGGGAACTGCTGCCGGAGCCGTTCAAGATCGTCCACTCGCGCGGACTGATCGTCATGCTCTACGAGGTGGAGACGACGTTCCGGCAGATTCATCTCGACGGGCGAGCGCTGCCGGTCGATCCGTCGCCGACGTGGCAGGGCTATTCGGTCGGCCATTGGGACGGCGACACGCTGGTCATCGACACGATCGGCTTCAACGATCGCGGCTGGCTCGACGCGCGCGGCACGCCACACAGCGAGGACCTGCGCGTCGAGGAACGCTTCCATCGTCGCGATTACGGTCACCTGGACCTGTCGATCACGCTCACCGATCCGAAGACCTTCACGCAGCCGATCTCCTTCAGCGTCACCGAAGAACTGCTCCCCGACACCGACGTGCTCGAGCACTACTGCCTCGAGAACGAAAAGGACGACGCCCATACGCGCGGGAATGCGGCGCGACAGCCGTAGCGCCGCGTGTGAGTTCGGGCTTCTAAGTTCTCTGTTCTCAGTTCGTGTTCAGGTTCAGTTCTTAACCTCGACTGTTTCTGCATGCAGAGCGATCGCGCTGCATGCAGAGCGCCCTTCCTGTAGACACGACCAGCAGCGGTGGCTACACTGCGCGCCGCGTTGACATAACTCGATCGGTCTGTCCGCACGCGGATCACTGACGGCCTCATCTTCGGGCACTCGAGGAGGACTCGATGCGCGCATACAGGGTTGCAGCGTTTGCCGTTGCCTGTTCGATCGTTGGAGCCGTGACGGCGGGGGCGCAGACACAGGCGTCCATCGCCGGCATCGTCAAGGACATGTCGGGCGCGATCCTGCCCGGCGTGGTCGTCGAAGCGGCGAGTCCTGTGCTGATCGAGCGGACGCGGTCGGCGACCACCGACAGCACGGGTCAGTACAAGATCGTCAACCTTCCTCCCGGCGCATACACCGTCACCTTCACGCTGAGCGGATTCCAGTCGACCAAGCGCGAGGGGGTGGAACTGGTTGGGACCGCGACGTCTACGGTGAACGCCGATCTGCGTGTCGGCGATGTGTCCGAGACGGTGACGGTCAGCGGTGAGGCGCCGCTGGTCGACGTCCAGAGCCCCAGCATCCAGACGACGGTGACCAAGCAGGTGATCGACGCGATTCCGACGCCACGCATCGGCGTATCGCTCGCCGCGTTGATTCCAGGGATGGTCACGTTCAACGGCAATGGTCCCGGCGGTGTCGGCCAGGGACAGCGCTCGTCGCTTACCGATCAGGACGTGGGCGGACAGAACGGCGATGTCTTCACCGATCTCTCGATTCATGGCAGCCGTCCCGGCGACATGCGGACGATGTGGAACGGGCTGTCGGTGGCGACGCAGATCCGTTTCGGCGAGTCCACGAGCTCGGCGCCGAGCATGACCGCATTCCAGGAGGTGGCGATCGACACGTCCGGAGCCGACGCGACCATCAGCGGCGGCGGCGTGCGCCTGAATTACATCCCGCGCGATGGCGGCAACACGTGGAGAGGCGTGTCGTTCATCAGTTACGCCGGCACCTCGATGCGCTCGAGCAACGACACGCCGGAATTGCGCGAGAAAGGACT
The DNA here is from genome assembly GCA_035496255.1 of Vicinamibacterales bacterium. Classification (GTDB taxonomy): domain Bacteria; phylum Acidobacteriota; class Vicinamibacteria; order Vicinamibacterales; family UBA2999; genus Gp6-AA40. The sequence goes on from DATJEU010000059.1 coordinate 5,151, forward strand.
TCCGAAGGTCGGGAACCTGAAGCTGGTATACGACGTGAACCCCGGCATCGGCGGGCCGATTGTCCGCAACAAGCTCTGGTTCTTCGCCACCGTTCACGCGCTCAACGCCCAGAACTATCTGCCCGGCAATTTCCCGAACGCGAACGCGACGAAGACGGACGCCAGCCAGTGGAAGTACGTCGCGGATACGGGCAAGGGGCAGAACTACAGCAACGGCTTCCTGCGGGAAGAAACGATCCGCCTGGCGTGGCAGGTCAATCGCAACAACAAGATCGGCTTCTACTACGCCGACAAGTACCGCTGCACCTGCCTGCATCCCGGTGCGACGACGTCGAACGAAGCGATGACCAACGCGTTCGTGTTCGATCCGTTCAACGACCAGTGGGGAGAATGGTCGTCGCCGGTCACCAATCGCCTGCTGCTGGAGGCGGGGATCTTCCGGCACGGCGAAACGTGGGGCAACCGGCCGCCGCCATCGAATCTCGTCGACCCGACCCGCGTCGGCGTCTTCGACATCGCGCCGCCGGCCGGCCAGGTGATCACCACGTATCACGGTGTCGTCGGCAACGTCGCCACGCCGAGCACGAACCCGAACTACCGATCGCGCTTCGCGGTCTCGTACATCACCGGGTCGCACACGTTCAAGACCGGGTTCGATCAGTCCTGGTCGTCGGTTCATGCGTATTCGTACACGAACCTTCCGTACAGCTACACGTTCTTCGGCGGCCAGCCGTTCAGCATCACCGAATACTCGAACACGTTCCCGGATCAGATCGACACGCGCAGCAACGTCAAGGCCGACGGCGGTGCGTTTGCGCAGGACAGTTGGCGGCATGCCCGCCTGACGGCGATGGCTGGCGTCCGCTTCGACTGGTTCAACTCCTACCTGCCGGCATACTCCGTCGGCCCATCGATCCTCACGCCGAATCGCAACGTGAGCTTCGACAAGTTCACCACGCTCGACTGGAAGGACCTCACGCCGAAGTTCGGGATGGCGTACGACGTGACCGGGGATGCGCGTACGGCGTTGAAGGTGTCGCTGGGTAAGTACGTGCTCGGTCAGGGCGGCGCATTCGGCAACGGCCTGTCCACGAACGGTCCCGCACAAGGGCTGCAGACGACCACGTCGCGTACGTGGAATGACAATTTTTTCGGCCCTGACGATCCGCGCAGCGGCAATTTCGTTCCCGACTGCGATCTGCTGAATCCGGCATTGAGTGGCGAGTGCGGCCCGTGGGCGAATCCGGCGTTCGGATCGGCATTACCGGTGCAGGGTGTCGACCCGGATCTGCGGTACGGCTGGGGCAAGCGTCAGTACAACTGGGAGTTCGGGGTCAGCGCGCAACGCCAGATCGGCACCGGTATGTCGGTCTACGGCGGCTACTACCGCCGCTGGTACGGCAACTTCTACGTCGTCGACAACCTTGCCGTGAGCGCGTCAGACTACGACAGCTACAGCCTCACCGCGCCGACCGCGGCGTCGATCGCGAACGCTGCGCAACTGCCGGAGGGCGGTGGTTACGGCGTGGGTCCGTACTATGTGATTCACCAGGACAAGTTCAGCGTCGCGCCGCAGAACATCACCTCGCGGTCGAACAAGTACGGAAAGCAAATCGATCACTGGAACGGGTTCGACTTCGGGTTCAACGCCCGCGGCCTGCACGGGTTCGTCTTCCAGGGCGGGGTCAGCACCGGGTCGCAGCTGTTGGACACCTGCGACATCGTCGCGAAGGTGCCCGAGGCGCTGTTCCAGTCCACCGACTTTTTCGCGCCGTCGGTGTGGCAGCAGCAGGGAAGCTGCCGCGTCAGCTATCCGTGGCTCACGCAACTGAAGTTCCTGACCGGTTACACGTTGCCGAAAGTGGATGTCCAGATTGGTGCCACGCTGCAGAGCATCCCTGGATTCGAGCGCCTCGCGGCCAATTGGCAGGTGCCGAACGCCACGATCTCCAGCGTGATCGGCCGACCGGTTCCCGGGGCAGGGCCCGGCAACTCCGGCAGCACCGCGGTCAATGTGTTGCTGCCGGGCGAGGAATACGGGGATCGACTGAATCAGCTCGATCTGCGATTCGGCAAGGTGTTGCGGTTTACGGGAACGCGCTCGATCGTCAGCGCCGATCTGTTCAACGTCTTCAACTCGAGCATCGTCACCAATGAGAGCCGCGCGCTGACGACGTACCAGCAGCCGCTGGCGGTGATTGGTGCGCGCCTGTTGAAGCTCTCCTGGCAGTTCGATTTCTGAGAGACCGCCGTTCACACGTCTATGTTCCCGGCCGTTCACACTTCCATGTTCTCGGTTCTTGGTTCGTGTTCAGGTTCGCATCCTTGTTTCGACGGTAGGGGCGCGCTTCAACGTTGGATGGCGATTCGAAGTCCGAGCCGAACCGCGGACGTGGTCTGGGTGTACTTGCCGCCGTGATCTTGTCGCGATCATCGTGCTTGCAGCTGAGCGTCATTACGCTTCGCGGCCGGCGCGGGTACCCGCGAATCGATAATCGATCCGAACGGCGAGCCGGACGTAGCGGACCGAGAATCACGAAGACGCCACGTCAGCCGTGATCGTCGTACGATGCGGTTGTGACCGAGACACCCGCGCGCCTGCGACGCACCGGCCGCATCATCGTCAGCTGCGGCCTCGTGGCCGCGGCGTTCGTCTACTGGCTGTACGCGTGGGGCCCGAAGGCGAAAGACATCCCGCCGGCCTTCCAGCACACGCGGTCGTCCGACAACCAGATCAAGCGATCGATGGGGCAGTTCGGGCTGGTGCTGACCGACTGGGAGTCGGCGTTGTCCTCGCCTGGCGGGTATGCGCTGGGCGTGCTGGTGCTGACCGGGCTGTCTGCCGGTTACTTCTATCGAGTGGCGTCAGTGACGGAGGAAGAAGCGCGGGAGCGAGGCGGTAACGGGGGATTACGGAGTTAACGGTTTCAACACGGAGAAACGGGGGTAACGGAGACGAACGGGGCGGTTGCCGGCTCGCGGCCCTACGGGCCGCATCGGTCGTGGGAACGAGCCCGGAAACAAACCGCCGACGATATTCAGGGCGGCTTGCTTCCGGGCTCGTTCCAACGACCAGGCCGCCGCAGGCGGCCAGCCGGCAAGCGCATCGTACGCCGCAGTCCACCCGGCCGCCTCCTTTCGTCTCCGTTCCCCCGTTCCTCTTGTGAACCCGTTCCCTCCGTCGTCTCCGCTACCGAGCCGCGGTCGGCACGCGCGCCTTCAACTCCTCCGTCCAGTTCAGCACCGTGTGGATGTGGGTGTTCGCCGGTGCGGCGGGAGCGGTCCGTGTCGCTGGAAAGACCATGACCATCTGGCGGCCGTTCGGAAGCACGTCGTACTCGCGATAGAAGGCGACGGGGAGAAATCCCTGGATCGGCAGGGCCTTTTCCGACGTGAAGACCGGTGCCGGGGTGGTGGCGATCGCCACCGAGTTGATCTTCGGCGGGCCCGCGTCGCCGACGTTCAGCCGGTACAACAGCTCGCGCCCGCCCGACGACCAGATCGGCCAGGCGCCGCCGCTCTGCGAGATCGGATATTTGACCCCGGTCGGCGGGTACGGCTGCAGGTAGATCGCGAATGCCGACGGCTGTCCATTGGCGACGGGACTCGCGTTGCTCGCGTAGGCGATCCATTTGCCGTCCGGGGAGAACGCCGAGCCGAACTCGTTGGAGGTTGGCAGGTCGAAGAACAATTCCGGCTTGCGCTCCGCGGTATCGAGGCGCAGCGTGAACAGCCCCCAACTGGCCTGGCTCGCCGGTAACTGGATTCGTGCGAACGACAGCACCTTGCCGTCCGGCGAAAACGACTCCGGCACCTCGTTCACGCCATCCTCGGCCGTCGTCAACCGCTCAGGCAGGCCGCTGCCGTCCGCGAGTTGCCAGAAGATGCCGCCGCCCTTGTTCGCGAGCAGACCGTAGGCGATCCGCTTGCCGTCCGGCGACCAGACCGGCCGCGACGCGTTGCCGTCCTCGGTCAGCCGCCGGATCGCCGACGTGCCCGAGAGGTCGTAGACCCAGATGATGTTCTGGTTGCTGTCGGTGACCGTTTCAACCGCGAGGCGCCGGCCATCCGGCGACACGCGGGGACTGCGGTAGGTGCCCTTGGGCAGCGCGAGCGGTTTCACGACCCCGTCCCGCCCGGCGATGCCGACGGTCGTGTCCGCCGCGGCCGATCCGGTGACGCTGTTCAGATAGACCAGGCTGCCGGTTGCCGAGATGCCGAAGTTGGCGGCGTCGCTGTCGGTGGCCGGCCCTGCCGCCCGCTGGACGCCGCTGACGATCGGGACCGGTCCTCCCGTCACCTGCAGCGCTGCCGCATCGAATGGAACGGCGAACAGCACGTCGCCGACCGCGTAGACGATGTGGCCGGTGGGCACGTACACAGGGCTGCTGCCGCCACGCAGGACGGTCTTCGGATCGCCTCCCGGTTGCTGCGCGATGATCTCCGCCTGGTCCCAGCGTGTGGCACCCGTTCCGCGGGTCATGCTGTAGAGAATCGTCGTGCCATCCGGGAGCAGGCTCGGACTGGATACCGACTCCGTCCCGGGTTTCGCGAGCAGCACTTCCGGCGTCCCGCCGTTGGCAGATACCCGGTGGATGCCATCCGGTTGCGTGAAGAGGATGTTGTTGTCGCGGCCCCAGCTGATGCCAAAGGGATCGGCCGGCGCCGGCGCGATCGTCACGGCGGCGCCACCGTTGATCGGGATCTTCTGCAGGGACGCCGTGGTGGGCGACCAATATGCCAGCCACTCTCCGTCGGGCGAGAAGACCATGTTCAGCATTCCGGCCCCGCTTGCCGTGAGGGGAACCAGACGCGGGGTCAGCGTATCCATGGGCCTGAGGAGCACACCGGAGATCGTGTTGTAGGCGACGTATCGCCCGTCGGGCGAGAGCGCGATCACGGGGCGCGACGTCGAGCGAAATGCCTGCGGCGGCGGTCCCTCCAAGTCGAAGCGGACCAGCGGCCGCGACTGTGGTGGCGCCGGTTTCATGGTCCAGGCCACTGCCGCGGCGATCACCGCCGCCGCGACCGCGGTGGACACGAGGGCCGTGAGGCTTCGTGGCGCAGTGGATGCGACGGTGGGCATGACACCAGCGGTGGGATCGGCGGCGATCTGTTCCAGCTCCATGCGGACGTCGCCGATCGCCTGCCATCGTCGTTTCGGGTTCTTGTCGAGACAGCGCGCCAGCGCGGCCTTCAGTCGCGGCGGCACCGACGGCGGCAGGTCCATGAATTCGGGTTCGCGCGCCAGCACCGACGCGAGGATGTCGGATACGTGCTCGCCACGGAACGCGTGACGCCCGGTCAGCATCTCGTACAGCACGCAGCCGAACGCCCAGATATCGGTGCGGCGATCGATCGCCTGGCCGCGCGCCTGCTCGGGAGACATGTAGGCCGCAGTGCCCAGGATCACGCCCTGCGCCGTCGCCGCGAGGCTCAGCGTCGGCGAGTTGAAGACGTTCGGTTCGCTGCTGCTGCCATCGAACGCCTTGGCGAGGCCGAAGTCGAGGACCTTCACCCTGCCGTCGGGCGTGAGCTTGATATTGGCGGGCTTCAGGTCGCGGTGGATGATGTCCTTCTCGTGCGCCGCCTCGATCGCGTCGGCGATCTGCACGGCCAGCGGCATCGCGTCAACGAGCGGCATGGCTCCGCGCGCGATCCGTTCGGCGAGCGTTTCACCCTCGACCAGTTCGAGCACCAGGAACTGCTGGCCGCGGACCTGCTCGATGCCGTAGATTGCCGCGATGTTCGCATGGTTGAGCGAGGCGAGGACTCTGGCTTCGCGCTCGAAGCGCACGAGCCGATCCGGATCGCCGCCGAATTCCGACGGCAGCGCTTTGATCGCGACATCCCGTCCGAGCCGCCCATCGCGGGCACGCCAGACCTCGCCCATGCCCCCTCTGCCGAGAGGACCGGTGACCGTGTAGGGACCAAGGTTCGAGCCCGCGGAGAGCGTCATCGTGCGGCACGATACCGCAAAACGAGATAACGGGAGGGGACGGAGAAGACGGTTTCAACTTGGGAGCAACGGCGAAACGGTGAAACGGAGGCGGTTGCCGGCTCGCGGCCCTACGGGCCGCATCGGTCGTGCGAGGAAGGCCAGAAAGCAAGCCGCCGCCTGTTTCATTGCGGCTTGTTTTCTGGCCTTCCTCGCACGACCAGGCTGCCGAAGGCAGCCAGCCGGCAGCCGCGTCGTACGCCGCAGTCTAGCCGGCCGCCTCCGTTCGTCTCCGTTTCTCCGTTTCTCCTGTTAAACCGTTTCCTCCGTCCCCTCCGTTCCCTCCGTCGGATTAGAAGTCCACAGTCACATTGAACCGCGCGAACCGTGGATTGAGCACGGTTGTCGGCGACGGCCATGTCGCGCCGTTGGTAATCGGATCGTAGGTCTGGTTGTACGCCGTGCCGGTGTTGCTGTTGAACAGGTTATAGAGGTCAATCGCCACATTCGTCCGCGTCCGGCCGAAGCGCAAATTCTTGCCGAAGCGCAGGTCGAGCGAGTTGAGGCGATCGGGGAACGTGTGTCCCTGCGGCAGCAGATTGATCGTCTGCTGTGCGAGGCCGGGCGTCAGCGGCCGGCCGGTCTGCGCCTGCAGGATCGCGCTCGACACGTTGTAGTTCGCCGACAGCGAGTTGCCGTTGCTCGCGACGGCGTTGCCGCCCGGAGCGACGCCTGGCGTCGATCGAAGCGAGCCGCTGACCAGCACATCGAGCCTCGGCACGGTCCACGATACGATGCCGCGGACGCTGGTCAGCCAGTCCTCGGTGACCGCGCACGCACCGAGCTGCTGGTTGGTGAACTGCGCGCCCGCTGTCGTATAGAGCTCGGGCAGCTTCGCCGTCACCTCGCAGTAGTCGCGCACGCCGCGACCGCCGCTCGACCCGAGCTGCACGAACAACTGACGGCCCAGCCGCGCGCTGATCTGCGCGTCGATGCCGTGCCAGTACGACGTCACGTCGCCGTAGTCGCTCGCCGACGTGAAGTAGTTGTCGGTGGCGCCGAGCGCGTGAACGGCGTTGCGCGTGACGAAGGTCACCGGATAGCCGCCGCCGTTCGGGAGCTTCGCGTTCTGCGGCGCCGTGATCGTCACCTGGTCGAAGTCCTCGGGTCCCAGCGCCAGGTTATCGGTGACGAAGAAGTTGCCCCACCACCGGCGGTTGTAGCTGACGTCGAGCGCGACGCGCGGAAAGATCTGGTGCTGCACGGCGACGCCGAACTGCCAGTCGTAGTTCCGCACGCCCCATCCGTGCTGCACGTCGGGATTCACCCGCGTCGTCCCGAAGGGGACGCCGAAGTTCAGGTTGCTCCAGGCTCCGCACTTGTCGCCGCCGGACGCGAGGTTGTCCTGCGACACCGGATTCATCAGCTCGCAGTCCGGAACGAAATTGCCGTTGCCATCGGTCCAGCTCCTCGTCGTCGTCTGCTGGAACGTGACCGCCGGATTGTTCTGCGTGTAGAGGCCGCCGTTCTGCGCGGTCTCGAGGTACTTGCTGAAGTTCACCTTCACCGACGTCTTGCCGTTGCCGAACAGGTCGTAGGCCGCGCCCATGCGAGGCGTGATGTCGTGGAAGCCGGTGACGCCGTCCTGCCGCGGGAAGATGAAGCGGCTGCTGAACTGGTTGTCGGCGAGGATGCCGTTTTCACCCTCGGGGAACCAGCTCCATGCGTGCTCGTAGCGCAGAGCCCCCTGCAGCGTCAGGCGGCCGCGCGTCCATTGGTCCTGCGCATAGATGCCGTCGTAGCGGGTGCGGTTGCTCTGGATGTGCGGCCCGATGCGCATCGTGAACTGGATCGGGTTGGGCGCCGCCGGACTCGTGCTGTTGAACGTGTAGGCGAGCTGGTTGTCGACGTTCTGGATCTGCCGGTAGACCTCGTACGCGGACTGCAGGCCCACCTTGAAGCTGTGGGCGCCGGTCACATACGCCATCGACGCGCGCCAGATGTTGTGCTGCTGGTTGTTCGACGCCGCCGATGCCCAGCCGTGATACGTGAAGTTGGGGACCGGCACGCCGGCGGCCGTGCTCTGTTCCGTCACGGCGGCGAGGCCGCTGTTCGCACCCGGCGGAATGTAGCCGCCCCACTTGCTGCTGAATGACGACACGCCGGCCTCGAGGAGCAGGCGGTTCGTCGCCGGCGACGTCCACGTGCCCTGCGTGATCTTTTCCCGTTCCGGCCACATGTTGGCCGACTCGGGCGACGTGTTCGGGGTGCCGAGCGCGATCCAGTCGTCGCCGCGGTCACGGCACCGGTCGCCGGTGTTGACGAGCGCCGAGCCGGTGCAGTTGGCCTGATACTCCCAGTAGACGCCGACCTTGTTCTTGCGCGTGAGTTGATCAGTGAGCCGGATCGCTTCGATCTTCTTGGCCCCGGCCGATCGCGCCTTGACGCTCGGATCTTTCACGTAGTCCCAGCGCGTCGGATCGAGCGCGTTCTTGTTGGCGTAGAGACCCGGGATGTCTTGATAGGTCCCGTAGCTGCGCACGTTGTTGAAGAACCACAGACGATCGCGCTTGATCGGTCCGCCGATTGCCAGGCTCGTGTCCCAGTTCTTGATCAGTCCCGGAGGCTCCGTGATGTTGACACTCTTCAAGTAGTCATCGAGGTTGCTGCCCTGCGACCACTTCCCGGCAGTGCTGCCGAACGCAGACCCGGTGAACATGTTGCCGCCGGTCTTCGGAATGATGTTGAACGCCGGGCCGCCCCGGTCGCTCTCGCCCATGCCGCCGGCGACGGTCACCTGCACTTCTGCCGCGTTCACGAAGTCATACGCGAAGCTCGAGACGCCACCGCCGCCGAATGCCGATCCGACGTTCATGCCGTCCACCTGCACGGTGCCTTCGTTGCCGCGTCCACCGCGCGACGTGAAGAAGAAATTCGTCGCGGTTCCCGTCATCGACTGCGTCGAGTTGACGTCGAGCGTCAGCGACTGCACGCCCGGCACCATCGCCAGGATGTTGCCGTAGGTTCGTGTCGCCGGAACCGCGGCGAGCACGTCGCTGGAGAGCACGACTTGTCGTGTCGTGCTGGTCTGCGTATCGACGACCGGTGTGACGCCGGTCACGGTGATCGTTTCGTTGACGGATCCCACCCGGAGATCGGCATTGATCGTCGTCACGCCGGAGCCGGTCAGCTCGATGCCTTCGCGCCTGATGCTCGAGAATCCGGAGAGCGTGAACGTCACGCTGTAGGTGCCCGGTTTCAGATCGACGATGCGGTACTGACCAGTCGTGTCCGTGACGACGGAGCGCGACTTTTCGATCAGTGCCGGACTCGCGGCCTCGACCGTGACACCCGGCAGGACCGCGCCGGATGAATCCTTGACGACGCCAGCGACTGCCGGTTGGGCGGCGGCGGGTGTTGAAAGACCAAAGAGAAGCAGTGCCGCCAGGACCAGGGTTCCCGTTGCGATTCGACGCATCCGACGCCTCCTGTGTGCTGCGATACCGGCAGAGGAACGGCCGGGGGGCGGGTAGCCTATGGCAAAGTCGATGAGGCGATCAATGAACGATCGATAAATCCGTGCAACGGCGCCGGGAGCGGATGAGACGGAGGAAACGGTTTCAACACGGGGAGGAACGGCGGAACGGAGACGAACGGAGGCGGTTGCCGGCTCGCGGCCCTACGGGCCGCATCGGTCGTGCGAGGAAGGCAGCCAGCCGGCAACCGCGCTTGTGCGTCGCAGCCCACCCGGCCGCCTCCGTTCGTCCTCCGTTTGCTCCGTTGCTCCGTGTTGAAACCGTTTCTCCGTACCCTCGGTTGTCGGCGCGGCGCCGTGCGGTCATCGTCCACGCAGCTCGTTGATCTGCCTGGTGAACGCCTCGACGTTGTCCCTGTTGACGACCTTGGTGGGAATGATGACCTGCCGGTTTGCCGGGATGAACGAGCGATCGCCCTTCAGCGCTTTAGCCATCAACGTCACCGACTGGTAGCCGAACTCGTAGGGCTGCTGAACCACCGTTGCGGCGATCGCGCCGTCGCGGATGCCGGCGAGGGTCTCGTCGGCTTCGTCGAAAGCGACGATCTTGACGGCGCCGGCCTTGCCGGCCTCGCGCACGGCGTTGACGATGGCTGGACCGTTGTAGCTCCAGAGCCCGACCAGCGCCTTCACGTCCGGGTACTTCACCAGCGTGTCGGCGGCGTTCGACTTTGCCCGCACGTCATCCACGTCGTCGGTCCGGACGTCGATGATGCTGATGTTCGATCCCTGCAAGACCTCGCGGATGCCGGCGATGCGGTCCTGCGCGTTCTTCGCGTCGAGACGGCCGACGAACAGCATGATCCGGCCGCCGCCGGGAACCGCGTCCTTGATCAACTGTCCCGCCTGGCGGCCGGCGGCGACGTTGTCGGTGCCGACGTAGCACGCCCGCTGGCTGTTCGGCGCGTCGCTGTCCTGCGTGAACACGATCGCCTGCTTCGCCACGTCGTCGAGGAGCGGCGTCTGGTTCTCCGGATCGACCGGTGAGATGGCGATGCCGGCCACGTGCCGGGTCAGCAGATCGTCGATGATGCGTTTCTGTTCCGCCGCGGTGCCGTCGGAGTCGATGCGGAAATCGGTGGTGACGTCGGCGAGTTCGGCGTCGGCCTTCTCGACGCCGCGGCGCGCGATCGTCCAGAAGTCGGATGAATTGTTGGTCACGAAGGCGATGGTCACCGGCCCGCTGGAACCACCGCCGCTGTTTCGGCACGCGCTGGCGGTCACGGCGGTCGCAAGGACAAGAACGGCGATCAGCGAACGATTCACAAGCGGCTCCTTGAAGATCCGGACGTCGCCCGGCGCCACGATGACGCCACGCCAGGCGACGAGCCGGCGAAGATGTATGGCCGATGGCCTGTCTGCGCCTCGTAACGCTGGGCGAGGCGGTCGATCGCCGGTCGGGCGTCGCTCCGGCCCATCACCACGACCGTGCCGCCGCTGCCGCCGCCGGTGATGCGTGCGCCATACAGGCCGGCCGGGTGACCGGCGGCGCGGACGAGTGCCACGAGACGGTCGGTGCCCGGCGACCCGAGGCCGCACGCACCGTAACTCGCGTGTGATTGATACATCAACTCGCCGGCTTCGCGGCGACGAACTTCGGTGTCGGGGCCCAGCAACAGATCGCGGAACCGGCTGACCCGGGCGTGTTCGTAGACCGGATGCGCGGCGCACTGACGCACCCGATACCGGACGGAGGCGTCGACGCGGGTCACGGCGTCTGACGTCGCGCCATAGCGTTGCAGGAATTCAGCGCCGCTCATCGAATCGGGCAGCGCACACGCTTCGAATTCAGCCGGCGTCAATTGCGCGAGGTACTCGACGCCGTCCGGATGCTGCCGTTCGATTGGCCGCCGCCTCGACGCGATCATTCGCAGGCCCATGAACGCAGCGGCGCGAACGACGGTGTAGGCGGAGCCGCCTTCGTCGGGTGACGCCGATGGGCCGACGAAGTGGCGCTCGCCTGAATCAAGTCCCCAGAATTCGATGCCTGCCGGAATCGGCACCGGCGCGTGCAACTCCGCCGGCCGGCAGAGGAGCGCCATCAGCGACCGCGGCTCGCCGAAGACGCAGGCCATCTGGTCCATGATCCCGCAGGGGGCTCCGGCCACGAGGTTCTCGGCCGTCTGGCAGAGCGCGCCGAGTTCGGCCGTGGTCATCGGCACGTCGAAGGCTTCGGTGATCGCCGCCATTGCCGCGGTCTCGAGCGCGGCCGATGAACTCACGCCTTTTCCTTCCGGCACCTGCGAGTCGATGGCAATCCGGGCTCCGCCCGCGATCGAGATGCCGCGCTCGCGCATCAGCACGAGAAAGAGGCCGGCGACGTAGGCGGCCCAGCGGCGGCTGTCGTCGGCAAAGAGTGCGCGCGCGGCCTCGTAGGTAATCGGCTCGCCTCCGGGGGCGAGCGTGTCGAGGGCGGTCGCGATCGATCGACCGCTACTGCTCTCGATCTCGATCGTCGGCTGCCGGTGCCGCTGCAGCGTGACCGTCGTACGTTCAGCGATCGGGCGCTGCAGCACCAGCGAACCGGAGTAGTCGGCGATGCCGCCCATCACGTCGAGACGGCCCGGCGCGCTGGCGATGATCGTGCGTGCGGCCGGCGACCGCGCGCTCCGCGTGACCGGGTCAGATCCAGCCACGGGTATGAAGCGCGGCCTGCAGGTGCGGTTCGATCTGCCGGCGGAGATGGTCGTTGGCGTAGCCGATCCACGAAACGTTGGTGCTGGTATCGAGCGGCACATCCAGCGGCCGGCCGAGAGGATCGGTGAGGATGACACCGCTCGCCGTGGCGATAGATGCGGTGCAGATGTCGTAGGGATGGCAACAGAGCGTCGCTCCTGGCACCAGTCCGCGAAGATCCGCAATGAAACGATCGTGTCCCGCCAGCAGCTCGTACAACTGACCGCCGGTGCTCGCGTACTGATCCTCGAAGCACAGCGCCTTGCCTGGCTCTCCGCGACCAAGCGCCGCAGTCACGATGGCATCGTCGATTGCCGCCAGATGTTCGCGGCCACCGGGGAAGAAGCGCGACACGGTGGCGTAGCCGTGCGCGATCGTCGTCGCGCCGGACGGCGCGAGGTCGAGGCACCCCGACGTGCCGCTCAGCCGGTTGTACCGTATGGCCGCCACCGGCTGTCCCTGGACCGCGACGAGCTGGTCGGACAGATGCTGCTTGCGCAGTGGTATCTCCGTCTGCACCGCAAGCACCACGTCCTTCAGCGACGTCGCGGGGCCGCGGTTCGGCGCGACGGCCGAGAGAATCCAGGCGCTGCGTTTCTGGTACATCAACCCCCGCGTGCCGTCGATCGGGTCGACGATGATGCGCCACGCCGCGTCGGCTTCGCTGGTGCCGCTCGGATACGTGCGCCGGCCGCCGGCAATGCCTTCGGCGATCAGGACGACCGACGTCTCCTTCGCCAGCTGCGCCGCAAAGCGATCGAGCACGTCCTCGGCGATCACGTCGATCGCGTAGATCGTGTCGGACTGTTCCTCGCGCGCCACGGCGTTCAGGGCATCGCCCGTCGCGCGTTCGGTGGCGGCGACGACATCGCGCCGGATCCCGTCGTGCAAATCGAGCAGCGGCTGGAGCAGTTCACGCGCCGTGCGCATCGGCCGCCTTGTAGTGCACGCCGGGGAGTGCCCGGAGTTCCGCCGCCTTTTCCTCGGGCAGCGTGTCGCTGAGAAAACTGCCGCCTCCGGTTTCGGGGCCGGCGAGGTACTTCAACAGGTTCGGCTTGCGCAGCGGCGGGTGGAACTCGAGATGGAAATGGAAACCCGCGGCAGCGCGCGTGCCGGTCGGCGCGTGATGGAACGCCAGCACATAAGGAAACGGCATCCGCCAGAGATTGTCATAGCGCACCAGCAGGCCCTTCAGCGCCTCGGCAAGATCGTGCCGTTCTTGCGCCGTCACCGTGGCCAGGGTCGCGTGCGTCTGCTTTGGCGATACATAGCACTCGTAGGCGTAACGGGCGAAGTACGGCACGAACGCGATCGCCGAGTCGTTCTCGACGATGACCCGGCGGCCGTCCTGACGTTCGGCGCGGATGATGTCGGCCATCAGCGGGCGGCCGTGTGCGGCGAGATACCGGTATGACGCCGCCGCCTCGATCTCGATCGTCTTGAAGACGAAGTTGGTCGCGTAGATCTGGCAGTGCGGGTGCGGGTTCGAGACGCCCACGACCTCACCCTTGTTCTCGAACACCAGCACGTGCTCGACTTCCGACCGTGTGCCGAGCTCCGTGTATTGATCGGCGATCGTCGCCAGCACCTGATCGATCTCCTCTACGCTCAATTCGGCGAGCGTGACATCGTGCCTCGGGCTGTAGCACAGGACACGGGCGAGACCGGTGGCGGGGCGGTTCTTGAACGGCGGCGCTGGGATCTCGAGATCGATCGGCGCGCCGGGGCCGACGCACGGATGGTCGTTGTCGAACACGAAGACGTCGCGGTACTGCGGATTGCGGGCGCCGCCGACGCGGACGTTGCCAGGGCAGAAGTAGCAGTCCTCCACGTATGGCGCGAGCGGCACGGCCTCATGGCCGACGCGCCCGCCCTGCCACGGACGCTCCTGCCGGTGGGCGGCCACGATGACCCATTCCTCGCGCAGCGGATGCCACCGCTGTTCCCAGCGCACCACGGCCGCGCGGCCATCGGCGCCCGCCATATCGGGTCCCGCCGTCACCGCGTCTTCAGTCGCAGGACCGTCACGGAATGCGCCGGCAGTTCGTGGGCGAACGACGTCGAGGAATCCGAGATGGACAACGCGCGCGGGACGACGTTCCGCGGCTCGTCGACCGTGTTCACCGCGGTCAATGGCCCGGTGAGGACCTCGCCGGCGGCGTTGCGACCGATCGTCGCCACGCCCTTGAGCTCGATCTGCAGCCGCTGCGTCTCCGCCTGGACGTTCACCAGCTTGAGAATCACGTCGCCGGTCGCGTCTTCGCGCGTGGCGTTCACATAGAGGCCGTCGAATGGACCTTGAGGACCGGGGTTCGCCGGCGGCCCTGCCGCGCGGCCCGGCGGCGGTGGTGGCGCCGGCGCGATCGGGATTTCTTCGCGTGAGAGCCTCGGAAGGGGATCGAATGACGCCGGCAGCACGCGGTCGCCACGGTTGGTGGAGAACATCTTCTGCACGTAGTACGACGGCGACCCGAAGCTGGTGAGCGCGTCGTCGCCAATCAGGTTGACCGCCCACTGGCGCCCGCCCGGGTTGACGTTCACCAGCAACGGCGCGTAGCAGTTCATCCTGACGACGTCGGCGTTGCGTTCGAGTCCGGTCAGCCAGGCGGCGTCGCCGAGCGCGAACGCCAGCATCGGCGTGTCGCCGGTGCGCGGGTTGTTGGTGGCCCACTCGCCGACGAACACCTTCGTTTTCGTGCGGTCATAGTTGTCGTACAGGTGTGCCTGGGTCAGCGCGGTGGGAATGGTCATGTAGAAATGATCGTCGAGCAGGTCCGGCGGCCGGCTGTGCGTGAACGTCCGATCCTGCGTCCTCATCGTCGAGATGATCTGCAGTTGCGGATACTTCGTCTTGATCGCGTCATAGAACATCGTGAAGCGGCCGTCGTAGGTGGCGGTTCCGCGGTTCAGCCAGTCCTCGTTGCCGATCTCGACATAGTGCAAAGGGAACGGCTTGGGATGTCCGTCCTTCGCGCGGCGGGAACCCCAGGTCGTGCTGGTGCTGCCGGTGACGTACTCGATCTCGTCGAGGGCATCCTGCACGTGCGGCTTGAGCTCGTCGCCGGTGAGAATGCGCGCCCCGTTGTCGATGTGCAGCCCGGCGTAGACGGCGAGCAACGGCTCCATGCCCAGGTCCTCGGTCCACTCGAGGAACTCGAGCAGGCCCATGCCGTCCGAGGAACGGTACCGCCACGGGCTCATGTGCGTCGGCCGCTGTTCGATCGGTCCGATCGTCTCCTTCCAGTTGAAGCGGTTCTCGTAGTTCGGGCCCTCGAGGTAGTTGCCGCCGGGGAAGCGGAGGAACGCCGGCTTCATCCCCGCCAGCAGTTCCATCATGTCGAGGCGATTGCCGTTCGGCCGGTTCTTGTACGTGGGCGGGAACAGCGAGACCATGCCGAACCACGTGGTGCCCGGCGTGCGCGTGGACAGCACGAACCGATTCGCCGCCGACGCTGTCAGCGAGCCGGTCTTCAACGTTGCCGTGTACTTCTTCCACGTCGTGGTGAGACGGCCGGTGTCCGCTCGGGCCCAGACGGTCTTGCCGTCGTTCGTTTCAATCGACGCGACGAGGGGACCCTGATCGCCGCTGGCGGCTTTTGCCCAGAACGTCAGCCGGTACGACGTGTTGGGCCGGACCGGGATGCCCCAGAAGCCTTCGTTGGCGATGCCGACGCGACCTGTAGTGGCGGCGGGGACTTCCAACCGCAGCGCCGTCGTCAGTGCCGTGTCCGGCACCGGCGTGTGATCGAGCGCGATCGAGGCACCACCGCTCGCGTCCGTCACCAGCGACCAGTGCACCGGCTGCGACGCGTCGTCGCGAAACGTGCGGTTGCGGATCAATTCCGCGTAAAGCCCGCCGTCATACGAGAAGTTGATCTCCTCGGTCATCAGGCCATAGAAGTGGGGGTCGATTCGCACACCCGGACGATCGACGTTGACCGTCAGCGTGACCGCTCGACCCGGCGCCACGGCGCTCTGGGGCTGACCGGACGCGAGCGGCTGCGCCCGCACTCCGAGTGCCGCCATGACGCCGGCGGCGATGGCCATGCGCAGCAGGGACGTCCGTGAAATGGATGGCATCAGATATCCTCTGGCGGACTCTCCGAGTGGTGAAGTGACTGACCGTGTACTGCAAGTCGCCGGAATTGCCAAGCGGTTTCCCGGCGTGATCGCGCTCGACCGCGTCGACATCGACCTGCGTGCCGGCGAGGTCGTGGCGCTGGTCGGCGAGAACGGCGCCGGCAAGTCTACGCTGATGAAAATCCTGGCGGGCCTCTATCGGCCCGATGCAGGAGAGGTTCGCCTCGATGGCCGGCCGGTGACGATCGACTCGCCATCCGCGGCGGCGCGGCTGGGCATCGCGGTGATCCACCAGGAGCTCGAGGTGGTGGACACGCTCGACGTGGCTGCGAATATCTGCCTGGGACGCGAGGCGGTGTGGGGCGGGCCGTTGCGGCTGCTCGATCGCCGGGCGATGCAGGCCACCGCCGCGGCCGCGCTCGAGCGGCTCGGCATCAACGCGCGCCGGAACGAGATGGCTGGCGCCGGCCTGCACGTCCGTACGCGTGTCGGCGCGCTGGCCACGGCGCAGCGGCAACTCGTGACCATCGCGCGGGCGCTGGCCATGGACGCGCGGATTCTGATCCTCGATGAGCCGAGCTCGAGCCTGACCCTCGACGATACGAACCGGTTGCTGGAGGTGGTCCGCGAACTCCGGGCGCAAGGCGTCGCGATCATCTATATCTCGCATCGCCTCGCGGAAGTCGAAGCGATCGCGGATCGCGTCGTGGTGCTGCGCGACGGTCGCAACGCGGGATCGCTGGAGCGCGGACAGATCGATCGACAAGTGGTCGTCAGGATGATGGTGGATCGGGAGGTCGAGCGAACTGCCGCCGCACCGTCGCGCCAGAGTGTTCCGGCGGACGTGCATTTCGAAGTCGCCGGCTTGCGGACCCGCCGCTACCCGGCGGTGGCGGTTGACCTCACGCTCAATCGCGGTGAGATTCTCGGCATCGCCGGGCTCATCGGATCGGGACGGACGGAACTGGCCGAGGCCATCTGCGGCGTGACACCGGCTGTGGCTGGAACAGTTCGTCTCGATGGCAGGCCGCTGCGGATCGACACGCCGTTCGACGCGATCGCGCACGGCATCTACCTTGTCCCCGAGGACCGGCGGCGACATGGCCTGATGGGCGCCGCCGGGGTGCGCGAGAACATCACGCTGCCGGCGATCAACCGTCACGCCCGCGCCGGATTGATCGCGAGACGTGCCGAAGCCGCCTGGGCGCGTCAAGCCGCGGCCAGCCTGAGCGTGAAGGCGGCGTCCATCGAGACGCCGGTGGCGACGCTGAGCGGCGGCAACCAGCAGAAGGTCGTGCTCGCACGCTGGCTGTCGCTCGATCCGCGCGTCGTCGTCTTCGACGAGCCGACCCGTGGTATCGACGTCGGCGCGCGCGCCGAAATCTACGCGGTCATGCGCCGCCTTGCGGCGGCCGGCACCACGATCATGATGGTCAGCAGCGACATCGAGGAGATCCTCGATGTCAGCGATCGCGTCGCGGTCATGCATGACGGTCGGATCACCGGGATCCTGCACCGCGACGCGTGTACGCCCGAGCGGGTGATGCAACTGGCGGTCGCATGAACGCCGCAGCCATCGCCAACGGCGATCGGCGTGGCATCCGATGACGATGCGGAAGGAGATCAGCGTCCTGGTGCTGCTGGCGGCGCTCTGCGCGATCGTGGCGTCACAGAGTCCGCAATTCCTCAGTGTCACCAACCTCCAGAACATGGCGCGGCTGATCGGGACCTACGGCATCTTCAGCATCGGCGTTGGCGTGGTGATCATCACCGGCGGCATCGACCTGTCGATCGGATCGATCTGCGCGCTGCTGGGCGTGCTCCTGTCGATGATGCTGGTCGACTGGCAATGGCCGGCGGCCGTCGCCGTTCCAGCGGTCATCGCGCTCGGCGGCGTGCTCGGCGCCGGTCACGGCCTGCTGATTACCGGCTTCGGCCTCCAGCCGTTCATCGTCACGCTCTGCGGGCTGCTGTTGTACCGCGGCACGGCGCGCTACATCGCGTCCGACGTGACCAAGGGATTCGGATCGGCAGCCGGGTTCGAGTGGGTCCGCAGCCTCGCCAGCGGCAGTGTCGCCGGTATTCCCATGCCATTCGTGCTGCTGCTGGGTACGGCGGCAATTGCCTGGATACTCCTGCACCGCTCGGTGTACGGGCGGCACCTCTTCGCCGTCGGCCGGAACGTCGATGCCGCTCGCTATGCGGGGATCGACGTGCGGGCGGTGACGACCGGAGCCTACGTGATCTCCGGCCTGCTGGCGGCGATCTCGGCGATCCTGATCGCGTTCTACACAAACTCGATCTCGCCGTCGACGCACGGCAACTTCTACGAGCTGTACGCCATCGCGGCGGCCGTGGTCGGCGGGTGCAGCCTTCGCGGTGGTGAGGGATCGGTTCTCGGTATCATCCTCGGGGCCGCGGTGCTGCAGGTGATCCGCAACCTGGTCAACCTGATGGATGTTCCAAGTTCGCTCGATTTCGCGGTAATGGGCGCGGTGATTCTGATCGGCGCGCTGGCCGACGAGCTCGTGCGTCGGGAGAGGACATGAGCATCACGCGCCAGCCGTTCGGCACGGACGCGGAGGGGAGGCCGGTCGACCTCTTCGTCCTCGACAGCGGCTCGATCGAACTCCACGCAATTTCGCTCGGGGCGATCATCACGTCGCTGCGGGTTCCCGATCGGTCCGGGCGCCGCGAGGACGTCGTGCTTGGACACGACACGCTCGCGCCGTATCTGACCAACCCACCCTACGTCGGCGCGGTGGTCGGGCGGTACGCGAACCGGATCGCGAACGGACGCTTCACGCTCGATGGCCAGACGTATGCGCTGGCCACCAACGACGGCCCCAACCATCTGCACGGCGGCCGGCGCGGATTCGACAAGCACGTGTGGGAGGCGCGGACGCTCACTGACGGCAGTGAGCCGGGCGTCGAGTTCAGCCGCGTCAGCCCGGATGGCGAAGAGGGCTATCCCGGCAACCTGCACGTGTCGGTCAGCTATCGCCTGAACGATCGCGTCGTCGACATTCGCTACGAAGCGACCACCGACACGCCGACGGTGATCAACCTGACGCAGCATTCCTACTTCAATCTTGCGGGACCGGCGTCCGCGGACGTCCTGGCCCACGAGCTGCTCGTGCACGCCGATTCGTACACGCCCGTGAATGCGACGCTGATTCCCACCGGCGAGATCACGGCGGTGAACGGGACGCCATTCGACCTGCGGCGTCCGGCAATCGTCGGGGAGCGCCTTCGACAGCCGCATGAGCAGCTGCGGATCGCCAACGGGCTCGACCACAACCTCGTGGTCGCCGGCCGACCAGGCACGTTGCGGCCCGCGGCGGTCTTACACGATCGGACGAGCGGACGACGGATCGAGGTGAGTACGACTGAGCCGGGCGTGCAGGTCTACACCGGCCAGAGTCTCAGTCCGTCGATCACCGGCGCGTACGGCCGCCGCTTCGCGCCCCACACCGGCATGTGCCTCGAGACGCAGCACTACCCGGACTCGCCGAACCACCAGAATTTTCCGACGACGGTTCTCCGACCTGGCGAGCGCTGGCGATCGCACACCCGCTGGCGGTTCACGATCGCGTAACGGAGGGGACGGAGGAAACGGTTTCACAGCAGAAGCGGAGAACCGGAGACGAACGGAGGCGGCCCGCCGGCAACCGCTGGTGATGCCGCAGTCCATCCAGCCGTCTCCGTTCGTCCCCCGTTTTCCCCATTGCTCCGTGTTGATCCCGTCCTCGCCGTGCTCACCGTGTCCATCAGCGCGTCAGCCCATTGCGAATGAGCAGCAGCGTCTGATCATCGAGCTGCGGGCCGTGCTGCCGCGCCCCGGTCAGCAGGCGGTCGGCGATCTCGGCAAGCGGACGGTCGCGGTGGTCCACGAGCAACCGCTGCGCCCACTCCAGCCCCAGCTCGCGGTCCTGCGCATCGAACACTTCGAGCAGGCCATCGGTGACGAGTGCCAGCAGATCGCCGGGCTGCCATTCGATCGTCTGTGCCTCGAATGTCGCGTCGGGGAACATGCCGATCGCCTGTTGCGACTGCGTCACCGACTCCACCTGCGATCCGCGGATGCGCAAGACGGGATGATGGCCGGCGACGGCGCACTCGATCGTCGTGCCGGAGCCACGGACCGCGGCAACGGTGACGAACGAGGCCTCAGGCTTGAGCGGGATGAGGAGCACGTTCAGATCGGCAAACAGCGACCTCAGGCTGACGCCGGAGAGCAGCCGCGTCCGCAGCGCGCTCTTGAACATCGCCATCACGACCCCGGATGCCACACCGTGTCCGGAGACATCGGCGACATATCCGACCCACGCGTCCGCGTGCTCCACCACGTCGACCAGGTCGCCGCCGACCTCGCCACTTGCGGAGGACGAGCCGTAGAACTCGACGTTGCCGATCCGGCGATCGATCGGCGGCACCAGCACGCGATGGATGTCGCGCGCCAGCTCGATCTCGGTCCGTACGCGCAGGTATCGCGACGCCGAGCTGTTGATGAAATGAATGAACAGGGAGTAGCCGCCCAGCAGCGTCAGCGTCGCGCCGACGCCGTCGAGGAAGAGCCGCCCCGGCGGTGTCGCCGGAAGGCTGCGGAAGAGGCGGCTGGCGAGGACCATGTACACCGTGTAGACCACGCCGATGGCGATGAACGCGCGCCGGCGGCCGGTCATTCTCGTCCAGACGAAGCTGGCGGGAACGACGGCGAAGAGCGCGACGTTGAGCAGCAGCCGGAGCGGCGCCGAGCGCCCCTGTCCCATCACGTCGATCAGAAAGCCGGAGGCGGCGAACGTCACACCAATCGCCAGCCAGAACGGGATCAACTGCCGCGCCGGCAGCACCTGCACGAGCCCGGCGATCGAGCGGTAGCGTCGCGGCGTGGCGGACTCGGGACTCACGAGGTGCTCATCGTATGGGATTTCGTCCTCCCGACCCCCGGCCCCGCTCTAACTGCCAACTGCCAACTGCCAAGCCGCCAGTCGCCCGCCGCGAACCGCCCGCCGCCAGCCCCACCCGCCAGCGGCCGGCCGCACGCCGCAGCCCGCCTCTTCATTGACAACTGCATGCAGAAGGCGTTCAATCCCCGCACATCATTCGTCGGCGCAGCGTCTTCATCCTCACCTCACCCCGGTTCGTGTTCGCTCAAGGAGGGTTGCGATGCGTGGAGCGTTGAAAGCTGTCGTCGTGGCAGTGACACTGTTGGTGCCGTCACTCGCCCTGGCGCAGGGGACCCTGACCGGCACGGTCAAAGACCAATCAGGCGCCACTCTCCCGGGCGTCACCGTGGAGGCGGCGAGCCCCGCCCTCATTGAGAAAGTGCGCACGGCCGTCACCGACGGCTCGGGCCAGTACCGCATTCCCAGCCTGAATCCCGGCACTTATACGCTGACGTTCCGGCTCTCCGGCTTCAGTGTCGTCAAGCGCGAAGGCATCGAGCTGACCGGCACCACGACGCTGACCATTCCGATCGAGTTGCACGTCGGCAGCCTCGAGGAGACGGTCACGGTGACCGGCGAAACGCCGGTGGTAGACGTGCAGAACACACAGCGCGAGACGGTGCTGACGTCGGACGTCGTGGCCGCCGTTCCGGGCAACCGCTCGGTCGGCACGCTGCTCAATGCCGTCCCGGGCCTCGTGGTCAGCGACGGCGCGCTGGCGGCTTCGCCGACGATGACGCTCTTCGCCGCGCGCGGCGGCCCGATCAACGAAGGGCGCATGACGATCAACGGGATGACGATCGCGGCGCCGTTCAATGGCGGCGGCGTCTCCACCTACATCCTGGATTCGAACAACGTCGACGAGATTTCCGTGGCTGTCGCCGGCGGCCTCGGCGAGTCGGACATCGGCGGCCCGGTGATGAACCTCGTGCCGCGCTCGGGCGGCAACCAGTTCCGCGGGAACGGGTTCATCAGCAACGCCGGTGACTGGTCCAGCGGCAGCAACTTGAATGCGGAATTGGCGGCACCGCCGCCGGGGCCGAATCTCAAGGAAGCGCCCGGCATCATCAACTCGTACGACGCGAGCGTCTCGTACGGCGGACCCATCAAGCGCGACCGTCTCTGGTTCTACGGCAGCTACCGCAGCCTCGAGACCGCGGCGGCGATCCCGGGCAGCGTCTACAACGCGAACTCGTTCGACGCGACGCGATGGGACTGGGTGGCCGATCCCTCTGTCAACGTCCGGACGCTCCAGGGCCGGACGTCATACATCGGCCGGATCACCGCGCAGATCTCCGCCAAACATCGTCTCTCGTACGACCAGGAGTATCAGCGCCGCTGCGAAGGGTCGACGTTGAAGGTCGAGAGTACCAATGGTTGCAACAGTCGCGGCGCCGACTGGGTGGCGATCGGCGCGGGTTCCACGGCACCCTCGCCTGAAGCCAACCCGCTATATTTCGGCAACCTGCCGTATCACGTCAACCAGGTGATCTGGTCGGCGCCGATGACCTCGAAGCTGCTGCTGGAAGCAGGCTTCACGCGGTTCATGTTCCGCGGCGGCACGACTGGCCGGCCGGCGCCGGACGGCATCTTGAATCTGATCCCGGTGACCGAGCAGTCCACGGCGATCAATCCGGCAACGGGTCTGCCGTTCGCCCCGCGCGCGAACTTCGTCTACCGAGGTGTGGCCACGGCGAACCCGAATTACGCCAACCCGAATAGCTGGCGTGCGTCCGCCGCCTACGTCACCGGCGCGCACGAGATGAAGGTCGGATATCAGGGCGCGTACATCCGCGTCAACAACTGGTTCCTCGTGGACGACTCGCAGTTGGCCTACCGGTTCAACAAGGGCGTGCCGAATCAGTTCACGTGGCGGCTGCCGGAGTGGCATCAGGCCGATCGCACGGGCACGGCGGCGTTGTACGTGCAGGACAAGTGGACGCGCGGCCGCCTGACCCTGCAGGGCGCACTGCGATACGACCGTGCGTGGAGCTTCACGCCGGCGGAGATGAACGGAACCGAGCTGACGTCGCCGTTCAACGCCGAGCCGATCAGTTTCCCGCGGACACCCGGGGTCGATTCGTTCAACGACATCACGCCGCGGTTCGGTGCCGCCTACGATCTATTCGGCAATGGCAGGACCGCGCTGAAGTTCAATCTCGGTCATTATCTCGATGCCGCCACCAACGACAGCGAGTACACCAGCAACAGTCCGGCCGCGCGCATCGTGCGTACGGGCACACGAAACTGGGACGACGAGACGTATCCGGCTGGGGATCCGCGGCGAGACAACAAGGTCGTCGACTGCGACATCATGAACTTCAGCACGAACGGCGAGTGCGCGCAGGTCACCGGTGATTCGGTGAACTTCGGCCAGGCGTCGGGCAACATCACGGAGGTGAACCCGGCGACGCTGCACGGCTGGAACGTGCGGCAGAGCGACTGGCAGTGGGGCATCACCGTGCAGCAGCAGGTGATCCCGAGGATGTCGGTGGAAGTGGCGTACAACCGCCGCTGGTTCCTGGGAGCCAAGGTCACCGATAACACGCTGCGTGGTCCCGGCGATTACGACCAGTTCACGATTATCACGCCTGAGGATCCGCGACTGCCGGGTGGCGGCGGGTATCCGATCACGCTGAATCTCGTGAGCCAGGCGGCGTCCGATCGCGGCACGAAGAACTATGTGACGTTCGACACCGATTTCGGTGAGGCGCAAACCAACTACTGGCACGGCGTCGACTTCACGCTGACGTCCCGTCTTCGCCAGGGCCTGAACGTCCAGTTCGGCACGCAGACCGGCCGTTCGGTGATCGACACGTGCGCGACCGATCAGAACATCGACAGCGGGGCGGTGATCAAGGACATCCGCAACTGCCACAACGTGATGCCGTTCCAGACCACCGTGCGCGGTCTCGCGACCTACACCGTGCCGAAGATCGATGTCCTCATCAGCGGCACCGTACGTTCGCAGCCGTCAATCGAGCGCGCGGCGAACTGGACGATTCCCAACACGATGATTCGCGACGCCGCTGGACGGCTGCCCCCGGGAGCGCAGGCGACGGGCGTGACGACGATCAACATCCTCGATGCCGAGCATCGGCTGTTCGCGGACAACCGGCGGACGCAGATCGACATGCGCTTCGCCAAGATCCTCCGGTTCGCCTCGCGGCGTGTGGACATCGGCGTCGATCTCAGCAACCTGCTGAACACGAACTACACCACCACCTTCGAGAACGCGTACCAGTTCACCGTTGACAACACGGGCCAGGGCGGGACGTGGGGCAACCCGACGGCGATCTATTCGCCGCGGTTCGTGCGCTGGAACGTGACGGTGGACTTCTAAAAGGCTCCGGGCTTCGGGCTTCGGACTTCGGGCTCTAGGCGCGGGCGGGCCGACCGGAAGGTCGGCCTCTACGGAACTCGGGAACGCAGAGGCGGGTCTTAAGACCCGCCTCTGCCTGGTCACCTCCTTGCACCTTTCCTCCGTGCATCCACTCGTGTGGAGGTGATCATGAAAATCGTCATGAAAATCGCAATAGTCGGCTCCGCCATACTGTGCCTGGCCATTCCGGCGTCCGGCCAGGTCGACACGTCACTTCAACCATTGGCCGGACAGACGTCGCCAGCGACGACGAGTCCGTCGGCGCCAGGGACGAACTGTCAATCGGCTCTCTTCAGTTCCACCACGCCCAGCTCGATCGTCGTGGCAGGAACCCCCACGCCAGCCGCTTCAGGAACTACTGGCTTGCCCTCGCCGGTACCCGGCACACCGCCGAGCATCACGTCACCACAACCCGGCCTCAGCTCACCGTCGGGCACACCGCGCGTCGGTTCGGGTTTAAGCACCGCACCGGGTAGCGTCGGCTCGGGTGTTGGATCGGGTATCGGGTCCGGCATCGGCTCTGGTGTGGGCGCTTCTCCCGGCACGTCTGGTGTCGGCAGTATCGGATCGTCGAACGTCGGCACGCCGGCGTCTTCGGGTCTCGGCGCACCGCCGAGCCTGTCGTCGCAAGCCACCGCTCCGTTGACGCCGCCGTCCCCAGTGGGCGGGCCATCGATCGGTACGAGCACGATCACGCCGCCGGCGCCGCTGACGACGCCGGGGTTGCCGACGATCTGCCAGTAAGGAGCCTCGCCGTTCACGCTTCTGCGTGCTGAGTTCTTCGTTCGTGTTCAGGTTCGCGTCTTGATTCCGTCGTCAACGTGGTGGGGACGATGGATGAACGATCCGAACGTGAACACGAACTGAGAACGCAGCACCCGGAAGTTCGAACAGGTTACGCGGGCGCTAGACTGGTCTCGCGCCCACGATGACCACCGCCCGCCCGCGAATCGACGTGCCCTTCCAGGCACACATCGAACTCCTTCAACTCTTCCTGACGCGTCGCGACGACATCGTCGCGCGGCTCGAACGGGTGCTCAATGCTCAGCGAGCACCGATCGAATACCTCCAGGACGGTGTCCGTCTCGCTCAGGACGTCGAGGACTGTTTCTTCGCGTGTGCCGACGTCGGCGCGAATCAGTCGCGTCTGAGAGGGCAACTCGAAGAAGCGCACTGGGCGAGTGGATTCAGGCCTCATCCGATTGCCGGCCTGCACAACGGTCCGGCCGATCCGGCGGAAATGATGATGCGCGCGTTCTACTTATGGCGGCAGACGCGCTGGCCCGGTCGCAATGGCCGTCTGCGCTACGCGCACACGCTGTTCAACCTGTCTGTGATTCGATGCCTCGAGCTGCTGAGCGTACGCGTGTGGGACGACGGGGCGGGCGGCGCGGGCGATCGCCTGTCCCAGGTGCAAGGAGTGCTCGACCAGCTCTGGACGATCAAGATCGTCGATCAACCGGTGTTCGTGCGCGACGCGCGCTGGCTGATTCAACTGGCGCAGAGTCTGGCGACCGACGATCTGGGTGCCTACTTCGAGATCGCGGAACGGGTTGCGAGCCTCCCGCACGAAGACCGTCTGGTCGTTCACGCTGCCGGCGTCCGCATGGCCGCGGGACACCTGCGTTCACAAATCCGGTATCGCTCCACGAAGGATGCGGCGCCTCTTGATGACCAGCGCCTGGTCTCGGGCACGCGCACGTCGAACGCGCTCGACTTCGCTCTGCTCGTGCAGGAACTCGTGCCGCTGCTTGCGGGGTATGAGCACGCGTGCCGGACGGGAAACGATCAGAAGAGACTCGAGCTCGCGGACGCCATCTGCCAGGGGATCTCTCCGGACCCGGAGCTGTTCGTGAATCGCGTCGCGTTGTTGGGCGCGTACAGCATGATCGAGCATCTCTTCATCGCAATCGATCCAGAGGGACGCGCAACGTATACGCCGATGGGGAATCGGCATGTGGCCTTGCTCGAGGAATACGAAGCATTGATCGGTCGCGTGACGCAGTCGCTCGTCGACGACTGCGCTCATTTCCGTCCGGTTGCCGGCGCGTATTCGCCCTACGGAGCGCTCTATGGATTCTCGTCGGATCTGATCAAGCACATGGCGCTCAAAGCTTCGCAGCCGGATGCAGCGACGAACTTCAGCCTGGAAGACGTGTTTGCCGCCGGCGACGCCAGCGTCGACAAGCTTGCCTGGGTCAACCGCTGGCGCAAGCTGCCGCACCTCAAACCTGACGTGCAGAAGCAGTTCGACTATCCGCAGGAGTTTGCCGAAGACATGTTCAATCGCGTCGAGCAGGCACTCCGGACGCGTACGGACGGGACGGACGGTGCACGGACAGGCAGGCTGTATGTCGTGTCAGAGGGCGCTCACTCATCTTCAGCGACGTCGTCGGTTCCAGACCTTCCGGTTCGATACGTCGGCTCGTCGGACCCGGAGATCGTGTCGGCGCACAAGGCGCACGCCTGCGACGAGCCGCAGCTCCTGAGCGATCGACGGGAAGGAAAATTCGTCGTCAGTTACAGGAGCGCAGGCGGATGGGTCGCGATTTCGAAAGCCATGCTCACCGAGGTTCTCGGAACCGGACGCGACGCGACGATCGCCGGCCTTCCGAGGGCGGCCGAAGACACCCTGAAGCTGATGTGCCGCCGTATGTCTCTGCCCGGCCGTTAATTCTGCAGCGACGCCCAGATCGCGATGACGATCAGCGCCAGCACCACCAGCAGCACGACTTTCCACCACGCAATCGGATACGTGCCCGCCATCTTCCCGGTGTAGCCGTTGGCGATCACCTGGTAGTGCTTTCGACCATAGTCGTACGTCAACAACCACACCGGGACCAGCACGTGCTTGAACGTGCGGCCGGAGTATGCGGGCGAGATCTGCAGGTTGCGATACGTGTCGCCTGGCACCTGTTGACCGCACAACTGCTCGAGGGCGGCCTGCATCTGCCGTTGCGATTGTTCCGCGGCATCGAACAGCACGACGCGGTAGTGCTCGACGACGTGGCCCTGGAGAAACGCCGTGTCGTAGGGCACGATCTCTCCGGTTGGGAACGGCTCGACCTGACGCAGTAGATCCAGCGGCAGTCCCTGCGTCCCCGGCACCGGTTCATCGTCGAAGGCATGATCGACGGCGCCCGACGCGGGCTCCCAGCGCGTGCGCTGCTCACTCCGCACGACGGGACGTCCCTGGCTGTCGCGGCCGGCGACCTCCACGTAGTAGTGATAGCCCGCCTCGGCCTGCCACGGGCAGTGGACCTGCGCGTCGAAGGTCCAATAGGGGATGTAGACGCTGCGAATGCGATCGACGAGTGCCGCACCTGCGAGCCGGCCGGGCGCGAACCACTTGCCGCGCCACCAGCGGCGGATGTTGTCACGGACCTGATCGGTGTCGATCCGGAACGGCAGCAGGCCCTGCGGCCGGATCGGTGCCTTCGCCTCTTCGTACGGCACCAGCGCGGGCGACCCGCAGAACTCGCAATTCTGTCCGACGCGGCCGGCTTCGAACACCATCACCGCGCGGCAGCTCTGACACTGCACGCTGTGACGCTCGGCTTGCCAGCCGCGTTCCTCGTCCGGCAGTTCGCGCAGCGCCTTGACGAGGTCGAGTTCCGCAACTGTGCCGGTCGCGCGATCGATCGCGTACGGCGACTCGGTGCCGCAGAACGGACATACGAGTTTCTGCTTGCCCGGGTCCCATTCCGCCTGCGCGCCGCACGCCGGGCACGCGTACTTGGCAAGCGTGGTGACCTCGCCGCTCGCGAGCGGCGACGGAAGCGGCGGCGGGCTATCCGCCAAGGTAGCTGTCGAGCGCGGCTTTCGGAATGCGCCACGTGGAGCCGATCTTCCTGCCCTTCAGTTCGCCGGACTCGAGGACGGTCATGACATCGGCTTCAGATACGCCGAGCGCCTTTGCTGCATCCGCGGGGCTGAACAGCTCGGGGACGGTTGCTGCCGGTGCGACGGTCGGCGTCGCATGGCCGCCCATCATTCCCTGCTGCACCATCTGCTGCGCCAGGCCGAAACCGACCGCGAGCTCCGCTGCCGTGCCGGCCGGTCCGCCGCCTCCGCCACTCTCGAATCCCTTGCCCATCTGGTACTTCACGAACTCGTTCAGGTTGCCGATCGCCGTCATGCTGGAGCGTTTGTCGATCGCCTGTTCGACCTCCGGCGGCACGCTCACGTTCTCGACGATGAAGCTGGTGAGCGCCAGACCGTATTTGGACGTCACTGCTGGATTCACCAGCGGCAGCAACGCTTCGCCGAGCTCGGTGTAGCGCGTGGCGACGTCGAGCACCGGTACCTTCGCCGACGACAGGGCGTCGGTGAAGATGCTCACGAGGCGCGAGCGCATCGTGTCGGCGAACTCGTCCAGATGGAAGTTGTGATCGGACCCGGCGACCTCGCGCAGGAAGATCTTCGGGTCGACGATGTGGAAGTCGTAGGTGCCGTAGGCGCGCACACGGACCGCGCCGAAATCGGCGTCGCGCAACATCACGGGATTGGCGGTGCCCCACTTGTTGCCGGTGAAGAGGCGCGTGAGGACGTAGTAGACGTCGGCCTTGAATGGCGAGTTGAAGCCATACGGCCACGACTTCAGTTTCGTCAGCACCGGGATGTTGTCGGTCGTGAGCGTGTGCTTGCCGGGACCGAAGGTGTCGCCAAACTCGCCAAGGTAGACGAACTGCGCGACCTGCGATTCGCGGACGATCAGTTGTGCTCCGTTCTTGATCGCCTTGTCATCGTCGGGGAAGCGGAAGGACAGCGTGTCGCGCGAGTCGTCCGTCCATTCGATGACGTCGATCAGTTCGCCCTTGATGAAATCCATCAAACCCATTCAGGCCTGTCCTCCATTTGTCTTGTCGGCCGGCGTCGACCAGCGTTCGAGCGCCCGCACGCCGTCGAAGACGGCGCTTCCGCCCGAGAGGTTCCTCAGGACCTGCTCGGCGTGGGGTAGATCGAGCATGCACAGCGGTGCACCGCAGTGCGAGCACGCGGCAGATGCCGTCAGGTCCACGGGTGCGCCACAGCTCGAACAGTTCACGGTCTGGACGTGCTGCCGCAGTTCCTCGATCTGCGCCGTGGTCAGCGGCCGGATGAAGTCTTTTTCCTTGAGGAATTCGAGAAACGGGGTCAGCCGACCGTGATCGTGCGGGCAGCGCAGATATTCGAAGCGGGTGTCGTGCTGCCGGTCCTTCGTCAGCCGCAGGTGCGCGTGGCACCGCGGGCATTTCGCCAGCGTGGCCGGCGTCGGATTCGGCCGGTCCGTCTGCTCGCCGATCAGGCGGAACAGTGCCAGTGTGGCCGCCGGCGCGAGCGCCGGGCTCTCGAGCGTGTCGAACCAGATGGCCTGGCAGGGCATGCACACGTCGATGGTGACCGGCTGCCGGCCGTGCCCTTCCATGTCGTGCGCCTGCATCGCGGCGCCACAGCGTGGGCAATCCACGGCGGCTATTGTGCCAGAGGACGTCGTGGGGCGAGCCCGCGCCACGACGCCTATGCCGACCCGTCCGTGCCTACGCCGGCGTCATCTGCTTCCGGATGGTCATCACGGCCGGAACGGTGGATGCGGCGCCGAGGGCCACGAGCGCCATCCCGATCTTGCGGCGCCGGGACTGCCGGATCTTGCCCGACACCAGCAGGCCGGCGCCGAAGGCCAGCGCCGCGCGGGTGGCGACGACGAATCCGAACTGAGGCACGCGCAGGGTGATCTTTTTCATGATGAGACTCCTTCGTGAACTCGGCCGAACCGATGCGGCGGGTATCAGGGGAGCAGAGCATTTGTCGTTCCAGCTATTCCAGCGCGAGCGGCACCCTGATTCCCGACCCTGATTCCCGACCCTGATTCCCGACCCTGATTCCTGACCCCTGATTCCTGACCCCTCGCTAGAATGCCTCGCGTGGCGGCTCTCGCGGCGGTCCTCGTCACGCTCGCGGCGCTCCTGCCGATCGTGAACCCGCTCGGCGGCGCGCCGATCTTTCTCGCCTACACCGCTGATCTGCCGGGTCCCGCGCGTCGGCACCTCGCCTGGGTCGTGACGCGCAACGCGCTGCTCCTGCTGATGGTGGCGATGCTGGGCGGTTCCTACGTGCTCGCGTTCTTCGGCATTTCGATCCCGATCGTCCGCGTCGCCGGCGGGCTCGTCGTGCTGGCGACGGGATGGAAGCTGCTGCACGCCGGAGACGAACCCGATGCGCCGCCCTCGGTGATCTCCGACGCGTGGGAGCGCGAGGCGGCGAAGCGCGGCTTCTATCCACTCACGTTTCCACTGACGGTAGGACCAGGATCGATTTCGGTTGCCATCACGCTCGGCGCCGGGGCGGCGACTGGATCACCAGCCGGCCTGATGAAGATGGTGGCCTATCTCGTCGGCGCAGGAATTGTCTCGGCCAGTATCTATATCTGCTATCGCTCGGCGTCGTCTCTGAGCCGCGCCCTTGGTGAGACCGCGCAGAACGTCTTTCTCCGCCTGTCTGCATTCATCCTGCTGTGCGTCGGTGTCGCGATCTTCTGGAGCGGCCTCGTCGGCCTGGTGCAGACGACGCATTGGTGAGGTGAATGGCCGGTCGGGGCCGGGTCTGAAGACCCGCCCCTACGAATTCACTGCCCACCGACCACCGACGCGGGCCCTCCGGCCGCTGGCCACTTACCGTCGTTGTTGCCGCTCGGCGATCACCTTGTGCAAGGTGTCTTCAGCGTCATCGATGGACTTGCGATAGCCCTCCGGGTCGATGAACGGTGCCACTGGATCGGTGGCGTGCAGGCTGGCGTCGTACTTTCGGAACCGGCCGTAGTCGCGCCCCTGTGGTGTCAGCCAGATATCAACGGGAAGCTGTCGCAGGTCGTCGAAGCCCCGCTCGAAGTCCGCACGCCGGTTCGCATAGCGCTCGGCTTCCGAGTGCGATGGATTGGCCCGTACGCCCAGGTTGCAGCGGTGCACGACGTGCAGTTCGCGGGGTGTCCCGGGCGCGATCGCGGGATTGCGCTCGCGGACGATGAATGTCCACGTGGTGCAGTCGAGCGCGTTGGTGGTGATGTGCGCGGTGAATGCGAGCGACCCGACGTGAATCGTCTCGCCGGCCTTCACGCGGTGATCGACGCGCGCCGCCGGGTAGCGGGTGATGTGCGCCCATGCCAGCCACTTGTCTTCGATGTCGCTCACCGAAGCGGTGGCGCCGCCGCCGCTCGCAATCGCGTCGGCAACGTTCTCACCGGCCCACAACTGTGCGCCGGACGCCCGCTGCAGTTCAGCCAACCCGCCCGCATCATCGAGATGGCCGCCGCTGGCAATCAGGGCGCGAACGTTCCTGATGTCGAATCCGAGCTGCGCGATGTTGTCGATGATCTTGTGCGCCGAGTTTTCCCAGCCGCCGCCGATCAGCACGTCGCCCTCGGGCGCGGTGATCAGGAACGACGTGACGTCGGGCGCACCGACGAAGTACAGGTTTCCGGCGATGTGATGCGGATCGGCGCGCGCGTCCCGGTTGCGATCCACCGCCGACTTCCACGCGGGATAGACGACCGTTGCGACGAGGATGACCGCGATGAAGGCGAGGCCGGCGATAGCGCCCCACCATTTGTCCAGCAGTTCTCGCAACATACGCGGTTACCGGTGCGCCCCGCCGTGCCACACGAGCGGAAGAGCGCCGTTGTTCAGAGCGGGACCGGCCTGCGGGCGGGTCTGCCCGTCGCCCGGGCTCAGGGCACCCAGAGCGCGAGTCGAGGGGTGAGGACCCTCGCCGACGTCTGCGGCGCGATCGGGTCGGCGCCGGCCGAACTCGCTGAGGATGGCTTCGAGCGCCGGCAGCATCATGCCTGCCCGCTTCGCGCGGATCACCAGGTCCCAGAGTGGCTCGAACTTTTTCCATCCGGCCGCGTACGCGAAGTGGCGCGCTCCGGCCAGGACGGCGTCATGGGCCGACGCGCCGCGCGCGATGTTCGACCAGCGATAGAACTCGCGATACGCCCAGTGATAGCCGGCCTCGAGCTGCGCGCCGGTCATCTTCGCTGGACGGAAGACGGCATGGCGCGTGTCGTACAGGTCCCAGTCGTGGATCGTCAGCCGCCGCTGATCGGCCATTCGCTGATACAGCGCGGTGCCCGGATAGGGCGTCAGGATGTGGAACGTTGCCGTCTCGATCCCCTGCTTAATCGCCCATTCGACGGTGCGCTCGAATACCGACCCATTGTCCTCGTCCATACCGAACACGAAGCTGCCGTTGATCATCACGCCGTGATCGTGAAGCCGGCGGATCGCGGCGCCGTAGTCGCGCCGCATGTTCTGAAACTTGCGCTGTTCGATCAGGTTGCCAGGGTTCAGCGTCTCGAAGCCGACGAACAGGCTCCGCAAACCGGCGGCCACGGCTTTCTCGAGCAGCCCCGGCGTGAGGATCGCGTTGACCGTGCCCGCTGCCTGCCACAGACGACCCATGCCACGCATGCCGTCGAAGAGCGCCGCCGCGAACCGGCGGTTGCCGAACAGGTGATCGTCGAGAAAGTAGAGGTGTCGTCCCGGCAGCCGCTGGATCTCGGCGAGCGCGGCGTCCACGTCCTGCGTGTAGAACGAACGGCCGCCCGCGAAAAACGCTTCCTTGTAGCAGAAATCACAGACGTGCGGGCATCCGCGCGAGACGACGATCGAGTTCGGCACCAGATACAACCGGCGCTTGATCAGGTCGCGGCGGATCGGCGGCAGGCCTTCGAGCGTGCGGTCGTGCGATCGGTAGATGCGCGCGTGCGTGCCCGTCGCGAAGTCCGCGAGGAACCGCGGCCAGCTCTCTTCGCCCGGGCCGAGAAAGATCACGTCGGCGTGCGGGAGCGCCTCGTCCGGGAGCGACGTCACGTGCAGTCCGCCCATGACGACGAAGATGCCCCGGCGGCGATAGTGATCGGCGATCTCGTACGCGCGGCGTGCTGACGTGATGTAGGCCTGGATCACCACCAGATCCGGGTCATCGTCGAGGTTCAGCGTCTCGACGTGTTCGTCCTGGATCTCGACCGTGACGGCAGGGTGGACGTAGCCGGCGAGGGTGGCGAGGCCGAGCGGCGGGAACAGGGAATACTTGATCGGACGCCAGAACGGACTGGTCGCCTCGGTGAGCGCCGGCAGGATCATCTTGATGGTGCGAAGCGTGCGCGTAGGCATGGCTCGCAGCATCACCCCGCAGCCGCCGGCAAGTCCTCAGCGAACGGTGAGCGGCAGGTGAGATGGCCGTGATTTCCTGCGGATTCAGCGTTTTCTGGTGAGACCGAACCCGAGACCCGCGCCGAAGAGCACGCCTTCGCCGGTGCCGATGACCGCCGCGGTCACCGGCCCGAAATCAGGCTCACCCAGCAACCTGCCAAGCGGCGCCAGCGTCGTCTGGGCGCCCGCCGAGGCATGCGAGATGGCGTTGAGCGTGGCGCCGATCAACGGCTGCCCGGCCAGCACCAGCAGGAGCGCCGCGAGTCCCGCGAACACCGCGAAGACCGCGATCGCCGCGCGATTCTTCCGCGCCTCGAGACGCACGTCCGGATCCGGCGCTGAGGCTGCCGGCGCGGCCGGGTGACCCGCGACGAGGTCAGCCACGCCGCACGCGGCACCGATCACGAGACCCTGGATCAGTCCGCTGACCGGCACGTCGAGGCCAATCGTCTGCAGCGTCCAGCCGCCGAGCAGTTGGACGGCGAGGCCGACCACGCCGCCGCCGAGGGCGGCGCCGGCGATCGTCACCGGTCGCGCGAATGCGGCATCGGCCCGGCCGGCGAGCGACATTCCCGCGGTTACGCCGGCAGCTCCCGCCGCGCCGCAGCAACCGCCGAGCAGTGCGACCACCGGTACGACGTCCATCGATGCCGGACCGTCGGGCACCAGCGCCAATAGCAGCGCGCCGATGCCGCCGGCGACGAGGCCGGCAGCGCCGCCGCCCATCGCCGCGTTCACCCAGCGTGGTCGTTCGAGGCCAGGCAGGACGATCTTGCCGTCGGCGGAGAGCACCTGGCCGGCGGATCCTGACGGTCTGTGGTGCACACCGGGGGCCGCGGCGGTCAGCTCTTCTTCCGGTTCCTCGATCACGTCTTCGAAGACGAACCGGTAGCCATGGCGGGAGACCGTTCGTACGAATCGCGGCTCGCGGGAGTCGTCGTCGAGCACGCGCCGGATGGTGCGAATCGCCTGCGTCAACGCCGCGTCGGAGACGGCGACGTCGTGCCAGACGTGGTCGAAGATGTCGCGCCGATGTACCGCCTGGTGCCGGCGTTCGACCAGGAACACGAGCAGATCGAAGTAGCGCGGGATCAGGGGGAGCTCGCGCCCGTCACGCAGCAGCGTCCGCCGTTGCGGCGAGAGCACGAACTCGCGGAACCGGTAGCCGGGCACGTGCGGCAATCGTAGCGCACCGCCGCGCCTTCCGTTGGGCAGGCGAGTCCGTGACGGTGTGGTGCCGGCCGCGGACCGGATCCTCGCCCGCGCCCGGGCCGGCCCGCGACGGCCGGTCTGATTTTGACAATCCTGATCACTCACTGATACTCTCCGGATCAGGAGTCAAGCGATGGGGGCGCGAACGCATCTGTATCCGGCCACGCGCTACCGTCTCGACGCCCCGCCGGACTTTGCCGACCGCCGGACGCGCGCGCGGCTGTCGCCGGCGGCGGTCCGGACGTTCTTCACGCTGATGACCCGCTGGAAGGTGAAGGACGAGGACGCGCGGCTGCTGCTGGGCGGCATGACCAACGGGCCGTACTACGAGCTGAAGCGGAGCGGCGGCGATCGCGTGCTCGATGCCGACCGCCTGACCCGCGTGTCCTATCTGATCGGCATCTTCAAGGCGCTTCGCATCCTGCACGCGCCGGCGCTCGCCGATGAATGGGTGCGGCTGCCGAACGCCAATCCGGTCTTCCGCGGCGACACGCCGCTCGCGTTCATGATTCACGGCGGGCTGCCGGCGATGCAGACCGTACGGCGGCTCCTCGACGCACGGCGCGCCGGCTGATGACGCTGCCGCCGTCGAGGCTCGTCCGCCAGGCCGACACCCGTCGCCTCATTCCGTCGCGGCACGGGCCAAAAGGCGACAGCGTGCTCGTCGACATCGCAGGTGACGACGAGGATCTTCAGGCGATCTTCGCGCTCGACGCCGCGACCAACGATCGTGTCCTGGCGCAGGCGCATCGATCGCCCGGCATCGGCGTTGACGAACTCGTGACCGGCGTGCCGTACGCGACCGTCATCAACGCGGCGTTCTGTCATCCGCATCCGCTCGGCGCCCGCTTCAACGGGCCCGAGCGTGGCGCGTGGTACGCGGGCTTCGACGTCGAAACCGCGCAGGCCGAGGTCGCCTTCCACAAGGCGGTACAGCTCGCCGAAATCAATCGCTTCGAGGATGCGGTGACCTACGACGAATACGTCGCCGACGTGAGCGGTACGCTCCACGACCTGCGTCGTGCGACGGCGTTCAAAGCCTGTCTCGATCCCGGGAGCTATACGCAGTCGCAGCGGCTGGCCGAGCAACTGCTCGAGGCGGGCGCGCTTGGCGTCGTTTATCCAAGCGTGCGGTTGCGCGGCGGCACGTGCGTCGCCTGCTTCCGTCCCGCGCTGGTCGCCAACGTCCGGCGTGGACGTACGTTTCGATTCACGTGGAGTGGATCGCCGGAGCCGGCGATCAGGGTGGAGAAGGCGTCATCACGGTCCAGACTCCGGGCTGCGGACTCCGGGCCGGCGGACTGATCGAACGCCCGGCTCCGGTCGTATCGCGACAGCTCGTGCGTGTGGTCGACAGACGTGCTCTCGATGCCTATAGTGTCGAGGCGTTGCGACCGAAAGATCAGCAACTCCAAACCCCAGGATTGAAAAGGATGACTACGCTCGGACCGTCTCTCACCCTTACCGGCGACATTACCAGCAACGAAGACATCACCGTTCACGGCACCGTGAAGGGCACGATCACGATGCAGCAGGGCGCACTCATGATTGCGCCAGCAGGCAAGGCCGACGCGAAGCTGGAGGGATCGACGATCACGGTGCATGGCACCGTCTCGGGCGACGTCACCGCCAGTACGCGGGTCGAGCTGACGGATACGGCTCACGTCAGCGGCACGATCACGGCGCCGTCGCTGGTGCTGCGTGACGGGGCGGTGTTCAACGGCATCATCGACATGGCGACGAAGAAGGCCAAGGGCGCGCCGAAGCTCGAAGCGGTCCAGAAGGCCAGCTAGGACCTCGCCCGGTTGATCCATCGCCGCTCGTAACCCCGGCCGATCGCAAACGCGATCACCACGGCGGCGATCGCCCCCGCGAGGCCGACTACCCCGACGACGCCGGTCATGCGTTCCATGCGGTGGCCGAGCAGATACGCCCCGACACCCATCAACGCCGCCCAGGCGAAACCGCCGGCGGCGTTGAAGACGAGAAAGCGCCGCCACGCCATCCCGTTGATGCCCGCGAGCAGCGCGGTGATGGTTCGCAGAATTGCGATGAATCGGCCGAGGAACACCACCTTGGCGCCGTGGCGCTCGAACAGGTGTTGACCGATTGCCAGCCGCGCCGGCGTCATCCGCAGATGGGATCCGTAGCGGACGACCAGCGCCTGCCCGGCCGTGCGGCCGATCCAGAAGCCGGCTGTATCGCCGGCAATCGCCCCCGCGGCGGCAGCCGCGATCACCGGGCCCAACTCCAGCACGTGCGTCGAGCCGGCAAAGATGGCCGCCGTGATGAGCGTCGTCTCGCCCGGCAGCGGTAACCCCATGCTTTCGAGGCCGACGATGATCGCAATCGCCGGATAGCCGTGCGCCGCGATGAACGCGGCTACGCCTTCCATGGGGAGAACCGTTGCAAATTGCGTCCCTGACGTGCATGACTCCACGACGACTCCCAACTCCCAGCGTCTGTCGCTGGTCCGACTGCCACACGGACCCGGGTGGGAGCTTGGGCATTGGATGAGCGATAGACGTTGGGAGTTGCCAGCCCGTCAGCCGAAGCCAATACAATCGAGACGTGGATCGGACATTTCTGCTGATCGGGGCCCTTGCGGGATTGGTCGGCGTCGGCTTCGGCGCGTTCGGGGCGCACGCGCTGCGCGGTCGGCTGTCGCCGGACATGCTCGCCGTGTTCGAGACCGGTGTGCGCTACCAGATGTACCACGCGTTCGCCGTGCTGATCGTCGCGCTCGCGGCGGCACGCTTCGACGGCTGGCTCGTTCGCGCGGCCGGCTGGTCCTTCACCGCCGGCATCGTTTTGTTCTCCGGAAGCTTGTACGCGCTGGCACTGAGCGGCGTGACGTGGCTTGGCGCCATCACGCCACTCGGCGGCCTCGCGTTTCTCCTCGGCTGGGCGTTTCTGATCGCTCTGGCTATTGCCTGAGTGATGATGCTGCTCCGTTCTCGATTCTGAGTTCGTGTTCAGGGTCTTGGTTCGACCCTTGGAGCGTTCCGACCGGCGGATGAAGATCGAACCTGAACACGAACAGAGAACCGAGCACCCAGAAGCGTGAACCGCCGACGGGCTCTTACCAGTACTTTTCCACCGGCCTGATCTCGACGGCGCCACCGAGACGCGCCGCAGGCACGCGCGCGGCCAGCGCGATGGCGGCGTCGAGGCTGTCGGTTTCGAAGACCGAAAAGCCGGCGACTCCTTCGGCCTGATACGTCCCGTTCTCGACGTGCATCTGCCCGTCGCGCACCTGCACCGTTCGCGCCGCGTCGGGACGTCCCAGCGGCAGGCCGCCTGACACCCCCGCGGTCTTGTTGAGGGCCGCATACTCCGCATAGATTTTCTGTCGTTCCGTTTCCGAGAGCGCATCCCAGCGCGGCGAGCCGGGCACGGGCGTAGACCCCTGATAGACCATCAAGACAAACTTCATGTATTCCCCCTGTCACATCGGTGATGTGTGATCCGTCATCACCATGACGAATCGCCACGGAGGAATGTGACCGATGCCCACACCTGAATCGCTGGCAGGACAGTTCGAGGCCCACCGCGCCCATCTGCGCGCGGTCGCGTACCGGATCCTGGGCTCCGCGAGCGAAGCGGACGATGCGGTTCAGGAGAGCTGGATTCGATTGGCGCGTTCCGATGCCGGTGAGATTGACAACCTGCGCGCATGGCTGACGACCGTGGTCGGGCGCGTCTGCCTGGACATGCTGCGGACGCGCACATCGCGCCGCGAGGACTCGCTCGACGTGCACGTGCCGGATCCGGTGATCACATGCGTCGACGACGATCCAGAATCCGGCGTCATGCTCGCCGATTCGGTCGGCGTCGCGTTGCTCGTCGTGCTGGAGACGCTCGAACCCGCCGAGCGCCTCGCGTTCGTCCTGCACGACGTCTTCGGCCTGGCGTTCGACGAGATCGCGCCAATCGTCGATCGCACCCCGGTGGCGGCACGACAACTGGCCAGCCGCGCGCGCCGCCGGGTGCAGAGCCGCACGCCGAAGGTCGAGCCCGATCGGCGCGAGCAGCGGCGGGTCGTCGAAGCGTTTCTCGCCGCCGTCCAGGACGGTGACTTCGAACGGCTGTTGACCGTCCTCGATCCGGAGATGGTCCTGCGCGCCGATGGTGGCGCGCGCGGCCTGTCACGTCTCGTGCGCGGTGCCAGGGCGGTCGCGGCGCAGGCAGCGGCGTTCTCGAGATTCGGCCTGACCAGCGAGATCGTGCTGGTCAACGGCAGCATCGGCGCGCTGGCCCGGCTGCCGGACGGCCAGCCGTACAGCGTGATTGCGTTCACGGTGGCGGGCGGCAAGGTCGTCGAGATGGACATCCTTGCCGACCCCGATCGCATCGCGCGACTCGAACTACCTCGCGCGAAGTGATCTTCCGTTCACGCGTCCACGTTCCCGGTTCCGGGTTCGTGTTCAGGGTCGGATCTCGATTCGCCCGTTCGGGCGCGCTCGAGCGGAGAAGGGTCGAACCTGCACACGAACTGAGAATTGAGCACGCAGAACCGTGAACGGGTTGAAGGCCGATCTGAAGGTCGGCCTCGACGCAGCTACGACCGTGCCCCGACCACCGCGAACATCGCGCCCTGCGGGTCGGTGCCGATGATGATGTGATCGCCGCCGGGTACTTCCTGCGGCCCGTGCATGACCGTCCCGCCGGCGGCTTCGATCTTCTTCTTCGCGACATCGATGTTGGCGACCCGGAAGTAATAGGTCCACATCGACGGACGATTGTTGGTGGTCGCCTGGACTGCGCCGATCATCCCGTCCTCATCGTTGATGAACTGGTAATCGCCCGCCTCGCCCATCGGCATGCTGCCGCCATCGGTCCACCCGAAGTGCCGTGCGTAAAACGCGAATGCCTTCTTCGGATCGCTCGTCGCCAGCTCGTTCCACGCGCAGCGTGCCGGTGCTGTCCGCGAGAACGCGGTGCTCTTCGCATCGGGCCGGTCGGGCGGCGGCGTCGGCTTCATCACATAAATCGCCGCGCCCTGCGGGTCGGCGACCATTGCCATGCGGCCGGCGCCAGGGACGTCAGTCGGCTTCATCTGCGTGCGGCCGCCGTCCTTCTCGATCGCGGCGATCTCGGCATCGACGTCGGACACGCTGATGTAACCGAGCCACACCGGCCTGGCTCCGCCCTTCTTCATGTCGTCGGTCAGTTGCAGTATGCCGCCGACGCCCTCACCATCAGGCGCCGTCAGGTGACGGTAATCCATTCCTGGAGTGGTACTCGGCTTTACCGTCCATCCGACGACGTCGCCGTAGAAACGCTCTGAGGCGTTTGCATCGGGTGTGAGCAGCTCGTACCAGACGAATTCACTGGCCATCGATTTCATCTCCTGTCAGCGCGTTCTGTCGCGAGTATCAACGCTATAACGAACCTGGCTCGACGGTACCTGGGCGGTATCGCTGTTGCAGAGATGTTGCACCCGGAGGATTGCAATGTCTGTCACCCGCGTTGTTGGTCTCGTGCTCGTCATCATCGGCATCGTCGCGCTGCTGTGGGGCGGCGTCTTCTGGACTCGCGACAAGACGGTGCTGGACGCCGGCCCGCTGGAGGTAAAAACGCAACAGCATGAAGGCGTGGCGATGCCGCCGGTCATCGGTGGCGGCTTGCTGGCGGTGGGCGTGATCCTCTTGCTGGTCGGCGGTCGCCAGCGGGTGTGAGCGGGATCGGGCGGGCCTGCTTCGCGTGGCCCGCCCTACGGGCCCGGCAGGCCGGGCCTTTGGCGAAGCGGGCCAACCACCTCGCGCTTCGTGAACAGGCTTCGCGTAATAGGATGCCGCCATGAAGACCACGCGCATCGTTGTCATCGTCGTTGCCCTGGTCGGATCGTTCACCGCCGCGGCATTTCAGCAATCACGCACGACGCAGGGGAACCAGGCGACGACCGACAAGGTCGTGGCCGCCGCCAACGCCTTCCTGCAGACGCTCTCGCCGGGGCAGCGAGCCGCCGGTACGTTCGGCTTCGACGCACCGGAGAAGCACAACGGCTGGTCGAACCTCCCGTCGGGCATCTTTCGACGCAAGGGCGTGCGCCTCGGCGATCTGAATGCGCGGCAGCGCGCGGCGGCGATGGCGGTAGTGCAGGCGGCGTTGAGCAAGGAGGGTTACCAGAAAGTCACCGACATCATGAACGGTGACGAAGTGCTGAAAGGCGAGGGCGGTGGTCGCACCGGCGGGCGGCAGGGACCTGCGGGACGAGGTGTGCAGTTCGGCCAGGACGAGTACTACATCGCGTTTCTCGGTACGCCCTCGTCCACCGCGCCATGGTTGCTGCAGTTTGGTGGCCATCACCTCGCGATCAACGTGACCTTCGTCGCCGCCAGCAGCGTGATGACGCCCAGTCTGCCCGCCGCGCAACCGGCGCGCTATGTGTTGAACGGCCAGACCGTCCGACCGCTGGGTGATGAGAACGACAAGGGCTTTGCGCTGATCAACGCGCTCGACGCGAAGCAGCGCGGCGACGCGATTCTCAAGTACGAGGTACGCGACCTCGTGCTCGGACCGGGCGAGGATGGTCGCACGATCATGCCGGAAGGGCTCCGCGTGTCGGCGATGACATCACGCCAGCAGGAGATGCTGCTCGATCTTGCGCACGAGTGGGTCGGCATCCTCAACGACGCGGCCGCCACCGCGAAGATGGCCGAGATCAAGGCAAACCTGCCGCAGACCTGGTTCGCATGGAGCGGACCGACGACGAACGGGAGCCCGTCGTATTACCGGATTCAGGGACCGACGGTCCTGATCGAGTGGGCGCCGCAGCAGGGCGACGTGATGCACATCCACACGATCTATCGCGATCCCACCAACGATTACGGCGCGAAGTTCATCGCGGCGCGATGATGCGGCGCGTTCTCGTCTTCCTGCTGCTCACGCTCGTGCTGCCCTGGCGCGCCGATGCGCATCGTCTCGACGAGTTGCTGCAGGCAACACGGATCTCCGTCGACGCCAGCAGCATTCAGATCGAGCTCGCGCTGTCGCCGGGCGTTGACGTGGCCGATGGATTCATCCAATCGATCGATCTCAATCACGATGGAACACTCGACGAGGGAGAAGTGCGTGACTTCGGGCGTCACGTTGCGGGCGCGTTGACGCTGTCCGTCGACAGGCACGCGCTGCCATTGTCGGTGGCGCAGTGGCAGGTCGAGCCGATCGACGCGTTGCGTCAGGGTATCGGCACGATCCGGCTCGTCGCGCGCGCCGAGGCGGGGGTGGCGTCGGGACGACACGTCCTGATGTTCGGGAATCAGTTCCAGCCCGCCGGCAGCGTGTATCTCGTGAACGCGCTGACGCCCGCGGACTCACACATTCACTTCGGTCAGCCGCAGCGTGATGCGCAGCAGCGGACGTTCACGATCGACTA
Organism: Vicinamibacterales bacterium; assembly: GCA_035496255.1. Classification (GTDB taxonomy): domain Bacteria; phylum Acidobacteriota; class Vicinamibacteria; order Vicinamibacterales; family UBA2999; genus Gp6-AA40. Next base: position 47,492 of record DATJEU010000059.1, read on the forward strand.
TGTGCGCAACGCTTCCTGGTCCGCCGTGGTGTGGCCAGCCGTTGCCGCGGCCTTGATCGTGATCGTGACGTTCCGCAGGGGCGGGACCGTAGTCTCGCCCCCGAGCGAGGCGAGGCCGGGGTGGGCCTTTGGCCGGTGGCGGGTCTGAGCACCTCCGCTAAAGCTAGGGCAGTCCGCCGTAGCCTTGGCGACAGCGGAAGACCCGCCCCTGCACGATTGGAAGCTATCGCGCCAATTCCCGCGTCAGCTCGCCGGCGGGGATCGTGCGACAGCCGCTGGCGTTCTGCCCCGACCACAACGGTGAGAAATCGTCGCGACCTTGCGCTTCCGCAGCCGCGCGCAACGGCATTACGCCCACCGACGCCAGCGGAAAGCGGGGAATGTCCGAACGCATTGGTCCCAGCTCCCGGACGATCCGGTTGACAATGCCGCGGGCGGGACGGCCGCTGAACACGTTGGTGACGGCTGTGTGCTGCGCCCGTTCGCTCGCGAGCGCGGCTCGATGCAGCGGCGTGGTCGTCGTCTCGGGGCACAGCAGGTACGCGGTCCCGACCTGTGCCGCGGTCGCGCCGAGTGCAAGTGCGGCACGCACGCCAGCGGCATCGGCGATCCCGCCGGCAGCAATCACCGGCACTGACACTGCGCGCACGATCTGCGGGACCAGCGCGAACGTTCCGATCTGCGTCGTGACGTCCTCCGACAGGAACATTCCGCGATGGCCGCCCGCCTCGACACCCTGCGCGATGATGGCATCCACGCCGTGCTGTTCCAGCCAGCGCGCTTCCTCCACCGTGGTCGCCGACGCGATGATGCGGGCTCCAGACGTGCGCACGTGACCGAGCAGAGTCTCTGACGGCAGGCCAAAATGGAAGCTGACGATGGGAGGGCGTAGCTCGGCGATGATCGCGGCCGCGGCGGCGTCGAAGGGAAGACGCAGAGGTCCACCGGTCTTCGGAGTCTCGATGCCGAGCTCCGCGTAATACGGCGCAAGCACCGCTCGCCACGCTGCCTCACGTGCGTCGTCGGGATCCGGTTGCGTGTGACAGAAGAAGTTGACGTTGAACGGCTTCGAGATCCGCGCGCGGATGCGCGCAAGCTCCTCGCGGATGCCATCGGCCGTGAGCATCGCGCAGGGGAGTGAGCCAAGCCCGCCCGCCTCTGACACCGCAATCGCGAGCCCGCTGCCCTGAACGCCGGCCATCGGGGCTTGAACGATCGGCAGCTCGGTACCGAACATGCTGCCGATCATCGTAAACGAGCCATGAGGTGGGATCAGATCTCCGGAGAGGAGCTATTCGTGGCGCAGCTCATCGCGCTCACCGTGGTGACGCCGCTGCTGTGGTGGATCGGTTCGCTGTTCCGCCGGTCGCGCACGGCACGATGGCTGTCGATGCTGCTGGCGCTCGTGCTTGGTGCCGCGCTGGCGGTTGGCCTGCTGAACACTGACGAGGCGAAGATCTCGAGTTACGTCTTCGGCGTCTCCATGTTCGCGCTCGGCACGCTGATGATGTCGGCGATGCTGCTGGTGGCGATTCCGCGGACGCGCGGCGCCGCGCCAGGCGCGGTCGTCGCCGTCGCCCTGCTGGTGGTGATCTTCATCCTGACGTACTGGTTCGTGTTCACGTTCGCGGGGCCGGTGTGGCTGCGGCCGACGTACAGCGCCACGCTTCGTTCGAACGTTTGGAAGGGCTCGAACCAAGCGCGCGGCTCGAGCGATTCATCGCGCGACGAGTGTCCAGGCGCTCTGGAGCTTGCCGGTGTTTGCCGCCGTGGGCCCGCCCTCCTTGGTCGTGCCCGGGATGCGCGTTTCGATCGCCTTCCCGCTTTTCGCCGCCTGCTCGACGAGAAGCCAGTCGATGCGCGCCAACGGCACCTTCATCCGGCGCGCGACCTCGGTGTTGCGCTGCCCCGCATACTTCCCGACGTCGACGTAAAGGAAGCGCTCCTTCACGGGACCCTGCACGAAGGGACCAGTAAAGTTCGGAAGACCCTCGGGTCTGCTGTCGGTGACCGTGATCGGCACGTCGAAGACGATCTGGGCCCTCGGGTTGCTCGGGCGCTGGATGTGCAGCGTTTCGTAGTCGCTGCCTGAGCCTTTCTGGATGCCGTAGTCGATCCCCACCGGTGGGGAGACCAGGACGATGCGGACAACAATCTCGCGGGCAGGTTTCACAGCCTTAAATCGTACTATTCCCGCGCTCCAGGTTGGAACGGGTTGTTCGTTTAGGCCCTCGGAGTGTTCGGATTTCACGCCAGGCCGCCAAGAGGCCAGGGAGATGCGCCGCTGACTTCGGCCCGCGAGCGGGCCATATCCGGCCGGCCGTTGGCGGCAGTCAGCGGCCACGCCGTCCACGTCGCCCTGGGACCCAAGTAGTCCATTACCCCCTGGCGTGAGGTTCATCGCTCGATCGCGTACCGCAGGCCGGTTCGCGGCTTGAGTACGGGCAGCTCGATCGAACTGGCCGACGAGGAGCGCGACGGCGTGCTCCCCTGTGGATGGCCGGATGGGAGCAGCGTCTCGACCTCGACCAGTGGCAGATCACAAAACTCGCGGATGACAGGACTGATCGGGGACGTGACGCCCGATGAAGCGGTCACCCTCGCCGTAATCGTCCGGTCCGGTCTTGAAGTCGCGATGCGACTGGGCTGCATGCACCAGGTCCGCGTACGCCGCGAGGGTGAGGCGGACGCCGGCTGCCGTCACGGGCGCATCGCAACTCTGGAGGGAGACGGTTTCAGGATCGTCCCAGGTCGGTGTCGGTGTCGGGAACGTTGTCGCGCGGTTCCCACGCGTCCCGGCTGCCACTGCCGGTCGCGCCTGGTTCCACCGCCGTCGTGACGGCGCCGAGAATGCGCTCGAGCGCGCGCTCGTTGTCGCGCAACTCGCGACGAAAGCGGGGATTCTCGGTGGCGGCGATCTCCCAGTCCAACTGCGACACGCGCTCGCGGAGCACGTCGCGAAGCATCCGCGCCTCGTCCTGGTTCAGATTGATTTCCATGCACCTGCTCCTGACATCCCGGGTTATTGCAATGGTCGTGCGATGCGGGCACGGGGCTTGATGGCCCGATGACCAGATCTCACTTCGACGGCCGGAGGCAGGAATGGCAGAGCAACTTCGTGGAAAGCGTGTGGCGGCATTGGTCACAAATGGATTCGAGCAGTCGGAGCTGCTGGAGCCAAAGCGGGCGCTGGAAGAGGCGGGTGCGCAGGTGGACATCGTGTCGCCGGAGTCCGGCGACGTGCGTGGATGGACTCACAAAGAATGGGGTGAGCGCATCAAGGTCGATCGCGTGATCGACGAGGCGCGACCGGATGATTACGACGGTCTGCTGCTGCCCGGCGGTGTCATGAATCCCGACCGGCTGCGGATGGATCCCGAAGCCGTCCAGTTCGTGAAGCACTTCACCACCAGCGGGAAGCCGATTGCCGCGATTTGCCACGGTCCGTGGACGCTCATCGAGGCGGACGGCGTGCGCGGCGTTCGCATGACGTCGTGGCCGTCGCTGAAGACCGACCTGATCAACGCCGGCGCCATCTGGGTCGATGCCGAGGTCATCGTCGATCACGGCATCGTCTCGTCACGCAAGCCCGACGACATCCCGGCCTTCAATCGCAAGATGATTGAGGAGTTCGGCGAGGGCCGGCACGGTCAGCGGAAGGCGAGCTAGGGAATTCGTCAATTCTGGTGCCCTGTCACAACTCACAGCCTGCCGCGTCTATGCTTCAGAACAGTGACGCAGCAGGACCCCGTTTCCACGTTTGAACCACACCGGCAGAGGTTGTTCGGCCTCGCCTATCGAATGGTCGGCTCGCGCGCCGACGCGGAGGACCTCGTTCAGGAGGCCTATCTGCGCTGGCACCAGGCCGATCGTGCCGGCGTGGAGAATCCCGAAGCCTGGCTCGTGACCACGACGACGCGGCTCGCGATCGATCGGCTGCGGCGATTGAAGGCCGAGCGGGAGGCATACACGGGTCCCTGGCTGCCGGAGCCGATCGTGAGCGACTCGTCGAGACCGGAACGGAACCTCGAGCTGGCGGCGGACCTGTCGATCGCGATGCTGACGCTGCTGGAGACGCTGTCGCCGGAAGAGCGCGCGGCGTTTCTGCTCCACGACGTCTTCGATGTCGACTACGCGCGGATCGCATCGATTCTCGAACGCAGCGAGGCGGCGTGCCGGCAGGTGATTCATCGGGCGCGCGATCGCGTGCGCGGCAGCCGCAGGCGCTTCGAATCGACCCCGGACGCCAGGCGTGCGCTGATCGGCAAATTCAAGGCGGCAACCGAAGCCGCAGACGAGGCAGCGCTGCTCGCGCTCTTTACCGCCGATGCGGTGTGGACCGCTGATGGCGGCGGAAAGACATCGGCGTCACCGAGACCGCTCATCGGCGTCAATCGCATCGTCTCGCTGCTGATGGGGCTTCGACGGAAGTGGCTGGTCGATCGCGTGATGGAGATTACGACCGTCAACGGGGAGCCGGGATTGCTCGTGCGCGACGGCGGTCGCGTGACGGCGGTGTTCGCGTTCGACCTCGAGGGCGATCGGATCGCCGCGGTCTACGGCGTCATCAATCCAGACAAACTACCGGGAGGGAGTCATGACTACACGCATTGATATCAACCGGCACCGCAGCTCCGGCCTCGTGAAAGCGCTGTTCACGATGCAGCAGGAGCTGGGCAAGGCCGGGCTCGACAAAAAGCTCGTCGAGCTCATGAAGATCCGCGCGTCGCAGATCAACGGCTGCGCCTACTGCATCGACATGCATACGAAGGATGCGCGTGCGGCAGGGGAGACGGAGCAGCGGATCTATGCGCTGAACGCGTGGCGCGAAGCGCCGTTCTTCAGCGATCGCGAGCGCGCGGCGCTCGAATGGTCGGAGACGATCACGCGCCTGGCCGACAGCCACGGCGTCTCGGACGATCTCTGGGACCGCGTGCGCGCCCAGTTCAGCGAGGACGAGATCTTCGCGCTGACGTTCGCGGTGATCGCGATCAACAGTTGGAACCGGCTGTCGGTGCCGTTCCGGCCCGAGGTCGGCAGCTATCAGCCGGCGCACGCCGCGGCGACGGCCTGACGCGGATCGATAGGAGCTTTTGCAGGGGCGGATCCTGAGACCCGCGTCACCCTCCGAGAGCGCCGTGCGCTCGCGTCGGGGCGGGTCTTCAGGCCCGCCCCCCGGCCGGAGGCCGGTGCATTCGAGGGTCGTGCGGTTACGCGCGGCCGTAGCGTTCGGCTGCTCGTGCCCTGGCGCGTGCCGCCCACTCCTCACGATCGCGCGGCGGCGCGCTGGTGACGAGCGAAGCGATTAGCCGCTCGGCGACGTCGGTCACTTCCTCGACCGCACTGTTGAACACCTCTTCGTTGGCCTTCGACGGCGCGGTGAAGCCGGACAACTTCCGCACGAACTGCAGCGACGCGGCGCGGATTTCCTCCTGCGTCGCCGGCGGATCGAAATTGAAGAGCGTCTTGATGTTGCGGCACATGCCGTGATTCTACGATCTGCAGGCTGACACCAATACGCTTGCCACGGTTGTTGCTCCGGACAGACAGTCCCGCACTGCTCAGACCGGCGAACCATTTCGGGTGTCTGTAATGGGCACGGCCGGGAGCGGACACGCGATGAAGAAGACTGCGGCACTGTTCCTGGCCGTCGCCGCCTTCGGGCAGGCTCCTGTCCCGACGGTGATTACGTCGGTGAAGCCGACGCCTGGCGCCGAAGACGTGACGGGGCCGACCACACTGCGGCGGGGTCTCTATCGCCAGGCGTCTGGCACGGTGGTCACCTTCCTCAATCACGCGTACGGCCTGCCAGCGAACCGGATTCTCGGGGCGCCCGATTGGGCGTCCCGGGATCGCTGGGACGTCGAGGCCAAAGTCGAGACGGTCGACGGCGCCACGCCGATGCGCGCCGACGAACTGGCGCGTGTGCTGCTGCGGGATCGATTCAAGCTCGATGCGGTGATGGAGAAGCGAGAGCGTCCCATCTACGCGATGAGACTCTTGCGCAGGGACGGCATGCTCGGACCGAACCTCGCGCGATCGAAAATCGAGTGCGACGATGCGGAGCGCACGCGGCAACTGCGTACGAGCGGCGTGAAAGGTGTCCACGGTGAATCGCCGTGCGGCGTCGTGAGCCAACGCGACGCTCTGAGTTTTGCCGGCATGTCATTGCTCAACCTGATCGGCCCGATTTACGCCGATCGCGTGATTCAGGATCAGACTGGTCTGACGGGACCGTTCGATCTCACCCTCACGTGGACGTACACAGGCGATCCGGTTGCCGATCAGGCCGCGATGTATTCGGCGATGCGCGAGCAACTTGGACTGAAACTCGAGTCCGCCACGGCGCCGCTCGACGTCCTGGTCATCAAATCGGTGAGTCGCCCAACTCCGAACTGACGTGAGGCTCCGTTTCGGACCAGGCCGACCGAAAGGTTGCCGCTCCGTTGTGACCCTCACCGGCCAGCCACCAGCCACCAGCCACTACCAACAACCAACTACCAACTTCCAACGAAGAATGACCTGCCCTGTCACGCGCCTCGGCGACCATCGCAGCGTAGAATGATGCCTCCCCGACACGTGGCCAGAACCCCTTCGTTCCAGTTATCGACGCAGGATGCAGTCGACTGGCTGCGCGCGCAGCCGGCCGAGTCGGTCGACCTGCTGATCACCGATCCGGCGTACGAGTCGCTCGAGAAACATCGCGCGATCGGGACGACGACGCGGTTGAAGCATTCGAAGGCGTCAAGTAACGACTGGTTCCAGATCTTTCCGAACGAGCGCTTCGGCGAACTGTTTCGCGAGGCGTTCCGCGTCCTGCGCCGCAACACGCATTTCTATCTGCTCTGCGACGCCGAAACGATGTTCGTGGCCAAACCGATGGCCGAAGCGGCCGGATTCCGGTTCTGGAAACCGCTGGTGTGGGACAAGGTCACCATCGGGATGGGCTATCACTACCGCGCCCGCTACGAGTTCATCCTCTTTTTCGAGAAGGGCAAGCGGCGTCTCAACGATCTCGGCATCGCCGACATCATCGCCGCGCCGCGCGTGCGCGGCGGGTATCCCGCGGAGAAGCCGTCCGAGATCGCAGCCGTGTTGATTGGCCAGAGCTCGGAGGCCGGCGAGCTCGTGGCGGATCCGTTCATGGGATCGGGCAGTGTGGGCGTGGCGGCGCTCAAGCTGGGACGCCGCTTTGCCGGCAACGACCTGAGTCCTGAAGCGGTGAAAGCCGCAGAGACCCGGTTGCGCAATGGCGGTGCCCATCGCGACGAGCCGGTGGTGCGCGAGGATGGTGAGTCGCTCGAGGGAACGAACGGCGTTCTTTTCTGAATGGCATCGAACTGACCGATCGATGACCGGCGCCGAGTACGCGAATCTGGTGGCGCGCTACGTGGCGCGGCGTTTCGGCCCACGCGATCTCAAGGTGTATCGCGAGATCCGCGTCGGCAAGACGATCATCGGCAAGAACCGCTGCATCGATATCTTCTGCGTGACCGGCGATGGCCGCCAGGCGTTTGCCATCGAGTGCAAGTTCCAGGACAGCCAGGGCACGGTCGACGAGAAGATCCCGTACGCGCTCGACGATCTGCGGGCGCTGCCGATGGCCGGCTGCATCGCCTACGCCGGCCGCGGCTTCTCGGAGGGCGTGCAGCACATGCTCGCCGCCTCACGTCACGCCGCGTACTGTCTGCCGCTGTCGGAGCAAACCGGCAGCACGCCGGACACGCGCGAACTCGATCATCTGCTGGCCGCGCACTTTGGCTGGTGGGACGTGCTGACCGAAAACAAGCGGCCGGTGTCCTGACCGCAACCCGGCTGTTGGATTCCTGTCGTGGCCCTGTTCTCCTGGCGAAAACCTCGCGTTGACGATCGCGTCGATCTCCGGTCGCAACTGATCGCGCTCGTCGTGCGGAAAAACCTGCGCGGGCTCGCCGATCTCGTGCTCGAGCGACGCGAGACGGTCGTGGCCGAGTTCGGCGACTGGATGACCGTGCCGATGGCGATGCAGGAGGACCCGCAACTGCTGGCGCAGTACGGCGAGATGCTCATGGCCGTCGCGCGGATCGTCGAGCGCGAGGGCGATGACAGCCTGGTCGGGCGCCTCCACGGCGATCCGGCCGACAGTCCGGTCGAGCACTGGAACGAGCAGATCGCCATCGCGGCAACGCTGTCGGAGCAAGGGCGCTATCGCGACGCCGCGACCGTACTCTCAGCCCTCGCCGGGCAGCTCGAGTCGCTTCGCGGGAGCGCGGTCGATTTCTATCGCCCGCGCGTGCTGGGCAAGCTCGGTATCGCCCTGTATCAGGCAGGTGATGAACGTCGGGCGATCGAGGTGACCCGCGAAGCGCGTGAGATCTGTCGGCGTCTCGGCGACGAGGAGGGTGTCGCCGCGTACGAAGCGAGCCTCAGGAACATGGGCGACGACGGTTAGTGGAGCGCCAGCAGCGAACCGCCAGCCATCACGAACTACCATCTACCAACTACGGTGTGATCACCTTCACCGTGAAGTACTGGATCGACGTCGGCACGTCCTTGAACCAGTGCGGCACGCCGGCGGGGATCGCGATCGCGTCGCCCTTCTTCAGGTGGTACGTTTCGCCGCCCTCGATCGACGTGCCGCGCAGCTGGTTGGGTTGCGTTTCTTTGCCGCCGACCATTGTCCCGCCGGTAACGATGGTCGCGTCGCCGTCGACGACGTAGAAGATGTCGGTCTCTCGGGTATGGACTTCGACCTGGCCCGGCGCCGTGCGTTTCAGCATCTGCATCGAGTGATCGGGTGCCGTGACGAACGTGCCACCGGCGGCCACCGTGGCCGCGTCGACGTAGGTCGTCCTCGACTGCGCCCCGGCAGGCAGCGTGACCATCAGCGCGAGCAGCGCCGCGAGCGTGATGCGCATCATCGTGATCTCATCGTGTGGCGCCGGCTTTGCGAAGAATTGCCGCCGCCTGGGGAAATTCCTTCTTCGCGTTCGCGAAGAACACGCCTTCGGCCACCTTCAGCGGCGTCCAGCCCAGTGCGGTCGTCGCGTTGACGTCGGCGCCGCGATCGACGAGGAACTGGACGATCGACGCCTGTCCCGAGACGACCGCGCCGATCAGGGCGGTGCTGCCGTTCCAGCGCGGATCGCCGACGCCGAGCGTGAGCAGGTCGTCGATGTTGTGCGGGTAATAGAGCAGGGTGTACTCGACGTCGCCGTCCATCCGGTAATCGCCGAAGCTGGCGTGCGCGTTGACGTCGTTGCCCAGATCCAGCGCCAGCGTCACCGCCGCGAGCCGTTCGGCTTCGGGCACACCGGTGAACGGACCCGGCGCCTCGCCTTCCCAGTAATCGAGTCCAGCCGCGACCATCAGCGGTGTGATGCCGTAGCGTGACGGCGTCTTCGGGTTCGCCTTGAACTCCACCAGCAGCTTCATCAGCTCGACGTCGCCGTTCTTCGCCGCGATGTAGAACGGCGTCGCGCCGTTGTAGCTGAGAAGATGGCGGCCCAGGCGGATGTTCGGCGGATTGCGCGCCGTCCCGCCCTCCTTGCCGAACGTCGGCTCGCGCCAGTCGACGCGCGCGTTCGGGTTGGCGCCGTGTTCGAGCAGTTTGCGCGCCAGCGTCAGGGCGCTCATGTTGCCGGTTGGCGCCGGCGTGCCCTGCGGCGTGTTGCCGACGCCGGCGGCGCCGTCGGCGCCGGGCTTACGCAGCCACGCCACCGCGTGAAGCGGAGAGGCGCGCGGATCCGGCAGGTTCGGATTGGCGCCGTGATCGAGCAAGACCGAGGCGAGCTCGTAATACGCGTTGACCGTGGCCATGCTGAGCGCGCTCGATCCATCCGGTGCGATCTCGTTGACGTTGGCGCCGTGCTTCAACAGTGTGACCGCCGTATCAATGTGCGCGTTGCGGACCGCGAACAGGAAGGGCGTAAACCCGCCAGTCGATTTCGCGTCGAGACGTGCGCCGGCTTCGAGCAGCACGTCGACTGCCGCGGTATTGCCTTCGGCCGCGGCCCACATCAACGCGGTCTGACCTTTGTACGGTTCGACGACGTCAACGTTCGCGCCACGTGTCAGCAGCAGCCGCACCGCGTCCGCTTTCCCCGCCAGCGCCGCCGTCATCAGCATCGTCTGGCCTTCGTAGGCGGTGCCGTTCGGATCGGCGCCGGCGTCGAGCAGCCGTCCGATGATCGCTGCGTTGCCGTTGTTGGCAGCGAGATAAAGGGGTGTGACGTTGTAGCGTGTAATTGCTTTCGCGTCGGCGCCGGCTTTCAGGAGCAGATCCACGAGCTGCGCGTTGTCGCGCAGCACGGCCCAGTGGAGTGCCGTGAACCCGTCGGACTGGGTGTCGTTGACGGAGAGGCTGGAGGCCTGACGCTTGAGGTCCGGCCGTGACAGGAGTTGCCGAACCGCAGCAACATCCTGCCGCTTGACGGCGTCGATGAGTTCCGAGCCGGCAGCGAACACCGGTTGAGCGATCAGCAGCGCGACGATCGAGGCAAGAAGTCGACGCATCGGTGGATTCACCTCGCTTCGCTCGGGGGCGGATCTCAACACCTGCCCCTACGAGGTAGCCGTCGCCCGCAGAGCAGGCGGGCTTGCCCGCCGTCGCCTTGGCGAAGGCGGGTAATATACACCGCCGATGAAGCTGCTGACTGCGGCCTTTGTCGTGTTGTTGCTGGCGAGTGTGGCCATCCGCGCGCAGGATGCGGCGCGGGGGGCGAACCTGGTCAGATCCGCCCCGGCGAATCCAACAGGGTTTGCCCCACAGGACGTTCTTGCCAAGTACTGCGTCACCTGCCACAACGATCGGTTGAAGACCGCGGGCCTGGTCATCGATCCGGCGACGGTTGCCGACATCGGTGCGAGTGCCGAACAGTGGGAGAAGGTGGTGCGCAAGCTGCGCACCGCGGCGATGCCGCCGGCGAACATGCCGCGTCCGGACGCCGCGACCTACGACGCGCTCGCGTCCTACCTCGAGGGACAGCTCGATCGCGCCGCCGCCACGCATCCGCAACTCGGCAAACTGCCGCTGGTCCACCGGCTGACGCGCACCGAATACGCCAACGCCATTCGCGATCTGCTGGGCCTCGATGCGTTGCCGCGTGAGATCCGCATCGACTTCCTGCTGCCGCCCGACAACGTCAGCAGCGGCTTCGACAACATCGCCGACCTGCTGTTCATGTCGCCGGCAACGCTGGAACGCTACCTCGATGCGGCAACCAAGATCAGCCGCTTTGCGGTTGGCGATCCATCGATGCCCGTGCTCGTCAACATCCACAAGATCGACGAGGAGCACCCGCAGGACGAGCGCGTGGACGATCTGCCGTTCGGCACACGCGGCGGCCTCGCCGTCCATGCCGACATTCCGGCCGACGCGACCTACGTGATCAAGGTGGACATGGCGGGCGCGGCGCGTGACGCCGGCATGATCGAAGTGACCGTCGACGGCGCGCGCGCCGATCTTCGCCGCGCGGCGGGAGCGCTGGAGATTCCGCTGCCGATCAAGGCCGGGTCGCATCTGATTGGCGTGGCCTTCCTCGAGCGAACCGAAGCGCGTGACGAGGCGATCGTGCGCCCGCGCTGGCGCGGCCGCGGCACGCAACCGGCGCTGGCGAGCGTGACGATCGCCGGTCCGTACGACGTCAGCTCGCCTGGCGATTCCGCGAGCCGCCGGCGCATCTTCGTGTGCAGGCCGACGGCTGCGGCGGACGAGGCGCCGTGCGCGAGGAAGATTCTGTCGACGCTCGCGCGCCGCGCCTATCGCCGGCCGATCACCGACACGGACCTGCAGGATCTGCTGCCGTTCTACGAGGACGGTCGCGCGAGCGGCACGTTCGATCTCGGGATCGAGAGAGCGATCGAGCGGCTGCTGGTCAGCTCGCAGTTCCTGTTTCGGATCGAGCGCCAGCCAGCGACGGCGGCCACAGGCGGCCTGTATCGGATCAGCGACGTCGAGCTCGCCTCGCGTCTGTCGTTCTTCCTGTGGAGCAGCATCCCGGACGATGAGCTACTCGATGCGGCGGCAGCAGGGCGGCTGAAGGATGCGAAGGTGCTGGATCAGCAGGTGCGGCGGATGCTCGCGGATCCGCGATCGCAGGCGATGACGACCAACTTCGCCGCGCAGTGGCTGTATCTGCGCGACCTGTTCGCGAAACATCCCGACGAGATCCTGTTTCCCGACTTCGACGAGACCCTCCGCGAGGCGATGGCAAAGGAGACCGAGCTGTTCGTCGACAGCGTGCTCCGGGAGAATCGTCCGGTCACCGATCTGCTGACGGCGAACTACACCTTCCTCAACGAGCGGCTGGCGAAGCACTACGGGATTCCGAACGTGCACGGCAGCTACTTCCGGCGCGTCACGCTGCCGGCCGGCAGCCCGCGCGGCGGTCTGCTCGGGCAGGGAAGCGTGCTGACGATTACGTCGTACGCCAACCGCACATCGCCGGTGCTGCGCGGCAAGTGGGTGCTCGAGAACCTGCTGTCCGCGGCGCCGCCACCGCCCCCCGCCAACATCCCGGCCTTGAAGACGGAGGACAGCGGCAACCAGCCGCTGACGCTGCGTGAGGCGATGACCGCACACCGCGCCAATCCGTCGTGTGCAAGCTGCCACGCGCGGATGGATCCGATCGGCTTCGCGATGGAGAATTTCGACGGCATCGGCAAGTGGCGCGACGTCGACGCCGATCGTCCGATCGATGCCAGCGGCGTATTCCCGGATGGCACCGCGTTCACGGGGATTGCCGGTCTGAAGCAGGTGCTGCTCCGGCAGTCCGATCAGTTCGTGGACACGTTCGCCGAGCGGCTGCTGATGTACGCGCTCGGCCGCAACCTGCAGTACTACGATCGCCCGGCTATCCGCGCGATCCTCCACGATGCCAGAACGAGCAACGACACATTCGCGTCGCTGGTGATGGGGGTGGTCAAGA
>DATJEU010000060.1:0-90992 GCA_035496255.1 Vicinamibacterales bacterium
GTTTGCGAATCCGGACGTCACCGAGTACCTGCCGCTCGCCGGGAAGAGCGTGCTTCCCCTCGACGACATCAAGGCTTACCTGGCGCGCGTCGAGACGACCGACCGGCCAGATTTCGCCGTGACGATCGAGCTCATTGGGCAGGGCCCGATCGGTTGCGGCGGCTTCCGGAATTTCGAGACCGATGCGGCCGAACTGAGCCTCGTGCTTGGCGAGCCCTCGTTATGGGGACAAGGCCTCGGGACGGAAGCGATGGAGCTTCTGCTGGCGCTCGCATTCGGGCCGCTGGCCCTGAAGCGGGTATGGCTGATCGTGCGCGCCGACAACGTGCGAGCGGTGAAGCTGTTTAGGCGAATGGGTCTGGTCGTCGTTGAAACACTGACCGGCGCCTCCTTGGTGGACGGCACGCCGCGCGACAAGCTGCGCATGGAACTGGCAGCGCCCCGGCTTCGGGACAATCCCGATTGACACCACCCGCCGATGGGCAGCGATGCGTTCCGTCAATTCGGATCCGGCATTCTCACCGCGTCGATCACGAGCACGTCCACCGTCTCTCGCGCGCGCGTCAATTTCAATCCGAGCTGTTCCTGGATCAGCGTGAAGAATGATCCGCTCGCTCCAGAGCCGGGGTCGCCGCCGACGGGACTCGGTCCGACGATTTGAAAATAGCCTTCCAGGCCGGTTCGGTCGATGACCGGTCGATCGATTGCGCTTTGAAACAGTGATGAAGTGGACGCGAGCGCGCGGAGGCTGATCGCATCGACGAATTCGGACATCGTCGCGGCAGGTATTGTCATTCCGGCGGCGGCGTTGCGGGGAGATAGATCGCAGTCCTTCGGGGGCGTGCCCCCTGCGGTTCGCCATTCGACGCATGGAGCGGACGCGGGGGTGAGTCCAGGGCCAAGCTTTCCCGGTTCTGCAACGGTCAACACGTAGACGTCGACGGTTCGCCGTTCGGTGTGTGTCTGCAGTCCAAAGCGGTCCACGAGGAGGCGCCGCGCCATCGCGTTGACTTCGTCAGGCGTTGTGGCGGGATTCATTCGCGCGTCCACATCGAACCGCGCCTCTTTCACCCAGGCGGGTTCGCCAACCACCAGTCCAGGAAGGTGAAACTCCGGATAGGCAATGACGATGATGTTGAACAGCGTGAGGTCCACGAATCGCCATTGCCCAGGTACTCGCCGCATCGCGCGAATCAACTCGCCGATCGGGCGGCCAGGCGCGGCCGGTTTCACCGAAGCGACGTCGAACTGTGGTCCCGGCGTTTGTGCCGCAAATGTCTGTGCCGCCAGGACCGCCACTGCCAGGGGTGTGGTGTAGCGCACGGTGCCTCCAACTCCCGGCCGACCTGAAGGTCGGCCTCTACGAGTTGACCTGAAGGTCGGCTCACGACTCCGCTCTCGAAATTCGTCAATTCGCGAAATTCGTCAATCGTCGATTCTCGAACACTCCCTTACAACGTTCCGTACAACCGATCGCCGAAGTCGCCCAGGCCGGGGACGATGTACTTGTGGGCGTTGAGTTCGCGATCGACAACCGGCGTGTAGATGATGACGTCAGGATGATGCTGCTCCACGAGCGCCACGCCGTCCGGGGCCGAGACGATGCAGATCAGGCGAATCGTCCGTGCACCCGCGGCTTTCAGCAGATCGATCGCGGCGACGGCGCTGCCGCCGGTGGCGAGCATCGGATCGATCATCAGCACGAAGCTGTCCCGCAGGTTGGGCGGCAGCTTCGAGTAGTACTTCGAGGCGATGGCCGTCGCTTCGTCGCGCTGCAGGCCGATGTGGCCGACGCGTGCAGCCGGCAGCAATTCGAGAACAGCATCCAGCATCCCGAGTCCGGCCCGCAGGACCGGCACCACGACGACATCGCCCTTGACGGCGCGGCCGGCAGCCGGCCCGAGCGGGGTCTGGACGGTGGTGGCGGCCGACGGCACCTCTTTCAGCGCCTCCGCGGCGAGTAACACGCTGATGCGGTTGGCGGCGCGCCGGAACGCCGGCGGCGCCGTCGTCTTGTCGCGCAGCTCGATGAGCGCGTCGTGGACGAGCGGATGCTCGATAACGTGCAGGGGCACGCGCACATAGTATCTCGGTGTACATTCAGCCCATGCGACCCCGAACCTGGCTGGCCGTTCTCGCCGTCATGGTGGTGGTCAGCCTGGCCGGCCTTCGCACCCAACAGCAGGGGCCCCGGCAGGTGGCACTGGTGGTTACCGGTGGCACTGTGGTGACCGTCGATCCGAATCACCGGGTCATCCCGAACGGCGCCGTGGCGATTGACGGTACCGACATCGTTGCCGTCGATACGGCAGACGCCATTCGCCGGCAGTTCCGCCCGCGGGACACCGTCGACGCGACCGGACAGGTCGTGATGCCCGGCCTGATCAACACACACACGCACGCGGCGATGACGTTGTTCCGCGGACTGGCGGACGACCTCTCGCTGATGGAGTGGTTGAACAACTACATCTTTCCGGCCGAGGCGAAGATGGTGTCGCCCGCCTTCGTTCGTGCCGGCACGCGGCTCGCCGCGCTCGAAATGATCCAGTCGGGGACGACGACATTCGCCGACATGTATTACTTCGAGGAAGAAGTCGCACGTGAGACGCGTGCCGCAGGCATGCGCGGTGTGCTGGGCCAGACGGTGATCCAGTTTCCGGTGGCGGATGCGAAGACACCGGCGGACGGATTGGCGAGAGCCGAGGCGTTCATCAAGGAGTTCAAGGGCGATCCGCTGATTACGCCGGCGGTGGCGCCACATGCGCTGTATACGCTGGACGGACCGACGCTGAAGGCCGCGCGCGATCTCTCACGCCGCTACAACGTGCCGACGTTGATCCATCTCGCGGAAACCCGTGACGAAGTCAAGACGGCGCAGGAGCGCCACGCGACGTCACCGGTGGCCTATCTCGACAGCCTTGGATTCTTCGGGCCCGGTGTCCTGGCGGCGCATGGTATTTATGTCTCGGAGTCGGAGATGCCGCTGCTGAAGGAGAAGGGCGTCGGCATCTCGCACAATCCCGAAAGCAACATGAAGCTGGCCAGCGGCATCGCGCCGGTCACCGCCTACCTGCGGGCGGGAGTCGCTATTGGCCTCGGCACCGACGGTGCCGCCAGCAACAACGACCTGGACATGTTCGAAGCAATGCGCATGGCCTCGCTGCTGCAGAAGGTCCAGACGAACGACCCGACGGCGGTCAGCGCGCAGACGGCGATCGACATGGCAACCATCGGCGGTGCGCGCGCGATGGGCATGGACAAGCAGATCGGGTCACTCGAGCCTGGCAAACACGCCGATCTGATCGTCGTGAATATGAGCGCGGCCAGGCAGACGCCCATGTACGATCCGATCTCCCATCTGGTGTATGTGACCCGGGGCGATGACGTCCGGACCACGATCGTCAATGGCAAGGTGCTGATGCGGGACCGCAAGATGCTGACGCTGGACGAGGACGCGATCCTGCGTGACGCGCGCATGTGGGCCGACAAAGTGCGGGCAGCAGTGACGCCGCAGAAGAAGGCGTCGTGAGGATCGCGGCGCGGCTCGCGTGGTCCGTTGCACTCGTCTTCGCCGTGGTGCGCCCGGCGGTGGCGCAGAAAGTCGAGGTCACCGACCTCGTCTCGCGCATGGGCGCGTATATCAATTCATTTGTCGACGGTTTCTCGAACGTCGTCGCCGAGGAAACCTATCAGCAGGAGATCAGTTCACCGCACCGCAAGCGCCAGCTCAAGTCGGACCTGATGCTCGTCAAATACCCTGGCGCCGACGGCTGGCTGATGTTCCGCGACACCTTCGAGGTGGACGGGAAGGACGTCCGCGGCGGACCGGAGCGGCTGACCAGATTGTTCGTCGATCCTCCGGAAAGTGCGCTTCGGCGCGCCCGTGAAATCAGCGGCGAGAGCGCCAGATACAATCTCGCCAACATCGGCACGGTCAACAACCCGCTGCTGGTGCTGGCGCTGATGCAGCCCGCTTATCACGATCGCTTTCGGTTCACATTGGGGAACATCGAGAAGTCGATGGGTCCGGACGTTCGTATTCTGCAGTTCCAGGAATATCGCTCGCCGTCGATCATCAAGGTGGACGGAAACAACGACGTCTTCACCTACGGACTGATCTGGCTCGAGCAGGCCACCGGTCACGTCCTGAAGACGCAACTGAAGATGGGCCGCCGCGACAGCGGTATCCAGATCGAAACGCAGTTCAAGCCGGATCCGGAGCTCGGGATCATCGTGCCGACGTCAATGAAAGAGTGGTACCCGGACGGCACTGGCGGCGATATCACCGGCACGGCCAGCTATGGCCGCTTCCGCCGGTTCTCCGTGAGCACGGACGAAACGATCAAGAAGTGACGACGCCGATATAGGGCAGGTTGCGGTAGCGCTCGGCGTAATCCAATCCGTACCCCACCACGAACTTGTCTTCGATCGTGAAGCCGATATATTCGACCTTCACGTTCACCTTTCGCCGTGCTGGCTTGCTCAACAGGCAGGCGGTGCGCAATGTCCGCGGCGATCGCGCCAGCAGGATCTCCTGCAGATAAATCAACGTCAGGCCGGTATCGACGATGTCTTCGATGATGACGACATCGCGGCCTTCGATGCTCGTGCCGAGGTCCTTCAGTACCTGCACCTGGCCGGAGGATTTAGTCCCGCTGCCATAGCTCGAAAGGGCCATGAAGTCGAGCGTCACCTCGCCGTCCATGGCGCGCGCCAGGTCGCTCATGAACATGAACGCGCCTTTGAGGACGCAGACGAAGTGCACGCCGTCGGGATGGTCCGCCTTGATCTCCTGCGCGAGCGTGCGCACCCGTGACTGAATTTGATCGCTCGAAAGCAGCGCCTGCATGTTTTGGGAGTAAGGATGCAAAGGGTAACATAGCGAACCGCTGTGAAACGGTTTCAGATGGTCACCGAAGCGGACGCCCGCGTCCTCGAGTACGGCACGACGATCGTGCTGGCGGCTGGTGGCCACATTACACCGCTTGCGCAGGACACGCTGCACGAACGGCGAATCAGCGTCGTTCGCGACGGCACCGATGCCGATGCGGCGGACCTCGCGCCGCGCGCTGAGATTCGCACGGTGGCCATCGCCGGTGATCACACGTCGCTGGCGTTGAAAGGCGCGATCGTCCAACACCTGCGTGGCCGCGGCCTGGCTGCGCACGATCTGGGTACCTCCACCAGCGATCCGGTCGACTATCCCGATACGGCGGCGGCCGCGGCGATCCAGGTGGCGCGCGGAGAGGCCGACGCCGGCGTGGTCATCGACGGCGCCGGTCTGGGATCGACGATCGCCGCCAACAAGATCGCCGGCGTGCGCGCGGCCATGTGCACGACGCAGACGCTGGCGCGCTATGCGCGGCAGCACAACGGCGCCAACGTGCTCGCGCTCGGCTCGACACTGATGACGCGTGAGGAGGCGATTGCCATCCTCGATACGTTCATCGATACGCCGATGCGCGAGGCTCGTTACATCCGGCGTCTCGCGAAGATTCGCGACCTCGAACTGCGCGCGCCCGACTCGAAGCGCTGATGCCGCCGGTCGATCTCCAGCGTCTCATCCAGGTCATCGTCGAGGAGCTCGCCGCCGCGGGTACGACGAGGACGTTCGGCGACGCCGCCGGGCATCCGTCGCGCTGCGCGTGTCACGCACTGGCCTACGAGTGCTGCCCGGATCGCGTGCGCGGCGTGATTGAGGCCGGTGCCGATCGACTTGGGCTGCACGCCGCCGGCGGGGCCACCGGCGACGTCGCGCGCATGATCGACCACACGCTGCTCAAGCCGGACGCGACGCGCGGCGACATCGAGACGCTGTGCCGCGAGGCCATCGAATATCGCTTTGCCAGCGTATGCGTGAACCCGACGTGGGCGTCGACGTGCGCGGCGCGGCTCCGAGACAGCCACGTCAAGGTGTGCACGGTCATCGGCTTTCCGCTTGGAGCGACGACGGCGGATACGAAGCACTTCGAAACGCGGCGGGCCATCTTCGACGGCGCCCGCGAGATCGACATGGTGATCAACATCGGCGCCCTGAAGTCGGGCGATGTCCGCACGGTCGAACGCGACATCGAGGCGGTGACCACGCCCTGCCGCGAAGCGGCGGTGTTGAGCAAGGTCATCATCGAAACGGCGCTGTTGACCGACGAGGAAAAGATCACCGCCTGCACGCTGGCGAAGGCGGCCGGAGCGGATTACGTCAAGACATCGACCGGCTTTGCCGGCGGGGGCGCCACAGCCGCCGATGTGGCGCTGATGCGTCGTGTGGTCGGTGACGAGATGGGCGTGAAGGCGTCCGGTGGGGTCCGCGATCTCGAGGGACTGAAAGCGATGGTCGCCGCGGGCGCCACGCGCATCGGCGCGAGCGCGGGTGTGAGGATTGTGCAGCAGTCGCGGGGGCAGCAGGCCGCCGCGTCCACGAAAGCCTATTGAGGAGGATCGATGGCAAACCTGAATGCGGAGCAGCTCCGGCGCCTGGCGCGCCTGGGCGCCATGGCGCGGCTCGAACAGATTCGCGATGAAGAGGCTGGGATCCGCGCAGAGTTCCCGGAGCTGTTCGCCGGGTCGCGCGGTGGCCGCAGGCAGGCCCGCGGCGGCCGGAAGGCCAATGCCGATGGCGCCGCCGGTGCCGGTGGCAAGCGTCGGCGCCGCCGGCGTCCTCCGATGTCCGCGGCGGCACGGAAGGCCGTGGGGGAACGGATGCGGAAGTACTGGGCCGAGCGCCGAAGAGCGAAGGGCGCGAAGTAGCGTGATCACTGGCGCGCGGCCGGCCCTGGCAGCGATCGCGCTGCTGGTCGCCGCGCTGGCGCCGGCCGTCGCCCACGCCCAGGGCCTTCGGCCGAAGCCGCCGGGCCCGTTCGTGATCGATCTGCACGGGGCGACGGTCGGTACGCCGCGGCTACTGCAGTTTTATCCCCCGATACCGGGCGGCACGCAGGTGCCGGCGCGCGGGTTCGGCTTCGAAGCCGGCGCCCATGTCTACCCGATTGCCTGGGGATCGCGTCGCATTGGTGTCGGCGTCGACGCGTTCCTGAGCCGCGCCACGGCGTCGACGCCGACGCCCGCGCCGGCGCCGGCGAGCACCACGACGACCGACTCCTCGTCGAGTTCGAGTACCGACAACCCGGCATCAACGGCGGTCGCGTATCCAGATATCAAGGTGACGACCACGGTCCTGATGCCGTCGGTCTCGTTGAATTTCGGGACGTCCGCCGGCTGGAGCTACCTGGCGCTTGGCGCCGGACCGGTACGGCTGCGGAGCGAGGCGACGGGCGCGGGGGAGTTGACCACGTCGAAGCTGTCGGTCAGTGTCGGCGCCGGCGCGCGATGGTTCATGAACGATCACCTGGGTGTGGGATTCGACCTTCGCCTGCTGACGTTCTCGACGCGCGCGCTCTTTGCCGCGTCAGCCGGGTTTTCGTTGAAATGATCCCTGTAGGGCGCATCCTGCTTTGTAGATGCGCCACGCGGCCGGTCTATAAAGCAAGACCGGCCCTGCAGGGAAAATGGAGCGGGAGACGGGGATCGAACCCGCGACATCAAGCTTGGGAAGCTTGCGTTCTACCGCTGAACTACTCCCGCATGCAGTAGAGACGTCCGGCTGAAGCCGGACACTACAGCGTAACTTACCCGCGGATAATCCCCAACACCTCGTCGCGCCGGTTCTGCATCATCGCCGGCGTCGCCGCCTCGAGGTTCAGCCGCAGCAATGGCTCGGTATTCGACGCGCGCACATTGAAGTGCCAGTCGGGGTAATCCACCGACACGCCGTCCATCTTCTGGATCGTCGCGTCCTTGTAGCGCGATTCGATCGCCGCGAGCCGCGCCGGGACTTCGTCCATGCTTTTCAGCTTGGTGTTGATCTCGCCCGAGATGAAATAGCGCTCGCGGTAGGGCTTGAGCAGATCGCGCAGCGAGCTGTTCTTCTTCGACATCAGCTCCAGGATGAGCAGCGCCGGAATGAAGCCATTGTCGGCGTAATAGAAATCGCGGAAGTAGTAATGCCCGGTGACCTCACCGGCGAAGATGCCGTCCTCCTGCCGCATCCGCTGCTTGATGAAGGCATGACCGACCCGGTTCATCAGTGCCCGGCCGCCGTAGCGCGCCACGACATCCTTCACCGCGTGACTGGCGCGCAGGTCATAGATGATCGTGGCGCCAGGGTTCTTCAGCAGGAAGGCTTCCGCGAGCAGCGCCGTGACGAAGTCGCCGGAAATGAACTCGCCGCTGCCGTCGATGAAGAAACAGCGGTCGGCGTCGCCGTCCCACGCGATGCCGACGTCGGCGTTCCGGCGGACCACGTCGGCCGTGATGTCCTGCCGGTTTTCCTCGATCAGCGGGTTCGCCTCGTGGTTCGGGAACGTGCCGTCGATCTCGAAACAGAGTCTCGTCGTCCGGCAGGGAAGCCGATCGAAGAGCTTCGGGGCCACCAGTCCCGCCATGCCGCTGCCGGCGTCGAGCACCACGTTGAACGGTTTGATCACCGCGGGGTCGATGAACGACATCACCTTCTCGACGTAACCGGCGAGGACGTCGCGCGTCGAAAGGTGGCCGGGGCGTGACGTCGGCGCGGGCAGGCGATCGTTGGCGATCATGTCGCGGATGTCGCCGATGCCGGCGTCGCCGCTCAGCGGCAGCGCGCCCGAGCGCACCATCTTGATGCCGTTGTAGGCGCCAGGGTTGTGCGACGCGGTGATCTGCGCGCCGCCCTCGAGATGATCGTTGACCACCGCGTAGTAGAGGAGGTCGGTCCCGAGCATCCCATAGTCGATGACGTCGGCGCCCTGCTCCCGCGCGCCGGCGATGAACGCCGCGGCGATGGCTGGCGACGACACCCGCATGTCGCGCGACACGCCAATCTGCTTCGCCTGGAGGTACGCGACGAAGCCGCGCCCAATCTGCCGGGCGATCGTTTCGTTGATCTCGCCCGGATACAGACCGCGGACGTCGTACGCCTTGAAAATCGATGGATTGAGCTGCATCACACTCGTGTGTAATCGGTCAGCGTCGTCTTGTCGCCGAGCACCGCGCCCGCGGCCAGCGTGGCGTGGCGCCCGATGTGACAGTTACGGCCGATGATGGTGTTGCCGACGACGGCGTGCTCGCTGACGCGGCAGTTCGGCCAGATGATCGCGCCGTCGATCGACGCGTGTTCTTCGATCTGCGTCTGACGCCCGATGACTGAATAGGGAGCAACCCGCGCGCCGGACTTCACCAGCGCGCCGTCGTCGATGAAGCAGGGCCCCTCGACGAGCGCGCCATCTTCGATGCGGGCCTCCGGCGAGATCCACTGTTGTCCCGCGCCGAGATCGCGGAACGGCACGGCCTGGTAGCGGCCGTCCATGATGTCGCGGTGCACCTGCGTGTACTTCTCGGGTGTGCCGATGTCGATCCAGTAGCCGTCGTAGACGTAGCCGACGAACGTTTCTCCACGTTCGATCAACGACGGGAAGTAACTGCGCTCCACCGACCAGGCCACGTCGCTCGGGATCCGGTCGAACGTGTCGGGCTCCAGCACGTAGATGCCGGCGTTGATGTTGTTGGTCGTGATCTCTTCCGCCTTCGGCTTCTCGAGAAACCGCCGGATGTTGCCATCCGCGTCGGTTTCGACCAGGCCATACGCGGTCGGGTTCTCCACCGGTGTCAGCACGATCGTCGCTTTCGCCTTGCGCGCTCGATGCAGCGCGATGACGGACGCGAGATCGATCTGCGTCAGCACGTCGCCGTTGAAGACGACTACCGATTCGGTGAGGTTATCCCCCGCGTATTTGATGGCGCCTCCCGTGCCGAGGGGAGCCGGCTCGACGACGTAGCGGATCCGGATGCCGATGTCCGAGCCGTCGCCGAAGATCTCTTCGATCCGGCGCGGCTGATAGTTCAGGCTCAGGATCACTTCGTCAATCTCCGGCACCTGCTTCAGAAGATCGATCTGATAGTGCAGGAACGGACGATTGAAGATGGGAACGATTGGCTTGGGGGTGTGGATGGTCAGCGGTCGCAGGCGCGTGCCCTTGCCCCCTGCCAGAAGGATCGCCTTCATGACAATCCCCGATTTTACTCTGATAGAATGCCCGCGTCCCAGATGAATCTCCCGAACACGCTCACGCTCGTGCGCATGTTCCTCGTGCCGCTGCTGGTCGTCGTCCTCCTGACGGAGTTCGAAGGGCGGCAGATTTTCGGGATGTCAAAGGAGCTGGTGGGCGCGGGGATCTTCGCCGTCGCCTCGGTGACCGACTGGCTGGACGGTTGGCTGGCACGGCGGCGGCGGCAGGTGACCTGGCTCGGGCAGATGCTCGATCCCGTTGCCGACAAGCTGCTGACGTCGGCGGCGTTCATTTCCCTGGTGCAGCTCGGCCTCGCGCCCGCCTGGATGGTGGCCCTGATCATCGGCCGCGAGTTCGCGATCACCGCGCTTCGCAGCCTCGCCTACACCAAGGGCATTACGATTCCAGCGTCGCCGCTCGGCAAGATCAAGATGGTGACGCAGGTGACGGCCATCCTGTTGCTGATCGTGGGTGGCGGGCCGCTGCCGGTACTGCTGCCGCTGGGCCACGTCGCGCTGTGGTTCGTGATGGTGACCGCGATGGTCTCGGCGGCCGACTACTACCGCCGTTTCCAGCGGCTGTTGAACGCGCGGGTCATCGACGTGAACGTCGTCCGCGAACAGAAAGGGCAGCGCCGGGTTTCCTGAAACTACGCTGCCGCCTCCAGCTATTTCCGGATCGCCACGAGATCGCCTTCGCTGAACGCGTCACGCGCCAGCGTCACCTGCAGCGTCGCGACCTTCGGGCCCACATCCACCGCCACCGCCTCACCGAGCTCGAAGAGGAAATTGCTGCCTTCGTGCTTGTTGCGATAGACGACGAACTGGGCGCCCCTGGTGATGCCCTGGACGCTGCCGCGATCGATCAGGAAGTAGTCGCCCTTGCCGAAGCTCCAACGCAAGTCGGTGCCGCGCGTGATGTGCGCGTAGTTGTCTTTTTCCGGCTTCGCCGTCGTCGGCGTTATCGCGGGCGGCTGCGGCGCCTTGAAGGGTTCGAGGTAGTCGCCGACTTCAATCGTGTCGCACGCCTGTGAGATCGTCGCCAGGGACATGGTGTCGTCGACGGCGTAGACGCGAATCCATCCCGCCGTGCGAATGTCGACGAGATCTTCCGGCTTCGGGTGCTGATCGCGTGGAACCTGCGGACGCCGCACGAAGAACTCGTCGCCAACCTTGATCCCGTTGACGCTGCCGGCATTGATCGTAATCAGGTCTCCCGGCTGGTAGTTGCGGCGGGTGAACGCGTCCTGGCCGCCGGTGATGCGCAGCGGCGTTGCCGGCATCCCGAGCACCGCGAAGGGGGCACAGGCCAGGTTGAGGACGTCGGCGGAGAGTCCGGTCTCGGTGGGCGCGGGACCGCGCTGGGCCACCAGCGGCTGCGCGAAGACGAGGAGAGCCGCCGGTACGGCGACGCGCAGCACGCCTGTCCGCGGCCACCTGCGCGAAGACGGGAATCTGGTCATATCCGCGCTTATCGGCGCGGACTTATCGATTCTTCAGGTCCGCCTGGGCCTTCAGCTCCGCGACCCGCTTCTTCGCGTCGTCCAGGTGCTCGCTGACCTGGAATTCGCTGACCAGACGGTCGAACCAGGGGAGCGCCTCCTGCGGCCGCTTGGCTTTGAGGTAGGTCTCACCCATGTAGAAATAGACGTCGTCTCGATTCGGATACGACGGGTCGTCCTTCAGCACTTCCTGGAAGCGCGAGAGCGCCCCGACATACCAGCGCACGCGGTAGTAGTGCAGGCCGACGAGATACGACGCCTCGCTGAGACGGGTTCGAGCGTCCCGCCAGGATTTGCGCGCGTCGGGCATCAGCGAACTGTTGGGATATCGTTCGAAGAAGGTCTCGAATTCCTTGATGGCTTCGCGGGTTTCCGACTGATCGCGTTGCGCCGCGCGCATCTGCTTGACGTGCGTCATCGCCAGCTTGTACTGCGCATAGTCCGCACGCGCATTCAGCGGATAAAACGTCAGGAACTCGCGGTACTCGTTCGCCGCCAGGATCTGATTGGCGGTGCCGCCTTCGCCCATGTAGGTGTCGCCCACGCCGAGTTTGGCGTCGGCGCGGTAGGGGCTGTTCGGGTAGTTCTCGACCACCCGCTGGAAATACTGCCGCGCATCGACCCAGCGGTTCTTCATCATCGCGTCGGTTCCGCGGTCGAAGAGGAACTTGTCGGGTTGTGTGACGTCGCTCGGGATCGCGTTCTTGTTCTTGGCTCCGCAGCCGGACAGGGCCAGCACGGCCAGGCACACGGCCAACGCGCCCCAGGCGCGCCGGCGGGTCAGCTTTTCAATCATTAGTCCTTATATTGTAGACAGGCGCAGGTTTAGACGAACAGCGCCCGCACACGGTCGGGCAGACGGCACGGCCGTCCGTTCGCGTCCATGGCCGCGTGGATCGTGTGTCCTGTCGCCGTCACCGTCTCGTCACGCACCACGTCGTAGTCGAATCGAATCCGCACCGGCGTGAGCAGGGTTGCGCGCGCTCTCAACTCGATCTCGTCGTCATAGCGGGCCGGTTGGCGGTATTCGCAGTGCGCTTCGATCACCGGTAGCGACACGCCTTCGCGCTCCATGTCACGGTACGTCCAGCCGGTCTGGCGAAGCCAGTCGGTGCGGGCGACCTCGAACCACACGAAGTAGTTCGCGTAGTAGACGAATCCCATCCGATCGGTTTCCGCGTAGCGGACCCGCACATGAGCCGACCGAGTGACCTGTCCGCCGGCGCCCTCGCGAGAGGGCGCTGGTGTGCGAGAGCCCTCATCGCGGTGGGCTTGCCCGCCGGAGCCCCGGCGAGAGGGTTCTTGTCTGTCCGAGCCGGGGCGAAGGCGGGTCAACGCGCGGCAGCAGCGCGCAAGGCGCGCGTGGCGGCTTCGGGGTTGCCGTTCCCGAAGATGGCATGGCCGGCCACCAGAATCGAGGCACCGGCGTCGACCACGGTTGCGATGTTGGCCGCGTCGATTCCGCCGTCGATTTCGATCGTGGCGTGCGACCCCGCGGCATCGAGCACCGAACGCACCCGGCGCAGTTTGTCGATCGAGTGAGGAATGAACGTCTGACCGCCAAAGCCGGGATTGACCGACATCACGAGGACGAAGTCGAGATCGCCCGCGATGTCTTCCAGTGCGCCGGCCGGAGTGGATGGATTCAGCACGGCCCCAGCCTTTGCGCCCAGCTTCTTGATGTGATTGATCGTCCGGTGCAGGTGCGGCAGCACTTCGACGTGCACCGACACCATCGCGGCGCCGGCCTCAACGAACTGCTCGAGATAGAGGTCGGGGTTGTCGATCATCAGGTGAACGTCGAGTGGCCTGGTCGCGACGCGCTTGATCGCGCGGACGACTGGCGGCCCAATCGTCAGATTCGGCACGAAATGGCCGTCCATGACATCGACGTGAATGAAGTCGGCGCCGCCTCGTTCCACTGCGGCGATCTCGTCGGCCAGGTGTGCGAAGTCGGCCGACAGGATCGAAGGCGCGATCTGGATCGCTCTGCTCACCGGCTGACCTCCAGCGAGATCGCATCCGCTGGACCGACCTGGAAACCGCCGGCCGGTTGCTGCCGAACCACGGTGCCCGCCGGCACGCCGGGATAGGGCTGCGAACCGACGATGGCAATGCGGAAGCCACGGCCGCGAAGCGCCTGCGCGACCTTATCGCCGTCCATGCCGATGACATCGGGCATCACGTAGGTTGTGGCTGCCTCGCCCCGATTCACCAGAAGCGCGACGCCTGGCGCCCGGGAGCCGGCAGGCGGGTCCTGCGCGACGATCGCGTCGGTCGGATAATCCGGCGAACGGAATTCCGAAATGGATGTGACCTGGAGTCCGTCCTGTTCGAGACGAATGCGGGCGGTGCGTTCGGTCTGACCGACGAGTACCGGCACCGTCGTCGCCCGTGCACCTGAGCTCACCCAGACGTGAATGGTGCGGCCGCGACGCGCGGAGAGCCCGGCTGCCGGTTCCTGCTGCATGATGCGGCCAGCCGGTACCTTCTCGTCGGACCGCCGGTTCTCGTCGACGCTCAGCGGCAGACCGAGTTCGTTCATCGCCGCGGTCGCGTCGCCGATCGAACGTCCGACCAGCGAGGGCACTTTCACTTCGCGTGTGCGCAACGCCGCACGCATCGACAGGCCGAAGAACACGAGAAACGTCACGACGAGCGCACCGGCAAGCACAAGTAGCTTGCCGAAGCTCCAGACGCGCGTTCGAATTGGCATGGGGTGCTTCATCGTATACCAGCGCCAACGGCCCCCGTAGCGCCAGACAGCTCCCCGCAGGAGCGGGTCTTCAGGACAGCTTTCTCGCGGGGGCGGGTGTTCAGACCCGCCCGTGCCGGGCGAGGACAACGGCAAAGAACGCCTCGAGGCCGTGCTCGAACGGCACTGTCCTGAACATGCCGCGCGAGTCGATGAACGGCGCGAGGAGCGGCGCCGCGACCGGTTCGAGCATGAAGTCCTTGTGGCGATCGAGAAAGAGATCGGCGACGTCCTCGTTCTCGTCCGGTTCACTCGAACACGTGGCGTAGATCAATCGTCCACCGGGCGCGACCGTGTCCGCCGCGCGCGTCAGCAACTCGAACTGAGCCGATGCAAGCGAGGTCAGGGATGCCTCGTCGCGCCGCCAGCGGATGTCGGGATCGCGGCGGATCGTCCCCAGGCCGGAACAGGGTGCGTCCACGAGTACGCGATCGAAGGCGTTCCGGAAGGGGAGCGGACCGCGAGCCGGCACCTGCAGTACGTGAACATTCGTGGCGCCACTCGATCGCACGGTCTCCGACAGTAATTCCAGTCGCCGCGGCCGCACGTCGGAGGCGACGACCACGCCCTGATCCTGCAACACCGCGGCAATCGCGGTTGTCTTGCCGCCGGGCGCGGCACACAGGTCGAGCACGCGATCACCCTGCCGTGCGCCGACGGCCAGCGCCACCAGCTGCGATGCTTCATCCTGCACCACGAAGAGACCATCGGCCGGCCGGCGCAACGGATTTCCACGGGTGACGGTCAGGCCGTCGGGCGCGGCGTGAGTCGGTTCGGTTTCAACACCTTCCGCCGCGAGTTGACGCTGCACCTCTTCACGTGTCGTGCGGAGTCGATTCGCCCGCAGCGTCAACGCCGGCGCGTCGTTGTTGAACTGCACCCATCGCTCGGTCGCCGCGAATCCATACCGATCGAGCCAGCGGGCCACCAGCCATTCGGGATGCGAGTGCGTGATCCCAAGGTACGCAAGCGCGGCGTCGCGGATTGCGCCATCCTCCGGTCGCGGGGGCAGCGGCAGGCGATGCCGCTGGCGAAGCACGTTCCGCAGGATCGCGTTCACGAATCCGGTCGCGCTCGGCTTCCGTGCCTCTCTGGCCAGGTCCACCGCATCATCGACCACGGCAGACGCGGGCACGCGTGTGAGGTGGAGCAGTTGATAGAGGCTCAGCCGCAGGACGATGACGACGTCCACGTCGAGCCGTGGCAATGGTCTATTGGCAAACCGGGCAACGAGATGATCGAGGCTGCGTTGCCATCGCAGCGTGCCGGTGACGATGTCGGCGGTGAGGGCGCGGTCGCGTTCGTCGGACAGGTGTTGCCGGCTCCGAACGAGCGCCGTTGGAAGATCCGCGCTTCCATTCGTCACGGCCCGCAGTGCGTGAAAGGCCGCCACTCGTGCCGGCGCTGTCATGCCGAGGTGACGTTCGGTCCGCCGTTCCCGGCCTCCGTTGCCGTCGAGGTCTCAGGTGGACCGCTGAAACGTACTCCTGGCTGGATCGGCCGTCCCGCGAGGTATTCCCTCACGCGCATCGGCCGTCTGCCTTCAGGTTGCAGTTCCTCGATCGCCAATCGACCGCCGTGGCCGGTGGCAACGTGGAGCTCATCTCGTGAGACGGCGACGATCGTTCCCGGTGCGGCCGTCGTGATCTCGGCCTCGACACGTGTCTTCAGAACGATGATTCGCGAGCGATCGAGATACGTGAACGCGTGCGGCCACGGATACAGGCCGCGGACGCGGTTGTGGATGGAAATCGCCGGCAGGGTCCAGTCGATGACTCCCTCGCTGCGCGCAATCTTCGACGCGTACGTCGCCGTCGCGTGATCCTGCTTTTCTTCCTGCGCGGTGCCCGCCTCGATCGCGTCCAGCACTTGCAGCAGCAGCGTCGCGCCCAGGTCGGCGAGCTCGCGCTCGACATGATCGCTCGTCTCGTCCGGGCCAATCGGCCGTGTCACCGTCGCGAACATGTCGCCGGAATCGAGCAGGCGTTCGACGCGCATGATGGTGACGCCGGTCTCCGGCTCGCCATCGATGACCGCACGATGCACGGGAGCGGCGCCGCGATATTTCGGCAGCAATGAGGCGTGCACGTTGACCATGCCGAACCGTGGAATGCGAAGCAGCGACTCGGGAATGATCTTTCCGTACGCCGCCACCACACCGATGTCAGGTGCCCATCGCGTCAGCGTGTCGGCGACCGTCGCATCGCGGAGCGAATCCGGCTGAATCACCGGGACGCCGCGCGCCACCGCGAGTGCCTTCACCGGCGCATCCGTGATCTTCTGCCCGCGCCCGCGAGGCCGATCCGGCTGGGTGACGATGCCGCAGACGCGATGGCGGGAGCCGAGCAGCGCTCGCAGCGTCGGCACCGCGAACTGCGGGGTGCCGAAATAGACGACTACCATTTTCCGGAGCGTGAGAGCTTCTTGATTTTCCGGACGATCAAGTCCTTCTGCAGGCCGCGCAGCCGATCGACGAACACCGTTCCGTCGAGGTGATCCATCTCGTGCTGGAAGCAGCGGGCGAGCAAGCCCGTTGCTTCGATCGTCTGCTCCCGCCCCTCGCGATCGAGTCCCTTGAGCGTGGCTCGTGCCGGACGGGCGACCGTGGCGTTGAACCCAGGCACGCTGAGGCACCCTTCTTCTTCGAGCTGCATCCCGTCGCGATCGACGAACTCGGGATTGACGAACACGAGCAGACCATCCGCCTGACGGCCGACCGAAATATCGGCGACGAAGATTCGCAGTGGCACGCCGACCTGCGTGGCCGCGAGACCGATGCCCGGCGCCGCATACATCGTGTGAATCATGTCGTCGATCAACTGGTGAATCTCAGGCGTGATCGCCGCCACCGGTGTCGCGGGTGCGTGCAGCACGTCCGCACCGTATCGGACGATAGGACGGATCATCCGGCAGTTTTGCGAAAGCGGCCGCGAACCTGGTCGAGCGTCGTGTCGTAGTGCCGCTGGATTTCCTCGACCGAATCGCCGCCCAGCTTTTCGAGGAACGCGTCCGCCAGGACAAAAGCGATCATCGCTTCGCCGACGACTGCTGCCGCCGGCACGGCACAGACATCGCTGCGTTCGATCGCGGCCGGTGCATCGTCCAGGGTGTTCAGGTCAACGGAGCGCAGCGGCTTCATCAGGGTTGCAATCGGCTTCATGAAGCCGGTCACGCGGATGTCCTGACCGTTGGTCACGCCGCCCTCGAGCCCGCCGGCATTGTTGGTGGGCCGGAATGGTCCGCCGGCATCCGCCGCGGGTGGCAGGATCTCGTCGTGCACTCGGGAGCCGGGCCGCAGGGCGACCTCGGGGCCGATCCCGATGCCTACGGCCTTGATCGCGTGGATGCACATCAACGCCTGCGCCAGCCGGCCGTCGAGTTTGCGATCCCACTGCACGTACGATCCCAGGCCCGGCGGCACACCCGCGACGATCACTTCGAACGCCCCACCCATGGTGTCGCCGGCTTCCCGCGCCGAGTCGATCGCCGCGATCATGCGTTGCTGGATGGCATCGTCGACGCACCGCAGTGGTGCGTCGTCGGGCAGCGCGTGCGCCTGTGCGAACGAGACCACGCGATCGGCCGGCAGCATGACGTCGCCAATCGCGCTGACGTGGCTGGCGACCTGGATGTCGAAGCGGCCGAGGAGCTGGCGGGCCAGTGTCCCGGCGGCGACGCGCGCGGCTGTCTCACGGGCGCTGGCGCGTTCGAGCACGTCGCGCACATCGCTGTGGCCGTATTTGATTGCGCCGGCCAGATCGGCGTGGCCGGGACGCGGACGGGTGACGCTGGCGCGCCTGCTGCCGGTGGCGCCAGCCGGCATGTCCGCCTCGACGTACATCGTCTGCTGCCAGTTGACCCAGTCGCGATTGCGAATCAGCAGGGCGATGGGCGCGCCGGTCGTGCGGCCGTGCCGGACGCCGGCGACGATCTCCGCCTGATCGCTTTCGATCTGCATGCGGCGGCCGCGGCCATAGCCGCCCTGCCGGCGTTTCAGTTGGGCGTTGAGCGCGGCAATGTCGATCTCGAGCCCAGCGGGCATGCCGTCCAGCGTCATCACGAGCGTCTGGCCGTGAGATTCGCCGGCGGTGAGAAATCTCAGCATCGGAGCCTCGATTATACGCGCAGAAACTGCGCGCTCTGGCGGTGATCGCGCGGATTCAGGCCTGTTTTCGGCGGAACGTTGCCTTGCATAGCAGTGGGCCCATGCCCGCCCTGCTTCACGATCGCTATCTCGAAATCAGCCCGACGCACGTGTGCGATCTCGCGACGGCCGATGTCCTCTCCACCGACGCCGTGACCGTGTCCGTGTCTCGTGAGCCGGTGCTCCCGTCGCTGCTCGAAGTGTTCGACCACGGGCGTGATGGCCGCCCGCGGGCGGTCACGACGGACCTGCGGCCGCCGATGCGATGGCGGACCGCTGCCGATCGGATTGCCGCGGACGCCGCGGCCCACGGCTGCGTGCCGATCGCCGTGCAGGTCTACGTCAGCCTGGCGCCATTGATGCGCGATCACCTTGCCGGCCGGACGCTGGTGTTGATCGCATGCGAGCGCGATGGACAAGCGTCGCGACGGGCGTTGCTCGATGCCGCGACGAGTTCGCCGCGCCCGCACGTGCTGGTGACCGTTCGGAGCGGGCCGGCGGGCAACCCGTCGGTGGTGCGTGAAGCACGGGCGGCGTACGCCGCACCACGGGCACGCGCGCGGTTGACACCGGTCTACCCGATCGACGTGCAACAGCAGATCGAGCGGGGTCGCCGGGCAGCGGCCTTCACCGCTGCGGGGCGGCACGCGGCCGCTGAACGATTGCTGCGCGACGTGGCGGGCGCCCTGACACGACGCGGGGCGTGGGCGCCGGCGGTTGGAACGCTCGTGTCGCTGGGCCGGTTGCTGATGGAACGTGGCCGGCCCGCCGATGCGGCACGGACGCTGGAGCAGGCCGCAGCCGCCGCCGTGACCGGACGGGACGATAGCGCGGAGGTGGACGCGCGCATCTGGCTGGCGATGGCCCGAATCGACCTGGAACTGTTGACGGCGGGGGAGTCGATCTGTCGCGCCGTGCTCCTGGCGGCTTCGCTGTCGAACGCGCAGCGGACGCTGGCCCATGGCGTCTTGACACGCGTGCTCCTGCTGCAGGGCCGAACGGGGGAGGCCGCCGAGGTCCCGGCGTACGACGCGGCAGCGGCAGACGGACTCGACCCGGTTTCGGATGCGTTTGCCCGTTCGATGTCAATCGGTGCGCTGCTGGCCGATCAGCGGCTGTTCGAGGCGGGTCTCGCCGCCAACGCGTTGCTGGCGTCGGTATCGGACGCCGAGCCGTTGGCGCGGGTGATTGCCTGGACGTGCCATCTTCAGATCCTTGCGGCCGCTGGTGATCTGCAGGCGGCGCATGGGCGCCTGCGCGATATCGCGACCGGCGTACGTGCCGCGCGCGCACCCCTCCGGCTGCTGCACGCACGGTTGATCTGGCTGGACCTGCTGAGACGCGCCGGTCGGACTGCCGACGGCGACCGGGAGCGCCGGATCCTCGAACGGCTCTCGCGTGTGGCACCGCCACTGTTGCGTCACGAGATCGCGCGGCAAAAGAGGGTCGTCCCAACCGCGCTTCCGGCGCAGCCGCCGCGAAGCGTCGTCTCCGCCGGTGACCTGGTGCGACTGGCTCAGGACGAAGAGGACGATCGGGCCGCGGTCCATGCGCTCGTCGCGTCTGCCGCGCGACAACTCGAGGCGAGTCGCATTGATGTCTGGTCGCGCGATGCCGGTCCGGCCACCATCGTCGACACCGTTGGAACAGGGCTGCCCTCAACGATTGGCGAGCGGGTCATGGAGGCCGGCATCGCGATCGGTCCGGAGGGCAGCGACCCACCGATGCAACTGGGCCTGCCGATCCGGATCGGCACGAAGCTGGTCGGCGCCGTCGTCGCGCGATGGCCAGCCGATCGGCGGCCACCGGCCGGCGCCGCGTCGTTGCTGGAGTTGCTCACGATCGTTGCCGCTCCGCGTCTCGACGCCTGGCTGCACCGGGCGCGGCTCGCCGTCCAGACCGCCACGCTGATTCCGGAACTGGTCGGCGTCAGCGCCGGCATCGCACAGGTACGCCAGGCGGTTGCCCGGGCAGCCGCGGCACCCTTCAACGTGCTCGTGGAAGGCGAAAGCGGCTCCGGGAAGGAGTTGATTGCGCGCGCACTTCATCAACTGAGCGCGCGGCGCGAGCGGCGCTTCTGCGACATCAACTGCGCGGCGTTGCCGGACGAGATTCTCGAATCCGAGCTCTTCGGCCATGCGAAAGGCGCGTTCAGCGGTGCGATTGCGGATCGTCCGGGCCTCTTCGAAGAGGCGCACGGCGGCACGGTGTTCCTCGACGAGGTCGCGGACCTGTCGCCGCGCGCTCAGGCGAAGCTGCTGCGCGTGCTGCAGCAGCAGGAGGTTCGGCGCGTCGGCGAAAACTTCGCGCGACCCATCGACGTCCGGGTCGTGACCGCCGCGAACCGGGACATGCGCGTCGAGGCGGAGCAGGGCCGATTCCGGCAGGACCTGCTGTACCGGATCGACGTCGTCCGCATCAACGTGCCACCGTTGCGGGACCGTCCCGAAGACATTCCCGGCCTCGCGCAGCATTTCTGGCGGGCGGCTGCGGCGCGTGTCGGGACCACGGCGGTGCTGACGCCGGCGGTGCTCGCCGCGCTGGCCGCGTATGACTGGCCCGGAAACGTCCGCGAACTCCAGAACGTGATCGCCGGGCTCGCCGTCGCGGCGCCGTCGCGAGGTCGCGTCTCTGCGGATCTGCTCACGGGTGCGATCGTGAGCGC
Source organism: Vicinamibacterales bacterium (assembly GCA_035496255.1). Taxonomy (GTDB): domain Bacteria; phylum Acidobacteriota; class Vicinamibacteria; order Vicinamibacterales; family UBA2999; genus Gp6-AA40. Next base: position 21,109 of record DATJEU010000060.1, read on the forward strand.
CGCCCCGATCAGGACCACGCGACTCGCCGCCGCCCGCGATCAATTCGAACGGCGATTCGTCGAAGCCGCGCTGGCGCGGGCCGGAAACAACCGTGCACGGGCCGCGCGGGCACTCGGTCTGTCGCGGCAGGGACTACTCAAGGTGATGGAGCGCCTGCATGTCGACAAATAACGCCACCAGCGGAAAGTCCGCTCGTGGCGTTCCCCTCGACACCAGCATCGTCGCCGCCGTTGGCGCGGCGCACGTGAACCGCCGGATGCGGACGCTGCTCGACCCGTTCGCGCAGGAATGAACAGCGTGCGGCGCGAGTCGGACGCGTCCTAGCGCGTCAGCGCGTCGTAACGGGCGAGTGCGAGTCGGGCCGCATCGGCATGTCCGAGCCGCTGCTCGGCGGTCGCCAGATACTTGAACGCCTCCGGATCGACCGGCCGCTTGTCCGTGGCCGTCGCCAGTGTGCGCTCAGCGCCGCGGACGTCCCCTGACAACAACTGGACGCGGCCGCGCACCAACAACAGGTCAGCGGAATCGTGATCCGTGATCGCGGCCATCTGCAGCGCTTGCGTCGCTTTGCTCACAGCCACCGGGTCGCGAGCCTCGGACGCGGCGTCGAGCCACAGGCGGGCGAGTTCCAGGTAGACGGCCGCGGAGTCGGGAAACCGATCTGCCGCACGGCCCAGGGTGAGGATCGCCGCATCATGCCGTCCGCTTTTCGCATATGCGAGTCCGACCGCCAGGAGCCGGTCGGGATTGCGGGCGTCGAGTGCGGCCAATGCTTCCAGCTGCTCGACGGCTTCGCGTCGCCGGCCGCGATTCATCTCGAGCAGCGCCAGTTCTTCGCGGGCGGGAGCCAATGTCGGGTTCAATTGAATTGCGTGCGTCCAGAACGCCACCGCCTCGTCCAGCCGCCGGCCATCGCGCGCGCACAACCCGAGGAGGTAGTAGGCCTCGGCCAACCCTTTGTCGAGCACGAGCGCCTTTTTCAACGGATCGAGTGCCGGGGCACATTGGCCATTCCGGTAATGCGCGAGCGCAAGCTTGTACAGCACCCGCGCGGAGCGGTCGTCGAGGCCGACCGATCGTGCGTAATAGCCGATGGCGTCGGACTGATGGCCGAGCGCCGACTGCACATCGCCGAGCAATTCGAGCGGACGTGGGGCGGTGGGTTCGAGACGGGCCGCTTGTTCCAGGTCGCGACGGGCAGGCACGTACTCCCCGCGACGGCGATAGGTGTCCCCCCGCTTGAGCCACCCCAGCATGGCGTCGCGGCGCAGCGTAATGGCCCCGCTGTAGGCCTCGATGGCTGCGTAGGTCTGATCGCGCGCCAGCGCCGCGTCGCCAAGGGCGATCAGACGCCGGAATTCGCGCGTCTGCCGGACCTCGAACCACCCCAGGACGCTGGCGCCCGCCAGTGCGGCGATGGTGACCGAAATCAGGACCAGCCGGTTCATGGCCGCCGCCATTGTAAATGGGCTTGCCGGGAACCATTCTTCAGGGTCGGGGTCTAAGGGGTCAGGTGCTAGACTCGATGCAGCAGTCCTTCTCTTCCGGAGCACTGGTGAAGAACGCTGGCGCCATCAGTTGGTCAGACGTCGATACTCGCGAGGCCGTCCTTATCGAACGGTGTGCCTCCGGCGATCAGGCGGCCTGTGCAGAACTCGTCTCACTCCATCAGCGCATGGTCTTTGGCCTGGCGCTCCACCTGCTGGGGGATCGGGACGAGGCCCTCGACCTCTCCCAGGAAGTGTTTCTCCGCGTCTTCCGGACCATTTCGAGTTTCCGCGGTCAGTCGGCCCTCCGCACCTGGATCTATCGCATCGTCATCAACCAGGCGCGTAACCGCCAACGCTGGTGGCGGCGGCGCCGCCGGTCGGACCAGGTGTCGCTCGACGAGCACCTGCAGCAGTTCGGCGACATGGAGTCGAAGACCGACGTCCTGCCGGATCGCCTGCTGGCGAGCAAGGAAACCGCGTCGAAGATCTGGCAGGCGCTCGACCGCCTGCCGTTCGATCAGCGCACGGCGCTGATTCTGCGTGAGGTCGACGGGCTGCGCTACGAGGAGATCGCCTTCTCTCTCGGTGTCGCGGTCGGAACGGTGAAGTCGCGGCTCACGCGCGCACGCCAGGCGTTGCGCGCCGAACTGCTGGGGCTCCGGTCATGACGCGCTACATCGGCTGCGAAACCGCGCGGGATCTGCTCGATGCCTTCGTTGACGGTGAACTGTCCGTCGACGACCAGGTGATGGTGGAAGGGCACCTGCGCGGCTGCCCGACGTGCAGCGCCCGGGTCGAGGACATGTCGATCATCGGCGCCGCCGTCCGCGTGGGGTCCGCGGTCACGCGATCGACAGCCGTCGACGATTTGACGATGGCCGTGTTGCAGGATCAGGTGCTGTCACGCTACGGCGCCGAACAGGATCAGTCGTGGCCCGTGCGGCTGCGCGCCATGTTCCAGGACATGCACCTGCTCTGGCCGGCGCTTGGCGCCACCTGCGCCGTGTTGATCTGTCTCGCCGGTGCCTCGACAGTGCTCTACGCGACCAGCGAGGAGCATCCGGATTCGCTGGCAGCGATGATTGCGAGCATGTCCGATCGGTCGGGCCTGAACCCGCTGCTCCTCGACAACACCGTGGTCATTCCTCGCGCGCTCGACGACGGTCCCACGCTGAACGTCGTGGACGATGACGCGATGTTCGCGTTCGCGACGGTGTTGTCTCCGGAAGGCCGGATTGCCGACTCGGCGCTGCTGCTGTCTCAGCGTGAGGTATCGCTCGTCGCGCACGATCGGTTCGCGCACCAGCGCGAGGTGGACGATCTGCAGCACCAGTTGAAACAGTCACGGTTCGAGCCGGCGCAGGCGTTGAGCGGGCGCAAGGTCGCCGTCAACATGGTCTGGTTGATTGCGCGCACGACCGTGAAGGCGTCAGCGCACGACACCGACGTCGTGAACGTCGTGGCCCCGGTTACCGCCCGCAAGCGCGAGGCTCCGAAGCCTCCGCCGCAGGAGCCCAACGGCGTCGTTTCTTCGATCGACGGCAATCTACCGACGGCCTGACGGTGCCGGCGGCGTCGGCATCTCGGCACTCGCGCTCGAGACATTGTTGAGCGCATCGGTCGCCCGCACGATCACTCCGCGGGCCGTGTCTCCCTCAAGCACCAGTTCGTACCGTTCGAATCGCGAATCGGCGATCCCATCCTTCGGATAGATCGTCTGCCACCGGTTGCCGTCGAGGGAGTAGTCTGCCTTCTGCACGGCTGACTGTTCGTCGCGGACGTCGAAATCGATGATCGTTCGGTTGCCGTCGCGGCGCACAGAGGTCACCGTGATGATCGGCGGCGCGTTGTCGATTTCGAACGCTGTGCTTTCCATCAGGCCGGTCAACGCCGTGCTCGGTGAATTCGACGGCGCATCCGAAGCAACCACCCGCAGGATGTAGCGGCCGTTCGGTACGGACGTCGTGTCCCAGACGAGGATCGGGTCGGTCAGCCCGCGCTTGAGGACCTTCCACGACGTCTCACCCTCGCGGCGGTACTGGACTTCGTACGAGAGTTCGTCCTTGTTGTCGTCTTCCGCGTGCCACACGAACGTCAGCAGCCCCTTTTCATAGCCCCGGCGTCCGATGTTCGCCGCGGTGTTGTTCGGGTTGCCCTGCGCTTGTGCGGTTGCGCGTCGATCGGGGGTGTCTCCCTCGAAGCCGGCAATTTCGGGATCGGTGGGGAAGGGTCGCTGGAAGACGGTGCCCGGCGGATGAATCGTGATCGACGTGACGCGCGGCCGCAGGTTGCGCGGCAGATACGCCGCAGTCACCGAGGTCAGCAGCGGCGCCTCGTTCCTGGCGCCGGTGAAGACCGCACGCCACTGCAGGAAGCGGGCGCGGGGGCTGGTGATGGCGCTGCCCTCTGACGCGGTGTATGGCGCACTCCAGTCGCTCCAGGTCTCGTCCGGCGTGCGTGTGTTGCCCGATCGCGTTTCGATTTCGACCTTCGTGCCCGATGGGACGGCTGCCTGCCACTTGAGCGCGCCCCAGGCGGCGACTGTCGTGGCGTCACGCACGTCGGACGTGTAGGTACCGCGATCGGCGCGGTCCGCCGACAGCCGGAAGACCTTTCCGGGATTGGATGTCGCAAACACCACGCGGCCATCCCGCGCGAGGCCCAGCGTCGTCACCTGTTCGGCGTTCGCGCGGGTGACGAGCGTCGGCTGATAGGGATCGCCGGAGAGCCGGTAGATCTTCCCCTTGTTGCCGGTGGCCACCAGCAGGCTACCGCCAGGCTCGAACGCGATGTCGTACGGCGAGTCGTCATGTGATTCCCAGACGATGTCCGAGGTTCCGTCGCTCGAAATTCGATAAATGGCGCCGGCACCAGGCGTGCGTGGTGTCGTTGGCGCCGGCGCGCCGCTGCTGGTGCCGGAGACGGCAGTCGAGTCCACAATCGCAATGGCCGTGATCTCGGTCGAGACGGAGGCGATCGGAGTCTGCGTCGAGGTGTCGGCAGGCTGGTCCGGCTGCGATGACTGGGCGGGCGCCTCGGCGCGGCCGCGGACGGCCGCAGCGTAGATCACACCGTTGGCGTCGACCCGCAGCTGGTGGATTTCGTTGTAGTTCGAGTCCAGCAGGACGAACGGCTTTCCTGACGGATCGATCTGGAAGACCCGACCGGGCGATTCGGTTCCCGCCAGCAGCCGGCCGCGTCCGTCGAACGCGAGCGAGACGGCGTTGGTCGCCTTGGTCTGGTAAAAGGGCGCACCCTTGCCGTCGGGAGCGATCTTGTAGATCACACCCTTGTCACCGGTCGCCGCGAAGACGTTGCCGCTGCGATCGATCGCGAGACTCCAGATATACCGATCCGGCGGGTCGAAAAACGTCGTCGCCTTGCCCGCTGCGTCGAGCTTGTAGATCTTCCCGTCTGGCGACGTGGCGACGTAGAGGCCGCCGCCGGGAGCGGCCGCGAGCGCATGCACCTCGAGCTCCGCGCTGTCGAAGAACACGGACGACTTGCCGTCGGGCGTGATCCGGAACACCTGGCCTTCGTTGCCGCTGCCCGCGTAGATGTTGCCGTCGGGAGCCGCCAGCAGCGTCCAGAGAAACGGCGCGTTTGATTCGTAGAGCGGCGTGGTGGCGGGGCCGAGGGTCAGGCGGCCGTAGCTGTCGATCGAGAGGTTCTCGACTTCGCCTTTGAGGAATTCGGCCTCGGTGGAGACCTGCCAGAAGGTGGGAAGCGCGGCCCTGGCGACCACGCTCGCGGCGAACGTCATGAGCAGCGCGGCCGCGGCCACGCGCAATCGATGCAGCATGGGCTTAGTGTAAACCCCTGCTGATCGCGCGCAGGGCCTCAGTCTTCCTGGAGCGGAATGGTCAGCGTGCGCGAGCCGGTGACGGCTTGATCCGACGGGATTTCCCACTCGCCGAGCAGCGCGCTGTCGAGCGCCCGGAAGCTGCCGCCGTCCCGGTCGGACTCCATGACGGCCAGCACCGACGGCGGCAGCGCGGCGAGCGACTCGCCCTTGACGACGGCGCCACCGTCGCGGGTCACGAGGCGCACGTAGAGGCGGTTGTTCCGCCGGGCGCTGTTGAGCACCTGGATCATCTGGGGGACGCCGCGCGTCTGCGTCGGCTGCACCTGCAGTTCGCGCGCTTCGAACTGCGAGAGACGCGACGCGTCGGCGACCATCACTGAAATCGAGCCGCGCGCCTGCGGCGGAATCTGAATCGGCAGCGTCTTGGTGGTTTCCTCACCGCGATACGAGCGGAGCAGCACCTTGAGGTTGACCGTCGATCCCGGCTTGGGGTGGGCGCCGTCGATCCACACACGCTCGAGCACCGCGCTGCGCGGCTGCTCGCTGGCGTCGATTTCGAGATTGAGCCCTTCGAATTCGATGTCTTCGAACGAATTGCGGAGCAGGAAATTCAGCGGCGCGACCACGTACGCCGATGCCGAGGCGGAAGGCTGTTCGCCGGAGAAGAGATCTTCGAACGTCAGGTTCCCGAAATTCTTCACCGTCGCCGTGCCCTTGACCTCGTAGCTGGCGACGCCGTTCTGGCGCTCGTAGGATTGCAACGTATTGAGGATGGAGAGATACGCGAGCAGCGGCGTGAACAACTGGTCGTTGACCATCGCCATCTTGAAGTCCCTGACCGTGCCGCGGTCCGACTTCAGCCGCAGGTTGATCGGAATCATTGCGGGGCCGCGGCCGAGTGTCCCGGCGATGGCGGTCGCCCGATCCTGCGAGAACGTACCGATCACCTGACCCGTGCTCGCGATCTTCATCGAGTTCGACAGGCTCGGGAGGATCGCGTGGACGTACGCCCGGGTCATCGGGAACTGCGTCGGACCGAGGCCGTAGAAGGGGTGCCCGAAGGCGTAGACCTTGTCGCCGTCAACGTCGGTGACGGTGCCGGTGGCGCCCACCTCGTTGTCGCCACTCATGAGCAGCACGCCAATCGGATCGCCCGGCTTGAGTGGCGCCGACGTATTCGCCGCCTGCGGTGATTGCACCGCGCCGGCCATCATCGGCACGAAGCCCTGATCGCGGAACGCGGACGCGAGCGGATCGATGACGCCGCTGTCGAAGCCGCCCAGCGTCAGCGGTGTGGCGATCGGCCGCAACAGCGATCCGAGACCGCGATCCACGGACGCGCCACCGAGCACCTGGATGTCGTTGGGGCTCTCCGCGAAGGGACGCACCCACGCAAACGCCTGACGCAGCGAGTTGCGCAAGCCTTCCTGCGTCAGCGGAAACGGCACGTCCACCTTCGTCGCCTGCCTGCGCGGCGCCGCCAGCATGGTCGCGTCCACCATCTCCGCGATCGGGGTAATCCCCGCGAGCGGTTCGGTGGAAAACTGTCCGAGTGAGTACGAGACGGCGCCGACCAGCCGGCCGTCGATGTACACCGGGCTGCCGCTCATGCCGGCGATCACGCCCGTCTTGGCGAGCGGACCGCCTTCGAGCCTGGCCAGAATCAGATCGCGGCGCGGTCCGATCGAATTGCGCAGGACGCCCAGGATCGTGACCTTGAAGTCTTCGAGCGTGTCGCCCTCGAACACGGTTCGTCCAACGCCGACCATGCCGGGCTTGAGTTCGTCGACAGGGAAGGTCTTCGACTGGGCCGTGAGCCCGGCCGCGACGAAGACCAGCAGGGCGCAGGCGCTGGCGAACAGACGCATCTTCATACGAATTGTACTGGGTGAAGATACGGGCAAGCGCAGTAAACCGCAAGTTCGCCAGCGATTTACGGTTGACAGTCGAGCCGGGGCTTGGTACTGTCGCTGTGATTTCACGCTGATGTCGTCGCACTCGTTCGGCCGCTTCGTGTCGTTTACCAACGCCAGCTATTGGTGGTGGTACCGGACTGCGACTGAAGGGGCGGCGGCCAGCGTCTAGAACGCGACCAGGTTTCGAGCAAGACCCAAGCGCCTCTTCAGCCGCACGGTTGGAGAGGCGCTTTTTGCGTTTACCGGGGATCTATTGCCCAGCGTGTCGATGTGAACTCCATGTTGTGTGAAACCGTGACCGCCACGTCCATGGCGGACCTTGTCCGCGCCCGCGACGCGGCGACCGTCGCCGACATGGTCGAGCTCCGCCTCGACGGCGTGGCGGACATCGACGTGGCGCAGGCGCTGGCCGCCCGGCCGCGACCCGCGGTGGTCACCTGCCGGCCGAAGTGGGAGGGCGGGCGGTTCGAGGGCAGCGAAGACGAGCGTCGCCGGATTCTGCACCAGGCGCTGGACCTCGGCGCGGAGTTCGTGGACATCGAGTGGCGCGCGGAGTTCGGCGATCTGGTGGCCCGGGCGCCCGAGCGTGTCGTGCTCTCGTCGCACGATTTCATGGGGGTGCCGGATGACCTCGCGGCGCGCGCGCGGGCGATGCGCACGACCGGCGCGAAGACGATCAAGATTGCGGTCGCGGTCCGGCGGCTGACTGAAACCCTGGCACTCATCGACATCGCCCGTGACGGGAATGCCGTCGTCATCGGCATGGGCGATGCCGGGTTTTCGTCGCGGCTCCTCGCCGCGCGTTACGGATCGCGATGGACGTATGCGGGCCACGCGGTGGCCCCGGGACAAGTCCCGGCCTCACGGATGGTGGACGACTACGGATTCAGACGCGTTGGCGGCGACACGCGGCTGTTCGGGGTCATCAGCACGAACGCCATGCACTCGCTCTCGCCGGTGATGCACAACGCGGCGTTCGCCGCCGCGGGAATCGACGCAGTGTATGTGCCGCTGCGTCCGGCCGACTTTACCGACTTTCTCGAATACGCCGAGGCGATGGACATAACGGGCGCAAGCGTGACGATCCCATTCAAGCTCGACGCGTTCGCGGCAGCGCTGCGCGCTGACGATCTCACGCGGACCGTCGGCGCCACGAACACGCTGCGGCGGATCGCCCATGACGGCGTGCGCGGATGGGAAGCCACCAACACCGACGTGACCGGGTTTCTTGCGCCGTTGGACGCGATCTATCCAGGTGACCTGTCCGGGTCGCGCGTGTCGGTCCTGGGCGCGGGAGGCTCGGCGCGCGCGGTGATCGTTGCGCTCCTGGCTCGCGGCGCCCGCGTCATGGTGCACGCGCGGCGGCGCGAACAGGTGGACGGGCTGGTTGGCGATCTCGGCGTCGCCGCGGGACCGTGGCCGATCGAACCTGACAGTTGGGATCTGCTCGTCAACTGTACGCCGCTTGGGGGCGGCGATCTGCGCGCTGACTCGCCGCTGCCCGGCGGTCCGTTCAACGGACTGATGGTCTACGACCTCACCTACGGTCGTGGCGCGTCACGCCTCGTTGCCGAGGCACGCGCGGCCGGTTGCCTCGCGCTGGACGGCCTGCCGATGCTGATCGCGCAGGCGGAGCGGCAGTTTGCCTGGTGGACCGGCCAACCAGCGCCGGCGGGAGTGATGGAACAGGCAGCACGGACACGGTTATGCGATTGACAACGTTCGAAGAATTCAAGGATCTGGCCCAGCGTGGGACGTTCGTCCCGGTCTACAAGGAAATCATGGCGGACCTGCTGACGCCGGTCTCCGCATTCCTGAAGATCGCGGAGCACTCCGACTACGCGTTCCTCCTCGAGTCGGTGGAAGGGGGCGAGCAGGTCGGGCGATATTCCTTCCTCGGCAAGGATCCGTTCCTCATCCTCCGCTCGCGCGGTGGCAAGACGATCATCGAACGGGCGGGAGAGGTCACGGAATCCGAGCAGGCCTTCATTCCCACCGTCCGCGAGCTGATGGCCGGGTTTCATGCCCCGTTCGTTCCCGGGTTGCCGCGTTTCACCGGTGGCGCCGTCGGCTATCTCGGCTACGACGCGGCCGCCTGGTTCGAGCCGGTCACACTGCAGAAGACCGATGCCGTCGACGAGGAAGCGGGATTCATGCTGTTCGACACGGTGCTGGCCTTCGATCATGTCCGGCATCGGATTCTGATCATCGCCAACGCCAGGATCAGCGGCGACGAGGATCTCGATTCGCTCTACCAGTTCGCGTGCGCAAAGATCGCGTTCGTCGAGCGGGAGCTCGAGCGGACACTGTCCAAGCCGCAGCAGTCGGACGCCGCGGCGCTCGAGGTGACGTCAAACGTCAGCCGCGAGGCATTCGAGGAGATGGTGCGGACGGCGAAGGAATACATCGCCGCCGGCGACATCTATCAGGTCGTCCTGTCACAGCGCTTCCAGGCCAGGATCGACGCCGATCCGCTGACCGTTTACCGCGCGCTGCGACACGTCAATCCGTCGCCGTACATGTACTTCCTGCGTGTCGGCACCCGCTCGATCGTCGGCTCGTCACCGGAGATGCTGGTCCGGGTGGAGGGCCACAAAATCCAGACGCATCCCATCGCCGGCACGCGGCCGCGTGGCCGCAGCGATGAGGAGGACATGCGGCTTGCCGAGGAATTGAAACGCAACGAAAAAGAACGCGCGGAGCACGTGATGCTCGTGGATCTCGGACGCAACGATCTCGGGCGCGTCTCGGCCTACGGCACAGTGCGGGTACCGACCTACATGACGCTGGAGCGCTACTCCCACGTGATGCACCTGGTGTCGATCGTCGAAGGCCGGCTGGACGACCGTCACGATCGGCTCGACGCGCTGGTCGCGTGCTTCCCGGCCGGAACCGTGTCCGGTGCGCCGAAGGTGCGGGCGATGGAGATCATCGCGGAACTGGAGAATCGCCGGCGCGGGGTTTACGCTGGCGCTGTCGGGTATCTCGACTTCGCCGGCAACCTGGATTTCTGCATCACGATTCGTACGGTCGTGATCGAGAACGGGCACGCGTTCGTGCAGGCCGGTGCCGGGATCGTCGCCGACTCGAATCCCGCGGCCGAGTACGAAGAGACGCGCGACAAGGCGCGGGCGGTGATTCGAGCCCTGGAGCTCGCGCAGGCAGGACTTTAGGACTTCCTGAATGATTTTAGTCATCGACAACTACGACTCGTTTACCTACAACCTGGTGCAGTACCTCGGCGAGTTCGGCGCCGACGTGCGCGTCCGCCGCAACAATGAGGTGACGATCGGCGAAATCGAAACGATGGCGCCCGATCAGATCCTGATTTCGCCGGGACCGGGCCGGCCCGAGAACGCCGGCATCACGCCTGACGTGATCCGGCGCTTCGGCCCGGCGACGCCGATTCTCGGCGTCTGTCTGGGACACCAGGCGATCGGCATGGTGTACGGCGGTACCGTGACGCGGGCGGCGGCGCCGATGCACGGCAAGACGTCGACGGTCGTCCATGACGGGCGCGGTGTGTTCGCGGGGATCACGGCACCGTTCGAGGCCGGCCGGTACCACTCGCTGGTGATTGCCGCCGACTCGGTGCCGGCCGCGCTCGAGGTGTCGGCGCGGACGAAGGAAGACGGGACGATCATGGCGGTGCGCCACAAGACCTATCCCGTGCACGGCGTGCAGTTCCACCCGGAATCGGTCCTCACCGAAGAGGGGCGCCGCATCCTGCGCAACTTCCTGGACCTGTGATGTTCACGCCACTGATCGAACGCGTTGTTGGCCACGAAGACCTCACCGCGGAGGAAGCCGCCGCGGCGATGGACCGGGTGATGAGCGGGCAGGCGCTGCCGACGGCGCTCGCGTCGCTGCTGACGGCGCTGGTGATGAAGGGCGAGCGGCCGGCCGAGATCGTCGGCTTCGCCCGAGCGATGCGCGCCCACTCGATCACGCTGTCGGCGCCGATCGCCGACGTGTTCGATACCTGTGGTACGGGTGGCGATCGATCGGGGACGTTCAACATCTCGTCGGCCGCGGCGATTGTCGTTGCCGCGTGCGGGGTCAAGGTCGCGAAGCACGGCAACCGATCGGTCTCCAGCCAGTGCGGCAGCGCCGACGTCTTCGAAACGCTCGGCGTCAACATCACCGCGGCGCCGGCAGTGGTGGAGCGGAGCCTGCGTGACGCCGGCATCGCCTTCTTCTTCGCGCCGACGTTCCATCCCTCGATGAAACATGCCGGCCCGGTGCGGCGCGAGCTCGGGATCCGGACCGCGTTCAATCTGCTCGGACCGCTGACCAATCCAGCCGGTGCCACGAGACAGATCGTCGGCGTGCCCAGGTCGGAGCTGACCGAACTGCTGGCGCGCGCCCTGCTGCTCCTCGGGTCCGAGCGTGCGTGGGTCGTGCACGGCGCCGACGGCATCGACGAAATCTCCACCACCGGTTACACGAAGGTGTCCGAGGCCCGCGACGGCTCTGTCCGCACGTTCTACATTCACCCGTCGGACTTTGGCATGACGAAAGCCGCGCCCGCGGAACTGAAAGGCGGCGACGCGGAACGCAACGCGGCGATCATCCTGACGATCCTCGGAGGCGAGCATGGCGCTGCCCGCCGGGTGGTCGTCCTCAATGCGGCGGCAGGCTTGTTCGTTGCCGGCCGTGCCGAGTCGATCCGCGACGGCATCGAGATGGCGGTGCGCGCGATCGATTCGGGAGCCGCGCGCGCCACCCTCGACCGCATGGTGCGAAGCTCGCAAGCCGGGGCAGAGGTGATCGCGTGAACTCCGGGCAGGGCAGGCCGGACCTGCTGAAAACGATCATCGCGGCCACCGAACGCATCACCGAGGTGCGGCGTGAGGCCGAGCCGCTGGCGGCGCTCGAGCAACGGGCGATGGCCATGGCGCCACAGGGCGCCCGGTTCGAAGCGAATCTCGGAGCCGCCGGCCGCGTCAATGTGATCGCCGAGTGCAAGCGGCGATCGCCGTCGAAGGGCGTCCTCGCTGAGACCTACGATCCGGTCGCGATCGCCAGGGCGTATGAGGCCGGTGGCGCCGCAGCGATCTCGGTGCTGACCGAACCGACATTCTTCGACGGATCGCTCGAGCACCTCGCCGCCGTTCGCCGCGCCGTGACTCTGCCGCTCTTACGCAAGGACTTTGTCGTCGACGAGTACCAGATCTTCGAAGCGCGGGCGCAGGGCGCCGACGCCATCCTGTTGATCGTGGCGGCGCTCGCACAGACGGAGCTGGTGCGCCTGCAACGGCGCGCATGGGATCTCGGCCTGGCGGCGCTGGTCGAAGTGCATGACGAGGATGAGTTGACGCGCGCGATCGATGCGGGCGCGCGGGTGATTGGCGTCAACAACCGGAACCTGCGCACGCTGACGGTGGATACGCAGGCCTCGTACCGGCTGGTTGAACGGATCCCGAAGGACGTGATTGGGGTCAGCGAGAGCGGGCTACGGTCGCACGAGGACCTCGAGGCGTTGTCGGCCGCTGGTTATCGGGCGTTTCTGATCGGCGAGCGCTTCATGACGGATCAGGACCCGGCACGCGCCCTGCGGGCGCTGATCGGGTCACGGAAATTGACGACATGACGAGTTTACGGATTGACGAATTGATCGGCCTTGCGCGCCGCGTCTCCAAATCCGTCCATTCGTCGATTCGTCGGTCTTTAACCTCATGGTCCTGAAGATTTGCGGGATGACGCGGCTGACCGACGCGCTGCACGCGACACGGGAGGGCGCAACGGCCATCGGGTTCGTGTTCTGGCCGCGCAGTCCGCGCTACATCACGCCGGAACGGGCGGCGGAGATCACCGCGGCGCTGCCCTCCGCGGTGACGAAGGTCGGCGTATTCGTGAATGAACCGATCGACAGCATCCGTGCCATCGTCGCGGCGGCACACCTCGACGTCGTTCAGCTGCACGGCGACGAGCCGCCGGCGTACTCGGACGCGATCAGCCATCCGATCTTCCGGTCGATGACGTTGATTGACGCGGAGGATGTCATGGCAGCGTGGCCGGCAGGAACGCCGCTGCTGCTCGATGCCGCGGACCGCGAGCGCCGTGGGGGGACGGGGATCACGGTGGACTGGTCGCCGGTCGCGAACCTGGCGCGGCGGCGTCGCGTGATCCTTGCCGGCGGCCTGACGCCGGAGAACGTCGGTGACGCCATCGCCATGGTGAATCCGTACGGCGTCGACGTGTCGTCCGGCGTCGAGGACGCGCCGGGAGCAAAGAATTTCGCGAAGGTGACGCGCTTTCTCGCGAACGCGCGCGACGCCTTTGAACGTAGGGCCAAATGACCACTGCAACAAGCACTGACGCGAAGCCGATCTTCGGCCGGCGCGATCCGGACGCGCGCGGCTACTTCGGCGACTATGGCGGACGCTTCGTTCCTGAAACGCTGGTCGCCCCCATCGAGGAGCTCACTGCCGGCTACCTGGCCGCGCGGCAGGACCCTGCCTTTCAGGCGGAACTCGACGAGTTGCTCCGGAACTATGTCGGGCGGCCCACTCCTCTCTATGAGACCCGGAGACTGGTATCAGGCGCACTGTCACAGTCGGACGATAAAGGTCCGACTCCGCCTGTGACAGATCGGCAGCGAGGTCTCCGGATCTTCCTTAAGCGGGAGGACCTGACGCACACCGGCGCCCACAAGATCAACAACGCGCTCGGACAGGCGCTGCTCGCGCGCCGCATGGGCAAACAGCGCATCGTCGCGGAGACCGGCGCGGGACAGCATGGGGTGGCCACGGCGACCGCGTGCGCCTTGCTCGGCCTCGAATGCCGGGTCTACATGGGCACCGAGGACATGCGGCGCCAGGCGTTGAACGTGGTGCGGATGCAGTTGCTCGGGGCCACCGTCCATGGCGTGGATGCCGGCAGCAGGACGCTCAAGGACGCGATCAATGAGGCGATGCGCGACTGGGTCGCCAACGTCAACGACACGTACTACCTGCTGGGTTCAGCGCTCGGGCCGCATCCGTATCCACTGATGGTCCGCGAATTCCAGGCGGTCATCGGCCGTGAGGCGCGGCAGCAGATCCTCGAACAGGCCGGACGCCTTCCCGACGTCGTCGTCGCGTGCGTCGGCGGCGGGAGCAATGCGATCGGCATCTTCGACGGGTTCATCGAGGACAAGGACGTGCGCCTGATCGGCGTCGAGGCGGGCGGAGAAAAGATCGCGCCGGGTCGTCACGCCGCGCGGTTTGCCGGCGGCAGCGTCGGCGTCCTGCAGGGAACACGCACGCACATCCTGCAGGACGCCGACGGGAACATCGAGCTCACGCACTCGATCTCCGCGGGCCTCGACTACGCCGCGGTTGGTCCCGAGCACGCGTGGCTTCGCGACATCGGTCGCACCGAATACGCGTATCAGACGGACGCCGAAGCGCTCGCGGGATTCAAGGCACTGTCTCGGCTCGAGGGGATCATTCCGGCACTCGAATCGTCGCACGCCGTGTCGTATGCGATGCAACTGGCGAAGGAGCTGAAGGACGGCAGCGTCATGCTCGTGAACCTCTCGGGCCGCGGCGACAAGGATGTCCAGAGCGTGATCGAGGCGCTCGCGAAGTGAGCAGGTCGAAGTGCGACGTGACGGGTGGAGCTGGACGTGGGGAGTGAAGCGAGAAGTGACGTGCGAAGTCGGTTGAGCGATGCGTTCGCGCGCAGTCGCCAGGAGCAGCGGCCGGGCCTGGTCACCTACATCACCGCGGGGGATCCCGATCTGGCGCGGACCGCCGGTATCCTGCGCGCGCTCGATCGGGCCGGTGCCGACGTCATCGAAGTGGGCGTCCCGTTTTCCGACCCGCTGGCCGATGGTCCGGTCATTCAGCGGGCCACCGAGCGGGCGCTCACGGCCGGGACGACGCTGAAAGGCGTGCTCGATCTGGTTCGGACGGTTCGTCCGGAGCTGAAGCCCGGCGTCGTGATTTTCAGCTACGCCAACCCGATTCTCCGGCTGGGGGCCGAACGCTTTGCCGATCTGGCGCAGCAGGCGGGCGTGGATGGCGTGCTCGTCCTCGACCTGCCGATCGAAGAAGCCGACGGCTTCCGCAACCTGCTCGCGTCGCGGGGGATTGATACAATTCTCCTGCTCAGCCCGACGACCACCGACGCACGGTTACGAAAGGCCGCGGCACTCGGCTCGGGCTTTCTGTATGCGATCTCGCGTCTCGGCGTGACGGGCGTCCGCGACCAGCTCGCCGAAGGTGCGGAGGAGATGGTGGCGCGGATCCGTGCGGTCAGCGACCTGCCGGTCGCTCTCGGCTTCGGGATCTCGAAACCAGAACATGTGCGCGCGGTCGGCCGGTGGGCCGACGCCGCCGTCGTCGGCAGCGCGCTCGTCAACGTGATTGCCGAGGCGGGAGCGCGCGGCGACCTGGACACCAGGGTAGAGGAGTATGTGCGTTGGCTGAAGTCCTGAGCATCGAGGAACTGCGGAACCGGATCGACGTCATCGACGATCAGCTGGTGCGCCTCCTCAACGTTCGCGTCGCCTGCGCGGTGGAAGTGGGCCGCATGAAGCACGAGGCCGGCCTTCCGATCTATCAGCCGGAACGCGAGTCCCTGGTGTTGGCCAAAGTCAAACAGGCGGCGACCGAGCTGTCGGGGCCGCTGACGGCGGAAGCCGTCGTACGGATCTTCGAACGCATCATCGACGAGGCGCGCCGCGCCGAGCGTGTGGCGAGCGACCGCCGCGAGAATCTGGAAGCAGGAGAGTAGTGTCATGGTCGTCGTAATGAAGGAACGCGCCACCGAGGCACAGATCGACGCGGTGATTGCCCGCCTGATCGAGCTCGGGATGGATGTGCACCGCTCGTCGGGTGCCACCCGCACCGTGCTGGGCGTCGTCGGCGCGCACAAGGTGGATAAGGACCTGATCGAGCTGCTCGATGGCGTCCATGAAGTGCTGCGCATCAGCGAGCCGTACAAGCGGGCGAGCCGCACCTTCAAGCCGGAGGACACGATCATCACGATGGACGATGTCCGGATCGGCGGCGACGAGGTGATCGTCATGGCCGGTCCGTGCTCGGCCGAGACCGAGGAACAGGTGATGGCCTCGGCGGCGGCGGTCAAGCGCGCCGGCGCCAAGGTGCTCCGTGGCGGCGCCTTCAAGCCGCGCAGCTCGCCGTATGCATTCCAGGGCCATGGCGAAAAGGGCCTGAAGATGCTGCGTACCGCCGCAGATGCGCACAACCTGAAGCTGATCTCCGAAGTGATGGACGTCAGCCAGATCGAGCTGATCGACCGCTATTGCGACGTCTTCCAGGTCGGCGCGCGCAACATGCAGAACTACACGCTGCTGCGCGAGCTCGGTCATGCGCACAAGCCGGTGATGTTGAAGCGCGGGCTGTCGGCCACGATCGAAGAGTGGCTGCTGTCGGCCGAGTACATCCTGTCCGGCGGCAACAACGACGTGATGTTGTGCGAGCGTGGCATCCGTACGTTCGAAACCGCCACGCGCAACACGTTCGACATCTCGGCGATCCCGGTGATCAAGAAGTTGAGCCATCTGCCGATCATCGCGGACCCGAGTCACGGCGCCGGCCGGCGGGACATGGTCGCCCAGCTCGCACGTGCCGCGGTCGCCGCGGGAGCGGACGGCCTCATCATCGAGGTGCACAACGATCCCGACCACGCGCTCAGCGACGGCGCACAGTCGATGTTCCCGTCGCAGTTCGATCGACTGATGGCGGAACTCCGGATCATTGCACCGGCCATCGGCCGCAGCATCTGCCTCGAGCCGGTGGCGCGCCGGGGATGGGCTCGGTAGGAACTTCCAACTCCCAAGTCCCACACTGCCAACTCCCAACTCCTGCGACACCGAGACGGTGTGTGGAGTTCGGAGTTGCGTAGTTGGGGGTTGACCATGCCCTCTTCAGACGAACCTTTCTTTCAGACGATCGCCATCGCCGGCCTCGGCCTGATCGGCGGATCGATCGCGCTGGCCGTTCGCGAGCGGTGGCCGTCGATTCGGATCATCGGCGTCGATCACCCGTCCGTGCTCGCGCACGCGACGGGAAGCGGCGCGATCGATCGATCCGTCGCGTCCGTTCGAGACCTCGATGAACCAGATCTGATCATTCTGGCGGCGCCGGTCCATCAGAACATCCAGCTCCTCAACGACCTTGCTTCGATTCGGGCCGGCCTCGGCCGCGCGATTGTCACCGACGTCGGCGGCACGAAGCGCGACATCGTCGAGGCGGCACGGAACCTGAGGCCCTCCTTTGCGTTTGTCGGCGGTCATCCGATTGGCGGCGCCGAACGCGGCGGATTCGGCTTCGCTCGTCCGGATCTCTTTGCCGGGCGTCCGTGGATCTTCACGCCGGATCCGACGACGCCGCCGCAGGCCGTGGCGACGCTGGAGCGCTTTGCCGGTGGCATCGGCGCGCGGACCACACGGCTCGACGCGCCAGAGCACGATCGGCTGATGGCGTACCTCAGTCACCTGCCACAGTTGGCGGCCAGCGCCGTGATGGAAGTGGTCGGCCGCGAGGCCGGAACGGGATTTCGACTCGCGGGGCGCGGTCTCGTCGACACCACGAGACTGGCATCCAGTCCCGCCTCGGTGTGGAAAGACATCTGCGCGAGCAATGCCGACACGATCGGGCAGGCGCTCGACCTGCTGATCGATCGACTGACCGCCCTCCGTGCCGATCTCACCCGCGGTGAGAAGATCGAAGCGATCTTCGACGACGCGGCCCATTGGCGGGCCGAGTTGATGAAGGGCCGCGACTAGCATCAGGCCGTCTCGCGATACGGCGATACCGCCCCTGGGGTGTGCTCATGAATCAAGCAGCACTTGTCACCGGCGCGTCGAGCGGAATCGGGCGAGCCCTGGCGCGCGAGTTCGCCGCGCACGGGTTCGACGTGGTGCTGGTGGCGCGCCGTGAGGAGGCGCTTCGCGACGTCTCGCGGGAGATCAAGGGCCGGGTGCACCTGGTCGCGATGGATCTCGCAGGTCAGGGTGCTGGCACTGCGCTCGCCGACGAGGTCCAGCGGCGGGGTATCCAGGTTGACGTCGCCGTCAACAACGCCGGGTTCGGGCTCCAGGGCGAATTCTCGGCGCTGCCGCTCGATCGCCAGCTCGAGATGATCCAGTTGAATGTGACCACGCTGACCGAGCTCACGCGGCGGCTGCTGCCAGGCATGCTCGAGCGCCGGTCAGGAGGGATCCTGAACGTCGCGTCGACCGCGGCATTTCAGCCCGGCCCGTTGATGGCGGTCTACTACGCGACCAAGGCGTACGTGCTGTCGTTCACCGAGGCGATCACCGAGGAACTGGCGGGACGCGGCGTGAAGATCAGTTGCCTCTGCCCGGGTCCGACGCACAGTGAGTTCGCTGCGCGTGCCGACATGCAGGGCACACCGCTGTTCCGCGGCCGCGTGATGGACGCAGAAACGGTCGCGCGCGCCGGTTACGAAGGATGGATGGCGGGTGAGGCGGTGATTGTGCCGGGCGCGGCGAATCGCCGCGGGACATGGCTGGTGCGGCTCGCCCCCCGCGCCATGGTTCGCCGCATCGTCAAGGGCCTCAATACCGCGAAGGCTGTTCTGTAGACATGGCTGCCGACGCCATTTTCCACATCACCAGCCGGGCGGAGTGGGAGGCGGCGATACCGACGGGCGAGTATCGGCCGGCCGCCTTCGCGCGCGAAGGGTTCATTCACTGCTCGTACGATCAGCAGGTCGACGCCACGCGACGTCGCCATTTCAACGGACGGAGCGGATTGGTCCTGCTGGAGATCAACCGCGCGGTCGTTCAGTCTCCGATCGTCGACGAGAATCTGAGCGGGGGAGTCGAACTGTTTCCGCACATTTACGGTTCGCTGCCGGTTAGCGCGGTGGTTGCCGTGCGCGATCTCTGATCGCATCGACCGCTTGCGGGTTCTCGAGGGCGGACAAATCTCCGGGAGGATCGCCAAGGTAGGCAGACCGAATCACCCGGCGCATCACTTTCGCATTTCGCGTCTTGGGAAGGTCCGTCACGAATT
Organism: Vicinamibacterales bacterium; assembly: GCA_035496255.1. Taxonomy (GTDB): domain Bacteria; phylum Acidobacteriota; class Vicinamibacteria; order Vicinamibacterales; family UBA2999; genus Gp6-AA40. The sequence continues at coordinate 40,317 of DATJEU010000060.1, forward strand.
CGATCGCAGCAGGACGCAGCGGCTTGCCGAGGCGTTCGGCCACGAGTGCCTTGAGGGCGCCGGCAAGTTCCGACGATGCTGTCTGTCCCGGACGCAGCACGCAGAAGCAGACGAGTGCCTGGCCTTTGGCCGGATCGGGAACACCGATCGCGGCAGACTCGAGGATTGCCGGATGCTCGACGAGCACGGACTCGACCTCCGCCGGACCGAGCCGCTTGCCGGCGATTTTGATCGTGTCGTCGGAGCGTCCGAGGATGTACCAGAGGCCGTCGGAGTCGATCGCCGCCCAGTCGCCGTGTACCCAGACATCGGGGAACCGCGACCAGTAGGTCTGCTCGTAGCGTTCGGGATCCCGCCAGAACCCGCGCGTCATGCCGATCCATGGTGCGCGCACGACCAGTTCGCCGACCTGATTCCGGACGCCGCGGCCCTGATCGTCAACGACGTCGGCGGCGATTCCTGGAGGCGGACCCGCAAAGGCGGCCGGTTTCAATGGCGTGAGCACGTTGGCCGCGACGAGGCCGCCCGACACCTCGGTGCCTCCAGAGTAGTTGATGATCGGCAGCCGTTCGTGGCCGACGACGTCGAAGAGCCAGCGCCAGGATTCGGGGTTCCAGGGCTCGCCCGTCGATCCGAGGATTCGCAGCGAGGACAGATCGTGACGGCGTACTGGTTCCTCGCCATGTTTCATCAGCGATCGAATCAGCGTCGGCGATACACCGAGGGTGTTCACACGATGCCGTTCGACCATCGACCAGAGACGATCCGGGCCAGGGAAGTCGAGCGCACCGTCATAGATCACGAACGTGCCGCCAAGCAGGAGCATCCCGAACAACTCCCACGGTCCCATCATCCAGCCGATATCGCTGATCCAGTACATCGTCTCGCCCGCGTGCACGTCGAAGCAGTGGGCAAGATCCTGGGCCGCCTTGATCGGGAATCCGCAGTGAGTGTGTACAGCGCCTTTCGGTCGTCCCGTCGTCCCGGAGGTGTAGATGATCATGAGCGGATCATCGGCGTCCGTCCGCAGCGTGTCGCAGCGATCGGACTGCCGCGGCACGACATCGCTCCAGCGTTGATCGCGCCCTGAGGTCAGCGGCACTGCGGTGCCGAGCCTCGAGACGACGAGGACCTGGCGAACGGAAGTCACGGCGGCGATCGCTTCGTCGGCAACCGCTTTCATCGCTACCGGCTGACCACGGCGCCAGAACCCGTCAGCGACGATCACCAGGCTGACGTCCGCATCACGCAGGCGCGTGGCGACGGCGTCAGCGCCGTAGCCGGAGAAGAGAGGGAGGACCAGCCCGCCGATCTTGATGATGGCGAAGAACGCCGCGATGAGCTCCGGACACATCGGCATGAACAGGGCGACCCGGTCGCCTTTCGTGATGGCGAGCTCACGCAGCGCGTTGGCGCATCGGTTCACCTCTTCGCGAAGCTCGCGATAGGTGACCGTGCGAACCGCTCCTTCCTCGCCTTCCCAGTGGAAGGCGGGCTGAGCATCCACGTGTGTGCCTGCCCATTTGTCGAGGCAGTTGTGAACGATATTGAGCTGGCCGCCAACGCACCAGCGCGTCCACGGTATGCCGGGGGAGGTGTCAACGATCCGGGAGGGCTGCCGGTAGAACTCGATGCCGAGGTCATCGAGGACCGCCGACCAGAACCACTCGAGGTCGGTGGTGGAGCGGCGCAACAGTTCCGGATAGTCGCGCAGGCCGTGGCGCTGGATGAACTGGGTGAGGCGGCTGTGATCGACATACTCGGGCGTCGGCCGCCATACGATGGGGCCGCCAAAGTCGAACTCGCCAGCCATCTGGCGATTCTACCGGCTCGCCGGAACTCGCAGACGAACAGCGTGTCGCGCTGAAGCCGGAAGGATTGGTGGAAGGGGGCCTCTCCGCCGGAGCCGCGCGGCGAAGGCGGGAACCTCTGGACACGCGCCTCCGTCCCAAGCCGGCATGAAATGGCTCCTTCCTCGATTGCTGGTGACTGTTGGCCTGCTGTCGGCCTTCGGCCCGATCGTGCGAGCGCAGGACTGGCAGGATGAGCGCGATCGCGCCCGTGCCGCAGAACTCGAGCGTCGCGCCGACGAGCGGGAGCAACGGCGTGAAGCGGAGGACACGCGGCGGGAGGAACGCCGGCAGCAGCGGGAAGGGCGCCGGCGGACGAAGGCCCACATCGTCATCGGGCGCGATTACGTTCTGCCGGCAGGATCCAGCGTGGACGAGAGCATTCTCGTCGTCGGCGGCACGACGACAATCGAGGGCCACGTCGGCGACGACGTGGCCGTGTTCGGTGGCAACGTCAGCATCAACGGCGAGATTCAGGATGACCTGTTCGTCGCCGGCGGACACGTCAGGCTTGGTCCCAAGGCCGTCATCCATGGCGACGTCACCACGTTTGGCGGCGGCCTCGAACGCGACGCCGCGGCTCGCGTCGACGGCGACGTCAACACCGCACATCTCGGTTGGCCGCGCTGGGCCCCGGACGACTGGGGGTTCCCCTCGCTGAATATCGGGCGCTACTGGTGGTCCGGCGCCGCTCTGGCCTTCACCGTCGGCCGATTCTTCCTCATCCTGTTCCTCTCCATCCTTGCGGTGATGGCTGCACCGCGGCTGATTCACAACATCGCGGCGCGTCTGGTCAGCGCGCCGGGCGTTTCGGCGCTGGTCGGGTTCGGTATCGAGATCTTCTCGGCGCCAGCGATCGCGATCGTCGTGATCGCGTTGATCATCACCATCGTCGGGATCGTCCTGTTGGCCGCGATCCCGTTCTTCATCGCGGCCTTCGCGCTGCTCTGGATCGCCGGCTACGCCGCAGTGGCGGCCCTTCTGGGCGCGCGGCTGCGCGGCGCCGACTGGTACGTGCACGGGCTCCGGCCGGTCGACGTCGTGCTCGGATCGTTCATGCTGAGCGGTGTGACGTTGTTCGGCCAGTTCCTGACGCTGGGACCGGAATGGATGCTGCCGTTTGCGGCGATGATGAAGGGCACGGGGTGGTTCGTCGAGTACGTCGCGTGGACCTTTGCACTTGGTGCAGCCGTGACCGCCTGGATGCAGCGGAATGGGTGGGATGGCAACATGGTGCCGCCGCCGTTGCCTACGCCGACGCCGGCGCCTTCCGCGATGTAACCGTCGTCAGCAGCTTGTCCACACGCGCCAGCACGGTCGGCCACCGATATTCACGTTCGACGTACGCCAGACCATTGCGGCCCAGCGCCGCACGGGCGGCCGCATCCTGACGCAAGTACGTCAGCACCTCGCTGAACTCCCGGCTCGATCGGTAATAGAGGCCGCCATTCGCCCGCTGCACCTGTCCGTGCAGCACCTTGCAGTCCGCATTCACCACCGCGGGAACGCCGTGATTCCATCCTTCGAGCAACACCATGCTGAGACTCTCGTACGGAGACGGAATGATCAGGGCGTCAGCGTGTGCGAGCAGGGCTTCTCGCAGCGTTTCGGAAACGAATCCGAGCGAACGGATCAACGGGTGCGACGGAATCTGCATCTTCGCCGGACCGGCAAGAACCAGCGGCAGCGCATCGCTCGCCGACGCGTGCTCCTGGAAGTAGTCGAGCAGCGTCTCGCACCCCTTGTTTCGATCGATCCGGCCAAGGTAGAGGAGAAACCGTGGCGGAACGCCCTGAGCGTCGAGCACGCCGCGCCGATTGCCGGTCGGCGCTGACGGCTCCAGACCAATGCCGATCGTGGCCGCTGGCTCGAGCCGCCGGCCGGCGCGCCTCGATACCAGCGCTCCTTCCTCCGGCGTCAGGAACAGGAAGCCGGCGGGTTGCTGGAAGTACTGTTCGAGCACGCTGAGCGCGACGGCCGGATCGTCCTCCGCCGTCGGCAGCAGAATGGCGCGGTCGGCCACCAGCGGCAGGCCAAAGAAGGATGGGTAGTAGCGGAAGGTCCAGAAGAGGACAAGGTCGTAGCTCGATCCGTGGTGCCGCAAATGATCGAGCAGCGCCGGCACAATCGGGCCGTTTTCGTGGAACCAGGCTTCCTGGCGATCGGGCGCGGCGTCGCCGTCGAACACTTCGTCGCTCAGGTCGGCGAAGTCCTTGAGCCGACGCGGCCGTTCCACGCTGAAGCGGATCACGCGCACGCCATTGATCGCTGCCTCGCCCGGAGGCAACGCATTCGCCCAACTGACGTAGTCGCGTGCGCACGACGTGAGAACGGTGATGTCGTGGTGGGTCGAGAGCCGTTCCGCGATTTCACGGCAGTGCGCCTCGGAGCCGCCGGCGATATCGGCTCCGTACCGTTGCACGACGAAGGCGAGCTTCACGGCCGATCGGCCGTCGTCGAGGGTGACTGCGTCGGCTCCAGCCGCCGCACATCCTGACGCAGGCGAACGGTTTCCGCAGCGAGCTCCTGGACGCAGGCAAAGAGGACCTGGTTGACGCGCCGCTGACGCTCGAAGTTGTCGCGGCTGTATTCGAACAGCCAGCGCATGACCGGCATCAGGACACGCCGCTTGATCGATCCAATTACCGACGCGGCGGCCGGGTCGCGATGCGACTGATATCGAATGGCCGTTTCAAGACGCCACGACGCCGGGTCACCGAGCAATTCGGGCAAGAGCGTCGCATTCGCATCACCGGCAGCGGCGGCTGCGCTCAGCAGGCGTTCGACGTCGGCGAAGACCGACGGATCGTTGAAAGCGGGCGACGCGCCCTGTTTGAGCAACTCGTCACGGAGCCGTTCCCGGACGTGCTGACGCAGTTCCGCCATTACGGCGTCGGTGCGAACCTCAGTTGTCAAAATCCTGCACGCCCGGGCGCACGTCGACCATCGCGCTGCCGCTGGCGACGACGCGATTCTTCTGCTTCAAGCGAAGGTTGAGCCGATAGTTGCCCGCTTGCCGATAGACGTGCTCAGCGGAGTAATGACGCTTGATCTCGCTCTTGCCGGCCTCGTACGGGGAGCAATCCTCGGAGTTGCCAGAATTGAGATCGTCGCCCCAGTCCCACTCGACGCTGGGGCAGTACAGATCCGCGAAGTCGTCCGGACCGCCCTTCAGGTCCACGCTGACGCGCACGCGTAATGGCGAGAAACCCGCCATCGGGGTGACCTTCAGCGAAACACTCGGCTTCCTGTCATCGCGCTTCTGCGCCGACAACACACCACCGAAGCCGATGGCCAGGCCGAGCACCACGGTAATCGTGCGACGCACGCAGGCGGATTGGGTCATGATAGGTCCCCAGGGCAGGATCCGTTCGATTCTAAGCCCGACCCCTGCGGCCGGCAAGCGACCGCGCCCACCCACGTGCCTGTCCAACGGGAGACCTCACGCTGATGCCGACTGCACACCGGACGCCCACGATTGGCGTCACCCGGCGCACGCCATTCGACACGGAGACCGATCTTGTCGTTGGTGTCCTGTTCGAAGACGACGATCCATCCAGTCTGCGGGCGCTCCACGAGGCGACCGGGGGTGAAGTCGAACGCGCCTGGCGGCGCGGCGAGTTCACCGGAAAGCTCTTCGACGTCTTCGTCACGCTGCTCGCGGCCGGGCAGACACGCGCCGTTCTGATTGGCGCCGGGCAGCGGAGGGATCTCACCACGGATCGCATCCGCCGGATGGCGATCGTGGGTGCGCTGGCAGCCCGAGGCAGGCGAGTGACGCGCGTCACCTTCGGCGGTTGGGATCGGCTGGCGGAAGCAATCCCGGTGTCGACGTCATCAGGGCCGTCCGAGAAAGCGCAGGCAGTTGCGCAGGCCTGTGCCGAAGGCGTCACGCTCGCGAATTTCGAAGGCGGCGCCTACAAGACCGACAACTCGTTACGGCCGCTGCTCGAATCGGTAGAACTCTGCCCCTTCGACGAGAGCGCTGCCCTGAACGCCGCAATCCAACGCGGGCAGGTTCTCGGTGAAGCCAGCAACATCGCGCGCGAACTGGCGAACGAGCCCGGAAACACGCTGACGCCGCGGGTGTTTGCCGAACGCGCACGAGCGATCGCCGAGCAAGCCGGCGTCGGCGTCACCGTCCTCGACGAAGACGGGATCGCCGAGTTGAAGATGGGGCTGCTGCTGGGCGTGGCGCGCGGGAGCCAGGAACCGCCGCGACTGGTCGTCCTGCATCACGACCCGCCGCCGGCGTCCAAGGATGTCGTTCTCGGATTCGTGGGCAAGGGGATCACGTTCGACACCGGCGGCATCTCGATCAAGCCGGCCGAGAACATGGACAAGATGAAGGACGACATGTCCGGCGGCGCCGCCGTGATCGCGGCGATGGCTGCGATCGCACGGCTCGGCGTACCGCTGCGCTGCGTCGGTGTCGTCCCGATGACCGAAAACATGCCCGGCGGCCGCGCCGTGAAACCAGGCGACGTGCTGGCCAGCGCCGAGGGCAAAACGGTTGAGATCATCAACACCGACGCGGAAGGACGACTGATTCTCGGCGACGGGTTGTGGTACGCGCGTCAGCTCGGCGTGACGCATCTGATCGATGTCGCCACGCTGACCGGAGCGTGCGTCGTTGCGCTCGGCAAGACGACGAGCGGCCTGTTCGGCGCGCCCGACCGCTGGGTTGAGGAGGTGCGACAGGCGAGTGAACGCGCCGGCGACCGTGCGTGGCCGCTGCCGACGTTCGACGACTACAAGGACCAACTGAAGAGCGAGATCGCCGATTTCACGAATACCGGCGGCCGTGCGGCCGGCGCGACGACGGCGGCGTTGTTCCTGAAGGAGTTCACCGGCACTCTGCCGTGGGTGCACATGGACATCGCGGGCACGGCATGGGCCGAGGAACCGAAGCCGTATCAGCCGAAAGGACCAACGGGCGTTGCCGTCCGGACGCTCGTTCAGGTCGCGCTGGCCGCGGACTCGTGGGGTAAGCTGGATCTGAAGCGGTGATGAACTTTCTTCTGGCGCTGCAACAGCAGCCGATCGTCATCGAGACCACGCAACAGCCGAAGCCCACACCGGAGATCTCCTACGGCGGGATGCTCCTCTCCGCGGTCGGCCTCGTCGGCGTCATTCTCCTTGCCGCCTTCATCGTCGGCGGCCTCGTCGGCGGAGTTGTCGTGTGGCGGAAACGCCGGGCCGACGCCGTCGCCCCACCAACGGACCCGGGTCATCAGCGGTTGAGGATTTGACTCTGGCCGCCTATCGGGCGGCCGTGTTCTGTGCGACCGCGGGCGCCTTCTTCAGCGACTGCTGATATCGCATCACACCCTGATATAACGCCTCGGCGATCTGCTGGCGATATTTTTCGGTCTTCAGCAGCGCGCCCTCGGCGCGGTTGGTGATGAAGGAGATTTCCGCGAGGATGCTCGGCATCGTGGCGCCTACCAGGACCATGAACGGCGCCTGCTTGACGCCGAGGTTCCGAGTCTTATTGTTCGATGAGCGCAACTTCTCGTACATCGAGGTCTGGATGGCTGCGGCGAAGTCGCGCGATTCGTCGAGTTTGTCGTTGAGCGCGATCGCCTTGACGATGTCGGTTACCTCGTGCATCGTCTTCGACGAGCTCGCGTTCTCGCGGGCCGCGATCCGCTGCGCCTCGGGATTCGGCGAGAGATTCAGGAAATAGGTTTCGATGCCGCGGAGCGCGGAGTTCTCGCTGGCGTTGGCGTGGATCGACAGGAACAGGTCGGCGCCGGCGCGATTCGCGATCGCCGTCCGCTCCTGCAGCGGGATGAACGTGTCGTCGCGGCGGGTCAGCACCACTTCGATGTTCGACTGCTTCTTGAAAAGCTTTTCCAGGCGCAGCGCGATGTCGAGCGTCAGGTCTGCTTCGTCGAGGCCTCTCGCCTTCGCTCCCGGATCGTGGCCGCCGTGACCGGCATCGATCACGATCCGCGAGATCCCGAGACCCAACTGGCGTGACAGGGAGAACGATCCGGTGCTGTTCGCGGCGGCGGGTGCTGGCGGTATCTCTACCGGCGTTGCCGGCGGCATCGCGGTTTCAACGACAGTGTTGGACGCTGCCTGCACTCGTGGAGTTGCCGGTGCAACGGGCGGCGGCGCCGGAGCCGTCGACGGCGGTGCCGCGGTGCGCTTCCGCTCGAAATCGATCACGATTCGATACGGGTTGTACAGCGAATAGACGCTGTAGTGACCGGCAGTGAACGAGAGGTCGAGGACGACGCGGATGCGGCCTCCGAGCTGGCGGCCGACACGGACCTGCCTGACCAGGTCGTCAGAGTAGGTCAGCGTCGCGTCCTTCAGCTCCTCGGCCGCGCGCGTGTTCTTCAGGTCGATGAAGACGCGCGGGGGACCGTCGATCCGTTCTGCGTGAAACTCCGGTTCATGTTCCAGTTCGAGCGTGACGCGCAACGTGTCGGGCAGAACCTCGCGGCGGATTGCGGTCAGGGTCACAGGACCGGTTGTGGCTGCCGGTGACGCAGTGGTCGTGACTGCCGGTTTGGGCGGCGCGGCCACCGGCACCCTGGCGACCTCCAGACGCGTCACCTCGGGCGGCACCTGCTTCACCAGCGAGCTGGCAGGAAAGTTGGCGGTCAGCGCCTGAAACAAGCGGATGGCGCGCGCACGATCGGAGGACTCACCGAATTGCCAGAAGGCATCAGCGGAGAGCATCGCGCCCTGCCACAGCGCGTTGTCCGAGTAACCGTTCGGCGGAAACAACCGCCAGAGATCCTCGTACGTCTTCGACAACGTTCGCATCCGCTTCAGTAGATCGGCAGCGGCGGCGCCTGATGGCGGGGAAGGATCCAGTTGCTTGCGAAGCTCGGTCTCTCGATCTTTCGCCTCCTGATACAGCTTCGCGACCTGCGACGACTGCGCGCGGACCGACACCGACAGCGCAAGCGCGACGAGCACAAGTGCGACAGTGCAGGGACGGGTCCTTAGACCTGTGCGTGCGAACGCCACGGTGGAGGGGCGGGTCTTCAGACCCGCCTCCGCGCCGAAGGCGCGGCGGAGTCTACCGAAGCTGCGCATCGACTTCCTCGAAGTACCCGCGATCCACGAGCACCTCGCGCGGCTTGCCGCCGGCACCCGGAGAGACGAGGCCTTCGGCTTCCATCATGTCGACCAGCCGCGCGGCCCGGCTGAAACCGATCCGCATCTTGCGCTGCAGGTACGAGATCGAGACCTGGCCCGTGCTGACGACGATGCGGGCAGCCTCGTCGTACAACTCGTCCTTCTCGTACTCGATGCCGGCAGCGCCGGCCTTCTCTTCCTCGGCGGTGATGGTCTCGTCGAACACCGGCTTCCCCTGCTTCCGCAGGAAGCTGGCGACACGCGCGCTCTCTTGCTCCGAGATGTACGGGCCGTGCAGGCGCAGGCAACGCGACGATGCCGGCGGCAGGAACAGCATGTCGCCCTTGCCCAGGAGCTGTTCGGCGCCGTTGCTGTCGAGAATGGTGCGCGAGTCGGTTTTCGACGACACGCGGAACGAAATACGCGACGGCAGGTTCGCCTTGATCAGGCCGGTGATGACGTCGACCGACGGCCGCTGCGTCGCCAGGATCAGGTGAATGCCGACGGCGCGGGCCATCTGCGCGAGCCGGCAGATCGACTCTTCGACCTCGTTACCCGCAACCATCATCAGGTCGGCGAGCTCGTCGATCACGACGACGATGAACGGCAGCGGCTTCGGCGATTCCGGATCGTCCTTGGCTCCGGTTTCCTCGAGCGCAAGCCGGATGTTGCGGTTGTACTGATCGATGTTGCGAACGCCCTCGGCGGCGAGCGTCTTGTAGCGCTCTTCCATCTCACGCACGGCCCATCGCAGCGCGTTCGACGCCTTCTTCGGATCGACGACGACGGGGGAGAGCAGGTGCGGGATGTCTTCGTACATCCCGAGTTCGAGCCGCTTCGGATCGACCATGATCATCCGCACGTCGTCGGGCGTCGATCGATAGAGGATGCTGGTCAGCATCGAGTTCAGGCCGACCGATTTTCCCGTGCCGGTCGAGCCCGCGATCAGCAGGTGCGGCATCGTCGCCAGGTCTGCGAAATACGGCTCGCCGTGGATCGTCTTCCCAAGGGCCAGCGTCAGCTTCGACGTCGAGCGCTGGAACGAATCGGACTCCATCAGCTCACGCAGCGAGATCGTCTCGCGATTCGGGTTGGGAATCTGGATGCCGACCGTGGACTTGCCGGGAATGCGATCGATCAGGACCGACTCGGCCTGCATGGCCAGGCAGAGGTCGTCGGCGAGGCCGGTGATCTTGCTGTATTTGACCCCGGCCTCGGGCTTGAACTCGAACGTCGTGACCACGGGGCCGGGATGAATCTGCGCCACGGAGCCTTCGACCGAGAACTCGCGGCACTTCTCCTCGAGGTTCCGAGCGGCCGCGCGCAGTTCGCGCTCGTCGATCTTCTGCTCGCCCTTCGGGGCGTCGAGGAGCGACGGCGGCGGCAGCGTGTAGGAGCCCAGCCGCCGAGGTGCCTGTGGTTTGACCGGCTCCGGCTCGGGGAGCGGAAGCGGCGGCGCGATGTCGGCGCGCTTGCGGGCCACGACCGCCGGTGCGGGTCGCGGTGCGACGTTCACCGGTTCGTCTTCCTCATCACGCTCGTCGTCCATGTCCGGCATGATTGGCTTCGCGGCCTTGAGCGGAGGAGCATCGGCGTCCTTCGCCTTCGCCGCCGCGGCCTTGTCCTTCTTCGTGGCCTTGGCGATGACGGCTTTCCGGGCCTTCTCCTTGCGCCGCTCATCGCTCCAGCGACGGAACCAGCCCACGCCACGGGCGGAGAGGTCTCGCGACTGCTGGCTGGCGCCGGCGAACATCCGGCCGAACGAGAACTGCGTGGACATGATCACCGCCAGCATCATCAGCGTCAGCAGCACGATGATCGCGCCCGTGCGATTCAGATAATCGGTGAAGATCCCGCCGAGCACGCCGCCGAAATAGCCGCCGGCGTCGAACGTCTTGCCGGCCACATCGGCACTGCCGACGACCAGGTTGAGGAACGCGCTGGCGCACGCGAACAGCAGGCCGCCGCCAAAGACCTTCGTGTAGACGGCGTCGGGCCGCTGACACCAGAAGTAATGCCAGCCGACGATCGAGATCGCGGCTGGAATCAGGTAAGCGCCGTAACCTGACAACTGGAACGACAGCTCCGCGAGGAAGGCGCCGACGCGGCCCACGAAGTTTGCGGGCGGGTGCGCGGCGCCGGTGGTGAAGAACCACACGGGATCGGTCGGCTCGTAGGTCACGAGCGAAATCAGCCAGATCAGCGCCAGCGCGAAGAGCGCCACGCCGAGAAACTCGCTGAGCCGCCGCGAGAGGGTCGATTCACGTGCCAATTCTTCAGATCTCCATCAGGACCGGGAGCACCAGCGGCCGCCTGCCCGACGTCCGCTTCTTGAAGAAGCGGCGCAGCTCCACGCGCAGCTTCTCCGTCATCAGTCCCTGGTCAGTGCGCTCTTCCAGGCTTGCGGTACCGATGCAATCGATGACCACCAGTGCCGCGTCTTTGAACAACGCGTCGGCTTCGCCGGCGTCGACGACGAAGCCGCGAGCCACGATCTCCGGTTCGCCGACGAGCGCGCCGGTGTGGCGGCTGATCGCGACCATGGCGATCACGATGCCGTCCGCGGCAAGATGACGACGATCGCGCAGGACCTCTTCGCCCACTTCGCCGACGCGCGTCACGTCGATCAAGACGCGGCCGGTCGGCGCCTTGTCGGCGATACGCGCGCCATTCCGGTCGAACTGGATGATGTCGCCGTCTTCCGCGAGCAAGACCTGCAGGCGCGGCTCGGCGCCGGCCATCACGCGTTTTGCGATCCGTGCGTGCTGGGCGAGCTGCCGGTACTCGCCGTGCACGGGCACGAAGAACCGCGGACGCACCAGCGAGATCACGAGCTTGAGCTCCTCGGCGCTGCCGTGTCCCGAGACGTGCACCCGCTTCATCGACGGGGTAATGATGTCGGCGCCGCGGCGGGTGATGTGGCTCATCGTGCGCGCGATCGCCTTCTCGTTGCCGGGAATCGCCCGCGCCGACAGCACCACGGCATCGTCCTCGGAGAGCTTGACGTGCCGGTGATCGTCGATCGAGATCCGCGGCAGGGCCGCCTGTGGCTCGCCCTGTGACCCGGTCGTGATGCACAGCACGTCCTGGGCCGCGTAGTTCTGGATTTCCGAATCCCGGATCTGCATGCCCGACGGCACGCGCAGGAATCCGAGCCGCTGCGCGATCTCGGCGTTCTTCTCGATGCTCCGGCCGACGAACGCCACCTTCCGTTCGAATTGTGCCGCGAGGTCCACCAGGATCTGCATCCGATAGATGCTCGACGAGAAGGTGGCCACGACCAGCTTGCCGTGTGTGCTGGTGAAAACCTCTTCAAAGCCGTCGATGACGTCGGTCTCCGGTCCGGTGAAGCCAGGCCTGTCGATGTTCGTGCTGTCGGCGAAGAGCGCGAGCACGCCTTGCGCGCCGAGCTCCGCGAGCCGATGCAGGTCGAAGTGCTGACCGTCGATGGGCGTCTGATCGATCTTGAAGTCGCCGGTATGAATCACCAGGCCGGCCGGCGTCGTGATCGCCAGTGCGACGCAGTCGGGCATGCTGTGCGTGAGGCGGATGAATTCGACGGTGAACGGCCCGATGGTCACCGTCTCGCGCGGCTGCACGCGCTTGAGGCGGTCGCCGGGATCGATCTCGTGTTCCTCGAGTTTGGGCTCGACCAGCGCCAGCGTGAACGCCGTTCCGTAGACCGGCCCGTCGAACAGCGGCATGACGTGCGGCACGCCGCCGATGTGATCCTCGTGCCCGTGGGTCAGGATCAGCGCCTTCACCTGGTCGCGCCGTGCCTCGACGTAGGTCATGTCGGGAATGATCAGATCCACGCCCAGCTGGTCCGGGTCGGGGAACATGACGCCGGCATCCACGAGGATTGTGGTGTCCTCCCACGTCAGCGCCATCATGTTCATGCCGAACTCGCCGAGGCCGCCGAGCGGCACCACTTCCAAGGTGGCGCTTGCCGGTGCAGACACGTCGGGCATGAGGGGGTTTGTCATCAGGATCCCAGCAGTCGGACCGATGTCGTGGCGCGGACGTGAATCCGCTGCCTCCTTACATCGCGATGGTCGCCCTGGCGGGCCGACAGTCGCGTCATCCAGGCCGCTGGGAACGCCTGAAACCGTGGCGGGGCAACAACTTGCGAGAGGGGAACTATACCACAGCCCGGCAGAGCCGGGCGATTTCCCCGAGCGTCAACGCCTCGGGTCGCTTGCGCCCATCCACGTCCGCACGCTGGATGAGGTCCTCTGCCTGTTGACCGAGCGCGTCCGCGACCGGCTTGAGGGCATTCGCCAGCGTTTTCCGTCGTTGAAGAAAGATGCCCCGGACGATCTTCTCGAAGACGTCACGGCTGCCGACGTCTTCGGCAACGCGCCGAAACGTCAGGCGCACGACGGCCGACGTCACTTTCGGCGGTGGGCGGAACGCGCCCGGCGGCAGGGTCAGGAGGCGCTCGACGTCGGCGACAAGCGCCACCTGGATGGCCAGCGTTCCGTAGTCGCCCGTTCCCGGCTTGGCCACGATGCGATCGACCACTTCCTTCTGCAGCATCAAGGTGGCGTCGGTCAGCGAGCGACCCTCGTTCGCCGCCGCGAGCAGCTTGAACAGAATGGGCGAGGAGATGTTGTAGGGGAGGTTGCCGATGACCCTGACGGGCGCGGCTTCAGCCCGTGTGATGCGATGGAGATCGAGGTCGAGGAAATCTCCCTCGATCACGTGCACATTGCCACCGACAGCGTGGAGGAGCGCGGCCGTCAGGTCGCGATCGATCTCGACCGCGACGACCTTCCTGACCCGCGGCGCCAGCACCTGGGTGAGGGCGCCACGACCAGGCCCGATCTCGATGAAGACATCGTCCGGCCGAGGATCGACGGCGTTTACGAGCCGCGTCACCCAGGCCGGTTCGAGGAAGTGCTGGCCAAATCGCTTGCGCGCTCGCGGAAACGCGTGGCGCCCGGTACCGGCCGCGCGATCACTCGGATTCGCCACGCCAGTACCGTTCTTCGATTTCCTCGATTTCCTCTTCGCTGAGGCCGAAGTAATGCCCGACTTCGTGAATCAGCGTCTCGGCGATCATGTCGCGCGCATCCTCATCGTCTTCGGCATCCTGCTCGATGGGCCGCTGAAAGATGGTGATGCGATCGGGCAGGCGATTGCCCTCCGCCCAATGCCGCTCGGGAAGGGGAATGCCCTGATAGAGGCCGTATAACGAATCGGGCGGCTCGATGCCCATCTCCGCGAGCAGGGCCGCGTCCGGTTCGTCCTCGACGACGAGCGCCAGGTTCTCCATCTCGCGGCGGAAGCGCGCGGGAATGAGACGGATGGCGTCAGCGACGAGCTTTTCGAACGCGTGACGATCCATTGCCCTGGCGTGACCGCTTCGCGGATCCTGGTCTGCTCTTCGTGGGGCGACGCCTGCCCGTTGTGGGGCGAGGCTTGTCATCCCTCGACAATGCTCGGGATGACCCTGAGCGTGTCGAAGGGTCATCCTCCTGCGGACCTGACAAGGTCCGCCCCACGGCATGGCTGATCTCGTTCCGGTAGTAATCGCAGTCGTCGCGCACCGAGCACTGGCCGCACAGTGGTTTGGGTTTGCAGACACGCCGTCCGTGCAGGATCTGGACGTCCGATGCCAGCGTCCATTTCGCGGGTGGCAGCAGTCCGCACAACTGCGCTTCCACCTTCACGGGATCGTCGCCCTCGGCGATGCCGATCCGGTTCGACACACGGAGCACGTGCCGATCCACCGGCAGGCCCGGCACGCCGAGCGCGTGTCCCAGAACCACGTTGGCGGTCTTGCGACCGACCCCGGGCAGCGCGGTGAGCTTGTCCATGTCGGCGGGAACCTGGCCGCCATGCGACCCGACGAGCTGCCCCGCCATGCCGATGAGCGCCTTCGACTTCTGGCGGAAGAAGCCGGTGGACAGGATCATCTTCTCGAGGTCCGCCGGTTTCGCCGTGGCCATAGCGCGCGCGTCCGGATATTTCCGGAACAGCGCTGGCGTCACCATGTTCACGCGCTCGTCGGTCGACTGCGCCGAGAGAATCGTCGCTGCCAGCAGCTCGAACGCATTCGTGTAGCGCAGTTCGGTATCCGCGTTCGGATGCTGCTCGGCGAGCGTGTCGATGATTCGTTCGACGACCGTTTGGGGCTTCATGAAATGCAGAATGCAAAATTCAAAATGCAGACCTCGCTTTGCGTTGCCGGAGCGGCGCGGGAGTCGCGACGACAGCCCTCACCTACGAGCAGGGCTGCATTCTGCATCCTGAATTCTGCATTGATATCGCCGCTCAGTGAACAGGCGGGGTGTCCTTATTCCAGCCGGCGTTCGCGTAGGTGTCCTGGAACACACGCATGTGTTCCTGCAACGCGGCGACGAGGTTCGGGACGAACTGGACGGGGACGACGATGCGCGCGCGGACGGGGGCGCGGACGACGTGCTCCTGCGCCGCGTCGCGGATCTCCTTTTCGGAGAGCGGCATCACCTCACAGAACGTCAGGGTGAAATCGAATGGCGTGTGAGCGATCGAGCAGAAGTTCGCGTACGTGCGCGGCTCGCTGGACTGCTCTTCCGGAAGAATCGTGAAGTTGATCTGTTTGCGGTCGGGCTGATCGGCCATAAGAGCAAACTGTAAACCGCAAACGGCCAAGTTACTCAGTACTTACGCATCACCCCCACCACGACCCCCTGCACTTGCACCTGATCCGGATCGACCATGATCGGTTGCATCGTCGGATTCGCCGGCTGCAGGCGGATGCGGCCGCTGTCGCGATAGAACTTCTTCAGCGTCACATCCTGACCGCCGACCAGGGCGATGACCATCTCGCCGTTGTCGGCGCTCTTGCGATCCTCGACGATGACGAAGTCGCCGTCGCGGATCTGCTCGTCGATCATCGAGTCGCCCTTCACCCGCAGGACGTAGCTGTCCTTGCGGCCGACCAACGTTTCCGGCACGGCGATCGTCTCATTGCCAGCAACCGCTTCAATCGGATGACCGGCGGCCACGAAGCCGAGGAGTGGCAGTTCCATCGCCCGGCCACCGACGCGTGTCGGAACGAGCTCGACCGAGCGGCTGCGATTCCAGGCGCGGCGGATGAAGCCCTTCTCCTGCAGATTGGTCAGGTGCTTGTGGACGGTGGCAAGCGACGACAGGCTGAATTGGCGTCCGATTTCCTCGAGGCTCGGCGCGTAGCCGTGCTGCGCGATGAACTCGTTGAGGTAATCCAGGATTTCGCGCTGACGTTTGGTGAGCGGAAGCACGTCCGCCTCCTCGATAACCTTCGCCGGATATTCGGCCGAGGTGGGCGCACTATAGTGCGAACATAGGGCGAAGATCAAGCCCTCAGACACGGGTGCTACACTGCCTTGCGGCACCCACCGGAGATCAGGTTCATGACCCCGACACGCTCGATTTTCGGCGTAATTCTCGCGGTGCTGCTAGCCGTTCCGGCCCTGCGCGCGGCCGACGTCTCGCGCCAGCAGGCCGATAGTTTCGCCAAGAAGGTCGCCATCATCACGCAGCGCGGCGCTGGTGCACCGCTACCGCCAGCAACCCCCCGGCGGACGCCGCTCAGCGAGGCGGAGCTGAATTCATGGTTCGCGTATCGCGCGGGCGCTCTTATTCCCAACGGCGTCACCGAACCGCGGATCACCATCGTCGGCAACGGCAAAGTGATGGGCGTCGCGACGCTTGATCTCGAGGCGTACGGCAAGTCGCGCCAGACAAAGGGCGGTTCGGGTCTGTGGGATCTGCTGGGCGGACACGTTCCGGTGAGCATCGAGGGCGTGCTGACGACGAAGGCGGGGAAGGGGAGCTTCAATCTGGAACGCGCAACCCTCGGCGGTTTTCCCGTGCCGAAGCCGTTCCTTCAGGAGCTCGTCTCGTACTATTCGCGCACGCAGGATCATCCGGACGGCGTGTCGATCGATGCGCCCTTCAGCCTGCCGGCACGCATTCAACAGATCGACGTCGCACCAGGTCAGGCTATTGTCGTCCAGTAGCCGTTGACCGACTTTCTCGAGACTCCGCTTCAATTCCTCAAAGGCGTCGGGCCACGAAAAGCGGCGGACCTGAAGCGCGCAGGTCTGCTGACCGTGGAAGATCTGCTGTACAGGCTGCCGTTCCGGTACGAAGACCGGAGTCACATGCAGCCGATCGCGACGCTGCGTCCCGGCATGCGCGCGGCGGTGCTCGGCGAGATCAAGAGTGCCAACGTCGCGCTGACGCGCCGCCGCGGCTTCAAGATCTTTCACATCGTCCTTGGCGATCAGAGCGGCGCGGTCCGCTGCACGTGGATGAACCAGGCATTTCTGGCGGACATCCTGAAGCCGCACCTGCGCCTGGTCGTCTTTGGCGACGTGAAGCTCGATTCAAGCGGTCTGCATTTTTTGAATCCTGAGTACGAGTTGGTTGGCCCGGCGGATATGGGCCCGGCTGAAGCCGAGCCCTACGACAAGTCCGGCCCGGAACCCGAAGAGACGGTTCACACCGGGCGCATCGTGCCGTTCTACGAGAAGACCGGCACGGTCACGCCGAACATGCAGCGGCGGCTGGTTCGGCAGGCGCTCGATCAACTGCCGGCGGAGATTCCCGACATGCTGCCGGCCGATGTTCGCAGCCGGCTGTCGCTGGTGTCGCGGCGTGAGGCGCTCGAGGCGTCGCACTTCCCGCCGAACGAGGCGGCGGTCAACGCGCTGAACACCTTTCGCACACCGCCCCAGCGGCGACTGATCTTCGAAGAGTTCTTCCTCTTCCAGATCGGCCATGCATGGCGGCGGCACGCGACCAGCGCGGAGCTGAAGCCGTTCGTCCCGAGCGTCGACGACCGCATCCGTGCCTCGGCCGCGAAGGTGTTGCCGTTCAAGTTGACGCCAGGGCAGCGGCAGGCCGTGAAGGAGATCGTCGACGACATGCTGAAGCAGCAGCCGATGCATCGGCTGCTGCAGGGGGACGTCGGCGCCGGCAAGACGATCGTCGCGCTGCTCGCGGCGATCGTCGCGATGGAAAACGGGCTGCAGGTGGCGTTCATGGCGCCGACGGAGATCCTCGCGGCGCAGCATTACAGCAACATCGCGCGCCTGCTGTCGCAGTCGCGGTTCCGCGTCGATCTGCTCACCGGCAGTACGCCGGGACTGCAGAAGCACACGCTGCTGTCGCACATCGAGCGCGGGACGACGAACCTGATCGTCGGGACCCACGCGCTGGTGCAGGAGAAGGTCACGTTCCACAAGCTGGGACTGGTGGTGATCGACGAGCAGCATCGCTTCGGTGTGGCACAACGCGCCGCGTTGCGTGCCAAGGGATTACGTCCCGACGTCCTGTTGATGACCGCGACGCCGATTCCGCGAACGCTGGCGCTCACCGACTACAGCGAGCTCGACGTGTCGAAGATTCCGGACCTGCCGCCGGGCCGCAAGCCGGTGCGCACGTGGGTGAAGCCGGAATCACGGCGCGACGAGATCTACCAGCTGATTCGCGAGCAGCTCGATGCGGGGCGTCAGGCGTACATCATCTATCCGCTGGTGGAGGAGTCGGAGAAGATCGACCTCAAGTCCGCAACCGAGATGGCGGATCACCTGCAGACGGAAGTGTTCCCGGCGTACCGCGTCGCCCTGTTGCACGGACGGATGAAGCAGGACGTCAAGGATCGCGTGATGTTGTCGTTCGCCACGGGACAGGCACAGATCCTCGTGTCGACGACGGTGGTGGAAGTGGGCGTCGATGTGCCCAACGCGACCGTGATGGTGGTCGAACATGCCGAGCGATTCGGCCTGTCGCAGTTGCATCAATTGCGCGGCCGCGTTGGCCGTGGCGCGCACGAGTCCCATTGCATCCTGCTGTATCAGGCGCCCTGGACCGACGATGCCCGGGAACGATTGAAGGCGATGGCGGACACGACCGACGGCTTCGCAATTGCTGAACGCGATCTCCAACTGCGCGGCCCCGGCGACTTCTTCGGCACGCGCCAGTCCGGCCTCCCGAAACTGCGCACCGGTGACCTCGTGCGCGATCGCGACGTGATGGAGGACGCACACCGCGAAGCCAGGCAGCTCGTGGACACCGGCGGTTTGACCCCGGACCTCATGACCTTCGTGCAGTCGAAATGGCAGGAGCAGTTCGGTCTCATTGAAGTCGGATAGGTGGCACACGAGCAGCCACGACGGCACGACGACGAGAACGACGCACACGACGATTCTTTCTTGAATAATGTTGGCGTCGTGTCCGTCGTTCTCGTCGTGTCCGTCGTGGCCTGTCTGTGCGGGTGATCGCAGGCCGGCTCAAAGGACGTCGTCTCAAGACGCCCGCCTGGGAGGGGCTGCGACCGACGTCCGACAAGCTGCGGGAAACGCTCTTCAACATCCTGGCGCCCCACATCGAGTCCGCCCGGGTGCTCGACGGTTTCGCGGGGACGGGCGCGGTCGGGATCGAGGCGCTGAGCCGCGGGGCCGCACACGTGACGTTCGTGGAAAAAGCCCCGCGGGCCGTGGCGCTGATTCGGGCCAACCTGGCCGCCTGCGGCATCGAGGGCGGCTATACTATTGAGCAGAGTGATGTTGTCGCGGCGCTGCGCGGGAGCCGCGATGCGTTCGATCTGATCCTGCTGGATCCCCCGTACGACTTGCCCCATGTCGGCGACGTGCTCGAGGCGGCTGCCACGCGCCTCGCGGCCGGCGGTCTGCTCGTGCTCGAGCGGGCGACCCGGCGCGAACCGGGTGAGGCGGTGACGCTGACCCGGGTTCGGGACGTCAAATCGGGCGACAGCAGCTTGACGTTGTTCACGCGCAAGGACTCGTGATGTCTTCGCCGCCGAGTGGCCGACTCGCCATTTTCCCAGGGTCGTTCGACCCGCTGACGAACGGTCACGTCGACATCGTGCTGCGGAGCGCACGCCTGTTCGAACGCATCCTCGTCGCGGTGCTGGTCAATCCCGACAAGCGGCCGTTGTTCACCGCGGCCGAGCGCGTCACCATCATTCGCGAGGTGTTCCGCGAGTATCCGAACGTCGACGTCGATACCTTCGACGGACTGCTCGTGGACTACGCGCGGGAGCGGCGGGCGAGCGCGATCATTCGCGGGATCCGCGCCGTCTCGGATTTCGAGTTCGAGTTCCAGATGGCGCTGATGAACCGCCACCTCGAACCGTCGCTCGAGACGGTATTCATGATGCCCGACGAGCAGTACACCTATCTGAGCTCGCGGTTGATCAAGGAAGTGTTCTCGCTCGGCGGCACGGTCACGGGACTGGTGCCGGCCGCCGTGGAACAGTGGATGACCCGGCGACAGGGTGAGGGTCGTCCCGAGCAGGGTCGAGGGACCAGGAAAAAGGAGCACCAATGAGTACGTTTGCAGCACGCATGGCGACCGTTCAGCCGTCGGCAACGCTGAAGGTGGCGGCGGAAGCCGAGCGGCTTCGCCGTGCCGGCCATCCCGTGGTCGACTTCAGCGCCGGCGAGCCCGACTTCCCGACGCCCGAGCATGTCAAGGCGGCGGGCAAGGCGGCGATCGACGCCAACTTCACGCGCTACACCGTCGTCGCGGGCATTCCCGAACTGCGTGAGGCGGTCTGCAAGCGTTACAAGAACGACTACGGCATCGAACTGACGACGGCCGAAGTGCTGCTCACCGTCGGCGGCAAGCAGGCGCTCTTCAACACCGCGATGGCGTTGTTCCAGGAAGGCGACGAGGTCATCACGCATGCGCCGTACTGGCCGACGATTCCCGAGCAGATCAAGCTGGTCGGGGCGACGCCGGTGATCGTGCCAACGCAGGCGTCCGATGCGTTTGCCGTCCACGCGGACGCGGTGATCACGGCGATCACGCCGAAGACGAAGGCCATCATTCTCAATTCGCCCGGCAACCCGACGGGCGGACTCATCCCGGAAGCCACGGTTCGCGCGATCGGCGAGATCGCCGCGAGCAAGGGAATCTGGACGATCGTCGATCTCTGCTACGAGCAGTTGATCTACGAGCCGGTGCCGCACAACCTGCCGAAGGCGCTGTTCGATACCAACCGTGAGCGGACAATCCTGTGCGGGTCCGCGTCGAAGGCGTACGCCATGACCGGCTGGCGCTGCGGCTGGACGATCGCGCCGAAGGAAGTGACCTCCGTCTTCAACACGATCGAAGGGCAGACGACGTCGAACATCACCTCGGTGACACAGAAGGCGGCGCTGGCGGCGCTCACCGGATCGCAGGAGCCGGTGAAGCAGATGCTCGACGAGTACCGACGCCGGCGCGACAACATCCACGCGTGGCTGACCGAGAACCCGGGCATCAAGTGCGTCAAGCCGAGCGGCGCCTTCTACCTGTTCCCGGACATCCGCGGCCTGCTGTCGCCAGACGGCGTGAAGACGTCGATGGAATTCGCGCAGCGTCTGCTCGAGCAGGAGTTCGTCGTCGTCACGCCCGGCGAAGCGTTCGACGCGCCGGGCTACCTGCGCATCTCGTATGCGACGTCGATGGAACAGTTGCGTGAAGGTGCGACACGCATCCTGCGGTTTGCGGAGTCCATTCAGCCGGCAAAGGCCAACGTTTAGTACGAACCTTGTCCCTACCCGAACGCTTCGTCGCAACACTGTGTGAGGCGGTCGGACGTGAGTACGTCCTCGATGAAGCAGCCGCCCTGACGCCGTACGCGCAGGACGCGCTGCTTCAACCTTCTCTCCCAGATGTCGTCGTCCTCCCAGGCTCGACTTCCGACGTCGCGCGCGTCGCCGCGCTCTGCAACCTGCAGCGCGTGCCGCTGGTCGTCCGCGGTGCCGGTACCGGCTACACCGGCGGCGCCGTGCCCACCGCCGGTGGCGTCGTGCTGTCGATGGAGCGGCTGAACCGCATCCTCGAGATCGATCAGCAGAACCTGCTCGCGATCGTCGAACCGAACGTCATCACCGCCGAACTGCAACGGGAGGTGGAGAAGGTCGGCTTGTTCTATCCGCCCGACCCGGCAAGTCTCGAAGAGTCATCGCTCGGCGGCAACGTCGCCGAGTGCGCCGGCGGACCGCGGGCGTTCAAGTACGGCGTGACCCGCCGCTACGTCCTGGCGCTCGAAGCGGTGCTGCCGACGGGTGAGGTGATCCACACGGGCTCCAAAGCCGTGAAGAACGTCGTCGGCTACGACCTGACGCAGTTGCTCGTGGGCTCCGAAGGCACGCTGGCGATCGTCACGCGCATCACGCTCCGATTGATCCCGAAGCCGCCGGATCGGACGACAGCCGCCGCCGCGTTTGGCAGCATCGGCGACGCGGTGGACGCGGTCAGCGCATTGATCGAGCGACGCGTCGTGCCGGCCGCGATCGAGCTGATCGACGAGGAATCGCTCGTGGCCGCCGCCCTGCATACCGGCATCCAGATCGTGCCGCCCGGCACGAAGGCGCTGCTGATCGTGGAGTGTGACGGCATTCCTGCCGCGGTCCGCGACGAGATGCAGCTCGTGGTTCGAGCCTGCGAGACCGCCGGCGTCATGCAGGTGCGCACCGCTGACAACGAGGCCGAACGCAGCGAGATCTGGTCGGTGCGCCGGCAGATCTCGCTGGCGCTGCGTGCCACCGGGTTGCTCAAGATCAATCACGACGTGGTCGTGCCCCGCGGCCGGGTGCCGCAACTCTATGAAGCCGTCGAAGACCTGCGGCACCGTTTCAATCTGCGCATCGCGGCATTCGGTCATGCGGGCGACGGCAACATCCACGTCAACCTGATGGTGGACCGGACGAAGCCAGAGGAACTGGGGCGCGCGAAGCAGGCCGAGCGGGTGTTGTTCGAACGGGTGCTGGCGCTCGAGGGATCAATCACGGGAGAGCACGGGATCGGCTACTCCAAGAAGCCGTACATCGCGATGGAACTCGGGGACGATCAGATCGCGCTGATGAAACGGGTGAAAGCGGCATTCGATCCGAACGGCATCCTGAATCCCGGGAAGATCTTCCCGTAGGAGCAGGAGGGGCCGAGGAGCGGAGCCGCTTCTTTGCCACCTCTGCTACTTGTTCGTGACCAGCAGCACGGTCTCAACGTCCCTCGCCGGATCGGGCGAGAGCAGCGTCCGCAGTTTGATGTTCGCGGTGTCGATGTACGACACGCGACCGAGCTCGCGCGCGGTCAGGCCCAGGTTCCGCAACTCCGGAACATCGCTTTCGCGGATCATCAGGAACACGCGCTCCGGCGACCCCATGAACTCGGCGACGCTGTCGGTGTCGAGGTCCTTGTGTTGCTGGAAACGCAGGTAGAAGACGGCGTTGCGACCGAAGACCCGATACTGCCCGACCTGCTGATCGCCCACACGATAGGCGCGCACCAGGTGCGCGAGCTGCTCGACTGCCTCGGGACGGGCACCGGCGAGAGCGCCGAACTGGAGCGTCAGTAGCAGCGTCGCGCCGGCCAGCGCCATCAGTCGCGGCAGCCGTGACCATTGCGCGCGCAGCGTCATCACGACCATTGCGGCCGCCCATCCGAACAACGCTGAAATGCCCAACGACGTGATTGCCGCGTACGCGTTGATGAACAGCGGCCTCGCCCGCAGCAGCAGGAATCCGGCGACGATGAAGAATGCGGCGGTGAGGAGTGTGGCGATCGACAGCGAGACCTGACGATGGCCGGCGTTCGCGCGGCGGGCGATCGCCCTCGCGATCAGGATCGCTAGCGGCGGCAGGACCGGCAGGATGTAGCGCGGCTGCTTGCCCAGCGACAGGCTGTAGAACAGCAGCGGCATGAGCCCCCAGAGCAGCAGTCGCCATTCGTCAGCGCTGAACCTCCACCGCCGGCCCGACGCCTCTCGCCCGGCAAGCCGGGTAACCAGCAGCGTCGCCGCGTACGCCGTCCACGGCACCAGGCCGCCGAGCAGAATCGGCACGTAATAGAACCATCCGTTCGTCGTCCGTCCCTCGAAGCGGTGAGTGGCAAAGCGTTGGACGTTGTCGCCGAGGAAGAAGCTGTCCAGATACGCGCGGCCATGCTGCACCGCCATCACGGCGTACCACGGCGTGCCGATCACGAGGAAGAGCACGATGCCGATACCGACGGCTTTCCATCGAATCTGACCCAACGTTCGCTCGCGTAACCAGATCGGCAGCACGACGATCGCCGGCACGATCAGCGCGACCGGCCCTTTCGTCATGAACCCGAGGCCCGCGGCCATGCCGGCCAGCGCCCATCGTTGCTGCAGCGCTGACCAGATCGTCAGGGTGATACAGAAGGTGAGCGGCAGGTCAGGCAGCGCGAGCCGCGCCTCGGCGAAATAGCCAAAGCAGGTGGCGGTGATCGCACCGGAGAGCCACGCAGCGTCGATCGGGTCGCCGTACTTCCGCGCGATCGCAAACGTCAGCAGCACAAGGCCGACGCCCGACAACGCCGACCAGAACCGGGCCGCCGCCTCGCCGGGCCCGGCCACCTCGTACAGCGAGGCGGTGAGCCAGTAGTAGAGCGCCGGTTTCTCCCAGCGGGGTTCGTAGTTGAAGTGCGGCTCGATCCAGTCGCCGCTCGCGACCATCTCGCGCGACGCTTCCGCGTAATAGGCTTCGTCGCCGTCGGTGAGCGCCTGCCGCCCCAGCCCGAGGAAGAACGTCAGGCACGAGAGCAGGATCAGGGTCAGGACCGGCCGCCGGCGCATCTGGGCAATTCTACTTGCGCGACAATCGAGGCATGGCGAAGACAGTCGCGGTCGTCGGTGCGTCGAGCAATCGTGCGAAGTTCGGGAACAAGGCGCTGCGCGCGTTTCAGGCCGAGGGCTATACGGTGATCCCGATCAACCCGAACGAGCGCGAGGTCGAAGGCATCCGGACCTATGCCTCGGTGCTCGACGTCCCCGGCCCGATCGACATGGCCACGGTGTACGTGCAGCCCGACGTCGCGATGCGCCTGCTCGATGAATTCGATCGGAAGGGGATCGCGGAGGTCTGGATCAATCCAGGCGCCGAGACCGACCAGATGCTGGCCGAAAAAAAGAAGCGGAAGGCGAATTTGATCTTCGCCTGTTCGATTGTCGGAGTCGGGAGGAATCCGGGGGAGTTCTAGTGTGCGGGTCAGCCGGGTCAGCCGGGTCGGCCCGGAGGTGACGGAGGTAACGGCTCGACACGGAGAAACGGGGAAACGGAGGACGAACGGAGGCGGTTGCCGGCTGGCTGCCTTCGGCAGCCTGGTCGTGCGACGAAGCCAGAAAACAAGCCGCATTAGATCTATGGCGGCTCGTTTTCTGGCTTCGTCACACGACCTGACGCGGCCCGCAGGGTCGCAAGCCGGCAAGCGCGCAGAACGCCTCGCATTACCCGGACGCCTCCGTTCGTCCCCGTTTCCCCGTTTCTCCCCGTGTTGAGACCGTTGCCTCCGTCTACTCCGTGTCGGTTGACACCGATGGCGAGCAAACGTGTTGAAGCACCATCGGTACGCAGGGCACCAGAAAAAGACGTGCGAGGGCCGTCGGTAATCGCCAGGATGAAACGAAAAGTGTCTGGGAGCGAGAAATTGGTTTCAGGATGACGCGGTTGATCGACGAGACGCGCTTGGCAGCGGCAGGATGGCTCGGTTCGCGTCAGGATGACGTGTTTTCACTCAAGATGGATAGCGTCACCGTCAGGATGGATCGCGTTACCGTCAGGATGACTCGATCGGAGCAACGATGGCGCGATCGCGGCGAAGGTGGGCGCGGCGCCGTCAGGTTGATGTGGATCGCCCACGGATGGCGTGAGTTGCCCGCGTTCCGACGCCTGTAGGGCCGGTCTTGCCTTTCAGGCCGGCCGGGCCGGCGGGTCCATAAATCGGGACCCGCCCTGCGTTCGAGAATTCCGCCCGCGGTCAGCGCGCGCTGATGCTGACGGGCACTGCCGTCGTCGCGGTGACGTCGGCGCCTTCGGCCAGTTCGACGTCCTTGCCGCGCGTGGCGAGCACGGTGCCGGTGCCGGCAGCCCCGCCGATGGCTGCACCCTTCGCCGCCCCCTTGCCGCCGCCGACGATCGCGCCAATCGCGGCGCCGATGCCGGCGCCCGCGCCGATCTTCTCAGCGTCCGACTTCTTGGTGGCCTCGCCCTCGACGACCACCGGGTTCGTACGCAGCGTCTCACGCGCGCCGTTGATCGTCGCTTCCGTGAAGCGGAACGCCAGACGCGCGCGCCCTTCGACGCGGCCCGGTCGGACGACATCGGTGACGTCGCCGTTCAGTACCGTTCCGGCCGGAATCGCCGTGTGCCCATCGATCTCGATCGGCGATTTCACGCGCGCCCGCACCGGGGTCTCGATCTGCGCCGTCTCCGACGACAGCGGCGTGAGCAGTTCCAGGGCAAGCGTCGTCCCCGCCGGGACCGTCACCTCGTGGAGGACCGGGACGGGTGGACGGCTCGGTTCGGCGTTGCGCTCCGCTTCCGCCCGTGGGGCGGCGGTGGAGGGTCGCGCGGGAGCGGCGCGGTTTCCGGCAGTTGCCCGAGACCCAGAAGTGTCTGGCTTCACTGCAGAGTTGTCCGCATCGGGCGATACAGGCTGGCGGTCCACGTCACTGCCCTGCGTGGCAGGCGCCGCCTGGTTCTGATCCGGATTCTCGCTGTTTTGCTGGCCGCGATCGCCGCAGCCGACCGCCAGCGCCGCGGTCAGGATCGCCGCGGAAATCCACTGAAGTTTCATCTCGTAGCCCCCTTTTGCGACTCGCTGGTTCAAGGATTGGACCAGCATTGCCGGTATCATCAATCGTTATCGTGTCTGAAGGACTATCAATTTGACTGATAACAGCCCGGCAGTGCACACTGCGGTCATGCCCACATCCCGCACCGGCGCGCAGATCATCTGGGAATGCCTTGTCAAAGAAGGGGTCCAGGTCGTCTTCGGGTATCCCGGCGGCGCCATTCTCCCGGCGTACGACGCGATGCTCGATTACCCGGTCCGGCATGTCCTCGTCCGGCACGAACAGGGCGCGTCGCACATGGCCGACGGCTACGCCCGGGCGGGCGGCGGCGTCGGCGTGGCGATCGCCACGTCCGGCCCGGGCGCGACCAATCTGGTCACCGGTATTGCCACCGCCCAGATGGATTCGGTGCCGATGGTCTGCATCACCGGCCAGGTGCCGAGCAAGCTGATTGGCTACGACGCGTTCCAGGAAACCGACATCACCGGCATCACGCTGCCGATCACCAAACATAGCTACCTGGTGACGCGTGCGCAGGACATCATGCCGGCGATCAAGGAAGCGTTTCATCTGGCCAAGTCGGGACGGCCCGGACCGGTGCTCGTCGACATCACCAAGGACGCGCAGAATGCGTCGATCGACTGGGACTGGGACGCCACGCCGGTCAAGATGGGCGGCTACCGCCCGAAGTTGACGGTGGGGAAGTCGGAACTGGCCAAGGCAGCGGAGCTGATTCGCAATGCCAAGAAGCCGGTGATCCTCGCGGGCCAGGGCATCCTCCACAGCGGCGCAATGAACGAGGTGCGCAAGTTCGCCGAGCTGGTGAACGCGCCGGTGGCGATGACGCTTCTCGGTCTCGGCGGCTTCCCGGCAAGCCATCCGCTCAACATCGGCATGATGGGGATGCACGGAGAAGCCTGGGTCAACCACGCCATCCAGGAAGCGGATCTGCTGCTGGCGTTCGGCATGCGCTTCGACGACCGCGTCACCGGCAACCTCGCCACCTACGCGGTGAACGCCAAGAAGATTCACATCGACATCGATCCGTCCGAGATCAACAAGATCGTCCGCGCTGACGCCGCGATCGTCGCCGACCTGCGCGAAGCGCTGAAGGATCTGATCGACGCCGTCCAACCGAAGGACCATGCCGCCTGGCTGAAGTACATCGGCTCCATGAAGGGCGACGCCGCGGTTCGCGACATCCAGTCGCTGCCCGACAACGGACACCTCTACGCCGCGCACGTGATCAACGACATCTGGCGCATCACCAAGGGCGAAGCCATCGTCGCCAGCGACGTCGGTCAGCACCAGATGTGGGAGGCGCAGTATTACCACCACGAAACGCCGCGCTCGCTGATCACGTCGGGTGGTCTCGGCACGATGGGCTTCGGCCTGCCGGCCGCGATCGGCGCCAAGCTGGCGTGTCCCGACAAAGAGGTGTGGGCGGTAGTCGGCGACGGCGGCTTCCAGATGACCGCCGCGGAGCTCTCGACCGCGGCGCAGGAAGGCGTCAAGGTCAACGTTGCGATCATCAACAACGGCTATCTCGGGATGGTGCGGCAGTGGCAGGAGTTCTTCTACGAACGGCGTTACGCCGCCACGCCGATGCGCAGCCCTGATTTCGTGAAACTGGCGGAGGCTCATGGTCTTGTCGGCCTGCGCACGGATAACCGTCCAGGGGTGGCCACCGTCGTCAACCAGGCGCGCGACACCGAAGGCACCGTGGTCATCGACTTCCGCGTCGAGCAGGAAGACAGCGTTTACCCGATGGTGCCGGCCGGCAAGGATCTGGCCGACATGATCCGCCGCCCGCAGCCGAGTGTTCTCGTCGAGACCGGAGCCTCGGACACGATTTAATAGGAAACTCCCCGGCGAGCTAACCATCCGCCGGCCGCCAGCCGACTGCCGACTCCAGCGCTGGGAGTTGGCCAGGGCCGCCGAGCGCCTGGCAGTATTGGGAGTTGGGATTTGACATGCATCACACCCTCGTAGCCCTTGTTGAAGACAAGCCCGGCGTGCTCAACCGCATCGCATCGCTGTTCCGCCGCCGCGCGTTCAACATCGAATCGTTGACCGTCGGCCGTACCGCGGAACCCGGCATCTCGCGCATGACGCTGGTCGTCGACAGCGATCAGACCAGCATCGATCGCGTCATCGCGTATCTCTACAAACTGGTGAACGTGCTCCAGGTTGAGGATCTGCGCGAGACCCCGACGGTATCGCGCGATCTCGCGCTGGTGAAAGTTGCCGTCGCCGGCCACGACCGCGCCCAGTTCCTGCGCGTCGTCGACGAAACCCGCGCACATATCGTCGATACCGGCGAACAGACGATGACGCTCGAGATCACGGGGGAGCCGCAGCACGTCGACGGTGTGCTGGCGCGTCTGGAGCCGCTCGGGATCATCGAAATGGTCCGCACCGGCCAGGTGGCGATGCGCCGGGGCGACACGGCGCTGTCATCGGCACAATATGCGTAAGCCGGCCCATAAAGGTCCGGCGCGCACCGGGGTGACGGACCATAACGGTCCGCCCTCCTGATCGAGCTGTCGGGTTCAGGCGGCTGACTCGCAAATAGGCAATGGCAAGTAATGGTAGGAGGGCCGGCCCTCATGGCCGGCCTGCAGGAGATCGATGTGGCGAAGATGTACTACGACAAGGATGCTGACCTCGAGTTGATCCGCAGGCGCAAGGTGGCCGTGATCGGCTACGGATCGCAGGGGCACGCGCACGCGCTGAACCTGCAGGACAGCGGCGTCGAGGTGGTGGTCGGGCTGCAGGCGGGCAGTAAGTCGACGGCGAAGGCGACGGCCGCGGGCCTCAAGGTCATGGGCGTCGCGGATGCCGCGAAGTGGGCCGACGTGATCATGATCCTCATCCCGGATCAGCATCAGGCCAAGGTCTACGCGTCCGACATCGCGCCGCAGCTCACCAAGGGCAAGATGCTGATGTTCGCGCACGGCTTCGCGATCCGCTTCAACTGGATCGTGCCGCCAAAGGACGTCGACGTGACGATGATCGCGCCGAAGGCGCCGGGGCATCGCGTGAGGGAAGTGTTCAAGGAAGGCGCGGGCGTGCCGGGCCTGCTCGCCGTGCACCAGGATGCGAGCGGCACCGCGCACGCGACGGCGTTGTCGTACGGCCGCGGCATCGGCTGCACGCGCGCAGGCATCATCGAAACGACGTTCAAGGAAGAAGCGGAAACGGACCTGTTCGGTGAGCAGGCAGTCCTGTGCGGTGGCACCGCGGCGCTGGTCAAGGCGGGCTTCGAAACGCTGATCGAAGCGGGCTATCAACCGGAAATCGCCTACTTCGAGTGCCTGCACGAGCTGAAGCTGATCGTCGACCTGATCTATCGCGGTGGCCTGCAGTACATGCGCTATTCGATCAGCGACACCGCCGAGTACGGCGACTACACCGCCGGCCCGAAGATCGTCACCGCCGACACGAAGAAGGCGATGAAGCAGATCCTCACCGACATCCAGAACGGCACGTTCGCGAAGAACTGGATCGCCGAGGCCGAAGGCGGGTATCCGAACTTCAAGAAGATGCGCGAGACCGATCGCAACCACCCGATCGAAGTGGTCGGCGGCCAGCTTCGCCAGATGATGCCGTTCCTCGATCCGGTCACGCTGCCGCAACCGGCGACGGTTTAGCCCGAATATCGGTGCGGCCGGTCCAATCAGGACCGGCCCTGCATGTACCTGTAGGGCGGGTCTTGCTTTTCAGACCCGCCGTCATCCCGCCGTCACGTTTCTATGAACAACAAATATTCATCCCGCGTTACTCAGCCCCGTTCGCAGGGCGCGTCGCAGGCGATGCTCTACGGCATCGGCCTCACCGACGCCGATCTGCAGAAGCCGCAGGTCGGCATCTGCTCGATGTGGTACGAGGGCAACACCTGCAACATGCACCTCGACCGGCTGGCCGTCCACGTCAAGGAAGGCGTGCAGGCCGCCGGGCTCGTCGGCCTGCGCTTCAACACCATCGGCGTCAGCGACGGGCTCTCGATGGGCACCGACGGCATGAGTTACTCGTTGCCGTCTCGCGACTTGATCGCCGATTCGATCGAGACGGTGATGGGCGCGCAGTGGTACGACGGCCTGGTCACCATTCCCGGTTGCGACAAGAACATGCCGGGCAGCGTCATCGCGATGGCGCGCCTCAATCGGCCATCGCTGATGGTGTACGGCGGCACGATCCGGGCAGGCCATGCGCTCGGCAAGCCGCGCGACATCATCTCCGCGTTCCAGTCCTACGGCGAATATCTGGCCGGCGTCATCACCGACGAGCAGCGCCTGGAGATCGTCCGCCATTCCTGTCCAGGGGCCGGCGCCTGCGGCGGGATGTACACGGCCAACACGATGGCGGTGGCGATCGAGGCGCTCGGACTCTCGCTGCCGTACAGTTCGTCCACGCCGGCTGAGGATCCGCAGAAAGCCGACGAATGCCGCCGTGCCGGCGCCGCCGTTCACGCGCTGCTCGAAACAGATCTCAAGCCGCTCGACATCCTGACCCGCCACGCGTTCGAGAACGCCTTGGCGATGGTCATGGCGGTTGGGGGATCGACGAACGCGGTGTTGCATCTGCTGGCCATCGCGAAGGCAGCCAGAATCGAGTTGACGCTGGCGGACTTCCAGAAGGCGAGCGACCGCGTGCCGCTGCTGACGGACATGAAACCGAGCGGGAAGTACGTGCAGGAGGACCTGCACGGCATCGGCGGAACGCCGGCCGTGATGAAGTACCTGCTCCAGCGCGGCTACCTGCACGGCGACGTGATGACCGTTACCGGCAAGACGCTCGAAGAGAACCTGAAGGATCTGCCGGCACTCGCGTCAGGGCAGCAGATCGTGCAGACGATCGAGAATCCCGTGCTTCCGCGTGGACACATCCGCATCCTCACGGGCAACCTTGCGCCGCAGGGATCGGTCGCCAAGATCACCGGCAAGGAAGGGGAGCGCTTCGCCGGCGAAGCCAAGGTCTACGACTCCGAGGAAGCCATGCTCGCCGGACTCGAAAATGGCGAGATCAAGAAGGGCCACGTCGTCGTCATCCGCTACGAGGGACCGAAGGGCGGCCCGGGCATGCCGGAGATGCTGACGCCGACGTCAGCGATCATGGGCGCCGGTCTCGGCGCCGGCGTCGCGCTGCTGACCGACGGCCGGTTTTCCGGCGGGTCGCATGGCTTCATCATCGGCCACATCACGCCCGAAGCGCAGGAGGGCGGGCCGATCGGCTTGGTGCGCGACGGCGACCACATCACGATCGACGCGAACGCATGTCAGTTGCACGTGGACGTCAGCGACGCCGAGATGGCGCGCCGCAAGGATGAGTGGAAGGCGCCGGCGCTCAAGGCCAGGAGCGGTGTCCTGGCGAAGTACATCCGGTTGGTGCGATCGGCGTCTGAAGGTTGCGTCACGGACGAATAGACGATGGGCGGGCTGAAGACCCGCCCTTGTCATTGCCACCCGCCACCGAGTGCGCGGTAAATCTCGACGTACGCCGCGCGCTCGCGGAGTTCCGCGTCCGATAAGCCCAGTTCCGCGTTGAACAGCCGCGTGTCCGCGTCGAGCACTTCGAGATAACTCGTCGCGCCCCCCTGGTACCGGACGTCCGCCAGGCGACGCGCGTCCTGCGCTGCCTGCAGCAGCAACGCCTCTTGTTCGCGGAACGCCCGTCCCTGCGCGTACGCGAGCAACGCGTCGGACACGTCATGGAACGCGCGCTGCACCACCTGCTGGTATTCCAGCGTCGCTTCCTGCGCGCGCGCTTCGGCGCCGGCGACCTGCGCGCGATTCCTGCCGCCGGTCACGATCGGCGCGACGGCCGTGGCGGCCGCCGCCCAGACGCCGCTGGCTCCGGTCAACAACGTGCTCAACGCCGCGCTCTGCACGCCGGCCGATCCGGTCAACGCGATGCTGGGGAAGTACGCCGCACGCGCGACGCCAATCTGCGCATTCGCGGCGACCAGATGCTGCTCGGCCTCGGCGATGTCGGGACGGCGTTCGAGCAGGGAAGAGGGGAGACCGGCCGGAACGTCTGATGGCGGCGGCAATACCGCCACTTCACCGCCGCGGACGACGGTGCCGGGGTTCTCGCCCAGCAGCAGGTTGATCAGGTTCTCCTGCTGCGCAATCTGCCGCCGGAGATCTTCGATGGATGCGGAGGCTCCGTACACGAGTTGCTCGGCCTGACGCACGTCGACGAGGCTCGTCACTCCGCCTTGTTCGCGAGCCTGGGTCAATCGCAGCGACTCCCGGCGCGAATCGAGCGTGCGCTCGGCAATCGCCAGCTGATCGTCGTAGCTGCCCAGCGTGAAATACGCGTTCGCCACGCTGCTGACCAGGGTGGTCATCACCGCCCGCCGTCCCCACTGTGTGGCGACCAGTTCCGCTCGCGCGGCTTCCGTCGCCCGGCGATACCGTCCCCAGAAATCGAGCTGCCAGGCGGCGGAGCCACCCAACTCGATGCCGGCGAGGTTGCGTCGCGGCTGCGTCAGCGCGCTCCGTTGATCGACGACGCCTCCCGTCGCACTGACCGATGGGAGTTCGTCAGCGTGCGCCAGGCCGACGGCGGCCGCGGCCTCGTCGATGCGTGCGGCGGCGATCCGCAGGTCGTAGTTGTGTTGCAGCGCCCGTTGTACCAGCGCGTCGAGATTCGGATCGGCAAACACCTGCGACCAGCGCTCGTCACCCAGCGACGTCGCGACATCCGGCGTGCCCGCGGCCCCGCGGTAGGCGACTGGCGTCTCGACGAGTGGCCGCTTGTAGTTTGGTCCCTGCACGCAGCCTGACGTCACCAGCAGTGCGAGACACGCCAGCGAGAGAGTGGCGCCCCTCATGACGCTGACTCCCCGGTCGCGGGCGACATCGGGACCGCTACTGTCGTTCGCCGCGTGGCCAGGCGGTCGACCGCGACGAACAGCATCGGCAGCAGGAACGTGGCGAGGAGTGTCGCGGCCAGCATGCCGGCGACCACCACGGTTCCGAGAATGCGTCGCGAGGCGCCTCCGGCGCCGCTGGCAATCCACAGCGGGACGCAGCCGAGGATGAACGCGAACGACGTCATCAGGATCGGCCGCAGCCGCAGCCGCGCGCCTTCGAGGGCAGCCTCGACCGCATCCTTGCCCTGTTCGCGCCTCGCCTTCGCGAACTCGACGATCAGGATCGCGTTCTTGGCCGCGAGCCCGATCAGCATCACGACGCCAATCTGCGCGTAGACGTCGAAGTCGAGGTGCCGCAGCAGCAATCCGAGAAAGGCGCCGAACACCGCCACCGGCACCGAGAGCAACACCGAGAACGGCAGCGACCAGCTCTCGTAGAGCGCCGCAAGAATCAGGAAAACGAACGCCAGGGACAGCGCGAAAATCGGCCCGGTGCCTCGCGACGCGTGCCGTTCCTGATAGGAGAGCTCCGACCAGTCGTAGCCGAACTCGCGTGGCAGGACCTCGTGTGCGACTTCTTCCAAGGCGTCGAGCGCCTGGCCAGAGCTGTAGCCGGGAGCCGCGGCGCCCTGGACCTGCACGGCGCGATACACGTTGAACCGGTTCGTATACTGCGGGCCCGAAATCGGCGCCGTTGTCTGCAGCGTCGACAGCGGCACCATGTCGCCGTCGTTGTTCCTCACGTAGAACTGCGAGATGTCGGTGGGCGCCGAGCGGTCGGTTCCTTCCGCCTGGAGGAACACCCGCCACTGCCGGCCAAACCGGTTGAACTGGTTGACGTACAGGCCGCCGAGAAACGCCTGCAGCGTCTGGTACACGTCCCCGAGCGCGACGCCCTGCTTCAGGACCTTGTCGCGATCGACGTTCACGTACACCTGCGGCACGTTCGGCGTGAACGGTGACGTCACGCTGGCCAGTTCCGGCCGCTTGCGTGCCGCGTCGAGGAACCGCTGCAGGTTCGTGTTCAGGAACGTCAGATCACCGCCGCTGCGATCCTGCAACCAGAATGAGAAGCCACCCTGCGACCCGAGCCCCGGAATCGACGGCGGCATCGTCGCAAATATCGTCGCTTCGGGAATCGCGGCGCGGAACTGCGCGTTCAGCGCGTCGACGATCTGACGCGCCGGCGGCCGTTCGCCCCACGGCGCCAGTCCCATGAAGTAGAAGGCATTGTTGCTGGCAGTCACACGCGTCGCCAGGCTGAAACCACCGATCGTATTGAAATTCTCAATCCCCTTCGTGTGCAGGAGGATTTGATCGATCTTGCGGCATACCGCGTCGGTGCGATCCAGCGCCGCGGCCGGCGGCAGCTGCACCGTCATCATCAGGTAGCCGTAGTCCTCCTCCGGCACGAAACTGCTCGGAAGCCGGCGGCCGAGCACGCCGGCGAGCACCGCGGTCACGAGCAGGAGCGTTGCGCCGACGAACGACTTGCGGATCAGGCCGTGGCTCACACGCACGTAGCCGCGCGTCGCGCGTTCGAACCCACGATTGAACGCGGCAAAGAAGCGCGCGAGCGGTCCGCGCGATGCCCGCCGCGGCCGCAACAGCATCGCCGCCAGGGCCGGCGACAGCGTCAGCGCGTTGAAGGCCGAAATCAGGACGGAGATCGCGATGGTCAGCGCGAACTGCTTGTTGAGCCGTCCCTGGATCCCGCTCATGAAGGCGACCGGGATGAACACCGACGCGAGAATCAACGCGATGCTGACGACCGGTCCCGACACCTCGCGCATCGCCTGCATCGTTGCCTCACGCGGCGTCTTCCCGTGCTCGATGTGATGCTCGACCGCCTCCACCACGACGATCGCATCGTCGACGACCAGGCCGATGGCCAGGACCAATCCGAACAGCGACAGCGTGTTGACGGAGAAGCCGAGGAGCGGGAACACCGCGAACGTGCCAATCAACGAGACCGGCACGGCGACAATCGGAATGAGCGTCGCGCGCCAGTTCTGGAGGAACAGGTAGACGACGAGGATGACAAGCAGCATCGCTTCGCCGAGCGTGATCAGAATCTCGCGAATGCTCTCCGACACCGCGTGCGTTGCGTCGATCGTGTACCGGTAGTTGATGTCCGCCGGGAACCGGGCGCTCAGTTCGTCCATGGTCCGGCGAACACCTTCCGCCACGTCCAGGGCGTTCGATCCCGGCGCCTGGAAGACGGCGATGCCACAGCCAGGCTGTCCGTTGACGCGGCCGATCTGCTGATAGTTCAGCGCGCCGAGCTCGATGTGCGCCACATCGCTCAGGCGCACCACCGATCCGTCCGGGTTCGCGCGCACCGCGATCTCGCCGAATTCCTCCGGGGTCTCCAGCCGTCCCTGCGAGCGGACCGTGTAGGTATATTCCTGCCCGGCTGGCGACGGCCGTGCGCCGATCTGTCCGGACGGGTTCACCGCGCTCTGTTGCTGAACCGCGCGAACGACGTCAGGGACCGTCATCCCGAGGCGCGCGAGCATGTCGGGCTTCACCCACACGCGCATCGCGTAGTCGCCGGCGCCGAAGATGCGCACTTCGCCGACACCCGGGACGCGATAGAGCGCATCCACCAGGTTGATGTTCGCGTAGTTGGCGAGGAACAGCGTGTCGTGCGTGTTCTTCGGTGACGAGAAGCCGATCACCATCAACGGGAATCCCGTCGACTTGCGCATCGTCAGGCCGAACGTGTTGACCTCGGGCGGCAGGTTCGGCGCAGCCTGGGCCATCCGGTTCTGGACGTTCACCTGGTCGATGTTCGGGTCGGTGGCGACGTCGAAGGTGACGACCAGTTGCATCGATCCGTCGTTGCCGTTGATCGATTGCATGTAGAGCATGTTGTCGACGCCGTTCATCTGCTGTTCGAGCGGTGTCGCGACGGCCTGTTCGATCGTTGACGCGTCGGCGCCGCTGTAGGTCGCGGTGACCATGATTTGCGGCGGGATGATCTCGGGGAACTGGGCGATCGGCAGCCCGGCGAGGGCCACCGCGCCGGCGAGCACCGTGACGATCGCGATGACGATCGCGACGATCGGGCGGCGGATGAAGAACTGCGACACTTACTCCGCCTCCTGCGTGGCCTCGAACGGCTTGACCTTCACCGTCATGCCGTCGCGGGTCGTGGCGCCCTCGACCACGACGCGATCGCCGGCGGCGATGCCCTGGTCGATGACCCATCGATTGCCGACCCGTGAGCCGACGCGGACCGCATGCGTGGAGACACGGTTCGCCGCATCGACGGTTCGCACCTGATAAGTTCCCTGCAACTCGGTGACGGCGCGTTGCGGCACCAGCAGGGCGTTCGGCACAACCTGCATGTCCACCCGCACGCGTCCGTACTGGCCTGGACGAAGCAGTTGCTGCGGGTTCGGGAAGGTCGCGCCGATCCGGATCGTGCCGGTCTTCGGATCGATTTCCCGATCGGCGGCGAGAAACGCGCCGGCGTGAGGATACGTGCTGCCGTCGGCCAGGATCAGGGTCAGCGGCGACCCGAACGGCTGCCGATGACCGCGCTGGTTGATGGCGCCGGCGATCTGGAGGTACTCCTGTTCGCTGAGCGGGAAGTACGCCTTGATCGGATCGATCTTCGACACCGTCGTCAGCAGCGTCTGCGGTCCCACGAGGTCGCCGATCTGGGCCGTGGCGATCGCCGCGACCCCATCGACCAGCGACGTGACACGCGTGAATCCGAGATTCAGTTGCGCCGTCTGTACCGCTGCCTGTGCCGACTTCAAGGCCGCCGTTGCCGCCAGTTGCGCCTGGACGTCGTTTTCGAGCTGGCTCTGCGCGATCGCCCGTTGTTCAGCGAGCGGCCGGTCGCGAGCGAGATCGCGCTCGGCCTTGCCGAGTTGCGCCTCCGATTCGGCGACGCGTGCCTGGGCCTGATCGAGAACGGCCTGGAACGGTCGCGGGTCGATCTCGAAGAGCACCTGTCCCTTCGCCACATGGGCCCCTTCAGCAAACGACTGGCGCACCAGGTAGCCGGAGACCTGCGGCCGGATCTGCGCGTTGACGTAACCGTCAAGCGTGGTGATCCATTCGCGCGGCAGCGCAACGCGCTCGGGCGTGACAGTGACGATGCTCACCTGCGGTGGTGGCGGGGGAGCGGGAGCCGCCTTGCTGGGGGTGCTGCAGCCGGCGAGCGAGCAGACGGGGATTACGCACGAGAACAGAACAAGAGCGATACGACGCATGAACCCTACCTGGACCGGGGTCGGGATGAACGCGGCGACAGGC
Source organism: Vicinamibacterales bacterium (assembly GCA_035496255.1). Taxonomy (GTDB): domain Bacteria; phylum Acidobacteriota; class Vicinamibacteria; order Vicinamibacterales; family UBA2999; genus Gp6-AA40. The sequence goes on from DATJEU010000060.1 coordinate 78,007, forward strand.
CGCAGAGAAACAAGTCGAAGGCGCCTTCGAAAATACGGTCGGGATCGCATGGCGCCAGACGATCGAGACCGAAGTGCACGTGAAACAACGCTTGATGCGCGAGCGTGGCGATGATCAGACGCGCGGCGACCGCGGCATCGGCATCGTCGCGGAACTCGCCGGACTCCTGTCCTTCGACGATCAGCTGCTCGACGACCCGCCAGCGGTGCACGAGACCGCGTCCCCATTCGCGGAAGACGGTCGGGGCCTCGGTGACGATCTCGCTGACCAGCAGGCGCTGCCAGACGCCGGCGTGGGGCGTGCGGGAGAACTGCCAGAAGTCATGGAGGTACGAACGCAGGCGCGACGCGGCGGACCCACGTGCCGCCGCCAACTGCTCTTCACTCGCGGCCTGCCGCTGCGCGATCCGCTGGGCGACCGTCGCCCGCAGCAGGTCGTCCTTGTCGGAGAAGTAGTGGTACACCGTCGCTTTCGACACGCCGGCCTCGCGGGCGATGTCGGCAAGACGGACGCGGCGATAGCCGCAGGCGGTAACCAGCTTGAGGGCAGCGTCGAGCAGAGCCTGAGGACGTTCGACCGGGCGCCGCTGCCAGCGGGGCGCCGGAACGGCGCGAGGCTTTGCGGGCATCCTACCGAGTATGTCCGCTATTCGACCGAGGGTCAATAACACCGGCCGGTGCGTTTGAGTCCATCGAGGCCGCCGTCAGCAGCCGTGCGGCAGCTCGAGCCCGACCTTCACCTCGGGCGACGCGTCCGTCGGACCGATTCCGCAGGGGCCGACCTTCAGGTCGGCCTTTCTCACAATCGCGTGTGCCACACATGTGCATTGACGGGCGCACCCCGACTCGGTACCAATGCGTCATAAGACCGTTGATGATTAATCGATCGGAGGCACCGAATGGGTGTACGTATTGGTGACGAAGCGCCGGATTTCGAGGCGAACACCACCGAAGGCAAGATCAAATTTCATGACTGGAAGGCGGGGAAGTGGGCCGTGCTCTTCTCGCATCCACGTGACTTCACGCCGGTCTGCACCACCGAACTGGGTGCCGTGGCGAAGCTGAAACCCGAGTTCGACAAGCGCAACTCGAAGGTAATTGCCGTCAGCGTCGACCCGCTCTCGGATCATCAGCGCTGGCTGGGCGACATCAACGAGGTGTGCGACACGCAGGTCAACTACCCGTTGATCGCGGATCCGGACAAGACGGTCGCCAATCTCTACGACATGATCCACCCGAATGCCAGCGACACCGCGACGGTGCGTTCGGTCTTCGTCATCGGCCCCGACAACAAGGTCAAGCTGACGCTGACGTATCCCGCCAGCACCGGCCGCAACTTCCAGGAAATCCTGCGGGTGATCGACTCGCTGCAGTTGACGGCCGGCCACAAGGTCTCGACGGGGGCCGACTGGAAGCAGGGCGAAGACGTCATCATCTCGCCGGCGGTCTCGGACGAGGACGCGAAGAAGCAGTTCCCCTCCGGTTTCGTCACGAAGAAGCCGTACCTGCGAACCACCCGCCAGCCGAACCTCTAAGGGCGATTCGCGTGCAGGCCGGGCGATGGCGACGAGAAGCAGCAACCGTCTCCCGCCCGGTCCTGGTCGACTCCCGGGGCTGGCCGGCCTCTCCTTCATCCGCGATCGGATCACGACGACGCAGTCGCTCACCGCGAAATACGGCGACGTCGTTGCCTTTTACATCGGCCCTCAGCGCGTCGCCATCCTGAACCACCCGGACTTCGTGCGCGACGTGCTCGTCACGCGCAGCCGCAGCTTCCACAAGGGCCTCGGCCTGCAGCGGGCCAAGCTCCTGCTCGGTGAAGGGCTGCTCACCAGCGAAGACGCGGATCATCAACGCCAGCGCCGGTTACTGCAGCCGGCGTTCCATCGCGAACGGATCGCCGCGTACGGCGCAACCATGGCGGCGTACGCCGAGCGGCAGGCGACCGCATGGCGTGACGGCGAGACGCGTAACCTCGCGCGCGAGATGTCGCGGCTCACGCTGGCCATTGCCGGAAAGACGCTGTTCGACGCCGACGTCGAAGGCGAGACCGAGGTCATCGGGGCCGCGCTCGGCGATGTGCTCGCCAATTTCAACATCACGCTCCTGCCGTTTGGCGACAAGCTGGTCAACCTGCCGATCCCGCACGCCGTCCGATTCCGTCGCGCCAGGTCACGCCTCGACGGCATCGTGTACCGGCTCATCGCGCAACGTCGCGCGACAGGCACCGCCGGCAGCGACGTTCTGTCAACGCTCGTGGCGGCGCGCGATCAGGATGACGGCGTTGGCCTGAGCGACGTCGAGGTCCGGGACCAGGTGTTGACGCTGCTCCTGGCGGGACACGAAACGACGGCCAACGCCCTGACCTGGTCGTGGTATCTGCTGTCGCAGCACCCGGAAGCGGCCGATCGACTGGTCGCCGAAGTGCATAGCGTGTGTGGCGACAGGCGGCCCGGCGCTGAACACGTATCCCAGCTCGCCTTCACGCGGGCGGTAATCGCCGAAGCCATGCGGCTGTATCCACCTGCGTACTTGGTCGGGCGGCGCGCGATGGAGGACTACGACGTGCCGGGTACGGACTATGTGCTTCCTTCCGGCACCGTCGTCGTCGTGAGCCAATACCTGCTGCACCGCGACCCGCGCTTCTGGGACGCGCCGGACGCATTCCGGCCCGAGCGGTGGCTCGGCGACGCAGCACCGCGATACGCATATTTTCCGTTCGGTGCCGGCCCGCGCATCTGCATTGGCGAACAGTTCGCGTGGATGGAGGGCGTGCTGGTGCTGGCCACGATTGCCCGGCGCTGGCGGATGTCGCTCGATCCCCGTCAACGAATCGCGTTGGGCCCGATCATCACACTTCGGCCGAAGTACGGGATGGCGATGCAACTGTCGGCCCGCCGCATATAATCGCGCCGCTCATTTCATTTCGCGAAGGCAGGTCTTGTATGGTGCGACGGGTCGCGGTGTGTGCGGTGTTGGTGTCGGTCGCGATGGCGGTTGCCTACGCCGCCGGCGGCGTGTGGGAGACCAAGCCGTTCACAGAATGGACGGACAAGGACATCCAGCAGGTGTTGACTGATTCACCCTGGGCTGGAAAGGGCAGCCTCACCAACGTGAGCTCCGGCGGCCGGTTCATGCCGGTGCCCGACTGGAAAATCACCGTCGTGTGGCAAAGTGCGCTGCCGGTCAAGCAGGCGATCGTGCGACAGGCGGCGGGCGCCGGCGCGATCACTGCCGATCAGCAGAAGACACTCGGCACGACAGAGGAGACCTACATCATCCGGATCGTCGGTCTGCCAGGCATGTACGCGAACATGGCGACGGCGACGCAGATCGGCAATACCGCCGAACTGTTGCGTGACGGTAAACCGCCGATCAAGGCGAACCAGGGCGGTGCGCAGATGCTGGATAAGGACGGGCACGTCGTCGAGCCACCTGCGGGCCGAGGGGGAGCACCGGCCGGAGCACCTCCGGCGGCAGCGGGGACGGGAAGGCGGGCCGGCGGAGCGGGCGGAGCGGGGTTCGGCGGTGCCGCTGCCAACGACGGCACGACCGCGTTACTGGTCTTCGGCTTTCCGAAGACGGATCCGATTACCAGCGCGGACAAGGAGATCGAGTTCTCGGCGACCGTCGGTCCGTACTACCTCAAACGCAAATTCAAGGTGAAGGAGATGGTTCTCAAGGGAGAACCGGCACTCTAGATCAGGCGGTAGCGGCCGTCTGTGCACTTGCGAAGGCTGCCGTCGCTGACCAGTGAACCCAGCACCCGATCGCATTCGTCGCGTGGCAGGTCGAACAACCGCGCGGCCTGATCGAGCGTGGGCGAGAATCCGCGCATCTCCGCAAACTCGCCGCGTACGCGATCAATGGTGCGAGCCTGTGAGGGCAAGCGCATTGAAACCGGCCTGGGTTTGATGTCGAGCGGTGACGGAGCCGATCTGGGAAGGGAGGACGTGCGCAGCGTCATAAACGCCTCTTTCTTCCGCGTACCTTACGCTTCGGGCAACACGCGGTCAATTGCCTGCCGTCAAATCCACGCGCTCGGGCGATACCCGCTCTGCCTGTCCCTGTAGAGGCGGGTCTTCCGACCCGCCCTGCCTGTTTCTAATTGACGCTCATCGTGAACCCGACCGCATTCCACGTCACGGACGGGGCGATCGTCACGCGACGGTTGGCGCGTTCGAACGTCACCGCGCGTCCCGCGGCGATGCCGATGCCGGCGCCGAAGAGCACGTCCGAGGCAAAGTGGTGGCGCGTCTCGACGCGCGCGGCCGCCACGTAGGTCGCGACGAGATAGCTGGGCACGGCGGCCTTCCACCCGAAGTGGCCCTGCAGCACGGCCGCCGCCGCAAACGCGCTCGAAGCATGCCCCGACGGGAAGGAGTGGCGGCCGCCATCAGGCCGCGTGCGGTTCGTCGAGTATTTGATGCCGTCGGCGATTGCGCCGCTGACAATCTGGGCTCGCAGCAGATCGGCACCGATGAGCGCCGCCCTCGAGTTGTGGGCCAGGTGCCCGCCAATGAAGATCGCCAGCCCCGCCGCTGCGTGCGTGGCGCCGTCACCCAGAACGTTCCCCGGCTCGTAGAATCCATCGCGGTCCGCCTGCGCCACGATCACGTCGTCCTTCGGGTGCACGAGCAGACTGCCGGCGCCGGACGCACCGAGCACGATCAGATTCGCGGGGCCCGCCATGCGTCCGAAATCCGCCGGCAGTTCCGTGAAAATGGAGCCGAACGACTGCGCGCCGACTGCAGCCGGGTACACGGCAACCGCCAACGCGAGAAGGAGCGTGCGCAGCATGAAACTCCTGAGGTGTCGGGAGGCGGACAGTTTACCTGAACTTCCAGCCGACGCCAGCGGAGATGTGCCACGAGGTGAACGATGCCGACAACGTCGCGCCCGGCAGATCATCGTTGACGTGCGTGTAGGTGACGCGCGCGTCGCCGATGACGGTCAAGCCACGCGCCGCGGTGATTTCCAGGCCGAGGCCGCCCTGCATTGCGGGCCCGCCAAACTGATACGACTCACCCCGTTGTCCCAGGTACGTGGCTTCGACGTGCGGAAGCGTGACACCTCCACCGACGCGCGCCACGCCGACGCAGCGGCCGCCGCAGAACGGTGGCCAGCGAAGCGCCACATTGCCGAGTACGAAGTTCAAGCCGTGGGATTGTTCGAATGCCGTCAAGGCCGTCGATCCCGTGTCGATCGCTATCGTCTTCGCGTGCGTGAATTCCGCTTCGACGCCGAGTCGTGATCGGGTGCCACTCCCACCGCTGTCCGGAATCCAGGAGATCCGATAGCCGTAGTAGGGCGGGGACTTGAACGCCCTGCCCTCGAATTCGACATCGGAGAGATCGGCCGTCGTCCCGTTGTCAGGCGTGACGTGCAACGTCGTCTTCGGTGTGTGGGCGGCGCCGACGTAACCGGCGATCAGCCAATCGGCCGACGCGGTTGCGGGGACGAACGCGAGGAACGCGCTAATTGAGACCGGGAGGAAGCGGGAGCGGCGTCGTGTCGGCATTCGGTGGCAGCTCAGGGACTGGCGTGAGGCCCATCAACCGGCGAAGTTCGTCGCCCTCCATCACTTCCACTTCGAGCAGGCGCCGCGTCACCGATTCGAGCATATCCCGTTTCTCGCTGAGGATGCGCCGCGCCTGCGAATGGGCATCGGTAACCAGCCGCTTCACTTCCGAGTCGATCAGACGGGCGGTGTCCTCGGCGTAGGCACCACGTTCCGGACCCATCGTGATATCGAGAAAGCGGTTGCGTTTGGCGCCGTCATAGTTCACGGTGCCCAGCGAATCGCTCATGCCCCACTCGGTGACCATCGAGCGCGCGATGTCGGTGGCGCGCTGAATGTCGTTCTGCGCGCCGGTCGAGATCTCGCCCAGGGCGATTTCCTCCGCGGTGCGGCCGCCAAGGAGCACGGCGAGCTGATTCAGCAGGTCCTGCCGCTGCATCAGATACCGATCTTCCAGCGGCAGCTGCATCGTGTAGCCGAGCGCGCCGAACCCGCGCTGCACGATCGAAATCTTGTGCACCGGGTCCATGTTCGGAATCGCGGTGGCGACGATGGCGTGGCCCGACTCGTGATACGCGACGATTTCCCGCTCCTTCGTCGACATCACGCGCTTCTTCTCGAGGCCGGCAATCAGCCGATCGATGGCCTCGTCGAAGTCCACCATTTCAACGGACGTCTTGTCCTTGCGTGCGGCCAGGAGCGCCGCCTCGTTGACCAGATTGGCCAGGTCGGCGCCGGCGAAGCCGGCCGTTCGCGCCGCCACGATCTTCAGATCGACAGCGGGGGAGAGCTTGACGTTCTTCGTGTGGATGTGCAGGACTTCTTCGCGGCCCTTCACGTCCGGCTTGTCGACGAGCACCTGGCGATCGAAGCGGCCGGGTCGAAGCAGCGCAGGATCGAGCACCTCGGGACGGTTCGTCGCCGCCATGATGATGATCGCCTTGCGTGAATCGAAGCCGTCCATCTCCGCCAGGAGCTGATTCAAGGTCTGTTCGCGTTCCTCGTGCGATCCCATCGGACTCTGCACACGGGCGCGCCCGAGCGCGTCGAGTTCGTCGATGAAGATGATGCAGGGCGCCTTCTGCTCGGCCTGGGAGAACAGATCGCGAACGCGTGCCGCGCCGACGCCAACGAACATCTCGACGAACTCCGAGCCGCTCAGGCTGAAGAACGGGACCTTGGCTTCGCCGGCCACGGCACGCGCCAGCAGCGTCTTGCCGGTTCCCGGCGGGCCAACCAGCAGCACGCCCTTGGGAATGCGGCCGCCCAGGGTCGTGTACTTCTTGGGGGTCTTCAGGAACTCGACGATCTCCTTGAGTTCCTGCTCGGCCTCGTCGACGCCGGCCACGTCGGCGAAACTGACCTTCACGTCGTCTTCGGCGAAGACGCGGTGCTTCGAGCGCGCAAACGACATCACGCCGCCCTCGGCGCTTCCCATCCGGCGGAAGAAGAAGATCCAGACGCCGAAGAGCAACAGTAACGGCAACCAGCCGATCAACTCGCTGAGCCAGCGGCTGGCGAATTCGCCGGTATATTTCACGCCGGCGGTATCGAGGTCCTCCACCAGCTTCGGATCCTCGATCCGGTTCGTGTTGAAGTTGCGGGTGCCTTCGACGTCGCGCTTGTAGGTGCCGCGGATCGTCTGTTCGCCGACGAACACCTCCGACACCTGGCCGGTGCGGATCGCGTTCTTGAACTCGCTGTAAGAGATCTGGCGTCCCGCCGGCGCCAGGAACCAGGCCTGGGCCAGCGCCATCAGCAGCAGAAAACCGAGGACGTACCAGAGTGCGCCTCCAGGCCGCCCGCCGGTGCCAAGCGGCCGTCGATCGACGGGGCGCTTGTCCCGCGGGTTCATCCCCGGAGGCGTTCGCAGATTAGCCAAATACGTGTCCTTGGGAGTCAGGGCGTTGCCTCAGGCAGTCACCGCCTCTTTATTGAAGGTGAGGCCCCCCGTCCCTACGTCTACGATAACCCGATCTCCTTCGCGGAACTCGCCTTCGAGCACGCGCAAGGCGAGCGGGTCGAGCACGCGGCGCTGAATCGTCCGCTTCAACGGCCGGGCTCCGTACATCGGGTCGTAGCCTTCCGAGACGATGAACGCCTTCGCCGCGTCGGTCAGCTCCACGTGAATCTTCCGATCTTCCAGCCGTTTCAGGAGCCCTTGGATCTGGATGTTGACAATCGACTTCATGTGCTCGAGGCCGAGCGCATGGAAGAAGATGATTTCGTCGATCCGGTTCAGGAACTCGGGCCGGAAATGCCCGCGCAGCGCATCCGTCACCTGCCGCTTGATTCCTTCCGTCAGCTCGCCGCTGTGATCGGCAATGTACTGGCTGCCGATATTCGACGTCATGATCACGACGGCGTTCTTGAAGTCCACCGTGCGGCCCTTGCCGTCGGTCAGGCGGCCGTCGTCGAGCAACTGCAGCAGGACATTGAGCACCTCGGGGTGTGCCTTTTCGATTTCGTCGAACAGGACTACCGAGTACGGGCGCCGCCGCACCGCCTCCGTCAACTGGCCGGCTTCGTCGTAGCCGACGTATCCCGGGGGAGCACCGATCATCCGCGACACGGTGTGCTTTTCCTGATACTCGGACATGTCGATGCGGATCATCGCGTGCTCGTCGTCGAACAGGAATTCGGCGAGGGCGCGCGCCAGTTCCGTCTTGCCGACGCCGGTCGGGCCGAGGAACATGAAGCTGCCCAGCGGCCGATTCGGATCCTGCAGCCCCGCGCGGCCGCGCCGGATCGCATTCGCCACCGCCGTGATCGCCTCGTCCTGACCGACGACGCGCTGATGGAGACGCTCCTCCATGTGAATCAGCTTCTGGATTTCACCTTCCATGAGCCGGCTCACCGGAATGTTCGTCCACTTCGCGACCACTTCGGCGATGTCTTCTTCGTCCACTTCCAGCTTCAGCATGCGCGTGCCCTTGGGGCCGGCCGTGGCGCCGTCCTGTTCCTGCAGCCGACGCTGCAGTTCGGGAATCCGGCCGTACTGCAGTTCAGACGCTTTGGCGTAGTCGCCGGATCGCTGGGCCGCTTCGAGCTCGCGATGCAGGTTCTCGAGCTGCTCCTTGACGTTGGTCGCGCCGCTGATTTCCGCCTTTTCGGCCTCCCACTGCGCCTGCAGCCGCGTCTGTTCTTCCTTGAGATCGGCAATCTCCTTGTCGAGCCGCGTCAGCCGCTCCTTCGACGCCGGATCGGTTTCCTTGCGCAGCGCTTCGCGCTCGATCTCCAACTGCATGACGCGGCGGCGCACTTCATCGAGTTCCACCGGCATGGAGTCGATTTCCATGCGGATCTTCGACGCCGCCTCGTCCACGAGATCGATCGCCTTGTCGGGCAGGAACCGATCGGCAATATACCGGTCCGAGAGCACCGCCGCCGCGACGAGTGCCGCGTCCTTGAATTTCACCTTGTGGTGAATCTCGTAGCGTTCACGGAGACCGCGCAGGATCGAGATCGTGTCCTCCACCGTCGGCTCACCGACGAGCACCGGCTGAAACCGCCGCTCGAGCGCCGCATCCTTCTCGATGTGCTTCCGGTACTCGTCGAGCGTCGTCGCGCCAATGGTGTGGAGTTCGCCACGGGCGAGCATCGGCTTCAGCATCTGCGACGCATCCATTGCCCCTTCGGCCGCACCGGCGCCGACGACGGTGTGCAATTCGTCGATGAACAGGATGATCTGCCCGTTCGATTCGGTGATCTCCTTCAGGACCGCCTTGAGACGCTCCTCGAACTCGCCTCGATACTTCGCACCAGCCACCAGGGCGCCCATGTCGAGCGCGAAGATCCGCTTGTCCTTGAGCCCTTCCGGAACGTCGCCGCGAACGATCCGCTGCGCCAGCCCTTCGACGATGGCGGTCTTGCCGACACCGGGTTCGCCGATCAGGACCGGATTGTTCTTCGTCCGGCGCGACAGCACCTGGATGACACGGCGCACTTCCTCATCGCGGCCAATGACCGGATCGAGTTTGCCCTTCTTCGCCAGCTCCGTCAGGTCACGTCCGTAGCGTGCGAGCGCCTCGTACGTCGATTCCGGATTCTGTGACGTGACGCGCTGGTTGCCGCGCACCTGCGTCAGCGCCTGGTAGAGCGCGTCCTTCGTGATGCCGTTCTTCTTCAAGTACTCGGCAGCAGGGGAGCGCCCGCTTTCGGTCGCCAGCGCGATCAGCAGATGCTCGGTCGAGACGTACTCGTCCTGCAGCCGCTTGGCCTCCGCCTGCGCCGACTGGACGATCAGGTTCATGCGCGGCGACAGCCGCACGTCGGCGCCGTGCGCAACCGGCAGCGCCTTGAGCAGCGCCTGCGCGTCGGCCAGCGCCTTGCGCGGATCGAGATTCAGCTTGGAGAGAATCGACGGGACGATGCCGCCCTGCTGATCGATCAACGCGACGAGCAGGTGCTCGGGCGTGATTTCAGCGTGGCTCGCCTCGGTCGCGAGGTTCTGCGCGGTGAGGACCGCTTCCTGTGCCTTCTCCGTGAATTTGTTCAAGTTCATAGTGATCTATGCCGCGGAGTTGTTGGCGGCCGCGGCCCCGTTCGATTTCGCCAGCGCCTCGTAATGCTCGCGTTCGGCGGCAGTCAGCTTCGTCGGAAGCTGCGCCTCGATGCGGGCGTAGAGGTCACCCTTCTCATCACCCTTGCCGACGGCGGGCATTCCATAGCCTTTCAAACGGAAGACCTGGCCGTTCTGCGTCAGCGCCGGAATGCGCAGCCGAGCCGGCTTGCCGCTCAGCGTCGGCACTTCGGCTTCGCCGCCGAGGACGGCGGTCGTCAGCGGCAGTGACACCTTCACGTAGAGATCGCGCCCCTTGCGTTCGAACAGGGCGTGCGGCGCAAGGCGTACGCGCAGATACAGGTCCCCAGCCGTGGCGCCGCCGGCCCCGTGTTCGCCTTCGCCGCTGACGCGGACGCGTGAGCCGTCACCAACGCCGGCGGGAATCCGCACGTCAACCGTCCGCGCGTGTCCGTCATGTTTCAGCGACAGTCGCCGCATGCTCCCGTGGTACGCGTCCTCGAGCGTCAACTCGATCTCGTGCTCGACATCGCGGCCGCGGCGCTGTTGTGTTCGCCCGCGTCCACGCGCCCCGCGCGGCTCTGCCTGTGCGCCAAAGCCGCCGCCACCGAAGAAGGTGGTGAAGAAATCGGAGAACGGGTTCTCGTCCCCGAACATCGCTTCCATTTCTTCCGGCGTCATGGTGCGGAAGCCGCCGCGGGCCCCGCCGCCGCCACCCACGTTGGCGTTCCAGCCGGCAAACGGATTGGCGCCACCCTGGGCCTGCGCCTGCTCGTACATCCGCCAGTTGGCGCCGAGCTCGTCGTACTTCTTGCGCTTCTCGGGATCGCTGAGGACCTCGTTCGCCTCGTTGATCTCCTTGAACTTCGCTTCGGCCGTCTTGTCGCCCGGGTTGACGTCCGGGTGATATTTGCGCGCGAGCTTCCGGAAGGCCGCCTTGATCTCCTTGTCGGTGGCGGTCTTCGAAACGCCGATCGTCGCGTAATAGTCTTTGAAATCCATGTCGGCAAATGGGCGGGTCTGAAAGACCCGCCCTTACGAACGTTGTCGCTGAAGAACCGCCCCGACAAATCCCGTCGCGGTCACGCAGGGGCGGGTCCCTAGACCCGTCCTCTCACCGAAGGCCCCAGGCGTCACAATCCGATCGCCTCGTTCAGCCGCCGCATCTCCGTCAGCAACTGCCGGCGTCCAGCCCCGGTACTCAGCGCGCCTTCGTCCATCAGCGGCCGGATCCGCTGCATCGCCTCCGCAATCGACAGCAGCCGCTGCACGCCGGCGAGATTGATTCCGAGCTCGTCGACGAGGCGCTTGATCAATTTCAGTCGCTCCAGCTCTTCCCGGGAGTACAGACGCATGCTGCCGATGGTGCGCGACGGCTGGATCAGTCCGAGCCGCTCGTACTTGCGCAGCGTCTGCGGATGCATGCCGAGCATCTCTGCCGCCATGCTGATGAAATACAGGTCGTGCTCAACTGCCATGGTGCTACCTGATTCGGCCCGACGCAGTCATTTGATATGAATCGAGTGTAGGGTCTGATACGGTACGTGTCAAGGTCGGGTCGGCCGAAACCACGCGTCGATTCCCGGCGTCTCAGTGCGGAAGGATGAGACGTGTTGGACATTCAGGCGAGTGACTTCCTCACCGTCGCGCTGCTGGTGGCCTTGGAAGGGCTGCTCAGCGCCGACAACGCCATGGTCCTCGCCGTTCTGGTGCTGGGCCTGCCGCCTCGCGAACAGCGCCAGGCGCTGCGGTACGGCATCATCGGCGCATTTGCCTTCCGCGTCGTCGCGATCCTGCTGGCCGCCTGGCTGATCGAGATCCGGATCGTGATGCTGATCGGCGCGGCGTATCTGCTCTGGTTGCCGTATCACCACTTCGCCAGCCACGGAACGGCGGAGGAGCGGCGCGCGCCAAAGCAGGCGACATCGTGGCTCGGCCTGTCACCGTTCTGGGCGACGGTGACCCGAGTGGAGTTGACGGACATCGTCTTCGCGATCGACTCGATCCTCGTCGCCGTCGCGATGTCCAACAAGCTCTGGGTGATCATCACCGGCGGCATTCTCGGCGTGATCGCCATGCGGCTGGTGATCGGACAACTGTTGTCGCTGGTCAACCGCTATCCGCCGCTGGTGGACGGCGCCTTCGTGATCATCGCGTGGGTCGGCATCAAGCTCCTGCTGGAATACCTGCACGCCGCCGGATACGTCCATTTCGAAATCCCGAAGACGCTGTCGCTCGGCCTCATCGTCGTCATCTTTGCGATTTCACTCGCCTGGTCGAAGTTGCAGGGACCGCGTGGGCGTACGGACGCGCTCGACGGCGATGTGAAGGAAGAACTGGACGGGAGGCCGGAGTAGGATCGAGAGACGTTGCACATTCAGGCGAGCGACTTCGTCACCATCGGCCTGCTGGTGGCGCTCGAAGGCCTGCTCAGCGCGGACAACGCGCTGGTCATGGCGATCATGGTCCTCGGGCTTCCCAGGAAACAGCACAAGCCCGCGCTTAGCTATGGTCTCATTGGCGGAACTGTCTTCCGGATCATCGCCACCCTGCTCGCCGTCTATCTGATCCGCGTGTCGTGGGTGAAGCTGGTCGGCGGGCTGTACCTGCTATATCTCACCTACAGCCATTTCCGCGGTCACGAGGGTGAGGATCGGCGGCAACCGCGGAAGGCCAAACCCTGGCTCGGCATGAGCGCTTTCTGGGCGACGGTCGTACGGGTGGAACTCGTCAACCTGGCGTTCTCGATCGACTCGATCCTCGTCGCCGTGGCGATGTCACCCAAGACCTGGGTGGTAATCACCGGCGGCATCCTCGGCATCGTCGCCATGCGCGTGGTCGTCGGACAGTTGCTGGCGCTCGTGCAACGTTATCCCGCACTCGTGGACGGCGCGTTCATCATCATCGCGTGGGTCGGCCTCAAGCTGGGAGAGGATTATCTGCA
>DATJEU010000061.1:0-13761 GCA_035496255.1 Vicinamibacterales bacterium
CAGACCGTCCGCAACGTCGACGCGTGGTACCCCACCTTCAACGTGCAGCCCGGCCAGACATTGTTCCTGGCGCCCGACGCGCGCGTGCACGTCTGGTAGCGCGTGCCGGCCAAGCGGATTGGATTCCTGTCGTTCGGACACTGGACGCCGTCGCCGCACTCGCAGGTCCGCACGGCGTCGGATTCGCTGCTGCAGTCGATCGAGCTGGCCGTCGCCGCGGAGGAGCTCGGCGCCGATGGCGCGTACTTCCGTGTCCATCACTTTGCCCGTCAGCTCGCGTCGCCGTTCCCGTTGCTGGCCGCTGTCGGCGCGCGCACCCGCAGGATCGAGATTGGAACCGCCGTCATCGACATGCGGTATGAGAACCCGCTGTACATGATCGAAGACGCCGGTGCCGCGGACGTCATCGCTGGCGGAAGGCTCCAGCTCGGGATCAGCCGCGGATCGCCGGAGCAGGTGATCGACGGCTGGCGCCATTTCGGTTACGAGCCCGCTGCCGGAGAGACCGGTTCCGACATGGCTCGTCGTCACGCCGAGGCCTTCCTGCAGTTGCTCGACGGCCAGGGCTTCGCGCAGCCAAATCCACGGCCGATGTTTCCGAACCCGCCCGGACTGCTGCGGCTCGAACCGCACTCGGCAGGACTGCGCGAGCGGATCTGGTGGGGATCGAGTTCGAACGCCACCGCCACGTGGGCGGCGCGACTGGGCATGCACCTCCAGAGCTCCACGCTCAAAGACGATGAGAGTGGTGAGCCGCTGCACGTGCAGCAACGGAAGCAGATCGAGGCGTATCGCGAGGCGTGGACGGAGGCCGGACACCCGCGCGAGCCGCGCGTGTCGGTCAGCCGCAGCATCTTCGCGCTCGTCGACGATCGCGACCGTGCGTACTTCGGCCGCGACGCCCGCGACCAGGATCAGATCGGCTACATCGACGCGAACACGCGCGCGATCTTCGGGCGCTCGTATGCGGCCGAACCGGTTGCGCTGGTGAAACAGCTTGCCGCGGACGAAGCAATCGCCGCCGCCGACACGCTGCTCCTGACCGTCCCGAACCAGCTGGGCGTGGAGTACAACGCGCACGCGATCGAGAGCATCCTGAAGTACGTCGCGCCAGAACTCGGGTGGCGTTGACCGCCCGCTTGCTCGCCGTCGGCCCGATCTAATCTATGCGGCATGTACAGGACGGGACTTGCTCTCTCGATCGTTGTCACTGCCGGGGTGTTGCCGTTGATCGCGCAGACGCCTGCGCCGGCGGCACGGCAGCAGGTGTACGCCACCTTGAATCAGTTGATGCGCGGCGCCTTGTATCCCGCGGCCAACGTCGTCTTTTCCGCCCAAGCGGACAATCCCGGAGACGTGAAGCCGATCCCGGGTCACGATCCGTCGATGGCGACCGACCCGCTGACCAGCACCTTCGGCGGGTGGATGGCGGTCGAGAACGCCGCGCTGACGCTGGCGGAGTCGGCAAACCTCCTGTCCATTCCGGGGCGGCGGTGTTCGAACGGCGTCGCCGTTCCGATCGACGATCCGTCATGGGCGACCTTCGTGCAGCAGCTTCGTGACGCCAGCATGGAGGCCTATCGCGCCGCGCAAGCCAAGGATCAGGAGAAGATGATCGAGAACTCCGGGACGCTGAGCGATGCCTGTGCCGGCTGTCATCGCAAGTGGCGCGACCGGCGAACGCCTGACAACCGCTGTAAGTAGGACATCCTGGCCGCACAGCGCTCTTGAGCGATCTGAAACAGTAGCGTTCGAGATCGAGGACCGATCCAGAGCACTCGTGTCCGACGGCGAGGCGCGCGGTCGGCTTTCGGGATCCGTTACTGCGTCGTACCTGGAATGAATGATCGTTGGACCCGATGATGAGCGTCACCATTCAACTGACCGATGTGGCGACCGACGCGCTGCGGGATGCGATCGCCAGCCGATTGATCGCGTTCAACGTGGAGAAGACCGGCCGTCAGGATTTCCGGCCACTGATCCTCGTGCTGCAGGACGATTCCGGAACTGCCGTCGGCGGGCTGTGGGGACGAACCTCATTCGATTGGCTGTTCGTCGAACTGCTGTTCGTCCCCGAGAGCCTGCGTGGCCAGGGCATCGGCGCGGAGTTGATGCGGCGCGCGGAGGCCGAGGCCGTTGCACGCGGATGCCACAGCGCGTGGCTCGATACGTTCGAGTTCCAGGCGCGCGGGTTCTACGAACGTCTCGGGTTCACCTGTTTCGGTGAGCTTCAGGACTACCCGCAAGGCACAGCCCGCTACTTCCTGCAGAAGCGTTTGCGCAGAGAGCGCGGCGCCGGCGATACCTGAGGGAACGTCAGGGTTGCGAGGCAGGGACACCCACGCGATCCCACGGCGATGGGTCCCGAACGAAGCAGGGCCAG
The DNA here is from genome assembly GCA_035496255.1 of Vicinamibacterales bacterium. Classification (GTDB taxonomy): domain Bacteria; phylum Acidobacteriota; class Vicinamibacteria; order Vicinamibacterales; family UBA2999; genus Gp6-AA40. The sequence goes on from DATJEU010000061.1 coordinate 2,384, forward strand.
GCTTGTCTCCCAAAGCTGGCGATCGCGGGTCGATCCTTTCGCGTCAGAATCAGATAGTCCTCGCCGCCGTCCTTGACCATCGCGGCAACCCCGTACTCACGCTGGACGTAGTCGATGAGGCCCGGGTACGCCGTGTGGGCATTGGTATCGGATGCCAGCGCAAACGCTATCGGCGGCTTGTAGCGGGAGACCTTCCTGATCGTCGCGTCCTGCTCGTGGGCAAGATCGGCCCACGCCGGCGGAAACACGAAATGCTGCTGCGCGATCAGACGTTCTGAAAAGTACGGAATTTCCGGCTCGAACCAGAGGACCAGCACGCGTTCGGTGGGCGGGATGCAGGCGCGTGCGTACGCGGCCAGCCTGAGGCTGACCCGTGCCGGCCGATCGAGGTAGTTCGCCAGCGGCGGCGAGATGGTGAGCTCGGGATGGATGGTAGACCAGGCCCCCGAAATCGGGTTCCTCGTCCAGTGCCGGGTCAGGCTGTCCATGATTGGACCGAAACGGCCGGAGGCCGCCACATTGATCGTCGTGATCGCGGCCAGGACCACGGCGGCGGTGCGTGACGCAATCACGCGTCGATGTACACCGTCGCCACTGAGGCGCCAGAGCCACACCAGGCACAGTGCGAAGACCACCGCGCAGAGCACGACGGCATCGGCGGCCCGGGCCGTGAAGGGCTCACGCAGCATGGCAAACGCCACGACGAACGCGAATACCGCGAACGCCGAGAGCTGCTCCGGCGTGACGCCGGGCGCAAGTCGGGGCGCAATCCAGCGGCTCGCGATGAGCAGGACGATGGGCAGGAGCATGAACAGCGCGACGGTGAATTCGGTCGCGCGTTCACGCTCGTCGAGCTGGGGCAGGACCTCCGTGCGCAGCAACGCGTGCTCGAACTTCATGCGTTGCAGCATTGGCCAATGGGTCGGATCGAGAGTGCCGGTCGAGCGATCGATCCCGGCCGTATCGTCGATGATTGATTCGCGCAGGATCGCGGGGATCCGGGAAAGGGACGGCGCCGATAGTCGCACGCGCTCGGAATCGCCGTTCTGCTCGATGGTCGTCAAGCCGTATCGCTGACGAATGGTTTGTCGCGCCGCCGGCGTACTGGCAGCGTTCCAGCGAATGCCGATGACTGGTGCGTACCCGTCCGCAGGCTCCGTCGCCACGATGTTCGTGCCGAATCGCAGGATCGGCCACACGTGCGTTCCGTGACTCTCGTGTTCCGACTCGAGCGCCGACATCGAGGCCCGTGCGTAATGCTCGAAGCCGACGGTCGCCTGGATGTAGATCCAGAACGGCAGGACCAGGACGAAGGCCGTGCCGCCCGCCACCACGACGCGCACCACGGTGTCGCGACGGACGCCATGCGCGGCGATCGCTGCCAGTACCAGACCAAACGCCGTGTAAACGCCGTGATCGGGGCGCCAGTAGTACGCCACCGCCACCCAGGCGCCGAAACCGACGATCGTCGCCATCGCGGGCCGCCGGACATAGGACCACCAGAGCATCGCGGCGACGGCGTACACGATTCCCTTCGGGTACGAGTAGCCGCGGGCGCCGGCGACGATGAGCAGGAGCGAGGCGAGGAAGGCCGCGGGCTGCGAACAGGTCAGCCGTCGTACCAGGACGAAGATGACGTACGTGCTGATGGCCCATGCCAGCCCCACAACGATGGCCTCGCCGAGGAGACGATCGCCAATGGTCGCCTGAGCCAGTGCACTCAGCGCGTATTGAAGCAATCGACCGTTGTCGAAGAAGTCACGCACCGGCCAGTCGCCGGCGAGCCATTGCTGCGCCATCGCCATGTGCATGAAGTTGTCATTGGCGGCGGTGGTCATCAGGAGGACGTGCCACAGGAAGGCAGCCGCCGCCAGCACCGCGGCAGCGGGATCGACCCGACGCCTCACGCGTGCTCTTCGACGACTGACGCGCCGACGCGCGGCGCGATCTGTTCCACCGAGCTCACGAGGAATGACGGCCGGCCCTTGGTGTTCTCGGAAATACGCCACACATAACCGCCGATGATCCCGAGCCCAAGAAGTAGCGTGGAGAACGAAAACAGGACCGCCAGCATGAGCGCCGTGTAGCCGGCCACCTCGACCGAATGGGTCAGGCGGGCGATCAACAGGACCACCCCGAAGGTAATGGCGGCGCCGATGCCGACGACACCGGTCGTCATCATCAGCGTGATCGGCAGGTCCGAGAACGCGAACGCCGTATCGAATGCGTAGCGCAGTCTCCGGGCCACGGTCCATCCGCTGCGTCCGCTCTGTCGCGCGTGGCGCGGATACGACACCGTGGCCCGGCGATAGCCAACCCAGAACAGCAGGCCGATCAAGTTCACGCTCGCCTCGGGCAGCGACATCAGCACGTCACGCACCTGCTGCGTGCACGCGAACGAGTCGACGCCACCGCTCGGCACCTTGCGGTCGACGAACCGCCGGTACAATGACCAGAACAGGTTCGAGGCCAGCCGCGAGGTCCATCGATCCTCGCGCGACGCACGTTGGCCGATGACGATGTCGGCGCCGGCGTCGAGCGCGGTGAAGAACTGATCGATCGACGTCACCGGTTGTTGCAGATCAGCGGCGAGGATGGCTATCGATTCCGCGTCGGCGGTGGCCATTCCCGCACGAATCGCCGCGTGCGCCCCGAAATTGCGACTGAGGCTCACGAGCGTGGAGCGGAATGGCATCATCGGCAGGTGCGTCCGCAGCAACGCGTACGAGTTGTCGGGACTGCCGTCGACGACGAAGATCGCCTCGACGTCGGGCGAGCGCTGGTGCAGGGCGCTCATCTGGTCGAGGAGGTCGGGAAGGCTCGCCTCGTTGCCGTACACCGGCACGACCACCGCGCGCGTCATTCGATTCGAACGCTAGACTGTTGCGTGTGCAATTGTCAAACCTGACACCCGCCAAGCCGAATCTGTTCATCGTCGGGTTCGCCAAGTGCGGGACGACGGCCCTGCACGAGTATCTGTCGACGCACCCGAACGTGCATCCCAGTTTCCCGAAGGAGCCGCACTTCTTCATCGAGCCGGTGTGGCGCAGGAGCCCGGCCCGGACCGAAGCGGAGTACCTGCGGTTCTTCGCCGGGGCGTCGGCGGATGCGCGCGTCTTGCTCGATTCGTCCGCGGTTCACATTTACTCGCCACAGGCGCTACGGAAGATCCGCGCATTCAATCCCGACGCAAAGATCCTCGTGCTCGTGCGCAATCCGGTGAAGATGCTCGCATCCCTGCACCGATATTCCTGTCGGATGTTCATCGAAGAGGTTCCCGACTTCGAGGACGCATGGAATCTGCAGGCGTCACGCGCCCGGGGCCAGAAACTGCCACGACGATGTGAGTTTCCGGCTCTCCTGCAGTACGAGAATCTGGGACGGGTCGGCACGCACGTCGCCACGCTGCTGGACATCTGGCCGCGATCGCAGGTGAAGATCGTGTTCTTCGACGAGTTCGTGAACGCGCCGCTCGAGCAGTACAGGGAGATCCTCGATTTCATCGGCCTCCCGTATGACGGGAGAACCACATTTCCGAAAGTCAACGAGGGCGGCGTCTGGAAGAGTCGAGTGCTCGGCAGGCTGATGCTCAAGACGTGGCCGCTGGTCATCAAGGTCTTCACGCGTGTGGGCGTCGTCGGCGTGTTCCGCCGGCCGCGGTTTTGGATGTTCCTCTGGGGGCTCAATTCCGCGCGCGACGAGCACATCCCGATGGAGCCGGCGTTTCGTCAGCGCCTGATTGACGTGTTTCGCGAGGATATTCAGCTCTTGAGTGCGATCACGGACCGCAACCTCGATCATTGGCTCGCGTAGACGACCTGGATCGTTCGGCGTTCGAGAAAGCGACGAGCGAGGCCGAACGAGGGCGTTCGCGCGAGGCGAGCCATAATCGACCTCGACTGAAGCACCGGTAATTGGCTGGCGACATGCACCTGTCTCCTCCACGCATATGAGGAGGAGCTGATGAGAATTGCAGTAGCCATCACCGGTGCCGTATTTACGCTCGGGCTGGTCGTGAACGCGCAGGAAACCACGGTCAAGTCGAAAACCGAGACCAACGGTGCCGAGGCGAAGACAGTCTCGTATACCGGCTGTGTGGGTGCGGGCACCGAGACCCGGACCTACGTGCTCAGCAAAGCGATCCCCGTAACGCGAACCACCGAGAGCGTGGGTACAACTGGAACCACTTCGGTGACGGAAACCAGCTACATGCTGGTGCCGGGCCCGACCGTTGAGGTCCAGGAGCACGTCGGTCACAAGGTCGAGGTGACCGGAACGCTGGTTCCCGCCGGCGATTCCAAGACGCAGAGCAAGACGAAGATCGAGCGTGAAGACGCGCCCGACACGACGGTGAAGGAAACGACCAAGGCCGATAACGCGATGCCGCGTTTCAGCGTCAGCTCGATCAAGGATACCGGCGAGCGGTGTGAGTAGCGGCTGCGTGTCGCGCATCCGCTGACCAGCAACAACAAGGGGCGGGCTTGCGGGCCCGCCCCTCGTCTTTCTGACGCGCGTGTCGAAGGCGTTACTTGCTCGCGCAGCTCTGTCGCGCCTCTTCGAAACCCTCGAACAAGCGTGACGCGTTTGCGCCGGCAAGGGTCTCCATCCGGTGCGGCTGCCCCTTCTCCACGGTGTATCGGGCCACGTCCCCCCTGGACCGCAGGAACTCGGCTTCGCGCTTCATCTCGTCGTGCCATATGTACGGATCGTTCTCGCCGACGTACATGAACACGCACATCTGCGCGATCGCCTGCAGCTTCGCGGTGGTCGGTTCCCACATGTAGCCGGGAAACGCCGTGACCGAGCGGAAGTACTTCGGGAAGGCCGCCGCGACGTGAAAGGCGGCGATGCCGCCGTTCGACGGTCCGGCGACGTGAAAGCGGTCACCCTCGATCTTGTATGTGGACAGGATCATCCGCAGGAACTCTGGAAAGATGCGATCGCCGCCCTCGAAGAACAACTGACCGTCCGGCGCGGCGGGCGCGATGACGATGTAACCTCGCCGTTCGGCTTCGGCGCGAAGGTTGTTGCTCAGGACGGACTCGACGGTGTTCATCGTCTGCGGCCCGCCCCCGAAGGCCAGAATCGCGGGGTACGTCTTCGCGGCGTCGTAACCGGACGGCAGCACCACCTTGTACTGCACCGTGGTGCCCTTCACTTTCGCCGACTTGTCCAGTTCCTCCGCGTGAGCCGCCGCGGTAGCGAGCGCGATCGCAATCACCATCGCGCTGATTGAAAAACGCCCGAATACGAGACGCATCGCCATTACTTTCCGGCGTTCTTCGCCGGCCTCAGGCCGCGCTCGAACTGCGACGTCTCGATGAAGTTGCGGATCGCCGTGTTCCCCTCGTGGCAGGCGTACTCGTAGAACGTGTAATCGGGATCGCTCATCAACGGATAGCTGATCACCAGCTTGTCGGTGAGCACGTCCGGATCTTCCACGGTCATCTCGTAGTCGATCTGCTTGTCGCTGATGCGCGTGAAGCGCTCGGTCACCTTCATGTTCGGTGACGAAGGCCAGTCGCCGCGCGGCTTGCCGGGGACGCCGGTGATCAGCATGTGGACGCGGCCGTTGAAGTTTCGCGTTTCGACCACCAGTGTCTTGCCTTCCCAATGCCCGCGTCCTTCACCCATCCACTGCGTGATCGCGCGGTTGAGCGCCGGACGGGCGTCGAGCGGGATGACGCGGGCCTCGTGGACCACTTCGTTCCGGATCACCACGTATCCCGGCGCCTGGACGATCTGCACGCCGTTGTCGTAGTTGTAAGGCAGCATCGTCGACGGCAGGCCGCGCGTGATGCAGCGGTCCCAGGCGTCGAAGTCGTCGACCCAGTCGAAGACCGTCCGCGTGTCGTCGCTCTTGAACAGCGGCACCAGCGCCTTGCCCTGGTCCGTCAGCGGCGGCATCTGCCCGTTCTTCGGATACGAGATGAGCGAGGTCAGGTGGCTGGCGGGCGTACGCGTGGTCGACTCCGCCCAGTGACCCATGTTCAACTTGCCGGCCTTCTGCTCGTCCTGATAGGCCTTCTCCCGGCGATCGAGCGTCGCCTGCGCGCGCTTCCACTCGTCATCGGTCAGTACCTGCCGATCGCCGTACTGCGGCGGACGCTGGAGCGGCGTCGCGAACACGTTCATGATCGGCCACATCCCCTGCAGATCCGGATCACCCCATGGCGTCATCGCCTGTGGCGAACCGTCGGCGTACTTGAACGCCGCTGGTGCCTTCTGCGCAGACGCGTCACCAGGGAGTGTCAAGGCTGCGAGCCCGATGACGCCGACGAGCAGAATGCGTGCGAGCGCTTTCATCAACCTCTCCATGGCCATGCCGAAAGGCCGCGTGCCGAACGGTCACGAGTATACGCTCGCCGTACCTGAGGAATTGCAGTGGAGTCACCGGCGGAGGACGCGACCGTCCGTTGCCGATGTCGGCTCGACTGCCCCAAGCCGCACGAACGGCTGGCATCTCCCTTGCCGTTGTGCCGGCGTTGCCAGTATTCCGGGGAGGAGGTCCAGGTGAATCGCATGAGAAGGGCAGGCGTGGCGTTGGTGCTCGCATCGATGGTCGGACTCCAGTCCGTGCCCGCGATGGCGCAGACCGCCGGGCGGCGGGATCGGTATGAAGACCAGCGGGGTCGCCACGAGCGCGACGACCGGCGCGATCGTCACGACGACCGATGGGACCGTCACGAGGACCGGCGCCAACGTCAGGAAATCCGGCGTGACCGGCGTGAAGACCGTTACGAGGCCCGGCGTGATTACTGGGACGCGGCGCGGTATTACCGCCACGACGATCGCCGCTACCGGCCGCGGCGACTCGGTCGCAACGACATCATCTATCGGGGATCCGACAACCGCTATTACTGCCGGCGCGACGATGGAACGTCGGGCCTGATCATCGGCGGCATCACCGGCGGCGTGCTCGGCAACATCATTGCGCCCGGTGGCTCGCGGACGCTGGGCACGATCATCGGCGCCGGCGCCGGTGCCGCGATCGGGAAGGTCATCGACCAGGGCGACGTTGTTTGTCGGTAGGCCACACAGCACAGGCCACTGAATCGGATTCCTGCTTCAGCCGCACGGGCGGGCAGTCAGGCCCGCCCGTGAAGAACAAAATGTTGGGACGTCAGGTCTGCGCCTGCTATTTTCCCGATTGCACCGCGTCGATCAGTCCCTGCGTTTCCGTGCCCGAGCAATTCAGCGACAGGATGCGATCGAACGGCGCCAGGACCAGCGTCTGCGTCGGAACGTGCCACGGCGCGGTCAGCATCTTCGGATCTTCGAGCGTGGCGTCGATCACGAGCGTGTTCGCGTCCACGCGGCGGTAGCGTTCGACGATGTGCAGTGCGTCGGAGTGCGGCGAGACGCGTCCTTCCGCGGAGATCCAGGTATTGTCGGTGAAGTTGGTGGTGTCGACGACGAAGGTGTCGCCATCCCAGTGGCCGACCGATTCACCGCGGTACGCCGGCGGCTGGTCGTCGCGATGCGGGCGTCCGTCGGTCGGCACCAGCCGGAAGCCGTGATACGTCTCGGTCAGCATCACGATCATCTTCGGCGTGGCGACGATCTGGCCGACGGCGCCGACGTCCCACAAGCTCACGTTCAACGTGCCGAATGCCGTGGGCGTGCAGCGAAGCGTCGGGTCGTCCTTGTCGCGCAATGCCCTGGCGTCGCGCGCGGCCTCCGGCGTGTAGAGGCTCGCAAAGGTCTGCGGCGGAGCGCCGCCGGTACGCGCACCGCCGACGGGTCCACGACCCGAGGCATCGCCGACGTCACCGCCGCCCCACCAGACGCCGGAGAGATCCGGGTGGCCGTCGGCCATGCGCGGCACCGGCCCTGGAGCTGTGTTCTTCGCCGGCGGCGCCGAACGTTGATCGGCCGCGCCTCCAACCTGCACGGCCGCCGACCACACCAGTACGGTGATGCCCGCCGCCGTCACGAGCGGCGCGATGAAATGGCGCGTCATGTGCCGATCCTTTCCTAGCGGGCGCCGGGGCCTTCCTGCGATCCGAAGAGCCCGTAGACGGTGCCGTCGGCGGTGATCAGTTCCCGCAGCATGCCGACGTTCTGTGACGCGTCGCGGGCATGGACCCCTTTGATCGTCACCGTCACACCCTTCTTGATCAGTCCGGGTTTGAAGCCGTTGCGGATCATACCGCTCGGCGTGCCGGCTTCGAAGGACCAGCGCTCGACCTTGCCGTCGGGACGCGTCACGTCGACGAAGAACCACGAGTGCGGGTTCTCGAGACGGACCTGGGCGATCGTTCCGGTCACCGAGACCGGCTTGCTCATGTCGAAGGCAGCGGCGAAGGAGTGGTGCGCGGCGGCGGAGGCGGCGATCCCGAGCGACGCCAGACCCAAGGCGAGCGCAAGGCGGATGGTTCGCGGCATGTCAGACCTCCAGGCCCGGCTGCAGCCGGACCCTGCATCGGCGACGTGCGCGCATTGTGCCACCGATCGCGTTCGGCCGTGGCGTGGACCCTGTCAGGCGGCCGCCAGCCGTGGCGCGGACCTTGTCAGGTCGGCGCGGGCGAGCCGGACAAGGCTCGCCCCACTTCAGTGTTTCAGCGCGACCACCACGCCATCCCGGATTGGAATCACCGATGTCGTCCACCGCGGGCTCGTCGTGAGCAGTGTCGTCAGCTCGCGCACGCCGTTGGTGTCGGGCGACGAGTCCGCCGCATTGAAGATCCGGCCGCTCCACAGCATGTTGTCGACGATCAACAGGCCGCCCGGCCGGAGCTTTTGTTCGATCACCGGCAGCGACGCCGGATACGCATGCTTGTCGATGTCGTTGAAGATCAGATCGAAGGGACCGTCCTGGGATCGCAGCACCTCGATCGCTTCGCCGACGTGGTACTTGATGCTGTCGGCGAACCCGAGCGTGCCGAGATGGCCGCGGGCCTGCGACGAGAGCGCGTCGTCCCAGACGACGTGGTGGACCGTGCCGCCGCCGTTGTCCGCGACCGCACGCGCAAAGAAAGCCGTCGAATAACCGAAGCCGGAACCCATCTCGAACACGTGACGCGCCGAGATGGTACGAGCCAGTTGGTAGCAGAGGTGGCCGACGACCGGTCCGATGATTGGAAATTTCTGCTCGTGTGCGTACGCTTCCATCGCCTGCACTTCCAACGGGCGCGACGGCACCAGCGTGTCGAGGTAGTCACGGACCTCGTCCGCGATCAGAGTAGACATGCGGAGATGGTACATGCCTTCCTTCACCCTCCAGCGTCCGCCGGTAGGTAGACTTCACAGGTGCCCTATCGGGTTGACGTTTCCCATGCCCCCGCCACGGCCGCCGACACGCTGATCGAGCTCGGCGCCCTCGACGTCGAATTCGAAGACGGTGGCGTGGCCGCGTTGATGCCGGACACGGTATCGGCCGACGCTGTGGGCGCCGCGCTCGGTCGTTCGCGGATTCGAGTCTCGACGGCGGTCGGGCGCGACGACCAGTCAGTCTGGACGCTGCGTCTGCGACCGGTGCGCGTGCGATCGTGGCACATCGTGCCCGCCGACGATCCGCCAGGTCCCGATACGATCCGTCTCGAAGACACGCCGGCGTTCGGCACGGGCCTGCACGCCACGACGGCCCTCGGCCTTGAAGCGATCGACGATCTGCTTGGCCTGCACTCCGGCGCATCGACTGCGGAGGCCGACCTGAAGGTCGGCCTCTACGCCTCGAGTCCGGCATCGCCGCCTCCGGACCGCATCCTCGACGTTGGGACCGGCTCCGGCATTCTGGCGCTGGCGTCGCTCAGACACGGCGTGTCGGGTGCAGTCGGCCTCGATCTGGATCGCGACGCGCTGCGGGCCGCGATCGCCAATGCGCGCCTGAATGCCGCCGCCGATCGGATGTCGCTGGTGCAAGGTGGTCCTGACGCGGTCCGCGGTTGCTGGCCGCTGGTCGTCGCCAACATCCGCGCGGCGGACCTGATGGACATGGCGCCGTCGCTCGTGCGGCGAGTCGCGAGCGGCGGGCGGCTGGTGCTGTCAGGCATCCCTGACGCGGTTGCCGCCGACGTCGAGCTGACCTATCGTCGCCTCGGGATGAAGCAGGTCTCCGTGTCGTCGCGTGATGGCTGGTCGGCGCTCGTATTGTGCCCGTCGTGGTAATCGACCGTCCTTGATTTACGATCGGTCAGAGATGCCGCGCCTCATTACCACTCCTTCCGTCGTCCAGGCCGCCGGGACCAGGCCAAAACTGATCGAAGAATTCGTCGGCCGCGTCAACAGCGGGCACGGTGGTGTCAGCGTCGCGCGCATGCGGTCGCCCGGTGGCTGGGTCGAGCCGGGGCAGCGCCCCGAGTTCGAGGAGATCACGCTCGTGCTGCGCGGAATGGTCCGAGTGGAGCACGAAGGTGGCAGCCTTGACGTCCGCGCGGGACAGGCGGTGGTGACCGCGGCGGGCGAGTGGATCCGTTACAGCACGCCGGAAGCGGAAGGCGCCGACTATGTCGCCGTCTGCCTGCCGGCGTTTTCCCCCGCGACCGTTCATCGCGATCAGGAATGAGGACTCGTTTCGTCGTGCCTATGATCCGTTTCGTCGTCGCCTTCAGTCTCGTCTCCGCCCTCGTCGCCGGCTGCAGTTCGTCGTCGGGCAATCCAAAGGTCCCCGCGGGCGCGAAGAGCTCCGGTGGCAAACATGCGGTCATCGAGACCGACAAGGGACCGATCGAAATCGAGTTCCTGGAGGATGCGGCTCCGAAGGCGGTCGAGAACTTCCGCCTGCTCGCCGAGCACGGCTATTACGACGGCCTTTCCTTTCACCGTATCGTCAAGGGCTTCATGATTCAGGGGGGCGACCCGACGGGGACCGGCATGGGCGGCGAGAGCGCGTGGGGCGGGACCTTCGCCGACGAGATCAATCGGCAGTCGGAGCTCTATCGCGGCGGCTACAAGCGCGGCATGGTCGCGATGGCCAACGCCGGACCCAACACCAACGGCAGCCAGTTCTTCATCATGCACATGGATTACGAGCTGTCGCCCGACTACGTGATCTTCGCGCGGGTGACCAGCGGCATGTCCACGGTCGACGCCATCGCCGAGACGCCAACGACGCGCGGGGAAGATGGCGGCATGAGCAAGCCGGTCACGCCACCGTTGATCAAGAAGGTCACGGTTCGCCCGTAGTCCGACGATCCTGCAGAAACGCGGGCGTGATGCCGTGCGGGGGCAACCTGGGCCAGGCCGACGCGATGCGCAGCGCCAGAAATTCGGTGGAGCGACATCTGTGATGCTTCGGTAGAATCCGCGCCGAGGTGCAGATGCGGAGCAGACTCCCGGTCTGGGTCCCTGTCGCGTTTTCCCTGGCCACCCTGATGGCTCCCGCGCCGGCCGCAGATGCACAGTGGCCGTCGTATCCGTGGAAGAACATGCCGCGG
>DATJEU010000062.1:0-85901 GCA_035496255.1 Vicinamibacterales bacterium
CATCTGCTTACGCGACATCCTTGCTGATGTGTCGGGCCAGGACCTCGTTGATCAACGTCTGGTAGCCGACTCCGCGACGGCGTGCTTCCTTGCGAAACCGCTCGAGTACGCGCGAATCGACGCGGATCGCAATCAGTTGACGCGGCTCGTTGCCGATCGGCGGCCGTCCCACTCGCCGCATCGCCTTCAACTGCGACGGGGACGAATCAGGAAGATCCGAGAAATCAATCCTTCGCGCGGTAGGCCGCGCGCTCGCGACGGCTCGCGTGCCGCGCGCTGATGAGACGGATCGTTTCGGCATGGCCAGTTCTCCTGACTGTGTAAGCCACTATCAACACTCGATGCTGCACCGAGGTCCCCAGGCGGCGACGACGCGATTCAGCGTGCGAATGCAATTCGTCCGGACCGTCGAGACCTTCCGGATCCAGGAATACGGTAGCCGCCTCGTCGAACGAGACACCATGCTTGCGCAGATTGGCTTCCGCTTTGACAGGATCCCATTCGAACACCGTGCTTTAGTATATACACAATAGCTCGCGCGAATGGGCCCATCGCAAATCTGGAGTCTCGTATCGACATTCGACCCGAGGATATGCAACCTTGGGTCGAATGTCTATATCAAGACCGACACGCGCTGTCATCCGCCGCTGGAGCGTACCCGAGCGCTGGATGTACGATCGAACCTGAACACGAACCCGGAACAAAGAACAGGGAAGTGTGAACGTCCTTTACGAACCGAACCTGAACACGAACCGGGAACCGAGAACGCAGAAGTAAGACGACGGGAACCTCATTGTGCAACGCGTAGACGGACACCTGTTCTTCTCGCCCAGTGACCTGAATCACTTCGTCGAATGCGAGCACCTCACGACGCTCGACATGCTCGCCGTTGACGGCCACGGTATTGCGAAGGAAAAGGATCCGCAGGCGGAAATCATCCGGCAGAAAGGCTTCGAGCACGAGCAGAACTGGCTCGAGCATCTTCGCCACGAAGGCCGCCACATCGTCGAGATCGCCGCGGGCGGCGATGTCGACTGGGAGGGGGACGCGGCCCGCACCGAGCAGGCGATGCGCGATGGCGCGGAGGTGATCTATCAGGCCGTGTTCCGCGAGGGATGCTGGCGCGGCGTGGCCGACTTCCTGATGCGGGTGGACCGGCCGTCACAACTCGGCGCGTGGAGCTACGAAGCGGCGGATGCGAAGCTCGCGCGCCACCCGAAGCCCTATTTCATCCTTCAGCTCTGTTGGTACACCGAGCAGCTCGAGCGCCTGCAAGGCGTGCTGCCGGATCAGATGCACGTCGTCCTCGGCTCACGCGAGATCCTGAAATACCGGCCGCACGATTTCCTCGCGTATTACCGTGCCGTCCGCACCCGCTTCGATCGCGCGATAGCCGCCGCCGCGGCGACGTATCCGCTCCCGGTGGGTCATTGCCACGTCTGCGGCTACGCGTCTCACTGCGACGCGCAACGCGAAGACGATGATCACTTGAGCCTGGTTGCCGGAATGCGACGGGATCAGGTCGAGCGGTTGAATCTCGCGGGCGTGACGACGGTAGAGGAGTTGGCGGTTGTCGATCCGGCTCCCACCGGCCTCGTCTCGCGCACGTTCGAGCGGCTGCAGCGCCAGGCCCGGCTGCAGGTGGAAGCACGCACGGCGACGCATCGGTATGAGCTGCTGGCGCCCGAGCCGAAGCGCGGGTTCGGGCTGTTGCCGGCGCTCTCCGACGGGGATGTGTTCTTCGACATCGAAGGCTATCCCTATTACTCACCAGAAGGAGGGCTCGAGTACCTCTGGGGGATCGTCTATCAGGACGCTGGTGCCTGGACCTTCCGCTCGTTCGAGTGTGTCGATCGCGCCGGTGAAAAACGCGCCTTTGAAGCGTTCATCGATTTTCTCCAGCAGCGGCTGGGTGCGTATCCGGGCCTGCACGTCTATCACTACGCCCCGTACGAGACGACGGCGGTCACGCGCTTGATGGCTGCGTACGCGACCCGCGAGGCGGAAGTGGATGACCTGCTGCGGCGGGGCGTGTTCGTCGACCTGTATCAGGTGGTACGGCAGTCGATGCAGATCTCCTACGACAGCTACTCGCTGAAGCGCGTCCGCAAGTTCTTCATGCGTGGCGCCGGTCAGGGCACCGTGACCGAGGGAGGCGAGTCGATCCTCGAGTTCCAGCGCTTTCTGGAAACCGGCGACGCCTCGGTCCTCGATGCGATCCGCGACTACAACGAGGAGGACTGCCACTCCACGCGGTTGCTGCGCGACTGGCTGCTGGAGCGGAAGGTGGAGGCGGAGCAGCAGTTCGCGTGTGAGATCCCGTGGTACGTGAAGGCCGCCGGCGCGGAGAAAGCGCCGGAAGAGCGCGATGTCACGCGCGAGCTCCGCGAGCGCCTGTTGGCGATGACCGATCCCGCGCCGCTGCTCGGGCACCTGCTCGATTACCATCGCCGCGAGGCGAAGCCGGGGTGGTGGGCGTTCTTCGCGCGGCTGAAGAAGTCGCTCGACGAACTGCGCGACGACACCGAGGCGATCGCATTTCTCGAGCCCGCGGGGGATCCTGTGATCGACAGGAAGTCGCTGGTTCACCCACTGACGTTTCCCGATCAGGAATTCAAGCTGCGGTCCGGTTCGCAGGTCTGCGATCCCGTCGAAGGCAAGAAGTGCGGCGATATCGTCTCGCTCGATTCGCGCGGCCGGCTCGATCTGAAGCGTGGACCATCGTTCGCAGGAGTACCGTTGCCGCAGGCCGTCATCGCCGATGGTCCCGTGCCCGATCGTGCGCAGCGTGAATCGCTGGCCCGCATCGCGGACGCGTTGCTTGCGGGCAATGACGACAATCGAGTCGCGCGCGACCTCCTGTCGCGCGTGCCGCCGCGCTTCATCGATCGACCCGCCGCCCGTCCGATCCAGACGATGGATCTTCACCAGCAGCAGGCGCTCGCGACCGCGCTCGACGACAGCTGTCTGTTCATCCAGGGACCTCCCGGATCCGGCAAGACCTACACCGGCGCGAGGCTGATTACCTCGCTGGTGAAGCAGGGCAAGCGTGTCGCCGTGACCGCGACCAGCCACAAGGCCATTCACAACCTGCTGGATGAGGTGATCGCAGCCGGACGCGAGAGGGGCGTGCCCATCACCGGACTGAAGAAGGGTTCAGACGACGACTCTGCTTATGACGGCGATGGCTTCGAGAACACGACGGAGAACACCGTGTGCGCGGCGAGCGACGCGCCGATCGTCGCGGGCACGGCGTGGCTGTTCTCGCGCGAGGAGATGACCGGCCTCTTCGACTACCTGTTCATCGACGAGGCCGGGCAGGTGTCGCTGGCCGATGCGGTGGCAATGAGCCCGTGTGCCCGGAACCTGGTGCTGCTTGGCGATCCGCAGCAACTCCCGCACGTGACGCAGAGCGATCATCCCGGTGGCGCGGGCGTTTCGGTGCTCGAGCATCTGCTCGACGGCGACGTCACCGTTGCGCCAGACCGCGGCATCTTTCTCGAGCAGACCTGGCGGATGCATCCCGGCGTGTGCGGCTTCATCTCGACGCTCGCGTACGAGGGCCGCCTGCGATCGGACGCCCGCTGTGCCACGCAACGAATCGATTCCGCCGGGTTGAGCGGCACCGGGTTGCGCTACCTCGCGGTCGCTCACGCAGGAAACGCGCAGCAGTCGCAGGAGGAAGTGGACGTGATCGCCGCCGAAGTGCGCCGGCTCCTCGACACCGGCCGCTTCACCGACTGTCATGGCGCAACGCGGCGACTGACGCCGGCGGACATCCTCGTCGTCGCGCCCTACAACATGCAGGTGCGCTGCCTGCTCGAGGCGCTGCCCGATGGCGTCGAGGCCGGCACCGTGGACAAGTTCCAGGGCCGTGAAGCGCCGGTCGTCTTCTTCTCGATGGCGACGAGCAGCGGCGAGGACATCCCGCGCGGACTCGACTTTCTCTTCAGCCGCAACCGACTGAACGTGGCCATCTCGCGGGCGAAGGCGCTGGCGGTGCTGGTGTGCAGTCCGCGGCTGCTGGAGACGCGATGCCGGACGGTGGAGCAGATGCGGCTGGTCAACGGTCTGTGCGCGTTTGCCGAACAGGTCGATCAGGAGTCGTCTTATCGGCCGCGGTGAAATCCCGGTACTGCTCCTGCTCGACCGACGCTGCCGACGCCCGCGCTGCTCAAGGCACCTGCCTCGCTACCAGGACCGGGCTCGAGCTCGATCCCACTCGACCGGCTTCGGCGGCCGCGTTCACGCGACGGCGTTGAGTGACAGAGGCGTTCGAGCGTAGCGTGCGAACGCGCGTGGATACCACGAGCGCGATCGTCGTTACGAGGAGACACGCGGCAACGGCGAAGGCCGTGCGCATGCCGGTCGCGATGGCTTCCGAACCCGCCGCAGCCAGATCCTGCGCGCCAGTCGCGTGAAGGAACACGGCACCCATGAAAGAGGCGCCGGTGATCTGTCCGAAGTTGCGCGACAGGCTGAGAAGTCCGGCGGCCACGCCGCGCCTGCTCTCACCGGAGCCGGCCAGTGCCGCGCTGTTGTTCGCGGTCTGGAAGATGGCGTACCCGGCCGTCATCACCACGAGCGGGACGACGTAGCCAGGGATACCGGCGCCTGGTGGCAACATGGCGAGGACGGACGCGCCAATCGCCATCGCCAACAGCCCCGCAAGCACGGTGCGTTGCGCCCCGAGACGCTCGGCCAACCGTCCTGCGACCGAACCGGTCATCGCCGCGGCAGCGGGTCCGGACGACAGAATGAGGCCAATCTGCGCGTGTCCAAGCCCGAGCCCGCCTGAGAGATAGAACGGGCCCACGACCAGCGTCGCCATGACGACGGTGGCGACGACCGCGCTGGCCGCGAGGCTCGCGCTGAAAAGGGCATTACGGAACATCGCGACCGGAACGAGCGGTGATGCGGATCGCCATTCAACGAGCACGAAGCCGCCGATGCCACAGATGGCTGCGGCGAGCAGTGCACCGGTCGACGGCTTCCACGGGCCGCCAGGAAGCGTCATCGACAGTGCGTAACCAAACAGGCTGAGTGCGAGCACCGCCGTTCCGGCCACGTCGAAGGAAACGGTGGCGCGCGCGTGCGGCTCACGCCTCGGCACGTAGCGCAGTGCGAGTGCAAACGCGACCGCGCCGATCGGCACGTTGACGAGAAAGATGGCGCGTGCGGCCACGTGCGCCACCAGGCTCCCGACGACGGGTCCGAGGGTCGTGCCCATGGCAGACATCGCCGCGAGCTGGCCCATCGCCCGCTCCGCGCTCGCCTTCGGGATGTCGCCGACGATGGCGTAACCGAGCGCCATCATTGCCGCGGCGCTGGCGCCCTCGAGTGCGCGCGCGGCTATCAGCCACCGGAGCGACGGCGCCAGCGTGCATGCCACCGAGGCCAGCACGAAGAGCGGGATCGCGACGAGCAGGATTCGCCGCCGCCCGAACACGTCGCCCAACCGTCCGGCGACAACGGCCAGGGACGTGACGGCGAGGAGATAGGCGAGGACGATCCATTGCGCGCTCTCGAACGAGGCACCGAAGGCGCGCGCCAGTTCCGGCAGGCTGGCGTTGGCGATGCTGGTGTCCAGCGCGGTCATCAGCAGCACCAGTGAGAGGCTGACGACCGCCATCGACGCGCGGCTGAAGGTGAAGAACGTGACCATGGGCGCCAGCGTAGTGGCCGCTCACGGATAGCGGAAGACGCAACGTGTGCACGTGACGCGTGCGTTTGACGCACGTCATCAGGCGTGCGATTGTCTCGGCATGTCGACCCCGGACCTGAATCAGTTGTTCGTCCTGAACGCGGTGTTGCGCGAGGGGAGCGTGCTGCGTGCCGCCCAGCGCCTTCACTTGAGCCCGTCGGCGATGAGCCGCGCGTTGTCGCGCGCGCGTGAGACGGTGGGTGATCCAATCCTCGTGAAAGCCGGACGGACGCTCGTGCCCACGCCGCGCGCCCTCGAAATGCGGGAGCGCGTCGAGCAGCTGATTCAGGAAGCGCAGGCGCTGCTGCTGCCCGCCAGGGCCCCTGACTTACGCGCCGTGGTTCGAACATTCACGCTGAGGACCAGCGAAGGCTTCGTCGAAACGTTCGGGCCCGCTCTCGTCGGACGGGTGATGACGGAGGCGCCGGGCATCAGTTTGCGTTTCGTCCCCCGGCACACGAGAGACGCGTCTGGCCTGAGAGACGGTACGGTCGATCTCGAAACCGGGGTGATCGACGCGACGACGAGTCCCGAGCTGCGCCAGTTGCCGCTGTTCACCGATCGACTGGTGGGTGTCGTGCGCGCGGGTCACACGCTCGGGAAATCCCGCGTGACGCCGGCACGCTTTGCGGCATGCGCGCACGTGGGCGTGTCGCGTCAGACGGTCGACAAGGGGTGGATTGACGCCGCGCTCGCCGCACTTGGTTTTGAACGGACGCTCATGACCACGGTGAGCGGGTTCGCAGCGGCAATTGCGGTGGCGCGCGGATCGGACCTGGTCGCGACCGTTCCCGAACGGCATACCGCGGCGCTGCGGTCTGGCATGCGCACGTTCACGCTGCCCGTGAAGCTGCCAGCGATCATGGTGTCGATGATGTGGCACCCGCGGATGCAGGCCGACCCGGTTCATGCCTGGTTGCGGGACTCGGTCTACAAGACCGCAGGAGACATGCGCCGCCGCAGCCACGCAAGGCAGGCGGCCGCTCCGAGATCGTAGGAGAGACAGAAGCAGGCCACCACGCCAGCACGCCGGCGTGGTCGACGACGTGGCCATGGAAGGCTCGAGCATGCCATGGCACCGTCCGCCAGCCGACGACGAGCAGCCATGTCATCCACGTCGCGTTGAAGACTTCCGCGAGGATGATCGCGATCGTGTGCGTGTCCGAGAATCCCTCGGTGCCGGCGAGCCAGCCCTGCGCGAGATAGCTGACGGCCGACAGCATCATCAAGTACGCGATCGCTCGCGGAATCAGCGTCGCCCGGACGACGGCGGCCGCTGACACCACGGCGAGGCCCAGCGTGAAGTTCGCGTAGCTTCTCGTTCCCCATTCGAGCCAGCGCATCGCCTCGGCGGCGGCGAAGCGTGCCGCCTTCTCGGCTTCAGGCGCATTGGCCCACGCGTTCACGGCTTGCTTGAGCGCGACGCCGTCCACCGCCAGGACGGCGCCGTAGAGCGCCAGCGTCGCTGTGGTCGCGGCGACACCGAATCGACCGGCCAGCCTCGCGTTGTCGGCCTGCCCGTCAACGGCGGCGAACAGCGCGAGCAGCCCCGCGAGCATCACCGCCATGCACCCGAATTGCGTGACGTGCACGGCGGTCCAGATCGCGCTGCCGGCGTAGGCGGCGAAGATGGCGGAATGGTGATTGGCCTCGCCGCCGGTGTGGAGCAGGGTGACCACGACGTAGAGCAGTTGTCCGGCCAGCAGCAGCGTGGCCGGCAGTCGGAGTGATGGGCGATCGAATGTGCGGTCCATGGTCATGCTCCTCGTCTGCGTCAGCGAACGACGTCGAAGTGGGCCATCATGCCGGAGGCGTGATGCTCGAGGATGTGGCAGTGATACATCCAGCTTCCCGGCCGGTCGTCCGGATACCACGCGATCCGCACGGTCGCTCGCGGCGGCACGTTGATGACGTCCTCGAGCGACCGCCACGCCGGCGGCTGGCCGTTGATCTCGAGGACCTGGAAGAAGAAGCCGTGCAGGTGGAACGGATGATCCATCCGCGTGGCGTTGACGACATCCCACACCTGCAGCTCGCCGACTTTCACCGGCTGGTCGCAATGGTGGCGTTCGCCGTTGACGACGAAGTCGAGGCCGCGGCGAAGACTCAGTTTGAACCCTAAGGTCACCGTGCGCGTGACGCGTGCGTCCTCGCGCGCGACCAGCGGCACGATCTCGCGCAGTCGTGCGGGCACGCGTGCGGTGGACGGCTTGCGCGGCGTCACGCGGATCGTCCCGAACCGTTCAACCCCCTTCTTGCCGGCCATGCGGTAGTACGGCAAATCCTCGATGGTGAGAATGGCGCCTTCGTTCTCGAATGGACCGACGGCGAGTTCGACGCGATCGGCGGCGGGGAGGAGCACTTCAGTGACCGTGACCGGAGCCTCGATCAATCCACCATCGGTGCCGATGATCTGGAACGGCTGACCGCCGAGCGAAAGGCGGACGTAGCGGGCGCTCGAGGCGTTGACGATGCGCCAGCGCTCGATGTGTCCGGCGGCAATGGTGAGCTCGGGCTCGGACGTGCCGTTGATCAGGCGGACGTTGCCTTCGCGGCCGTTGTGGCGCTCCATCAGGCCGCCGAACTTCGCGATCTGTCCGGTCTTGTCCACGCGCAGATCGTCGAACACCAGGATCCTCTCGGCGTCGAGCGTCAGTTCGTCGGCCGCGCGCACGATCAGCGCGCCGTAGAGGCCCTTCTCCATCTGCTCGGTCTCGTTCGCGTGCGAGTGATACCAGAAGGTGCCGGCATCGGGCGGCGTGAAGCGGTAGGTGAACGTCTCGCCCGGCTGCACGGGACGTTGCACGACCTCGGTCCCATCCATCGCTGCTGGAAGCCGCAGTCCATGCCAGTGAATCACCGTCGGCTCCGGCAGCCGGTTCGTGAATTCGATCTCCAGCGGCACACCCTGCTTCGCTTCGATTACAGGGCCGGGCACCTGGCCGTTGAATCCGTAGCCGCGGACCGTACGTCCGGGAGCAATCTCCCAGGCGACCTCGCTCGCCTCCAGCCGATAGCGGATGACGTCTCCAGCCTCCGCCACTTGATCGAACTGGTCATCGGCCGCCATCGTCGTCGTCGCCTTCACGCTGCAGTGATTCCTCATGTCTGTGTCCTCCAATCGGCCTTCGCCAAGGCTCCGGCGGACAAGCCCGCCGGACACCGGTGAGAGTAGATGGAGGCCTGGCGGCGAGGATTGAACGGCCGCGCCGATTTTCTTGAATAAACCTGCTATCCGCGCGTGTGCGGGACGGCCGGCAGCTCGAAGGGTGAGGGAATCTCGAAGAATTCGCCGCGCATCATGACCGACGGCGGCATGCCGAACATCTGGTAGAACGTGCGCGTCAGGTGGGCGGCGTCGGCGAAGTCCGCTTCGTGCGCAGCGGTGGAGATGGTCCGGTCGCGGCCGATGACCAGCATGGCGCGCGTCAGCTTCCGCCAGAGCATGTAGCGGCGGAACGGCAGTCCGACCTGCTGTTTGAACAGGTGCGCGAAGCGGCTCGGCGAGAGGAACGCCAGCGACGCGGCGTCTTCAATCGACATCCGCAGTTCGTCGGACGCGCGAATTGCCGCGAGCACTTTCGTCACCCGTTCATCGAGCCGGCGATTCGGCGGCGCGCCAGCGCACAACGCGTGGACGCAGTGCCGGATGAGCGAGCCGATGTCCAGGCCTTCCAGCGGGTGGTCGAGAAAGGTCCGCAGTTCGGCCGCGCACATCTGGATGCGCGCCCCGGGGACGATGGTGATGTCGTCACGCAGGGACGTCTTCAGCCACACGCCTTCTGTCGATTCCGGATCGACGAACAGCATCGCGCCGACCGCGCCGTTGCCGTTGTAGGAATGGACGACGTCCGGGCGAACGATGACGCCGGATGCCATCCGCCAGTCGCCCTTCCTGCCCTGGATCCCGACGTTGCCGTCGATGGCAATCACGATCTGGATGGCGTGATGTTCGTGCGGCGGCACGATGCCCTCGCTGCGGCCGAGCGCGGCAAAGCCGCCTTCCCACAGATACCAGTCGGGCGTGCCCGTCCAGCGCGAGGGTGCCGCGCCGTCCGAAGCCGGTTTGTTCAAGGACATCAGCCGCTACGTTCAATCGTCTCACGGGTGTTGATCGCTATCGTCGAAGACATCGCGGCAGCGGCTGCTGCGAGAGCAGGCGTCAGGAGCGATGCGATGAAGAGCACGACGGTCGATCTCGTCGTCACCGGCAATGAGCAAGCGGCGCTCGCGGTGGCGGTGGATGCTGTGCGGCGCGGTCAGCGTGTGCTCGTCGTGTTGCCGACTGCCGACGCGCCCGGTGTGTCGCGCTGTCGTCGCGCCGGTCGAGCGACGCAGAAGGCTGACGGCCGGTTGATGGTGATGTCGAACGCGGAGGTCGTGTGCGTTGACGGAGTCGAGGTTGTCGAGGCCGTGGTGATCCGCAACACGCGGAGCGGCCGGCTGTCCGCCGTCAACGCGTCGGCGTTCCTGACGTGCCCTTGATTTCTCGGTCGGCGCGGTCGCGCCGCACTTCGACTTTGCGCCCCCGCAACGTGGCCTTCTTCATCGCCGCCACGACATCCCCGGCGCGGCCTTTGGCCACCTCGACCAGCGAGAACCGGTCGGCGATCTCGATCGCGCCGAGCTCGCGCGAGTCGAGACCGGCCTCGCTGGTAATCGCACCGACGAGATCGGCCGGACGGATGCCGGCTTGTCGTCCCGCGCCAATGAAGATGCGCGCGACGTCGCCCGCAATGCGCCGCGTGTGCCGCGCGCTGCCCTGACGGCCGGCGGTCGCCGACGGCTGCGCGGGCGGCCGCAGCTCCGGTATTTCACTCTCCTCACCCCCGTCGGCGGCCGACTGCGCGAGCGCCACCGCCGCTGCCGCGATCTCGACGATGTCGAATTCCTCCGCGAGTGATTCGATCACGACCCGCACCTGATCGAGGTTGCCCTGCAGCAGGCGCTCGCGCAGCGACGCCCGCGTGAGTTCGAGCCGCCGCGTCCGCAGGTCGGCGACCGTCGGGATGGGACAGACGTCGATCGTCTGTTTCGTGATCTTCTCGATGCTGCGCAAATGGCGGTGTTCCCGCGGTTCGACCAGCGTAATCGCCGTGCCCGCGCGTCCCGCCCGCCCGGTGCGGCCGATGCGGTGGACGTAGGCTTCCGGCTCGGACGGCAGGTCGTAGTTGAAGACGTGCGACAGGTGCGCGACGTCGAGGCCGCGCGCCGCGACATCGGTCGCGACGAGGAGATCGACTTTTCCGGCGCGGAACCTGTTCATGACGACGTCGCGCTGCCGCTGCTGCATGCCGCCGTGCAGCGCTTCCGCGCGGTAGCCATGTGCGTTCAGCCGCTCGACCAGCGAGTCCACTTCGAGCCGCGTGCGGCAGAACACGAGCGCCGACGGCGGACTTTCGATATCCAGCACCCGTTGCAGCGCCGCCGGCTTGTGCGCGCGTGCGACCACGTAGGCGAGCTGCCGGACCCGTGGCAGCTTGCCCGGCTTCACCGGCTCATGGGCGATGGTCACGCGCTGCGGATCCCGCAGGTGCTTCTGCGCAATCGACAGGATGCGTGGCGGTATCGTCGCCGAAAACAGCGCCGTCTGACGGCCCGTGGGCGTCTGCTGCAGGATCGCGTCGAGGTCCTCCGCGAAACCCATGTCGAGCATCTCGTCGGCTTCATCCAGCACCAGCATCTGCAGCATCTTCACATCGAGCGAGCCGCGGCGAATGTGATCGTGTGCCCGCCCCGGTGTGGCGACGACGATGTCGGCGCCGCGTTCGAGCGCGCGCACCTGCTGGCCCATGGCGGTGCCGCCGTAGACGGGTACGACGTCGATCCCGGAGCCGCGGGCGTAGTTGTGGACCGCCTCCGCGACCTGCATGGCGAGCTCGCGGGTGGGGACGAGGATCATCCCGCGCGTCCGTGAGCGGCGGCCGGCGTCGGCGGCAAGCCGGTGCAGCATCGGCAGGGCGAAGGCTGCCGTCTTTCCCGTGCCGGTCGCCGCCTGGGCCAGCAGGTCGCGTCCTGACAGGAGCAGCGGAATGGTCTCGCGCTGGACGGGTGTGGGCTCTTCATACCCGAGGGCGGTCACCGAGGCGACGAGGGCGTCGGCCAGCATCAGACTTGCGAAGCCGTTGGTCGAAGTGGAGCGCGACGATGTCATCCCGCTATTGTCAGGGAGGTTTCTGCGTTGTGCGTTGCCGCCGATGCGCCTCGAGCGCGAACAGGTTCGCCATTGGTCGCGTGCTATACTGGGCCCGCCTTCTGACAGCTGCGCTTTTCGGCCTTACCCGCATCAGATTCGAGTTTCCTCGCCTCTCCTGCGTTTTACCGTCTCCGAGCATTCCGCTCGAGCCTGCGATCAGATATTGCGCATCCGCACGGATGCAGGAGTGTTCCATGAGCACGAAGCTCTATGTCGGTAATCTTCCGTACCAGACCACCGAGACCGATCTGCAGGCGCTGTTCGAGGCGTCCGGCCAGATTGCCTCGATCAACATCGTCCGCGACCGCGCCACCGGACAGGCCCGCGGGTTTGCCTTTGTCGAGATGAGCGATGCGGCGGCGGCGCAGCAGGCGATCAACGACCTCGACAAGCATTCCTATGGCGGTCGCAATCTGACCGTGAACGAGGCGAAGCCGATGGCCCCGCGCGGTGCCGACGGTTCGTTCGGCGGCGGCCAGCGACGCGACGCGCGCTGGTAACCCGGCGCGTTTCTCTTGTTCGAACGCCGCCCGGATCTTCCAAAGATCCGGGCGGCGATGGCTTCATGGATGCAGCCCGCAGGTCCAACAGCCCTTCTGGCAGCCTTGCTCGGCGCCGGGCCCGGCTTCAGCCGGGCGGTTGACCACCTGCTCCGCTCTGTCTGCTCCGCACCTGCATCGTTTTCGCACCGGTACGCTCTGCCCGAGCAGCCGTCGATGTAATCCGTCGTATCGCGCTCAGTCGCGACGGGAAGAGACCGGATCGCGGCTTTCGGGACTCTGTCCCGGCTTTCGGGACTCTGTCCCGGCCTTCGGCACTCTGTCGCGGCCTCAGAGACTCTGTCAGGCGCTTCACGAACTCTGTCACGGCATTTCGCCGGCCGGCGACCACCATTCGAAACAGGGCGACGACCTTTCGCGCGCCGTCTCCGACATTTCGAGTCCCGTCAGCGCCATTCGAATCGCGGATAGCACGATCCTGCGGCCGTCACCGAAATCCGTGGGCGGGCGCCGGTCATTCGAAACCCGGCGCCCGGCATTCGAAGTCGGGAACCGGCGTTGGAAAGGCCGTCGCCCACACTTCGCCATCCGTCTCCCGGTTTCGGCATCCGTCATCGTCAATTTGCCGGAGAGACGGCGCTTTTCGAAGTCTGTCGCGGCGGCAAGGGACACGTCTGCTACCGCACGAGACCCGTCCACCGCAAATCGCTCCCCGTCCGCGCCGTTTCGAGGATTGGAATCCCTTAGTCACGGCCATGCCCGCCCGTAGTGGCATATCCTTTCGACGGCTCTATGCGGTACTGGTGGGTTAACCAGAACCAGACATATCGCGCCGAAGTCCGCGGCAGCTTCATGTGGTCGCCGAAGCAGAACGCGAACGGCGCGCGCAATCAGTTCTACGAGAACATGCGCGAGGTGTCGCCCGGCGACATCGTGTTCTCCTTCTGCGACACGCGCATCAAAGCCATCGGGATCGTCGCCGGGCAGGCACAGACAGGTCCGAAGCCCGATTTCGGCAACGCCGGCTTGAACTGGTCGAAGGAAGGCTGGTTCGTGCCGGTCGACTATTGCCTTCTGAACAACCAGATCCGGCCGAAGGACCATGCCGCAGTTCTTCGTCCGTTTCTGCCAGCGAGATACTCGCCGCTGCGGGAGAGCGGCGACGGCTTACAGTCCGTCTATCTTGCGGAGGTGCCGCAATCACTCGCGGACGCGCTCATCGGTCTGATCGGCGACGCGTACTTCGAGGCGTTGTCCGGAGTCGCGCTGCTTCAGACGTCTCCTGAGCCGACGGATGCCGAAGCGGCGGCCGCGACCGATGCGACCCTCACCGGGCCAACGTTCCGTGAGCAGATTGTTCGGGCCAGGCGGGGTCAGGGCGTGTTCCGGGCGAATGTTCTCTTGCGCGAGGGGTCGTGCCGCGTGACGCACGTGAAGGAACCGCGCCACCTGAAGGCGAGTCACATCAAGCCGTGGCGCGAGGCGAGCGACGCTGAGCGGCTCGACGGATCGAATGGCCTCCTGCTCTCACCGCATATCGATCACCTCTTCGACGAGGGCTACATCACGTTCTCACGCAATCAGGAGCTCGTGATCGTGCCGGAGGTGCGCGACAAGCTCCTGGACGCCTGGGGCATCGACGCCGGCGTGCGCGTCGGGGAGTTCACGCACGAGCAGAACGCGTACCTCGAGTACCACCGAGTCAACGTTTTCAAGCACGCCCTTCTTCACGAGTAGCCGTTGATGGGTTCCGTCCTCCAGTTGCTGGGGGACGGCGCGGATTGGACGACGCTACACTCCTTGCGTGACCGAGCTTCACAAGAAGCTGACGTCTGCGATTCGTACGCCGGCGTATGCGACGGTCGTTACCGTCCTGGCCGTGATCGCCGGTCTTCTCGGGCATCGCATTCCTCGCGTCGGTCTATGACGATCAGCCGATGACCGAATACGGGGCCGCTTCGTACAGCGCAAACGTCATGCTGTTTTGTGCCGCAACGTTCGCGGCGACGACGCGATCAGCCAGGGACTCGGAAGGTGCCTGCGCAGCCGGCGTCGAGTTGCGGATCGCCCAGGGATCCGGTTCGCCGCGCTCGATCGCCCGTTGGCTCTCGAGGCGTCGTCGCTCCTCCAACGCCGACCTGTTCGCCATGCCGCCGGAGATCGACGAGGAACGTGCACGGCTCGAGGGTTGGATTCTCGGCGTTCGCGAGGGGCGCGGCGGTGACGTGAATCGTCGCAATTCACGCCCTGCCGTATTTTCTGTGGCCAGCCTCCGCCGGCTCTCTGACGATGAGTTGCTGCGGCTTTCGCGCGAAACGCAGCGTGAGCTGCGGCGACGGCGTCTCGATCGCGCTGGCGAGTAGTGGCGGGAACTCAGATGATCTCGTGGTTGCCCCATGAACGCGGTTCCCGTGCGCCGTAGGACAATTGCTCCATGGCTCTCAGTCGCCAGGCAATGTTCTTCCTCGTCGTGCCCTTCGTCGTCTTCCCGGGCCTGCTGATCTGGCGGCGGCCCGCACACTGGGATGCGGTGCACGTCGCGGGTCTGGTGCTGACCATCGCCGGCATCGCGATGATCACGGTCGCTCGCCTGCAGCTGGGGAATTCCTTTTCGGTGACGCCGCAGGCGCGGAAGCTGATCACGACTGGTGTGTACCGGCGGATCCGCAACCCGATCTACGTGTTCGGTGAAATGACGATCGTCGGACTGCTGCTCTATGCGGCGCCGCTGAAGCTGCTCTGGCTGGCGGCGGCGCTGATTCCCGTGCAGGTGCTGCGGGCACGCGCGGAGAGCCGCACGCTGGAAACGAAGTTCGGCGACGAGTATCGCGCCTGGAAGCAGACGACCTGGTTCTAGACAGTGAACTGAGCGTCGGTCTCGGGTTCACGGTGCATTGGTTGACGGGTGGTTCGCGTTCGGGGGCGCACGCACCTGAACCCCGGCACCTGTGCACGCATGAACCCATGAACCTGCGAACCAGCACCTAAGCACCCAGGCACCCGAGAACCTGAGAACGCGCGTCCCCCGTTCGTGTGCGATCATGAGGGGTTCCCATGGCACGTTCCCAGTCCACCCTCGACGAGCAGGCGCTCGAACGCGACAGCCTCGCCCGTGAAGTCGCCCGCCGCCGGACGTTTGCGATCATCTCGCACCCGGACGCGGGCAAGACGACGCTCACCGAAAAGCTGCTGCTCTACTCGGGCGCCATCGAACTGGCCGGCGCCGTCCGGGGCCGCAAGTCGGGACGCCACGCCACCTCCGACTGGATGGAGATGGAACAGCAGCGCGGCATCTCGATCAGCGCCGCGGCCCTCGAGTTCGAGATGGACGGCCACCACGTCACGCTGCTCGACACGCCGGGCCACCAGGACTTCAGCGAAGACACCTACCGCACCCTCCTCGCCGTCGACAGCGTCGTCATGGTCATCGACGCGGCCAAGGGCATCGAGGCGCAGACGCTGAAGCTGTTCGAGGTCTGCCGGTCGCGGCGGATCCCAGTGCTCACCTTCATCAACAAGCTGGATCAACCGTCGCGCGACCCGTTCGAGCTGATGGACGAAATCGAACGCGTGCTCGGCATCTCGGCGGCGCCGATGAACTGGCCGCTCGGCGATGGGCCAGACTTCCGCGGCGTCTACGACCTGGTGCAGCGCCATCTGCTGCTGTGGGACCGGCAGGGCGGCGGCACGCGCACGGAGCCGGTGGCGGTCACCGATCCGGCCGACGCGCAGGTGGCGGAGATCATCGGCGAGAAGCGCCAGCGTCAACTCATCGACGACGTCGAGATCATTTCCGGGGCGGGCACGCAGTTTGACGAGAACGCCTATCTCGCCGAGAAGCAGACCGCGGTGTTCTTCGGCAGCGCGCTCAACGACTTCGGCGTGGAGCCGTTCCTGCGAGCGCTGCTCTCGCTGGCGCCGGCGCCGCGCGCGCGGCTCACGGAAGAGGGCATCGTCGAGCCGACGGATCCCTCGTTCTCCGGCTTCGTCTTCAAGATCCAGGCGAACATGAACCCGCGGCATCGCGACCGTGTCGCGTTCTTCCGCATCTGCTCCGGCCGCCTGTCGAAGGACATGCTGGTGCAGCACGAGCGGCTCGGCACGCCGCTGCGCCTCTCGCGCGTCTATCGCTTCTTCGGGCGCGATCGCGAAACGGTCCCCGAGGCGTACCCGGGAGACGTCGTCGGTCTGGTCAATCCGGGCCAGCTCGCCATCGGCGACACGCTGTATGCCGGCACGCACGTCCGCTTCCCGCCGATCCCGATGTTCCCAGCGGAGCGCTTCGGCAAGTTGCGACCGGCGGAAGGACGGCACAAGAAATTCGACGAGGCGGTGCAGCAGCTCGCTGAGGAAGGTTTGCTGCAACTGTTCGTGCCGCGGATCGGCCCACGCGAGGCGATCGTCGGCGTCGTCGGCGCGCTGCAGTTCGACGTGATCGAAGCGCGCATGGCGAGCGAGTACGGCATCCCGTGCAAGGTCGATCCGCTCTCCTACATCGCCGCCCGCTGGCCGGTGCCTGCGGATCGCGAGCTGAAGCTGCCGTATAGCGGCGCCGTGGAGGTGATCGATCGGCAGCAGCGCGCCGCCCTGCTGTTCGCCTCCGAATGGGCGCTGAGCTACACCATCGAGCAGAACCCGGACGTGCGGTTCCACGACGCGTTGTAGATCACGGTCACACAACACCCTCACAAGAGGACGCCACGACGGGCACGACGAGCACGACGGTCACGACGAATTACACGACGTCACGAGGAAGACGCTCACGACGAAACGTTGATCGCGTTCGGGTGGGTCTCCCGGCGTGATTGACGCCGGGATTCCGTCATATCCATTACGCGTGTCGCTCGAACAGCGCCGCGTACCGCTGCAGGTAGAGGAGCCAGCCGGCGTCGTTGGCGATTCCGTCCCGCACCGATTCCCAGCCGACGCCGTGGCGATCGAGATGGCGATGCTCGAGTTCGACGCGGGTGCGCTTGGCCCCCTCGGCGAAGAACCGCACTTCCACCTCGCTGGTGAGATCCGGATTCCGCTCGATCTGCCAGCGCGGGCTGATGTCCCAGCTGAACACCACGCGATTCGGTGGTTCAAACGCGAGAATCCGGGCCCATCGGCACTCGGTTCCGTCAACGGCGCGATCGTAGATATGGCCGCCGACGCGCGGCTCGAACACGGTTTCAGCAATCGGCGCCTGCAGCAGGTTGTGCTCGCGAGGCTTGAAGTCGCCGAAGCGTTGCGTGAACACGCTGAACGCTTCTTCGAGCGGCGCGTTCACCACGATCTGGCGGCGCACTGCGGGGGTGGTCACTGATTGAGTCATTTCCTGCCTTTCTTCGATCGCTCGACCACGCGCCGGAAGCCGCCAAGAGCCTGACTCCAGAATCCGTCGAGCTGGTCGCGTAGCGCCGCCACAGCGGCGGCGTCCAGGCGGTAAATCCGGCGGGTGCCAATCGCTTCTTCGTTCACCAATCCGGCGTGCTTGAGCACCTTCAGGTGCTGCGAAACCGCCGGCCGTGTGACCGGGAGCTGCGCCGCCAGGTCGCCAACGGACATGGGGCCGGCGGCGAGCAACAGGACGATCGCCCTGCGCGTCGCGTCGCCGAGTGCCGCCCAGACGTCCCGTTCGTGGTTAGTTGCCACTAACCGTTAGTCTTGACTAACCAAGTGCCGCTGTCAAGCGGCACCATCAACGCGGAGATGTCGGCACTGGTCGACGTTCGCGGCCGGTCTCGACGTTTGCGAGAGCAGCGGTTCTGCGGCGGGGCGCAGATAGAATGCGCAGCATGTCAGCGACGCCGCGCAGACCGCGCGTGAACTCGGTGCGTGAGTACATCGCGTCGAAGCCGAAGGAGTCGCGTGCCGCCCTCACCGCCGTACGCGAGGCGATCCGCCGCGCGCTGCCGAAGGCGGAAGAAGGGCTCGCGTACCAGATGCCGGCCTACACACTGAACGGCGTCGGCGTGCTCTACTTCGCCGGCTGGAAATCGCACTACTCGATCTATCCGGCGAGCGACGCGATGGTCCAGGCGTTCGCGAAGGAGCTGGCACCCTACGCGCGCAGCAAGGCGACGATCAAGTTTCCACTGTCGGAGCCGGTGCCGGTGAAACTGATCGAACGGCTGGCGAAGTTTCGCGGGCGGCAGCTGGCGACGCGCGACGGGGCCAGGGGCAAAAAGAAGAGCGGTCGCGAAGGGCAGCTCACTCGGCTGCGGCGCAGCTGCGCGACGCTGCCGAGCGCGTTCGAGAAGCTGTCGCACGGCACGCCCTGCTTCTTCGTCGAGCAGGGCAAGGGCTGCTTCGCGATGTTCTCCGGGCATCATCGCGACGATGGCCGGGCGGCGCTGTGGGTACCGGTGGCGGATGGAATGCAGCGGCTGATGATCGAGGAGGCACCCGACACGTATTTCCATCCGCCCTACATGGGAGTCGGCGGCTGGATCGGCATCCTGCTGGACCAGATCGCGGACGATGCGCTGGAGAGCCACCTGCGAGAGGCGCATTCCCTGATCGCCGCGAAGCGCAGACCGCGGCGCTGAGGCCTGAGGCGCAGGATCATCAGCGGGTGTTCACGCTTCTCGGTTCTTCGTGCTGAGTTCGTGTTCAGGTTCGGTTCAGGGTTCAGGTCTTACATCCAACGCTCGAGCGGCCCAGAGCGTGCAGCAAGATCGGAACCTGAACACGAACGCAGAATCGAGAACGCAGAAGCGTGAACCGACCTGCCGGTAAAATCGCTTCATGTCGATCGAATCAGAGGGCGATCTCCGCGGATTGCAGCACGTGGGCCGCATCGTTGCCCTGATCCTCGCGGAGATGCAATCGGCGGCGGTGCCGGGAATGACGACCGCCGCGCTCGACCGCATCGGCGGCGACGCGATGAAGCGGCTCGGCGCACGCTCGGCTCCGCAACTCACATACGGCTTTCCCGGTTTCACCTGTATCAGTGTCAATGAAGAGATCGTCCACGGTGTCCCCGGGTCGCGGCGTCTCGCGACCGGAGATGTCGTCAAGATCGATGTGACCGCCGAAGCTGGCGGCTATGTTGCCGACGCGGCTCGAACGGTGATCATCGGCGACGGCTCCGCGCTCGCCTCGCGGCTGCACCACAGCGCGATCTCCGCACTGCGCGCCGCATTGAGAACCGCGCGCGCAGGGAATCCGGTGTGGGCGATTGGCCGAGCCGTCGAGCGGCAGGCACGCAGCGACGGATTTGCTGTCGTGCGCGAACTGTGCGGACACGGTGTCGGCCGTGCGATTCACGAGGATCCGCAAGTGCCAAATTATGAGGACCGCCGGCAGAAGGACGTGCTCACGGAGGGATTGGTCATTGCCGTCGAGCCGATGTTGACCGCTGTGCCGGCGCGAGCCGTGCAGATGCGCGATGGTTGGACGATTCGTACCAGCAACGGCGCGCTCGCCGTGCACGAGGAGCACACCATCGTCGTTCGTCGCGACCAGCCGCTCGTGCTCACGGCCGCATGAGGCACACGCGCCTTCGGTCAGGGTCACGACGTCGCTCCAGCCATATGGGACCGCACGGCAGGCACGTCATCCCACACCGGTGTCGTCGGTGACGTCGTGTCATTCGTCGTGACCGTCGTGGTGGTCTTTTGGTGACCGCGCCTCTCAGCTCGCACACAGCCACGCATACCATCACGTCAGCGACCGGCATGACCGGAAAACCGAGGGTGAGATGAGGCATCGCGAGCAACATCGCAGCAGCCGGATCGGCTGGCTGCGCGCCGCCGTGCTCGGCGCCAACGACGGCATCGTTTCTACCGCCAGTCTCGTCGTCGGAGTCGCGTCGGCGGCCTCGAGCCGTCAGGAAGTACTTGTCGCCGGCGTCGCGGGTCTCGTTGCCGGCGCCTTGTCGATGGCGGCCGGTGAATACGTGTCGGTCAGCTCGCAGGCCGACACGGAAAGTGCCGACATGGCACGCGAGCGACGCGAGCTCGCCACCCAACCGAAGGCCGAGGAAGACGAGCTGACCTCGATCTACGTGCGCCGCGGTCTCGAGCGGGATCTTGCGAGGCGTGTCGCCCGCCAGTTGATGGCGAAGGACGCGCTGGCGGCGCACGCACGCGACGAACTTGGCCTGACCGAAGAACAAGCCGCCCGCCCGCTCCAGGCGGCATTGGCGTCAGCCGCGACCTTCGCCGCCGGCGCCGCCGTGCCGATGATCGCGATCAGCGTCGGGCCGCCCAGCGTGATCGTGGTGTCCGCAGTGTCGCTGGTCTGCCTCGCCGCCCTTGGTGCGGTCGCGGGACGCACCGGCGGCGCTTCGCCGCTCGTCGGCGCCGCTCGCGTCGGGTTCTGGGGCGCGCTGGCGATGGCGCTGACAGCGGGTGTTGGGCACCTGTTCGGAACCGCGGTCGGCTGAGGAGCAGGTGCGATTGCGTGCGATTGGTGATCAACCTCGCTTCGCCCCGCCCCTACGTCCGTCGCAGAAGACGCCCTGACGATCGTCTTAGGTCTCGAACACGCGCACGTGAATGCGTGGCGATGAGCTTGCGACGCTCGTACGCGGCCCCGCTACACTGGCGGCAGACGTGGCCAGACTCCCTCTGTGGTTTCTTACGGCATGCGTGGCCATCGCCGCCGCCTGCGCAACGCACACGGATCGCGTCCTCACCTTCTCGGGCAGCGTCGTCGGACGCGAAGCGGAAGTCCTCGCCACCCAGATTGCGCGCTTCCGCCAGCTCCATCCGTCGATCCACGTCGAGATCCGCGCCACGCCCGACGCCGCCGACCAGCGCCATCAGCTCTACGTGCAGTGGCTGAACGCCCGCGCCAGCGAGCCAGATGTTCTGCAGGTGGACGTAATCTGGACGCCCGAATTCGCGGCGGCGGGATGGATCGCGCCGCTCGATCGATTCGCGCCGCCGGTAGCCGACTTCTTTCCCGCCACGATTGCGCCCCACCGCTGGAAGGGATCGCTCTTCGCCCTGCCGTGGTTCGTGGACGTCGGCATGTTGTACCGGCGGACCGATCTGGTGCCACGCGAGCCGCGTGACCTCGACGACCTCCGGCAGCTTGCCGGCGACGCGATCCGCGATGGCCACGTGCCGTTCGGCCTCGTCTGGCAGGGTGCGCGCTACGAAGGACTGGTGACGACGTTTCTGGAGTATCTCGGTGCCTTCGGCGGTGCCATCCTCGACGACAGCGGCCGCGTCGTCGTTGATCGCGACCCGGCGGTTCGTGCCTTGACCTTCATGCGCGATGCGATCGACGTGGATCACGTGGTGCCGCCGGCGGTGCTGACGTGGCAGGAGGAGCAGACGCGGTTTGCGTTTCAGAACGGCCAGGCGGCGTTCATGCGCAACTGGCCCTACGCCTATGAGCTGCTGCAGGACCGATCGCAATCGGCGGTGGCCGGTCGCGTTGCCGTGGCCGCGATGCCGGGCACGGCCGACGGCAGGCCGACGGCGGCGCTCGGCGGATCCGCGCTCGCCATCAACGCGCACAGCGATCAGCCGGATGACGCCTACCAGTTGATCGCGTATCTGCTGCAGCCGGAGCAGATGATCGAGCGCGCGCGCATCGCCGGCCAGTATCCACCACGTCCCGCGCTGTACCACACCGGCGCGCTTGCCGACGCGCTGCCAGTTCCGCCGGCCAGCGCCCTCGCGGTGATCGAACGTGCGACGCCGCGACCGGTCACGCCGGTCTACAACGAGCTGTCGGAACTGCTGCAGGTGTCGCTGCACCGCGCGCTGACCGGACAGCAGGAACCACGCGAGGCGCTTCGCGACGCGGCAGCGTCGATGCGCGCGCTGCTTGCCCGCGCACAACTGGCGCCGGCGTCATGATCGGCCGCCGTCGCCAGCATCCGGCCCGCGCCTGGGAAGACGATGAGACCCGCCTCGCCTGGGCGTTCGTGCTGCCGGCGCTCGGCGTGGTCGCGCTGATCGCGGTCTTTCCGATCGTATGGACGTTCTGGGAATCGCTGCACCTGGACGATCTCCGGATGCCCTGGCTCGGCCGGCCCCGTGTCGGCTTCGCGAATTACGCCGAAGCGCTGGGCGACCAGCGGTTCTGGAGCGCGCTGGCCCATACCGGTGTGTTCGTGGCGGCGACGGTCACGATCGAGCTCGCTGCCGGGTTGTTGCTGGCGATGGCGCTCGATCGCCTGTCGCGCGGCGCGTCCGCGGTGAGAACCGCGGTGCTGCTTCCCTGGGCGATTCCCACGGTGGTGGCCGCGCTCGTGTGGCGCTTCATCTTCGAGAGTCCCAGCGGCGTCGCGAACGTGGCCGTGCACACGCTCGGCATGACACCGCCCACCTGGTTTGCCGACGCTGTCGCCGCGTGGGTGCCGCTCGTGCTCGCCGACGCCTGGAAGACGACGCCGTTCGTCGCGCTGTTGCTGCTGGCCGGCCTGCAGACCATCGACCGCGCGTTGCACGAGGCTGCGGCGATCGATGGCGCCGGCCCGTGGCGTCAGTTCACCGGGGTCACGCTGCCGCTGCTCATGCCGGCGCTGCTCGTCGCGTTCCTGTTCCGCACGCTCGACGCCTTTCGCGTCTTCGACGTCGTCTACGTGATGACCGGCGGCGGCCCCGGCACCGCGACCGAACCGATCGCGGTGTACACGTTCAGCACGCTGATGCAGAACCTGCGATTCGGCTACGGGTCGGCCCTGTCGATGATCGTGTTCCTCGTGGCGTTCCTCTTCGCGCTGGGCACGATCCAGGTGTTCGGCGGCAGGACGCTGCTGGAGGGACGGCGATGATCCGCCGCCGCGGATGGCTCGTGGTGACGACGCTGCTCGTCGCCGGTCTGGTGCTCCCGATCTACTGGACCCTCGTGTCGTCGTTCACGCCCGAGAGCCGCCTGTTCGCCGCGCCCTCACTCGTCCCGCACGGTCTCGTGTTCGATCACTACCGCGCGTTGTTCACGCAGCGCGACTTCTGGACGCCGATCCGCAACTCGCTCATCGTCGCGAGCGCGACGACGATGGTCTCGGTGGCGCTCGGCGCAGCCTGCGCGTACGCGATCGCCCGGCTGCGGTTCCGCGGCAAGTCGCTGCTGCTGGCGTTCGTCCTCGCGGTCTCGATGTTCCCGCAGATGGCGATCGTGTCGCCGCTGTATGTCGTGCTGCGGGCGATGCACCTGCTCAATACCTATCCTGGTCTCGTGCTGCCGTATCTCACCTTCGCGATGCCGCTGGCGATCTGGCTGCTGGTCGGCTTCTTCCGTCAGCTTCCGGCCGATCTCGAGGAGGCCGCGATGATGGACGGCGCGGGGCGGATGCGTACGCTCCGTGAGGTGATCCTGCCGCTGGCGT
This sequence comes from Vicinamibacterales bacterium, assembly GCA_035496255.1. GTDB lineage: Bacteria > Acidobacteriota > Vicinamibacteria > Vicinamibacterales > UBA2999 > Gp6-AA40. Next base: position 23,679 of record DATJEU010000062.1, read on the forward strand.
TGCCAGGGCTGGCGACGACGGCCATCCTGACGTTTCTCTACCGCTGGAACGAGTTCCTGTTCGCGTTGTCGTTCACGCTCGGGCCCGAGCGCTACACGGTGCCGGTGGCGATCACGCTGTTCCGCGGGCAGTACCAGGTGCCGTGGGGACAAGTGCTCGCGGCCGCGGTCATCGCCACCATTCCCGTCGCCGCCATCGTCCTCGTGGCGCAGCGGCGGATCATCGCCGGGCTCACCTCCGGCGCGGTCAAGGGCTGATGGCCGCCGTCACGTTACGCCGGGTGAGCAAGCGGTTCCCCAACGGCGCGCTCGCGGTGCGCGATGTCACGCTGGAGATCGCGGATGGGGAACTGCTCGTGCTGCTGGGACCGTCCGGCAGCGGGAAGAGCACGCTGCTGCGGCTGATCGCCGGGCTCGACGTGCCGACCGCCGGCGCAGTGCTGATCGACGGCCGCGATGTCACCGCCGTGCCGCCGCAGCATCGCGATCTCGCGATGGTGTTCCAGAGCTACGCGCTCTATCCGCACAAGACCGTGCGGCAGAACCTCGAGTTCAGCCTGCGCGTTCGCCGTGTGACCGGGATCGCCGGACGTGTGCAGCGTGCCGCGGAGTTACTCGGTATCGCGGCGCTGCTCGATCGCAAGCCCGCCGAGCTCTCAGGCGGTCAGCGGCAACGCGTCGCGCTGGGACGCGCCATCGTCCGCGAACCAAGAGCATTCCTGCTCGACGAGCCGCTGTCGAATCTCGACCCGCTGCTGCGGGTCAGCACGCGGACCGAGCTGGCGCTGCTGCACCGGCGCCTGGGCACGACGATGGTGTACGTGACGCACGATCAGGAAGAGGCGATGACGCTCGGCACGCGCATCGCCGTCATGCGCGACGGCCGGGTCGAACAGGTGGACGCGCCGCTCGACGTCTTCCGCCGCCCGGCGAATGTGTTCGTCGCCGGGTTTGTCGGGTCGCCGGCGATGAATGTCTGGGAGGAGGGCGACGGCCTGAGCGCGGGCGCGGGGCAGGGCACCGTTCTCGGCATCCGGCCGCACGACATCGAACTGACCGATTCGACTGCCGCGGATGGACGGGGACGCATCGAGGTCGTGGAGCCACTGGGAGCGGCAACGTTGATTCACCTGCGTGTGGACCGCCGCTCGTCCGACCTCGTTCGCGTGGTCATCTCCGCGGATCGTGCCGTGGCCGTCGGTGACGTCGTCGGATTCCGCCTGCGCCGCGACCGCGTGCATCAGTTCGACCGCGAGACCGGTCGTCGTCGCGACGGGTAGAGGTGCAGGTCCGCCGCGTCGCGGAAGGAGATGCCCGCGAAGGGCGGTTACTGCATGACCTCGTCGAGCACTTCGCGTACCTTCCGTGTCAGCGCGTGCGGCGTGAACGGCTTCTGCAGGAACGCGGTTCCTTCGCTGAGCACACCGTGATGCACGATCGCATCGTCGGTATACCCGGACATGTAGATCACGCGCACGTCGGGTCGCGTCAGGCGGAGCCGATCGATGAGCGGCGTCCCCCCGGAATCCGGCATGATGACGTCACTGAGCAGAACGGCGATGGGGTCGTGGTAGCGCTTCGCGACGTCGACCGCTTCGGCGACGCTGCCAGCTTCGAGCACGGTGTAGCCGCTGCGCTGCAGCGACAACCGGGTGAGCAGACGGACGGCGGGATCGTCTTCGGCGAGCAGCACGGTTTCCGACCCGCCGAATCCCCCGGCGGCCGCGCGCATCTCGACCGGCGCTGCCGCTGAATCGGCCACGCGCGGCAGGGTGATGCGAAAGACCGTTCCTTCTCCCGCGGTGCTCGTGAGCTCGATGCCGCCGCCGCACTGTTTGACGATGCGCTGGACGGTGGCGAGGCCGAGGCCGGTGCCTTTGCCGACCCCTTTCGTGGTGAAGAACGGCTCGAATATGCGCGCCTGCGTGGTCGCGTCCATGCCGGTTCCGGTGTCGCCGACGATCAACGTCACCAGGCCGTTTACGGGATCGATCGTGGTCTCGATCGTCAGCCGGCCGCCGTTCGGCATCGCATCGCGCGCGTTGACGACCAGATTGATCAGGATCTGTTCGAGTTGTGTCGAGTCGATTTTGATCTTCGCGCCGGTCGCCGCGAGGGCGACGCTCAGGTCGATGTTCTCGACGACGAGCCGGCGCAGCATCGGCAGGATGCCGTCGATGAGCGCATTCAGATCGTGCACCTTCGGCTGCAGCACCTGCTGGCGGCTGAAGGCCAGCAGCTGACGCGTGAGCCCCGCGGCGCGCTCGCCGGCGTTGCGGATCTCGACCAGGTCCGCGCGTTCGGGCGCATCGGGGGCCATGGCGCTCAGCGCCAGCTCGCAGAACCCGAGGATGGCGGTCAGCACGTTGTTGAAGTCGTGGGCGACGCTCCCCGCGAGCTGTCCGACGGCTTCCATCTTCTGGGCGTGATTCAGCTGCGCTTCGAGCTGCTTCCGTTCCCGACGCTCGGCGGCATCGCCGAGCGCCCGTTCGATCGCGGGGACGAGCCGCGCCAGCCGGCCTTTGACCAGAAAGTCGTGCGCGCCGGCTTTCAACGCCGACACCGCCGTCTCTTCCCCGATGGTCCCCGAGACGATGATGAACGGGATGTCCACGCCCATCGCCTGCTTCACGCACAGGGCCTCGGGCCCGCTGAACGTCGGCAGGCTGTAGTCGGACAAGACGATGTCCCAGCCGCCGCGTTCGAGCGCCTGCTTCATCTGGCCGGCGGTCTCGACACGCTCGAACGTCAGGTCGAATTTCGCCGCTCGGAGCTCGTGAACGAGGAGCTCGGCATCGGCCGGGGAGTCTTCAACGAGCAGGGCGCGCAACTGCCTAGGCACCGGAACCTCCAGCCGCGGCCACCGGCATCGGCGGCAACTCGTTCAGCACCGCCCAGAATGCCCCGAGTTGTTTGACGGCGGCCATGAACGCGCCGAACTCCACGGGTTTGACCACGTAGGCGTTCACGCCCAGCTCGTAGCTGCGAACGAGGTCAACCTCCTCGCGCGACGAGGTCAGCATGACCACAGGCGTCAGGCGCAACGCGGGGTCGCTCTTGATCTGCCGCAGCACCTCGAGGCCATCGAGTTTCGGCATCTTGAGGTCGAGCAGCACCAGCGCCAGCGATGCGCGCGTGCGGCCGGCGAACGCGCCGCGGCAATACAGGTAATCGAGCGCCTCGGCGCCGTCATGGACGACGTCCACCTCGTTGGCGACGCGATGCGAGCGCAGTGCGGCGAGCGTCAGTTCGAGGTCGTTGTCGCTGTCCTCGGCGATGAGGATGCGAGGAAGATCGGCAGTCATGCGGCAGCTCCTTGGATCGGTAACGAAAAATAGAACGTCGCGCCGGCGTCGACGGCGCCTTCAGCCCACGTCCGCCCGCCATGGCGCTGGATGATGCGCCGGACGTTGGCGAGGCCGATGCCCGTGCCGCTGAATTCGTCGGCACGGTGCAGCCGCTGGAAGACGCCGAACAGCTTGTGGGCGTAGGCCATGTCGAACCCGACGCCGTTGTCGCGCACGAAGACCACGACCTCGTCCGGGTGCGGTTCGGCGCCGATGTCGATGCGCGCTTCGTCCCGCGTGCTGGTGTACTTGAGGGCGTTCGAGAGCAGGTTGACGAGGACCGGGCGCAGCAGCGCCGGGTCGGCCTCAACGGCGGGGAGGTCCTGGACATTCCAGGTGACCCGTCGTCCGTCGATGTCGGTCGAGACCTCATCGCGCGCCTCGCGCACGAGTTGTGACAGATCGACGTGCCGCTTGGTCAGGCTGGCGCGTCCCATGCGCGAGAACGCGAGCAGGTCGTCGATGAGCGTCGCCATCCGCGTGGCGGCTCCCGAGATCGTCGTCAGATAGCGGCGCCCCTGATCGTCGAGCGAGCCGCCGGCGTGCTGATCGAGCAGCGACGCGAAGCCGGTGATGTGCCGGAGCGGGGCGCGCAGGTCGTGCGAGACCGAATAGGTGAACGCTTCGAGCTCGCTGTTGATCGCGCGCAGTTCGTCGGTCCGCTCGCGCACGCGCGCTTCGAGCTGCGTCCGGGCGTCCCGCAGCGACTCGTCGCGCGCCTGGACTTCCGCGAGCATGCCGTTGAAGGAATCGACGAGCACCGCGAGCTCGTACGCGGTGCCGATGCGCGGGGCGCGGATGCTGTAGTCCCTGGCCTGAGAGACCTGGCGGGCCGATTCGGCGACCGCGGCCAGCGGCCGCGAGATCGCCCGCTGCGACAGGTACGACACGAGCAGCGCGCCGGCGAGCGACAGGATCAGCACGACGGCGACGATCGACGCGTAACGGAGGAGCCGCAAGTACATCGCCTGGAGGTCCGCCTGAATGCGCACCGTGCCGATGGTGGCGCCCTCGGAGACGATCGGCCGCGCCAGGTCGATCGAGGAGGTGCTCATCACCGCCGCTTCATCCGAGCCCGTTGGGACGAGCGGCAGCGCCGCCGGCCGTGTGCTGCCGTCGCGCGAGTAGCTGGCGAAGAGATGCCCGTCGGGAGAATAGATCTGCGCCAGCACGACGTCGGGTGACGCGCGCAGCGCGCCAAGGGTATGGGTGGCCGTGTCGGGGTCGTTGAACAGCAGCGCGGTCACGCTGTTGGACGCCACCATTCGCGCCTCGGTCGACAGGGCGCGGACGGTGGCGGCGCGAAAGGTCGCGAGATCGTAGGCCGAGAACGCCACGCCGGCGATCAACAGCGCGATGCTGCTGACCAGCATGTTCATGAACGTGAGGCGCCGGGCGATCGAACGGGAGCGCTGCGGCATCGCCTACATCGATCCGGTGGCGTTGCGGACAGCGCTGGCGACACGCAGGAGTTCGGAGCTCATCATGAGCCCGGCCTGACGCGCCGACTGAAGGTTGATTTCGAAGCGGACGCGGTTCGCGGCCGTGACGAACTGAATCATGCCGCCGCGCTCGGTGAACTTCGGCATGTCGCTCACCGTCAGCACGCCAGCCCCTGCCAGCAGCGGGACGAGATCGGCCATGCGGCGATCCTCGGAGGTGCTGACGAAGACGATGTGGCAACCGGCGGCCGCGTCGGGCTCGCTGATCCGTCTGGCGCCGACCCTCCGGCCGCGAATCACGGCTTCAGACAGCGTCATGTCGAGCGTCGCGCCAAACGGATCGGCGCCCAGGATGCAGATGGTGAACGACGAGTCGTCCCGTGATGGCCGCGGTGTCCATTCGACGAATCGCGCGAAGGTGAAGAGATAGGCGGCCTTGACCTCGTACTCGCTGCGCCGAGGCGATTGCGCGTCGGCGCCGGCGACGGAGATCGCGGCGAACACGGCCGCGACGCAGGCCGCCAGGATGCGACGGTGACCGCGCATCATGGCCGCGCGTTGGCGAAGCGCCAGTTGAATTCGAGGTAGACGCTGCGCGCGATGCCGACCGCCGGCCCCGGGGTGTGCGCGAATTCCACGTGGTACGGCGACAGGAGATTCTGGCCGGCGAGACTCACCTGTGCCCGCGGCGACACCGCCCAGCCGATGCGCACGTCGGCCGTGTGATATGCGGGGACGACCAGCGCCGCCAGCGGGCCCACGTATCGATAGACCGTGTCGAGCTCGCCGGCGTGGCCCACGTTGATGTGCGACTCGAGGCGGACCTGATGGTGCGGGCTCGACCCGTCATAGCGGTTGACGGCGTTGACGTCGATGCTTCCAGGCGTGTTCGCCAGGTTGAAGCGAACGTACGAGTAGGCGCCGCGCACCTGCCACCACGAACGCAGTTGCCAGCCGGGCGACACCTCGAAGCCGTCGCTCGTTCCGCTGACGCCATTCACCGGCAGCACGTCGACTACTGCGTGCACCGGCGCCGGCGTCTGCTCGATCGTGACCTGCCCCAGTCCGTAGCTCGCGAGTCCGGTGTGATGGTTGTGGAAGGCGGCGACATCGAGGTGCGCCTGGGCACCCAGCTGCGTGCGGTAGCCTGCCTCGTAGCCGAGCATTCGTTCGGCCTCGAAATCGGGATTGCCGGTAACGCGAAGGAAGATGGGAACGATAGTCGTGGTCGAGTACGACGTCGAGACCACCGCGTCCTCGATGCGCGATGGCGTGCGCACGGCGCGGGTGACGGCCGACCAGACCGAGGAGCCTGGTGTGGGCGTCCACAGCGCCCGGATGCTCGGCTGCGCCTCGAATCCCGTATAGCTGTCGTGCTCGACCCTCGAGCCGGCGGTGATCCAGAAGCGGTCCCGAATCGCCACGAATTCGTCCTGGATGAACGCGCTGTACACGCTGCTCGTGTCGCTGCGTGGCGTGAAGTCGAGCGTGGGTACCGCCTGGATGAACGTGCTCGGGCTGATCCGCGATCCCGCCCCCGAACTCAAGGTATGGCGCTGACCCAGCGGCAGGTGATGGACGAAGTCGACGTCGAACGTCGTCCGGCGTTCACCGAAGTGCGGCGCCGTCCACCTGGTCCGGTCGACGTACGCCTGGAGGCGGAAGCCGTCGCCGCCGGGAAAGTCGCGCTGCCACTGGGCCCGCAGGTTCGCGCCGAGCGCGTCGAGCACGCCGTCAAGCGGCACCTGCGCCGCCGGGGAGAACGACGCTACGCTCACGCGCTGTCCGTGGTTGCCTTTGGACACGTCACCTTGAACAGTGATCGTGTCGCTGCCCGAGCGCCGCCAATCCGTCCGGAAGCCGGCCTGCGTGCTCCACCATTCGTCGAACGTCGCGGCGTCCGCGTGATGTTCGGCGCCGCGGCTGACCGCCTTTCCGTAGACCCGGTAGTCGAACGTCGAGCCGTTGCCGCCGCCAAGCCGCAGTCCGGCGATGCCGCGGTCGATGCTGCCGGCCCCGGTGGTGATGCTCACGCCGTGAGTGTCGGCCGCGCTCTTGGTGATGATGTTGATGACGCCGCTGACCGCGTCGGCGCCCCAGATCGTTCCACCAGGGCCGCGGATCACCTCGATCCGTTCGATGTTGTCGAGCAGCGCATCATGCGCCGGCCAGTAGGTGCCCGCGAAGAGCGGCGTATAGATGCTCCTGCCGTCGATGAGCACGAGCAGGGCTTTCGAGAACTGGTCGCCGAACCCGCGGACGCCGATCGACCAGTGGTCCGAATCGATGCGCGCGACCTCGATACCTGGCGCAAGGCGCAGGACCTCGGGGATGCTGGTGGCGCCGGAACGCCTGATGTCGTCGTGCGTGATGACGTGGATGGCGACGGGCGTGCGCCGGACTTCTTCCGGCCGCTTCGATACGGACGTGACCTCGATGTCGCCAAGCTGCTCGAGACTGAATTCGGTCAGCCGCGTCGGCGCCTGCTGGTCGTCCGCCGCGTGTGCGGCATGTGGCCACGCCAGCAGCGCCGCGGCGATGATGAGGGATGCCCACGCCGGCGGCGGCACGCGGCGACCGTGAATTGAACAGCTTTGCACCAAAGACAAGCATCGGCAGGAAAGAAGACACGGTGTATGGATGCTGCGCACACCGTGCGACAGACCGTGTCACGCTGTGCAGCCCCGGGTAGGATTTGCGAACGGGGGCCTAACTTCCGGCAGCCGCTCTCGCGGCCATATTGATCAACGCGATCGCGGCGCCGTAGAGCGAAGCGGTGATTCGCTCCAGCATCCATGCGGTGGTGGCGAGCCAGATCACCAACGCCGTGCCGAGCAGATATCCGTCAGTCGCAATTTCCGCATGTTTGACGTGCATTGTCGGCTCCTTCGCAGCCCCTCGAGGCTGACGTCTCGCCGGTCACGTAACAATTGGCGACCAGGACGTGCAACGCGGGTGCCGCGCCGGCGCGATTGGTCGAGGTTCCGATCTCCGGACCCCCAACGCAGGCGGGAAGACCCGGGCCTATACATGCGTGACCCAGTCGAGACTGCGCGCGATCGCCTTCCGCCAGCGGGCGTACGCGTCCTCGCGCTGATCCGCGGTCCACTGCGGCTCCCACCGTCGATCGGCCTTCCAGTTCGCGCGCAGCGCCTCCAGCGTGTCCCAGCAGCCGATCGCCAGGCCGGCGGCATACGCGGCGCCGAGCGCGGTGGTCTCGCGGACGACGGGCCTTACCACCGGGACGCCAAGGATATCGGCCTGCATCTGCATCAGCAGGTCGTTGACCGTTGCGCCGCCGTCGACTTTGAGCACGTCGAGACGCACGCCCGAATCAGTCGTCATCGCATCGATCACGTCGCGTGTCTGCAGGCAGATCGCTTCGAGCGTCGCGCGGGCGAGATGCGCCTTCGTGTGGAATCGCGACAGACCGGCGATGACACCGCGGGCATCGGCGCGCCAGTACGGTGCGAAGAGACCGGAGAAGGCAGGGACGAAGCAGATGCCGCCGCTGTCGGGTACCGAACCGGCCAGCGGCTCGATGTCGGCCGCCGTGCTGATGATGCCAAGCTGATCGCGCAGCCATTGCACGGCCGCGCCCGTTACGGCGTTCGCCCCCTCCAGCGCGTACACCGGCGGCTGCCCGTCTTGCGTGTAGGCAAGCGTCGTCAGCAGGCCGGCGCGTGAGAGTACCGCTCGATCGCCGGTGTTGAGCAGCATGAAGTTGCCGGTGCCGTAGGTGTTCTTCGCCTCGCCCGGCGCGAAGCAGACCTGCCCGACGGTGGCGGCGTGCTGATCGCCGAGGACGCCGGTGATCGGCACGCGACCTCGCAGTGGTCCATCCACTCGTGTGACCCCGAACGCCGAACGGTGTATTGACGACGAGATCGGCGGCAGCATCTCGCGCGGAATGTCGAACAGCGCGAGCAGGTCATCGTCCCAGTCGCACGTCTCCAGGTTCATCAGCTGCGTCCGGCTGGCGTTGGTCGCGTCGGTGACATGCACGCCGCCCTTGATGCCACCCGTCAGGTTCCAGATCACCCAGCTGTCGATGGTCCCGAAGATCGCGCGCCCGTTCCGAGCAGCGGCGCGGATGCCGTCCACGCGATCGAGGATCCAGCGCAGCTTCGCGGCGGAGAAGTAGGTCGCCGGCGGAAGCCCGGTACGCGCGCAGAGTTGTTCGCGATGCGGCGCCAGCGTGGCGACGAACCGATCGGTGCGCGTGTCCTGCCAGACGATGGCGTTGTACCAGGGCGTGCCGGTGACCGGATCCCAGACGACGGTGGTTTCGCGCTGGTTGGTGATGCCGATCGCGGCGAGGTCGCTGCCGGAGAGCTGCGCGCCGGCCAGTGCGGCGCTCATCACCTCATCGACGCACGTGGCGATCTCGATCGGATCGTGCTCGACCCAGCCCGGGCGCGGAAGAATCTGCCGGTGTTCGAGCTGATGCCGCGCGATCTCGCGGCCTTCGAGGTCGAACACCATGAACCGGGTGCTGGTCGTGCCCTGGTCGAGCGCGCCGAGAAGGTGTGGCAAACGGGCAAATCATACGTGCAGGCCGCTCTTTTTCCCTGAGCCGATGACCGACGCGGTCCTACAATGTCGCGCCATGAGCAGAACAGCGGCCATCAGCTTTGTCATCGTTCTCTGTGCGTGCGGGGCGTTCGCGCAGCCGTCACGGACGACGCCCGCGGCGTGTGAGGCACTGCGACAGCTGCAGGTGTCTGGCGTCGCGCTCACCGTGACCAAGACTGAATGGTTCGTGGCGGGTGCACCGCTGCCCGGCGGTCGCGGTGGTGGCCCGCCGGTCGCGAGCACGCTTCCCGCGTACTGCCGCATCGATGGCGTGATCGATCGCCGTACTGGCGCGGCCAGTGCGACGTACGGGATCGGCTTCGCGCTCGCGTTGCCGGAAGACTGGAACGGCCGCTTCCTGATGCAGGGCGGTGGCGGCCTCAACGGATCAGTGCAGGCGCCGCTCGGTGCCTCCGCTGCCGGCGATCGTCCGGCGCTTGCCCGCGGCTTCGCGGTTGTCAGCACCGACACCGGTCATCAGGGGACCGGCGCATTCGACGGCAGCTTCATGCAGGACCAGCAGGCGAGCCTCGACTTCGCGTATGCGGCAATCGGCCGCGTCGCCGATGTCGCGAAGCGCATCATCGCGCAGCACTACGGCAAACCGCCGGACCGGTCGTACTTCGTCGGCTGCTCGACCGGCGGACGCGAAGCGATGATGATGGCGGAGCGCTATCCGACGTCGTTCGACGGCGTGATTGCCGGTTCACCGGCAATGCGCACCAGCTATTCCGGGATCGGCGATCGATGGGTGGCCGTGACGTTGAACGAGGTGGCGCCGAAAAATGCGCAGGGGCAGCCGGACACGCGCCACGCGCTCAGCGACACGCAGAAGCAGGCGGTGATCGAGGGGATCGTCAACGCCTGCGACGGCAACGACGGCGTGAAGGACGGGATGATCTTCAACGTCAACGCCTGCAAATTCGATCCGAAGATGCTGGTGTGCACCGGCACCAGCAACGGCTCCGATCGCTGCCTGTCGACGGCGCAGGCGGCGGCACTCGAGAAGGCGTTTGCCGGTCCGAAGGATTCCAAGGGTAAGCAGGTCTATCCAGGATTTGCGTGGGACACCGGACTCGCGGTGACGCAGGGGCTGCCGGGTTTGCTGAATGGCGGACAGGTCATTGGCGGCGCGGCGAACACCATCGGCATGGATGTCGACGCGGCGGTGGATCGCATCCGCGCCGATCCGGCCGAACCGCTGACGACGACGTCGCACTGGACGAATCTCAATACGTTCTCGGCGCACGGCGGCAAGTTGATGTTCTGGCACGGCATGAGCGATCCCTGGTTCTCGGCGCTCGACACCATCGATTACTACCAGCGCCTCGCGCCCGCGAATGGCGGCGCCGACACGGTCCGCGACTGGAGCCGTTTGTTTCTGGTCCCCGGCGCCGGTCATTGCGGTGGCGGGCCGTCGCTCGACACCTTTGATGCGCTCTCCGCGCTGGTGCAGTGGGTGGAACAGGGCAGCGCGCCGGACAGCCTGAAGGCGACCGGTCGAGCGTTTCCCGGCCGCAGCCGTCCGCTCTGCGCGTATCCGCAGCACGCGCACTATAAAGGTCAGGGTAATCCGGAAGACGCGGCCAGTTTCGAATGCCGGCCATGATCGGGAGGACCGCGATGAGAGTTGTTTCGCATGTGATGGTGATCGCCATCATCATCGGCGCCTGCACCATACCGACCATCGCGCAGCGCGGAGCCGCCGATGCGGCGACGCGCGCCACGGTCCGCGATCCGCAGGGTCCGAAGCCGAACGCCGCCAACGTTCCGTTCGTCCTTCCCGCCGACATCAAGTGGACGGGCGATCCGAAGCGGCAGGAGACGGCGATCCTCTATGGCGACCCGTCGCGCGAAGGTCCATATGGGATGCTGATCAAGTGGCATCCCGGCAACTTTTCGCGCCCGCACTTCCACGACAAGACCCGTCACATCTACGTGGTATCGGGCACCTGGTGGGTCAGTTCGAGCAACGTGTACGACGAGCACACCACATATCCGTTTCACGCCGGGACCTTCTCGACCGACGTGGCCAATACGGTGCATTGGGATGGCTGCCGGACCGGCGAGTCGGAGCCGGCGGTGATCCTGCTGACCGGTCTCGGTCCGGTCAAGACGGTGTCGGTGGACGAGCGCGGACAGCCAGTTCAGCCAGGACCACGCTGAGCCGCGAGCGCCAGCGGGCGTACGCGTCGCAGCGCGAAGGTAATCGACGGACGGTTAGTTGGGCGTCGGCATTTGCGCGTTGTCGATGACGACGAAGTCGACGGGGCCGCGCCGCTCCTCCAGCTTCAGGCCGAGATTCTCCATGGCCTGCACCGGCGTGATCTCTTCGCCATCGTCGAGAATCCACTGCCATGTGTAGTTGTAGTAGCCGGTCAGGCCCGTCGCATTGAGAATCGGTTCCTGGAGGAAGCCCGCCATCGTGTTGGCCAGCGAGGTCAGCGTTGCGTCGGTGAATACGACCCTGCCGGGACCGGTGATGATGCGCGTGACGAGCACACGCGTGTCGGCGTCCGCCACCGGTTTGAATGTCGGCCCCTTCTTGCCCTGTGTCAGTACGTAATAGCGGCTCTCGCGCGGCTCGATACGCACGGTCAGCTTGAACCGGTCCCGCAGCAGCTGTTTCATCATCGGACGAATCGACGCCGATAGCGTCTGCGTCGTGGCGGCGGCGAGACCACACGCGACCAGTGTCCTTCGGCCGGCGGCCCTTCCACAGCGTGCGAGAGACATCAGCGTTCTCCAGACGGGCGGGAGTCGAGCAGTTCACTGCGGAGATGCTTCACGCGCCCGTCGCCTGGCGTTTTCAGTGACGGCAATCCTGCGAAATCCGGGCGGCAATGGACGGCGCACCAGCGGGTGGCCGCATCCCGGCGATCTCCATCCGCCGGACGCGCATCGCCACGTAGGCGGGGTCGCTGCACCGCGGAAACGTCAATGGCGAGGTCATGTCTGCAGCCACCGGCCCGATATACAACACCGCGTCGAGGTGATCTTCGAAGCGGTGATTCGCGTCCCAGTACGCTGCGGGCGGCCGGGGGCCGTAGAAGAAATCGTATTCCGCGGCACCGATAGGCGTTCCGCGAACCGACGCGATGGCTGGTGTGTGCCACGTCGACACATCCGGCTGGAGTTCTGCGATACGGCCGCCGGCGCTGGCGATCGCGAAAAACGGAATGCCGTCGGCCGACAGTCGTGCGCCGAAGCTGCGCGGTGGACGCTCGGTCCGCGCCTGAAAGTGGCCATCGCCGAAAATCGCGAGCGCCCGACGGTTTCTGGCGATCACTTCCCGTTCGATCAGATCGGCGGCGAATGAATCGCGCCGCAGACTCAGCGCGCGGTACTCGTCGGTGGTGGTCACGGCGTCCCAGTCGATTGGCGGGTCACCGAGAAGGACACGCATTCGCTGGTCGGGCGGACGTCCGGCGTTGACCTCTCGGACGGTCCGGAATACAGCCTCGTAGATGGGTCGATCCCAGGTGGGATTCGCCGCCGTTGTGTCCTCCCACACCTTGCGCAGATCGGCCTCCGCCACGGTGTCGCCGCGGACGAACCGGTCGATCAGGTCCTGATAGCGCGACGCGCCGAACTCGACGACGACGTCATCGACGACGCCGGCCAGGCGGGGATCGCGCAGGAGTGCCAGACGGAACGCGGAGAGGCGCTCGCTGCCGTGCGTGTCGCCCAATCCCACCACGCGATACGCGTGAAAGGCGTTGACGATGGCGCTGACGGCGTCCTGTGGTACTGCTGGCGTGATCTCGGCCTGGCCTGAGACGAGTGCTGCCGGCATCGCGAGGGCCAGAACCGCGACCGCGAGGCGGATTCGCATGCCGTGGACGTTATGCTATTTTTATAACATACGTCAACCGGCGTCAGCGAGCGTCCGCGGGTCGGGAGAGGTGACGCGGCTCAGGGTTGTCGATCGCGTCGACCTGCCCGACGAAACGACGGTCCGATCAATTCTCCGATGGCTTCTCCGCGTGATCGATGACGAGCGCGTCGACCGGCGCATTGGTCGACTCGAACCGCAGCCCAAGCTGCTCCTGGATCGCCGTGAACAACCCAGGCGGTGCGTTGGGATCACCCGACGCGGGCGGCACCCGGACGCCGAGGCCCCTGAACTGCGATTCGTCAGGCGTCCACGTCAGGGTGAAGTCGTAGCGTCCCGGCAACCCGGTACGATCGATGACCGGCCGATCGAGGACGGCCGACTGCATGACGTTGGCGAGGTCGGCGATCCGCGCATTCAGGGCCGGGAGCACGCCAAGGCCCCTGAACAGCAGACTGGGGAGACCACCTGGATTGGTATCGTTCTTCGTCAGCTTCGGCCCGCCGGGGCCGACGACGATGGCGTAGACAGGCAGTGAGCGCTGGTCACGATGGAAGGCCACCTTGAACCGGTCTGCCAATAATTGCTGGATCATCTTCCGGAGTTGCTGCTGGTTGGGTACGCCTTCCGCCTGCGGCTGGCCGGTGATGTCGAACTTCTCGGTGCCGGCCCATTCCGGTGCCCCCACAACCTGACGAGCCTGGACGTCGTAGGCGAACGAGATCAGATCGCCCAGCGTCGTGTTGATGGTGATGACCTGGCGGCCTCGCACGGTGAACAGCCTGCCCTGGGCATCAGGGTTACTCGGCTTGATGGTGGCCACCTCGAACACCGCCGGGGCGTCGGCCGCCATCGCCGCCGGCGGCTTCGGCAGCGGCCACGCCGCATCGCCCGTGGCCCGCGTCAGCGCCAGCGGAATGGAGCCCGCTCCTTGCGACCACGTACCGATGCATGACGCGCCGTCGGCGCTCAGCCGGCCTTCGAACCTCGCATTGATGGCGGCGACACCAATCCTCATCGTCCCGCTCTGGAAGACGGGAGTGGCGGCGATCCCCTGAGCGGCCTGATCGATCGAATAGAACGTACCTTTGAGCGCGCCACCCTCGGAGGCGACGGTGAACACCACACGCAGCCGATTTCCACCAGCCTCGAGCGTGCCCTGCCATGTACCGGTGACGTCCTGGGCGTATGCGGCGCCGGTCGACCACAGCACAATGGCCACGAGCCAGCACAATGCGTTCTTCTTCATGTTGCTGTCCCTGAAGAGAGTAATGGCGGTGTCGCCATGCAGCGCGACGCGCGCGAAATGTTCAGAGCAATGTCCTGGGTGTCCAGTCGGTCGCTTCGAGAATCGTCAGATACTCCTCGTCCGAGATTCTCGACGTGCCTCCATACTCACACGCCAGGACGAACATGTTCTGGTTCTCATCCCAATTCCGTTGAACGACCCGGCAGGGAACGGTGATCGAGCCAGCCGACATCGTGAACAATTCGCCGATCTTGGGAATTGTTTCGAGGTCCGTCTGCTTACTGAAACGGACATCGGCGACGCCATAAGGAAAGGCGGTGGACTTCACCTTCGGCCGGACGGGAAGCCTGAGGCGCACCTCTACGACTTGGGACATGTCGCATTCTACCCGGCGAACCGAAATCGCCGCTCTCGTCGACCACGTGCCGGTCGTCCGGGCCGGACGAAACAGGTCGTTCTTTGTATGATGACCTCCATCAAACCGGTGCCGGAACGGGAAGCCAGGCAGGCGCGGGACGACCTCAAACAGCGGCTTGCCCGGCGGTCGCGTCAGTCGCTGCGCCAGCGAGACACCTCGTAAGGGGTGACGCGCGGGCCCGTCCACGTGCTCAGGGTTGTGCGGCGACCCCGACGGTGAGCCATGCCGCAAACATGGCGATGGCGATGCCAAACGCCAGAACAGTGCGCACGGTCGCGGCCGGCAGCCGTGAGGCACCGGGCAGCTCCTGCCCTCGCTTGCATCGATCACGAGATTTAGTCTATAAGTGCGACTAAATGGACGCCCGGATGCTCACCGACTTCGAATTGATGATCCTTCTCGCGATCCTGCGGGTCGGCGACGAGGCATACGGAGTGCCGATTTCCAGGCAGATCGAGGCGGCGACCGCCCGTCCCGTCACACGCGCTTCCGTCTACACGGCATTGGACCGGCTGCAGCGCCTCGGGCTGGTGACCTCAACGCTGGGGCAGCCGACACCGGAACGGGGTGGACGCGCGAAACGCTTCTTCACGGTCACGGCCCAAGGACTGCGCGCGGTGAAAGAGGCCCAGCGGGCGTTCGCGACGATGTGGAGGGGACTGCCGCAACTGAAGGGGAACCTGTCATGAGACGCATCGCAGACGAAGGCATCCGCCTCCTCGATCGCATCGGTCAGGGCGAGCTGGCGGGGGACCTCGCGGAGGAACTTCACTTGGACCGATCGCCGGCATGGGTTCTTGCGCAGGCGATGGCCGCCGTCGTCGGTGCGGCCGCGACCGCCGTGCGTTCGCAGCCGTACCTGACCTTCAGGGCCGTGGCTACCGCGTGGATCACCCTGCAGATCGTCAATGGCCAGTGGCCGTTCGCACCACACCTGGGTATCACCGGGTGGCTGTTGACGTCGGCGGGCGGCCCCTTCGTCATGGTCACGCAATACGTCGCGTGTGGCTGGGTGGTGGCTCGCCTTCATCGTGAGAATCCGGTGCCACTGGTCTTCGCGTCGGCCGGCTTCCTGACGCTGACGAATGCCGTGTACGTGATGATGCGGACGCTCGGCATGATGCGATTCCGGCCGTCGTGGTTCGCGGTCGATTTCGTCGCCATGCCGATCGTGCTGCTCCTGCCGCTGGTGACGATCGTCGGCGGCCTGTGGGGCGCGGATTTCTGGCGCGGTGGACCCCTCGACCGCGACATGAAGGTGGCGCGGTGAAGACCGCCGCGCGCGCGTGGGCATTCGCAGCAGGCGGCTTTGCCATCTTCACGATCGCGACGCACGCACAGGCACCGGCGTCGCTGACGTTCGACGTCGCGTCGATCAAGACGAGCGGCGCCGCGGATGCCGGTCTGAACGTGTTCCCCGGCGTCTTCCCGTCGCCCGATGGCAGCGTGCGCGCGACCAACGCGACGCTACGCGTGTTGATCGGGTTTGCCTACAACGTCGAGGACGACCAGATTCTCGGCGGGCCACCCTGGCAGCTCACTTCGCGCTTCGACATCAATGCTCGCCCCGACGCGACCGGTCCGCGCACAACGGATGCCGCACGCCAGAGGCTGAAGGCGCTGCTCGCCGACCGCTTCCACCTGCAGGCGCATGACGAGACTCGCGAGATGACCGTTTCCGCGCTCGTGCGGCCAGACCGCGACGCTGCGCTCGGACCCAACCTGAAGCCGACCACCACCGACTGCACCGCTGCCGGCGCGGAGTGCCGCACCTTTGTGGCGCCGACCGCCGGGCGCGGGGGCCCGCTGCAGATGTCCATCCGCGGCGTCGGTATGCCGCTCAGCGCGTTGTGCAAGACGATTGGGCAGGCGATCGGCCGTCGCGTGATCGACGGCACGGGCCTTACCGGGCTGTACGACTTCGAGATGGAGCTTCCGATCGACCCAGAGGTGATGGTGCGAGCGCTGAGGCAGTCCGGCGTGTCGCTTCCTCCCGGTGCGGCGCCCCGAGCTGCCGATCCGTCGGACACGCCGGCGATGACCACGATCGTGCAGCAGCGGCTTGGCCTGAGACTCGAAACACAGAAAGCGCAGGTGCCGGTCCTGGTGATCGACGGCGCTGAGATGCCGACGCCGGACTAGCCTAGACGCTAGCTGGCCTTCGGGTACAGCGTCGCGCGGTAGTCGGCCGCGAATGTCTCGACGCCCTTCGTTGTCAGCGCGTGCTCGATATTGAACCGCTGCCACGGCTGGTCGAGCGCGATCTCGCGATACTCGATGCGTGCGCCTTGTGGCGCGTAGGTGAACCCGGCATCGGGCATCGGGAAACCGGCGTCCGCCCACTCGCGGAGAACTTTCGTGGGAACGGTGACGAGATCGGCGTCGATCGAGAAACAGCCGAGCAGATGCGCCAGTGAGCGGATGCTCGCGGCCAGGACCAGCACGTGGCCGTCGCCGCGCGCGTACATCCGCTTGATGTTGGCGACGAGGTCGACGCCGTTCTGGCCGATGTCGTCGAGGCGACCGATGAACGGCGACACATACGCGGGGGCCGTCGTGCCACGTGTGGCGCCGTAGACGGCCGCCGCCTGTTCCTGTGAAAAGCACAGCGTGATGTTCACGCGAATACCTTCACCGACAGACCGTTCGGCCGCCTTGAGTCCTTCAGGGGTGCACGGGTATTTCACGTAGGCGTTCGGGATCCACGAGAACATCTCGCGGCCCTGCTGATACATGCGGTCCGCGGTGGTCTGCAGATCGCCGAACACTTCGATGGAGACGCCGGCGTCGCCGACGAGCGGTGAGATCGTCTCCACGATTCTGCGATATTCGTCGAGCTCCTGCTGTTCGGTCAGTTTGTGACCGGCGCGGACGAGGCGGGCGATGTCCGGGTTCTTCGCGATCAGTGATGGATTCGTCGTCTGCCCATCGACGAATCCGAGCAGGTCCTTGACCTCGCGCGTCTCCGCCGGATCCCCACCGTCGACGAGGATGCGCGTTCGTGGTCGCACGGCCGGACGTGTGCGGTGATCGGTTGCATCTGCCATAAAGATCGACCTTTCTTTCCTAGGTATGTTCCGGCCGTCGTCTGCTCACGACCGTTTCGGCCAGGCGCGCGATGTGCGGCCCGGTCAGCTCGAAGTGCTCCAGCAACTGCTGCGGGTCGCCGGATTCGCCGAAGCGATCGTGCATGCCGACACGGATCAGCGGCAACGGCTCGTGCTCGCCGAGCAGCTCGGCGACGGCGCCGCCCAGGCCGCCGGCCACCTGGGCCTCTTCGGCAGTCATGACGATTCCCGTCTTGCGCGCACTGGCGAGAATCGTCAGGTGGTCGAGCGGTTTCACGGTTGCGCAGTTGATGACGTCCGCGGTGATCCCCTTCGCCGACAGCGCTTCGGCCGCGACGAGTGCGTGGTACACCATCGGCCCGCAGGCGACCAGCGTGAGATCCGTGCCTTCGCGCAGGACCTGGGCGTTGCCGAGGGTGAATGGCGTTGCGCTGGTCGTGACGACCGGAGTCTTGTCGCGCGCGAGACGGATATAGACCGGGCCGTCACTTGTGGCGACCGCGATGGTCGCCTTCTCGGCCTCGAGACTGTCACACGGCACCACGACACGCATGTTGGGGAGGACGCGCATCAGGGCGATGTCTTCGAGCATCTGATGCGTGCCACCATCGGGACCAACCGACACGCCGGCATGCGAGCCGACGATCTTCACGTTGGTGTCGTTCAGGCAGATGGTCGTGCGGATCTGCTCCCAGTTGCGGCCGGGTGAAAACGCCGCGTAGCTCGAGACGAACGGAATCTTGCCGGCCAGTGCCATCCCCGCCGCCACCGTGACCAGGTTCTGTTCGGCCACGCCGATTTCGACGTAGCGATCGACGAACGCTTTCGCGAAGCCGTCCATCTTCGTCGATTCCTTCAAATCCGCGCAGAGCGCCACCACCTGCGGATTGCGGCGGCCAGCTTCGACCAGGCCGCGGCCAAAGCCGACGCGAATCGCTTCCTGTTCGACGTCCTGCTGATACAGCTTCGGGTTCAGACCGACGCTGGCGGTGGTCGACGCGCGCCCGTCGGCCGTCACTGGTGTTCACTCCGGATGTGCTCGCCGATGGTGCGCAACTGGTGCAGCGCCCGCCGGCCTTCCTCTGCGTTCGGCGGCTTGCCGTGCCAATGGAAGTCGTATTCCATGAAATCGACGCCCTTGCCGGGAATCGTGTGCGCGAGGATCATCACCGGCTTGTTTTCGATCGTTCGCGCGTAGCGACACGCATCGATGATCTGCGTGAAGTTGTGGCCGTCGATCTCCAGCACGTGCCAGCCGAACGCTTCCCATTTCGCGCGCAGATCCTCGAGCGGCATGATCTCTTCCGTCGGCCCGTCGATCTGGATGTTGTTGCGGTCGGTAATCGCGGTCAGATTCGCGAGGCGGTACTTGCCCGCGAACAGGGCGGCCTCCCACGTGTTGCCTTCCTCCTGCTCGCCATCGCTCATCAGGCAGTACACGCGCTGATCCCTGATGCCATCCATCTGCCACGCTTTGGCAATGCCGGACGCCTGCGACAGGCCGGAGCCCAGCGGCCCACTCGTCGTCTCGACGCCGGGGAGTCGCAACCGTTCGGGGTGTCCCTGCAGCCGCGACCCGAATTTGCGCAATGTGCGAAGTTCCTCCACCGGAAAGTAGCCCGCGCGCGCCATCGCCGCGTAACGGACGGGCGTGATGTGGCCGTTCGACAGGATCAGCCGATCGCGTTTCGGCCAGTCCGGGTTCTTCGGGTCGTGCTTGAGGACGACGAAATAGAGCGCTGTGAAGACGTCCGCCATGCCAAGTGGGCCGGCGGAGTGGCCGCTGCCGGCCTCGACCAGCATGGTGATGATGTCCTGACGAATCGTGTTCGCCATCTGCTCGAGCTGCGAGTTCGTCATCGACGGTTGAGTCTCCCAGGGCGTCTGATCAGATGTCGGTGAACCAAATGCAAGACCCGGGCTGATCTCGATCCGTCCGCTGACGCCGTTGGCGAACGCTGTGCCGCAGCCCGCGGGACGCTCGCCGCCTTTGCCGTCAATAGCGCCATCTACTGGTGGGTCAATCGCAGGCGCCGAATGGAGGTCGCGCGATCAGCGACATCGACCCACCCGAGCGGCGTCACACGACGCAGCATCGCTCAGAAGTCGACTGAGCACGTCGCCGCCTGCGCTATCCTTCGCTCACCGTGCCCCTGATCCCCGACGAGCCTGGCCTGGACGTCACCGGTGCGCCAACAATGGGCGTCGCCAGGCCGCCGGGACCTTCGACCGCGCCACTCGAGAATCGGTTTGCGTCCGGCTCGATCGTCGCGGGCCGCTATCGCCTCGTGTCACTGCTCGGCCGCGGCGGGATGGGCGAGGTGTATCGTGCCGATGACCTCACGCTCGGCCAGCCGATCGCGCTGAAGTTCCTGTCGGGGGACGTCGCCGGCAGCGATGCCCGGCTGGCGCAATTTCATAACGAGCTGCGCGTGGCCCGGCAGGTCTCGCACAAGAACGTGTGCCGCCTGTACGACCTCGGCGAGGCGGATGGCCGCCGCTTCCTGACGATGGAGTACGTGGACGGGGAGGATCTGTCCGCGTCGCTGCGGCGGTTCGGGCGGATGCCGCCGGACAAGGCCATTCAGATCGCGCGGCAGTTGTGCGCGG
The DNA here is from genome assembly GCA_035496255.1 of Vicinamibacterales bacterium. Taxonomy (GTDB): domain Bacteria; phylum Acidobacteriota; class Vicinamibacteria; order Vicinamibacterales; family UBA2999; genus Gp6-AA40. The sequence goes on from DATJEU010000062.1 coordinate 44,222, forward strand.
GCATCGCCGCGGCGCACGAGAAAGGTGTACTGCATCGCGATCTGAAGCCGGCGAACGTCATGCTGGACGGCAACGGCGACGTCCGCATCACGGACTTCGGCATCGCCACCGCGGCGGCCGACGCCGGTGGCATCTTGGTGGGTACCCCGCAATACATGGCACCCGAACTCCTCGCCGGCAAGCCGGCGTCGATCAGCAGCGACATCTACGCGCTGGGATTGATCCTCTTCGAGGTGTTCACCGGGAAGCGCGCCTACGAGGCGAAGACGATCGCGCAGCTGCGCGAACTGCACGACGGCGAGACGCTCACCACGCCTTCGTCCATCGTTCCCGATCTCGATCCAGCCGTCGAGCGCGCGATCCTGCGGTGTCTCGACAAGGACCCGAGTCGACGCCCCGCATCCGCGCTCACGGTGGCGGCGGCACTTCCCGGCGCCGATCCGCTCGCGGCCGCGCTCGCCGCCGGCGAAACGCCGTCGCCGGAGCTGTTGATGGCAGCCGGTGAGAGCGAGGCGATGCCGGTCCGTCGCGCGCTCCCGCTGACGATCGCCTTTGTCGTCATGCTGCTCGTCGCTGTCGGCCTCATGGCACGCGGCTCGATCGTCGGCTGGACGGACATGCCGATTCCGCGCGATGCCCTCGCTGATCGCGCCACCCAGATCCTGCGGCAGCTGGGACAGACCGGGCCCGTCGCCGATACTGCTGCCGGATTCAGCATCAACGCCGATTCGCTCCGGTGGGCCGAGCGTGCGGACGGCAACGACTGGTGGAGTGCGTTGCGTGCGAGCCGAATCGCCCCGATCACCTTCTGGTACCGGACCAGCCCGACGGAGCTGCTACCGCTCGACGTCTCGCGCGGTACGGTCGAGAGTACAGATCCGCCGATGACGACGGCAGGGATGTCCGAGGTCACGCTCGATGCCGAGGGGCGGCTGCTTCAACTGCAGGTGGTACCGACGGACACGACGCCGGTAGCCAGTGGTGCGCTGGCGGCGCCGCCGTGGGACAAGTTGTTCGCGGCGGCCGATCTTGATCTCCGCACTTTCACGGCGGTACCGCCTCGATGGACGCCGTTCGCGTTCGCGGATGCGACGGCTGCATGGGAAGGGCCGATGCCCGGCCGGACGAATCAGCGCATTCGCGTCGAGGCGGCGGCGCTCGCAGGACGGCCGGTCTCGTTCCGGATTGTCTGGCCGTGGGTGACGCCGAATCAACCGGCGCAGCCACCGCGATCAAGCCTTCAGCAGGTGCTCGATGCGCTGGATATCGGCCTGTGGATCACGCTGCTGGCTGGTGCCGTCGTCCTGGCGCGTCGCAATCTGCGGGTGAACCGCGCCGATCGTCGAGGCGCCGCGCGATTCGGCGTGTCGGTGATGCTGATGTCGCTCGCCGCCAGTCTTCTCGGCGGTGCGCATTCAACCGATCCACAGGCCCAGATGTCGCAGTTCCTTGGCGGGCTCACATTCGCGGCGTTCGTCGGCGGCGAGATGTGGATTCTCTATCTGGCTGTGGAGCCGTACGGGCGCCGCTTCTGGCCTGACGCGCTGCTGGCGTGGACGCGTTTGTGGTCGGGACGGGTGCGCGATGCCCGCGTCGGTCGCGAACTGCTCATCGGCATGGTGTTCGGGGCGCTGGCGCTGGTGGTCGTCGAGGTTCCCAAGCTGCTGCCGATTACGCTCGGGTGGCATCGGCCGCAGTTCCTCTTCGGGAACCAGCTGTGGATGCTGTCGAGCACGCTGCTGCTGGTGAAGCATTGGGTAAGCACGATGAATGGGGGACTGCAGAACGCGCTGATGCTGGCGATGGTCTTCCTGGCGCTGCGGCTGCTCCTCCGGCGTCCGCAACTGGCGCTCGTCGCGGGCGTCGCCGTGCTGCTCGCGTTCATGAACAACGGCGAGTTCTTTTCGGGCACCTGGATCGACAAATACAACGTGCTCGCCATGACCGTGCTGCTGACGCTGGTGCTGCACCGCTATGGCCTGGTCGCCGCGGCCATGACGCTCTTCGTCGACAATCTGGTGAACGGGATCCCGCTGACGACACACCTCTCGGTCTGGTGGTCGACGTCGACCGTGCTGACGGTGACGCTGCTCGTCGCACTCGTGGCGTTCTCGTACTACTCGGCGAGGACGGGGGAGCCGCTTTTCGGCGACGTGATCGTCGACTGACCGCGTCGACGTTCGTGACGGCCACACTTCCTCGTGTCGCCGCTACTTCTGCGCGGCGAACACGGCGGGCACTCTCCCTGCGAGTGCGCAGATGACGCGCTGCGATGTTGAATCGCATCTTCGGGGTGACGGGCGTCCTGCGCGGTCGATCGCTGCCGCTTATTGAGGCGCGGGTGCCGACTCGCGGGCCGACGGTACGTCCGGTGCTGGTGCGAAGAGCGGTCCATTGACCGAGCGCTGCGGGCTTCGGGCTACCGGGCTTCGCGCTCGGCCATGGACGGCATCGCGATCAGCAGCCGGTTCTTCGGCGTGATCTCGGGCGGGATCGTCTGTGTCCTCACGTGGTAGCCCCGCCCCTGCAACTGCATGGCGCGAGTGACATCGATCGCCGTCGGCCCGTCGAGCCATCCGGCCAGCGGCCCGGCATCGCCTGCGGATAGATCGTGACAGCACGGCAGCACCGCCACGCGCGCCCGTGCGGTCGCCGCCGCATCGAGAATGCGATCGGTCAACGTGCCGCAGGCGTGAATCGAGACGACGACATCGGTCGCCGCGAGAGAGACGCGGTCGATGTCCTCGGCCTGATATCTCACGCGTCCCTGCAGCCGCGGCCACTCGGTGCAGAAGGCCCGATGCAGGGCCACGCTGGACGGTGGCGGGGCGGAATCGACGACGAGTGCTTCTGGCGAGGAGTCGTCGAGCAGCAACATCAGGTGCGCCAGCAGTCCGTGGCCGCCGGCGGCGTCGATGATGCGGCCGCCACGGCACCATCGCCGGACCCGTCGCGCCACTTCCCACGCTTCGTACAGCTCCTTGCGCGGCAGGAGTCCGACGCCGCAGATGACGCGGCCGATGTGCTCGAAGAGCGTGGGGCCGGCAAACCGCGGCAGGTCGTACGCGGTCAGGCGGCCGCTCGCGCCGGGAGAGAAGGTCACGATCTATCCTAGGCTCTCTTTCAGGAACAGGAGGACGAGTGATCACGCGGCGCCTGGGCAAGACGGACTTCGAAATCACGACGATCGGCCTTGGCACCTGGGCGATCGGCGGGCGGCAGTGGGGCCCGCAGGACGACCAGGCGAGCATCGCTGCGATTCACGCGGCGATCGATCACGGGATCAACTGGGTGGATACGGCGCCGATGTACGGCGGGGGACACTCCGAGGAGGTGGTCGGCCGCGCGTTGAAAGCGCTCCCCGTGTCCCGCCGGCCGCTCGTGTTCACGAAGTTCGGTCTCGGCGTCAACGTCGACGCGCCGGTGAAGTCCGCGAGCGCGCGTGAGGTGGTCGAGGAGTGCGACGCGAGCTTGCGCCGCCTCGGTGTTGACCACATCGATCTCTTCCAGTTGCACTGGCCCGTGCCGCAGCCGATCGCCGAAACGGCCCGTGCCTGCGCAACGCTGCTGGCCGCGGGCAAGATTCGCGCGATCGGCGTGTCGAACTACTCGGTCGCGCAGCTCGAGGAATGGATGGCGACGGGCGTGCCGCTGCATTCGGACCAGCCGCCGTACAGCATTCTGCGGCCGGCCGCCGGCGTGGACGTCCTCCCGTGGTGCGCCGCCCACGATGTCGGCGCGATCTCGTACTCGCCCCTCTTCCGCGGCCTGTTGTTCGGCACCTGGTCACGCAACAAGACCTTCGGTCCGGACGACGCGCGCGGCGCCCACAAGGATTATTCGGGTCCGCGATTTCAGCGGCACCTCGACGCGGTGGACGAGCTTCAGGCGATCGCGCGGACTGGCGGCCTGAGCTGCGCCCAGCTCTGCGTCGGCGTGCTGCTGGCGACGCCGGGTCTCACCGGCGTGATCTGCGGAGCGCGCGATGCCCGTCAGGGGGCGCTGGTGGCGAATCTCGGTGTGACGGTCACCGCCGATCAATCGCGCCAGGTATGGGCCGTCGCCGACCGGCTGCGCGCGGACCTGGAGACGCTGTAGGGCGGTCGACGAGTTCTGGCCATTGCTTACGCGCTGGGGGTCGCGGACTGCGGGGAACGATTGTCCCGGACTTACTCGTCAGAATCGCGTCAGCGGATCGTCTGCATTCAATCCGGCGTTGGCCGCTCCAATCGATCGATTACCAGCACATCGACAGGCCCCTTGGCCGGTTCGAGCTTGAGCCCAAGTTGCTGCAAGGCGGTGAACAGCGCCGGCGCGTCACTGTCGGCGGTGGCGGGTCGATTGTCGAGAACGTCAGTTCGGGATCAGACTGGCAGCGAGTAGCCCCGGCGACCACGGGTGGCTGGTCGCGGGTTCCTGCCTGTGCACACCGGGCTGCAGAATCTGCAGGTCCCGAGCGTCGAGACTGCTGTGCCCACCCTCGGTGGAACGGGGAGCAATTCAGCAGTAAGTCTGGCGTAGTTTCGGTGAGTTAGATGGCGGAGAGAGTGGGATTCGAACCCACGGTAGAGTTTCCCCTACACACGCTTTCCAAGCGTGCTCCTTCAACCACTCGGACATCTCTCCGCTTTAGAATCAATGACTTGCGAGCGGTCGGATGAAGATTATGGCACACGCCGATCCGATTCGCCTCACGTCTCGGTCTCCAATCCTCCGCAATGACATGAAAGGGAACCGGTCGCGCTCGGCACCGCGACAGTGTCAGACGGTCGCCCCTCGCTGACGATTCGCCGCTTTGACAATGTGGCTACACGGAGCTACATTTGGATCCATGAAGACTGTTGGCGTCCGTGAGCTCAAGAACCGACTGAGCGAGTACATTCGGCAGGTCAAATCCGGTGAAGGCGTGCTGGTCACCGACCGCGGTCAGGTGGTAGCGGAACTCACGCCGCCTGGGCATGGCGCGACGGACGCGGCGGTTCCCCCTGCGCTGCTCGCCCTCGCTCGGCGTAACCTTCTGGCGATCGGCGCTCCGCCCCAGAAGGGCCTGTACCCCGCGCTGACCCGCGCACGTCGTCGAAAGCGGACGGCCGCGGACCTGCTGCGGGACGAGCGCGGCGACCGATGAGCCTGTACGCAGAGTCCAGCGCCGTGCTCGCGTGGTTGCTCGACGAGCCGGCCGGCCGCGTTGTGCGCCAGACATTGTCGGAGACCGAGATCGTGCTCGCGTCGGATCTCACGCTCATCGAATGCGACCGCGTTCTCCATCGGGCGGCAGCGCTTGGCGAACTCACAGAGGCAGAGGTCGCGGACCGCCGCGCCCACCTGGCCACCGCCGCCGCGCATTGGCACGTGCTCCGCCTCGGGCCTGAGGTCGTCGACCGTGCGCGGCGACCGTTTCCGGGCGATCCGATCCGGACCCTCGACGCCATTCACCTGGCATCGGTCCTCGTCGCGCGTTCGGCGATCGCCGGACTCGAACTTCTGAGCCTCGACGATCGCATCCGCGCCGTGGGCAAGAAACTTGGCCTCACACTGTTGCCCGAGGACTCGCGACAGGCGTAACCCGCTGAAGAAGATGACGACGCCCTGCTCGGCTCAGGCCCTTGCAGCCGTCCTTCAACCACTCGGACATCTCTCCACTGTAAAATCAACGCTTTGCGAGCGGCGAACGAGCACAATACCGCGAACTCGTCGCGGCTGCCTGGCGTTTGCCGGTCGCAGTTCGATGCAGCACCTCACAAGCGCGCGGAGGTGGATCGCCGCTCGATTCCACCAGGCCGATGGTCTGACTGACGGCGTTGCAGCGTTGCCGCCGCATGGTCCGCGCCGGGATGTGCCGAGAGATAGCAATCAGCCCGGCATCCGGAGTCCCCACAGGATGATTGCGAACGAAACGATGCCGGTCGGCGCCGACGAATACGCGACGACCTCCCGGGAACTCACCGATCCGACGCCGCGAACCCCACCGTCCTTGTGAATATCGAGAGGGCCTATGAATGAACGAACGCTTGGCGCGAGCGGCCTGACCACGCCGCCGCTGATCCTTGGCGGCAATGTCTTCGGATGGACGGCGGACCGGACGACGTCGCACGCCATCCTCGACGCGTTCGTCGGCGGCGGCGGCCGCATGATCGACACGGCCGACAGTTACTCGAGCTGGGTTCCCGGTCACAGCGGCGGCGAATCGGAAACGATCATCGGCGAGTGGTTGCGCGCACGCGGACGGCGCGATGCCGTCCTGATCGCGACGAAAGTGGGCGCGAAGGTGTTCGGGAGCAAAGGGCTGGCGCCCGCGCGCATCCTGAAGGCCGCCGACGATTCGCTGAAGCGGCTGCAGACCGACTACATCGATCTGTACTTCGCTCACTACGACGATCCGGAGACGCCGCTCGACGCAACGCTCACCGCATTCGACGCGCTCGTGAAGTCAGGGAAGGTGCGGGTGATCGGTGCGTCGAACTACACGGCCGGCCGGCTGCGCGAGGCGCTCGAGACCAGCGCCGTACGATCGCTCGCGTCGTACTCGGTGCTGCAGCCGGAATACAACCTGGTCGAGCGCGCGAAGTTCGAAGGGCCGCTGCAGGATCTCTGCGTGACGCGACATATCGCCGCGGTGCCGTACTTCGCGCTCGCGTCCGGGTTCCTCACCGGCAAGTACCACAACACCGGGGATGCGGCGCAGAAGGCTCGCGGGGGCGCCGTCGGCAAGTACCTCAACGACCATGGCCTTGCCGTGTTACGCGCAGTCGAACGGGTTGCCAACGAAGCGCATGCCACCCCGGCGCAGGTCGCACTCGCGTGGCTGGCCGCCCAGCCTGCGGTCGCGGCCCCGATCGCGAGCGCCACGCGCGTGACGCAGGTGGAAGAGCTGCTGGGCGCGATACGCCTGACGTTGACGCCGGAGCAACTGCGTGCGCTCGAGGAGGCGAGCCGGTCGCAGGCGCCAGCGATCAAGAGACCCTAGACGTCGCGCGCGACAGCAGGGACGCGGCAAACCGCCAGCTGTGAGGCTGGCCGCCGCCGTCCCCGATCGCGGGCTGGATGATTTCGCCGCGATCGTCGATGCACGGTTCCTTCACACGGCATCGCGCGATCGATCGCGCATCCTCGCCGCGCTGGCGCGTGACGCGTTGATACCGCTGCGGTCCGACGCCACCGCGTTGGACAGCCCGCTCAGGGGCCCACAAGATTAGGTGTGACACCTCTGTGAAGTCACGAACGGAGCGGCGCAAAGTCTTCATATCCGATCCCCTATTCACCCTATGTGCGCTCTCCATGTCGCGCGGCGCTGCAGCCAGGCGGATGCGCAACCAGTTGCTCCTCAGGCATTTGCCATAGCGTTGGCGGGCGCGAAGAGTCGCGCCGCTGCCGGGTCAGCCATAGGGCATCTCGATTGCTTGGGCGGGTGCGAGGTTTTGATGAGATACCTGCTCACGTGCACGGGACTCTTACTGGCAATCGTCTGCTTTGCGTCCGGTGCGGACGCCAGCCCCATCACATACACGCTCTCAGGGACTGCCTCCGGCCAGATCGGCACCACGTCGTTCAGAGACGCGGCCATCACCTTTACCGCGACCGGCGACACCGACAATGCAATCCAGTTGACCGACCCCGAACTCGAGGGCCTTGTCGCCTACGCGAATTCGTTCACCACATTCATGGTGAACATCCAGGGCGTAGGGACGGCGACGCTGACGGAACCGTCCGAGATCTTCGGCTTGCCGCAGGCCATCATCGACGAGGATGAGGAAATTCCCCCGTTGCCCGTCGTGATCTTCGGAAGGCTCGATAATCCACCGCAACTGGGCAGCTTCACGGGGGTGGGAGGCGTCGGCAGCGACCTGCTCGCCGGCTACGACCTCACGACCAGCATCGGACCGATCACGGGCGTCGGCGGCATCGGGTTCAACCCGGACTGCGGCATTGGATTCAACGACCCGTGCGTGCAGACGACGCTGGGCCTGATGACGTTCACGACGAATGACTTCTTCGGCGAGGCAACATTCACTGCCAGGGTAGCGCCGGTCCCGGAGCCGGCGACGCTGCTGCTGATGGGCGGCGGCCTGATGGCGCTTCGTCGCCGTTCGCGATCCCTGAGGCGCGAGAGCTAGAACTGGTCGGACGCGCAGCGGACGCCGATGTGCGGCTCCTGCGCGTCCGGTGGTGTCTCGAGCCGCCGCGACACCCGCACCCCATTCGCATCCGATACCCACGAGCCGCCGCGGGCGACGGTACGATTCGCCGGGGCCTTCGTACTTCGCTCGCAATCCGCGCGCACAAGAGTGCACGGCTGCCGCCCTAATTCGAGTCGAGCTTGTTCACGTCCCTGATCTCGCGAAGCGCCTTCCGCATGTCCTCCACGACCCGCATCTGTTCGAGCGAAACGTTCAGGGCATCAGCCGTCGCTCGTACCGCGTCGACCACGGCGTGACGGGCCGCCTCGGTGGTGACGCGGGCCTCCTCGCTCGCCGCGCGGGCCGCCTCGGCCGCCATGCGCGCCTCCTCGCTGGCCACCCGCGCGGTTTCAGCGGTTTCTCGCAACCGCTCTCGATCCTGGCGCACTGCTTCGAGCGCCTCGCGATGATGGTCGCGGACCTCACGCGCTTGCTCGGCGAGGCGCCTGAACTCTTCCGCCTCGCTCCTCGCGGTTTCAGCGACTACCGGGTTCTCCGCTGGCGCACGAGCGACGTCGTCATCTGGTCCGTTCATGGCCGCTCCTGCCGCCAGACTATCCGATGCCGGCCCACGAGAAATGTCCTGAACCGAACGTCACATCGGTGTCTGTCGCCGCCGCGCCTCAGTCCCGTAACACCACGCTCAGCAGGGAGTCGTTGATTTTGAGCGAGCCGTTGTAGTCGATGAATCCGAGCTTCCGAAATTTGTTCATGAAGAAATTCACCCGCGAGCGGGTCGTGCCGACCATTTCCGCGAGGACTTCCTGAGACACCTTCGGAAGGGCACGGTGAGGCGCCTCTGCCTCGCCGTACCGTGCCAGCAGCAAGAGGGTTCGAGCGAGTCGCTTCTCAGTGGAGTTGAACAACTGGTCGACGAGGTCTTCTTCGATGCGGATGTTCCTCGTCAACATGTGCGTCAGGAACCGATCGGCGAACGCTGGCGCCGCGTGAAGCTGGCGAATCATGTCCAATTTCTCAACAGCCAGAATCGTGCACGGCGACATGGCCGTCGCTGTCGCCATGCGGTGCACCTGGCCGGCAAGGCAGCCCTCGCCGAAGAAATTGCCGGACTCGAGCAGCGCGACCACCGCCTCTTTTCCCGTACGTGACAGGACGGATAGCCTCACCGCACCGGTCTCGACGAACATGACGCTCGTGGCAGGTTCGCCCTGCGCGAAGATCTCTGACCCCGGTTCGTGCTCAATGCGCTGTAGTCGCACGCCGGTCCAATCGACGGGATCAATAAGCCTGATTGTGGAGGTGCTCTTCGATTTGCTCATCGGACGTCATCGTCCCTTCCGGACGGCTGGCCCTGGCGATCTGGACGCCGGACGCGGTACTGCGATCTCACATTGACGCAGGGGCAACTCGTTCGCACACCCGGAAGGCTCCATGATTACGGTCGCTCGACGGAGCGTCAAGACTGAATCAGCACGCCGGCCGGCACCGGCTGCCGGGGCAGGTCGATGGTGAACACGCATCCTCGGCCCGGCAGGTTGCGCGCGTAGATCCGGCCGTCGTTCATTTCGGCGCCCCATCGGCTGAAGGCGAGGCCCAGACCAATGCCGGTTCGATCGGCGCTGCGTTGCTCGAATGGCCGGAAAAGATCGTTGACGTCCCCACTGGGGAGTCCACCGCACTCGTCCTGGACTTCGATGAGCACCCGCTCGGCGCTTGCGCCAGCCCTGAGCGTGACGCTCGTCCGCGGTCGTGTGAACTTGAAGGCATTGTGCAGAAGATTTCCGACGACCGCGGCGAGCACCTGTCTGTCAGCCGCGACCACCAGGCTGCGTTCGACCGGCGCGACGATGAATCTGATCCCACGCGCGTTTGCGTCCAATTGCGACGCTGAGGCGATTTCTTCGACCAGCGCCGCAACCGTGAAGCGCTCCAGGTTTTGAATCCCCTTCGTGAGACGGACCTCCGCGACTGACCGAGTCACCAGCGCGCGTGAGGCCAGGAGGCTGCGATGCAGTACCGTGCCGGTGCTTCCCCCCACGCCAACATCCCCGGTGGCCAGCAGCTCGAACGCCATGATCGCCGTGTTGAGCAGGTTGCGCAACTCATGCACGAAGAACCCGAACTGTTCGCTCCCGCGTGCGCACTCTCCATCGATGCCAGATGGCGGGTGCTCGGGCTCGTACTCCGTCACCGCACCCGCGATGGCATCGTCCAGGCATCGGTTCAGCGTTCGAAACTCCCCGGTGCTGATCGGTGCCTTCAGTTCCACCGCAAGTTCGGTGATCGCCTGACAGACATCGCCGTAGGCATGCACCACCTGCGATGCCGTGAATCCCTGGCGCAGGAGGTCGTGTCCGTGCTTGATCGCGCTGGTGCCGATCTCGGGGCTCGTGAGCTGGCCGAGGCGCAGCGTCTCTCTCAGTTGATTCAGGAACACCGGGACGCCGTGGTCGATCTTCGGCTGGGTGGGTGGCGAGCTCGACCTCGCGGCCACGCTGGCCTGGCATCGCTGGAGGATCTCATCCTGATTGACCGCAATGAATTCGCGAAGCATGAACGCCCTCGATAAGGCTAAGGGTAAGCGTTTCAGCTGGACCTGTGGTGTGCGAAAAGACACACAGGGAAGCGAGGCATTCTGATTCAGCGCGTCATGTGCTGAACGAGACGGCGCCGATCGCGAGAGCGGTCCACACTGAATGGTGTCGGACATGAACCAGCAATCGTTGTCAAACGCGAAATCGGGGGACGTCCTCGTCTCGCATTCCACCGCTGTGCGTGAGCATGGGATCAGCGTCATCCCAGACGCCCCGCACGCGAGGGCTCCCACGCACGACGCCGCGCTCAGAGAGGGGCGGTCAGAGGCAGACGCGAGGGGCGTGGATGCCTGGCTGACTGAGGACCTGACGCATGTCGTCAAGATCGCTTCACATCGGGCGCCGGACAAGTAGCGATTCCGTTGGTCGTCTCGCTGAGCAGGATCGCTCGATCGAGCGCGTCAGTTCGGACTGGCCGGTCTTGCCGTCGGCGCCCGCGACGTCGGCGAAGTCACCTCATGCCTTCGCGGTGACTCTGGCGCTTCTGAGCGCCGCCTCACGGCGGGGTATTCGTCGCCGCTCGAATGTGGGAATGCGCATGCGGCCGTGCGCTCGTGGCGATTCAGAACAGATGGAGGACAGATGACTAGACGCAGTCCCAGCGCGACCCGGCGTAATTCCAGCACCGCGCCGAAAACTTTGCCTGGCACGCCGAGCGTGGACGGGCTGGAGGAACGGATGCTGGCATTTGCCGAGCAGCTGGGTCGAATCGCTGGGACGATGCAAGCAAAAGCAGCGGGATGGATGGACGGTGACGTACTGAGGCAGGACCTCGCTCGCGTGCGCGACGACGCCGCGGGTCTCCTCCAGCAACTCAGGGCAGACGCGCCGCCGGTCGTCTCGAACAGACCGCCTGACGCGCCGGCGCCCGGAAACAGCCGCGGACGAAGTGGCGGCATGGTCGACGCACCCGGGAAGAAACATCGTCCGCCCATGCCGACCGATCCCGCGGCGAACCGTGTTGGAAGTCAGCGGGCCAAAATGCGCGCGGTGAAAACGATGGCCAAGACGTCGCGGCACCGCGGGCGCGGATAGTGTGAGCCTGGCGTTCCGGTCTTCGTAACGCAGGAGACCCAGGCGGAGTAACGCGCCGCACGCGCCACCATTGGCAGCGGATGAACGTGTGCGCGCATTCTGTGTCAACTGCCGCCAAGATTCGGGTCAAAGATGCGGTTCGCATTGCCTTGATGCGTCTCGACATACCTCCAAGACGGTTAGGAATGCAATTCGCGCCCGCCGGTTGGCTCGCCGCTTCCCTCGCACGGCTCGCGCTCGAATCGGGCGGCTCGATTCCGCGTGTCGCGACCTTCTTAGTGCACCGGGTTCCACGAAGAGAAGAAACGCAGGCGTCGAACAAGAAGGAAGGACGTTATGGCGTCGTCACCGCGCAAATGCAATGCGCGAATGCGCGACGCGTGAGTTAGAGGCGATCCGACGCGCAGCGGACGCCGATCTGCGGCTCCTGCGTATCCGGCGCCGTTTCGAGCCGACGGGAGACGCGGACGCCTTCGGCACCGGACACCCACGATCCTCCGCGGACGACCGCCGACGCGTTTCCCGCCAGCGGCAAGTCCGGATGGCTCGGATCGCTGGTGTCGTCGTAGGCGTTGTAGTAGCGATCGAGCACCCACTCCGACACGTTCCCCAGCATGTCGTAGAGCCCGAACGCGTTCGGTTGCTTCATCCCGACCGGATGCGTGCGATCGTCGCTGTTGTCCGCGTACCAGGCGATCGCCGTGAGCGTGCCGTAATAGCGCGTGCTCGTGCCGCCACGTGCGGCGTACTCCCATTCAGCCTCGGTTGGCAGGCGGCCGCCAATGCGCGTGCAGTAGGCCCGCGCCTGTGGCCAGTCGATGCCGACCGCCGGTAAATCTGCTTCAGCCGCGTTGTGGCCGCTCACAGGGCCATCGACCTTGCGATACGCAGCATTGGTCGCTTCTGTCCGTGCCAGCCAGAACCCGCGTGCGATCTCCACGGCGTGCGCCGGTTTCTCATCGGCCTCGCACGAAGGGTCGCCATCGGAGCATCCCATCACCAGATGACCGGGCGGGATCCAGACGTACACCAGGCCATCGCGGGGATTGACCTGCGTCTTCGGCCCGCCGGTTGCCGCAGACGGCATGTTCGGCGCCGGTGTGGCCGCGGGTGAGGCGCCAGTCGCGTTGTTGGCTGCCGGCGCCGGTTGCGCCGCGGCATCCGGCGTCGCGGCCGCTTCGCGCGATTTGCGGGGAAGCAGTATCGCCACGAGCGCAACGGCCACAACGAGCGTTGCCGCGATCGACAGCCACAGCGCGCGTCTGGACGTGACGGTGGCGGCGAATTGCCCATGCCGTCCGGCGAGCACCTCCCTCAGGACCGGCTCGATCTTCGCGATGTCCTGATCATCGAAGGCCGTGCCGGCGTCGAGCCATTGGCTGGTGGACAGGAAGTACTGCAGATCAGCCGACGGCGTGACGCGCGCCAGCCGCACCGGCGCGATCGGCTTTCTCGCGTTGAAGGCGAGTTCCACTTCGCGCAGCACGTGCGGCGACGCGTTGGACGTCTCGGTCAGCAGCAGAAGCACGCCAGCGCTGTTCGTGATCGCGGCGCCGATCGCGGCGGGATAACTGGTCGAGACCTCGATGTCACGATCCGCAATCCAGCAGGGGATGCCGGCGCGTTCGAGCGCGCCGAGGGCGCGATGCGCGAGTTCGGCATCGGCAGAAGCAAAGCTGAGAAAGATGTAGCTCACGAAATGGATGTCCGGGCGGCATCGATCGTACACCGTTGAGCCGGCCGTCCGATTCGTCTACGCTTGCCGCCATGCAGCGCGCCGTTGTTGTCAGCGTCGGCCTGGCGGCCATCGCCGCCATGCAGGTCCCGCGGTTCGACGTCGCATCGATCAAGGCGAACACGTCGGCGACGCGGGCGGTCGGTTTCGACCTGCCGGCGGGACGCGTGCAGATCACCAACGCGCCCCTGCGCTTCATCATCCGTCAGGCGTATCGCATCCCCGAGCCGCGCATCCTGGGTGGTCCAGACTGGATGGGGATCGTTCGCTTCGACATCACCGCCACGGCGCCCACGGCCGGGTGGACGGGCGATCGCGCGCGGCAGATGATCCAGTCGCTGCTCGCGGATCGATTCAAGCTCGTGACGCACATGGAAACGCGCAACCTGCCCATTTACACGCTAGTGGTCGCGAAGACTGGATCGCTGGGTCCGAACCTGCGTCCGGCGGCGAGTGACTGTGCGAATTCCGGTCCGAAGACGGCCGATGGCAAGGTGCAGTGCGGCCTGCTGGTGAGCCAGGCCGCGACCAGCGCGAGCCTGCGCGGTGGCGGCCTCGCGTTCGCGGACTTCGTCCGGACGCTCGGCGAGTACGTCGATCGTCCGCTGGAGGATCGTACGGGCTTGCAGGGGCGCTACGATCTCGACCTGCAGTTCACCGCCGATCGCGGCGCGGTGCCAGGCGGACCGGTGCCTGGCGGTCTGACGGCAACTGCCGCCGATGCCGATATTCCTACCTTGCCGACCGCTCTGCTGGAGCAGCTCGGACTTCGCCTCGAAGCGACGCGAGGCGATGTCGAAGTGATGGTGGTCGACAGGGTCGAGCGACCGGCCGAAAACTGACCGCCCGCTGTTTCCATCGATGATCACCGGCCTTCGGCCGGGGGCGGGTCTGAAGACCCGCCCCTACGAGGATGTGAGACGAGCGCTGTCACGGTCGGGCCATGAAGGCCCGACCCCGCTATGTGAGTGCTCTCGCGCCACGGCGTGATCTCGCGGAGGAATCCGCCGATGCCGCGCGGGAAGGCGATGCCGGTGCGGCGCGAGACGCGGCGCCACGCTTCCCAGATGTTGCCCACCAGCACACCCGCCAACAGGTAATACGCCGCGCCGACCCACATGAAGACCGCGTAGCCCACGGCGGCGACGATGACGCCGCAGATGATCTGATCGGGATATTTGATCGGTGACGTGGGCGGATCCGACAGGATGAACACGGCGAAGAAGATCGCCGCCTGCACGTCGGGCGTGCGGAACACTTCGGCGACACGCGCCGGCTCGCCGGCAAACGCAGTCGCCGTGAACAGCAGGTAGAAGGTGCCGATGAAGGTCAGCACGAGCGGGATCTTGTTGACGCGGTCGGCGATGAAGATGCCGAACGCCACCATCACGAACTGGGAAGCAGGACCAAGCGCCGGCGCCGCGCCCCACCAGCTCTGGCCGGTGTCGAAGACGTAGAACGTGGCGACCATCGCGAAGGCGGCGGGGTTGAAGACGTTGGCGGCACGCGATCGGAACACGTACTTGCTGATGATTGCCACGACCGCGGTGACGACGGTGTAGTGCCACGGCTGTTGCGCGCTCAGTACCATCGCCACCAGCATTGCGCTCAGGATGGCGCCGTCCGGAAACTCCCACCGCTGATGACGCCAGCGCAGAATCAGGGCGTCGAGGCCGGCGGCAGCGAGGATCGCGCCGAGCAGACCTGGTGCCACTGCGCGGGCGCTTCCTTCGTGTGGGGCCGCGATCGCGATCAGGATCGCGAGCAGCACCAGCAGCAATCCCTTTGGCGTGCGCACCCACGTGCGCAACGAGATGTGTTTACTCACGCGGCCACCCGGGTGTGGTCGCCACGGTGAGATCGCGCCCCACGATCAGGCCGTCGACGGTCATCGCCTCGAGCAGTCGCAGCCCGGCCTCGGGTCCGAGCACGAATGCGGCAGTCGATAGCGCATCCGCGAGCATTGCGGATGCGGCGATGACGCTGACGCTCGCCACGCTGCGGGTCTTGCCGATGCCCGGCTGCCGCCTTCGTGCTTCGCGCTCCGGCGCCCGAGGCAGCCGGGCCCTGCGTTCGCCCGCCTGAAGGCGGGCCCTGCGAGCCTCACGCGGGTCGAGGATGTGGTCGCCGCGTTCGTAATCGCCGGATGTACAGATCGCACGGTTCGACAGGCTCACGCTCGCAATCATGCCGCCGGCGTGTTGTGGATGGCGGATCCCGACGGCCCATGGCGCGCGCTCACGATTCAGACCGCCGAGATACAGATCGCCGCCGGCGTCGATCGCGAAGTCTTCGAGCGGCTGCAGTTCGCGCGCCGCCAGATCGACTGCCAGCCCCTTGGCGACCGCCCCGAGGTCGAGTAACAGCGGTCGCCGCAGCATCACGGTCCGGCGCTCATCGTCGACCACGACATCGCGGTATGCCGGAGTGTCATCGGTCTTGATGCGCGGTGGTTCAGTGCCCGAGCGATGCTCGCGGTTGAAGCCACGCTGCTGCATCACGCTGCCGATCGTCGGATCGAATGCGCCGGCGGTGGCATCGGCGACGTGGACGGCGAACCGGATCGCTTCGAAGAGCATCGTGCTCACCGGTACCGCTTCGCCGATGCGAGCAGTCAGTTGGAACAGCTCGCTTTGTGGATCGAAACGCGAGCAGGTGGCTTCGACGTGGCGGAACCAGTCCAGCGCGCGCTCGATCGCGGTGCCCGCATCCGGCCGCACGACCTCGATCGTGACGACGGTGCCCATCAGCACCTCGGTGCGGACGGACGACACGGAGGTTACGGTTTGGCCTGGGATAACGCCTCGGCGACGGCGTCCTGAAATGCGTCGCTGCTTTCGGTGGCACCTGATACGTAGTCGTACGTGGTGCCCTGCTTCGCGAGAATGCGCGGCGGAATCGGGGTGACCCAGTTGCAGGAATAGCGAGTCAGGCACCGCTCGACCCGCGCCTCGACGATCTTGCCCGCTTCGACGACCACCGCGGCCTGGATATCGCCGTGCCGGCAGGAGCCCCACCCGTAATAGGTGCCGTCCTTGAACGCGGCGTTCTGCGGCGCGGGAGCCGGCGTCGGCGCGGGCGCAGGTATGGGTGCGGGTGCCTGTGTTGATGCCGGTACCGGTGCCGGTGCTGGTGCAGGTGCAGGTGAGGCTGCCTGCGCCGCTGTCGGTGAGGCGAGCGACGACGTCGTCGCAGTCGTCGCAGGTTGAGCCTCCGCGACAGGCGTTGGAGTCGCAATCGGCGCTGGCGGTGCGACAGGCGTGACGACATTCGCCGTTGACGCCGCACGCGGAGATGGCGCCACGAATCGTGGCGTCAGCGGCTGGGACGACCCGCTCGCACCGACGCGCGCCTCTGGCGGTGCCGCGTCGGGTTCTGCGATTGGTGCGGCCGGCGCAGCCGGTGTCTCCGCGGTGCGCGCCAACGCCTGTGCCGAGCGCGGCGTCTCGTCGCGCGGGGCCGGAATGCGCGCGCGGCGATCGGTAGCCTGCTGCGCGAAGCGGTCGGCCGCCGCCCTGGTGCGGGCGTAGCCCGCGCCGTACACGGCCATCACCGCCGCCGAACTGAGCGCGACCAGGCTGTTGGTGACCTTCTTGTTGCCTCTGCCGTCCGCCACGCGCGGATTATAGGCCGACCTGAAGTTCGGCCTCTACGAGATTGCGGTGACATTCTGGCGCGTGCAGTCCGACGTGACGGTCGGCCTCCACGAGACGGGCAGGTTGCCTCGACGGACGT
This sequence comes from Vicinamibacterales bacterium, assembly GCA_035496255.1. Lineage (GTDB taxonomy): Bacteria > Acidobacteriota > Vicinamibacteria > Vicinamibacterales > UBA2999 > Gp6-AA40. The sequence continues at coordinate 61,459 of DATJEU010000062.1, forward strand.
TATATTGGGAGCGTGCGCGCGACCTCCGAGCAGCACGATCGCATTACTCGGGAGCTCAACGAGGAACGGGCGGCGGCGTTGATTCGCATCAGCCGCACGCTGGAATCGCTGATTGCGCAGTTGCACGACCTTCGCCGCTCGTTGCTGACCCCCATCGCCGTCGACGCGGCCACGGACTCACACCGGCAGCACGAGTTGGACACCTACCGTCACGTGCGGGCGCAGGCCCTTCGATACCGCTGGTATCTGGAGGTGCAGCGCGAGGCGATTGGTCTCCGGCATCACCATCGCCTGGACGAGTTCTACGCCGTGCCACCAGACATCAAACAATGAACTAGTGCGATTGACGATTGACGAATTGACGAATTGGAGATGGAATTCGGCAATCGTCAACGGTCAATCACAGAACACACGGAGTTCCGATGAGCGGCGTACGCGTACTCGTGGGCACGCGCAAGGGCGCATTCATTCTCAGCTCGGACGGCAAGCGGCAGCAGTGGAATGTCAGCGGGCCGCATTTCGGCGGCTGGGAGATTTATCACGTCAAGGGATCACCCGCGGATCCCAATCGCATCTACGCGTCTCAATCGTCAGGCTGGTTCGGCCAGGTGATGCAGCGATCGAACGATGGCGGGACGACGTGGGAACCGGTCGGGAACAAGTTCGTCTATGAGGGAGCCACCGGCACGCACCAGTGGTACGACGGCACGCCGCATCCGTGGGAGTTCAAGCGCGTGTGGCACCTCGAGCCGTCGCTCACCGATCCCGATGTTGTGTACGCCGGCGTCGAAGACGCGGCGCTGTTCAAGACGACTGACGGGGGACAGTCGTGGCAGGAGCTTCCCGGGCTGCGCACGCACAGCACCGGCAATCGCTGGCAGCCTGGCGCGGGCGGTATGTGTCTGCACACGATCCTGCTCGATCCCGTGAATGCCGGGCGCATGTACGTCGCCATTTCCGCGGCAGGCGCGTTTCGCAGTGATGATGGCGGCGAGTCGTGGCGGCCGATCAACCGCGGGCTCCATTCCAAATACATTCCCGACCCCGAGGCGGAGGTCGGTCACTGCGTGCATCGCATCGCCATGCACCGATCGCATCCCGACGTGCTCTACATGCAGAAGCACTGGGACGTGCTGCGCAGCACCAATGGCGGCGAGTTATGGGAAGAAGTGTCAGGGAATCTGCCGACCGACTTCGGATTCGTCATCGACGTGCACACGCACGAGCCCGAGACGATCTTCGTCGTCCCGATCAAGAGCGATTCGGAGCATTACCCGACCGACGGCCAGCTGCGCGTGTATCGCAGCCGCAGCGGCGGCAACGCCTGGGAGGCGCTGACGAGAGGTCTGCCCCAGAAGGACTGCTACGTCAACGTGCTGCGCGACGCGATGGCGGTGGACTCGCTCGATCCGTGCGGCATCTATTTCGGCACGACCGGCGGCCAGGTGTACGGGTCGGCCGACGGCGGCGACAACTGGCAGCCGATCGTTCGTGACCTGCCGGCGGTCGTCTCGGTGGAGGTGCAGAGCCTGCCGTGAAGCCTCCTGGCGCCGACGCCGCGCAGGTCCGCGTCGAATTGCCTGCACACCTCCGCACGCTGGCCGCCGTGGGCGGCGAGATCGCTGTGCGCGTGGCCGGTGCGGTCACGGTGCGCTCGGTGATCGACGCGATTGAATCGGCGTACCCGGTGCTTCGCGGCACCATTCGCGATCACGATACGCAGGAGCGGCGGCCGTTCCTACGTTTCTTCGCGTGCGGTCAGGACCTCTCGCACGATCCTGCCGACACGCCGCTGCCCGAGGCCATCGTGTGTGGAGATGAACCTTTGATGGTGATTGGAGCGATTGCCGGCGGGTAGGACTCACGGTCCCCGATCAGTTGCTGAGCTTTACGAGACGCGCGCGCACGCCGTATTTTCTTTGTCCGGATGTCCGACGACCGCACCCGTCCCTTGAGCAAGGACGAACTCGCCGCCGTGCTCAAACGGCTCGATGAAGTGATGTTGGAAGCCGAGGAACTCCGCCGGGTGGTGACCCGTCAGATGGCCGAACAACGCAGCGGCACCAGGCAGGCATTCACGCCGGCGTCACCGACGCACCGCAAGCGAAAGCGTTGACGATCCGCGGGGCTGAAGACCCGCTCCTGCACGATCGGAAAACGCGCTAGCGGACGACGCTCGAGAGGGCGTCGCAGAGACGGCCGACATCATCGGGCGCGTGCAAAACCACCTCACATCGCAACCGTTCCGCCTCACGAATCTCGGCATCCTCCCAGGCGATCGCGACCACTGGCGGACGATTCACCGGCAGCCGCTCGATCACCGCATGCGGCGGATCGGACACGCCTTCGAACGTAATCCGCACGATGATCGCGGCCGGAGTCAGCCCGAGATCACTGAGGCGATCGAGGTGCGGACGGACGACCGCAAGGTAGTTGGCCGAGCTCACGACTTCTTCGAGCGCGTCGGCGATCTCGCGCCGGGGCTCGATGATCAGAATTGCTGGCGGCATAGCGATTCCCCTGCGAATGGCGGAGCCACTCCAAAGGTGGTGCCGTCGCCGCGCCGCTGACGTCAGCCGCGGCGGCAGCCGCTAACTGTCACGCGCTTCGCAGGTTCGCGAGCCGCCTGTTCAGTGTTCGTCGGACGCTGGCCGGGTCGACGTGATGCAGCAGGAAGTAGAAATTACAGAGTGCACGGCCCGGTGAAACGCTCGCATCCGTCTTAGCCGGACTATTCGGTGTATAACTGGATGTTCTCCACGTTTCCCGACACACATCCTCATGGTGGTCCAGAAATTCGGCGGCACGTCTGTCGCCGACCCGGACGCGATCAGGCGTCTGATTGATATCGTGCGGTCGGCGCGTTCGCGCGACGGCCGCGGCCCCGCGGTCGTCGTGTCCGCCATGAGCGGCGTCACCGACGCGCTGCTGGCGATTGCCGGTGCGGCCGGTTCCGGCGACCAGGCCGACGCCCTCGCGCGGGCCGATCAGCTTCGCGTCCGGCACCTCGCCGCCGCCGGTGATCTGGCCGGCGCGCCGCAGGTACTGATCGCGCAGATCAACGCGCAGTTCGACGAACTGGCGGCCGTTGTCCGCGCGCTGGCCGTTCTCCGCGAAGTCTCGCCGCGCACACTGGATGTGATCGCCGCGATCGGCGAGTTACTCAGTTCACGGCTGGTCAGCGCCGCGCTGGTGCAGGCGGGCGTTCCCGCCGAATGGGTTGATGCCCGCCGGGCGATCGTCACCAACGACGATCACACGCGCGCGGTGCCGATGATGCGCGAGACGAACGCCGCGATTCGCGCGTCGCTGCAGCCGCTGCTGGACAACGGCACGGTGCCCGTTCTCGGCGGCTTCGTGGGCGCCACGCCGGAAGGACGTACGACGACGCTCGGTCGCGGCGGGTCGGACTATTCGGGCGCGCTGATTGGGGCCGGCCTGCAGGCGAACGAGATTCAGATCTGGACCGACGTCGACGGCATGCTGACCGCCGATCCGCGGGTGGTCGACCGACCGAAACTGGTGCCGACGCTGTCGTTCGACGAAGCGGCGGAACTGGCGTACTTTGGCGCGAAGGTGCTGCATCCGAGCACGATCCTTCCGGCCGTCGAGCGCAACATCCCGGTGCGGATCCTGAATTCGCGCAACCCGAGCGGCACCGGGACGTTGATCACGGCTGAAGGAACGCCGCAGGGGACGCCGCTGACGGCGCTCGCCTGTAAGCGTGACGTGACGGTGGTGGACGTCACCTCGAGCCGGATGTTGATGGCGTATGGTTTCCTGCGCCAGGTGTTCGAAGTGTTCGAGCAGTTCCGCACCGCGGTCGATGTCGTGACGACGTCCGAAGTCAGCGTGTCGGTGACGGTTGACGATCGTCGTCATCTCGATGCGATCGTCGAGTCGCTGAAGCAGTACGCCGACGTGGCGGTCGAACCCGAGATGGCGCTGCTCTGCGCGGTCGGGGATCGGCTGCGCAATGAGCCGGAGATTGCCGCGCGGGTGGTCGGGGTGCTCGAAGAGGTGCCGCTGCGGATGATTTCGCAGGCCGCCTCGCGGCGGAACATCACCGTGGTCATGCGGCAGGCGGACCTGCCGCACGCGATGCGGCGCCTGCACGAGGAGTTCTTCGCATGACTCGGCTGAAGATCCTGCTGGTGGGCTACGGCAAGATGGGCCACCTGGTCGAGGAGGTCGTGCGCCAGCGCGGCCATGAGATCGCGGGGATCATCGATGTGGGCACGCCGGCCTTCGTCCCTGCCGACGTGGCGATCGATTTCTCGACGGCCGCGGCCCTTCGCGCGAATTTCAACGAGTACGTGCAGCGGCGCCTGCCCGTGGTCATCGGCACGACCGGCTGGCGCGCCGACGCCGACCGCTTCATGACGCGTGCGGCGGATGCGAAGCTTGGCGTGGTCGCCGCGCCGAACTTTTCCATCGGCGTCAATCTCTTCGAGATGATCGTGGCGGAGGCCGCGCGACTGATGGCCGGCCGCGAGGAGTACGAGGCGTTCATCCACGAGCGCCATCATTCGACCAAGCTGGATGCCCCGTCCGGCACCGCGTTGCTGCTGCGGGACGCGATGCTCGGTGCCGGCTATACGCGTGCGATCGACGAATCGCACGTCCGGGCGGGCAGGATTCCCGGCGTTCATGAGATCGGTTTCGACTCGGCCTCGGATACGATCGAGCTCACACACACCGCCCGCGACCGTACGGGCTTCGCCTCCGGCGCCGTCCTCGCCGCCGAATGGCTGCACGGCAGGACCGGCTGGTACACGATGGCGGATGTCTTGAAGAATCGAGGATGACCATGCGCACTCCATTCACGGGCGTTGGCACCGCGTTGATCACGCCGTTCCGCAGGGACGGTTCCGTCGACGAGGCCGCGGTCAAACGCCTGGCGCGTCGTCAGATCGATGCCGGTGTGCATTTCCTCTCGCCGTGCGGTACGACCGGCGAAGCGCCGACGCTCTCGCACGACGAGAAAATACGCGTCGTCGAGCTGGTCGCCGGGGAAGCGAACGGGCGCGTGCCGGTACTGGCCGGCTGCGGCGGCTACAACACGCGCGAGGTGATCGAACTGGCCCGCGACATGGAGAAGGCGGGTGCCGACGGCCTGCTCTCGGTGACGCCGTATTACAACAAGCCGACGCCGGAAGGGCTGTTCCAGCATTACAAGGCGATTGCCGACAGCACGCCGCTGCCGATCGTGCTCTACAACGTGCCGAGCCGGACGGCGATCAACCTCGACGTACGCACCACCGCACGGCTGGCGGCGATTCCGAACATCGTCGGCGTCAAGGCGCCGGATCATCTCGCGCAGCTCTCCGAGCTCGTGTCGACCGTGTCCGAGGACTTCATCGTGCTCAGCGGCGACGATCCGGTTGCGGTCGCGTCGATGGCGGTGGGCGCCCGTGGCGTCGTGTCGGTGGCGTCGAACGAGGCGCCGGCGGAGATGGTGCAGATCGTCGAGCTGTGCGAAAAGGGCGAGTTCGCCGCAGCGCGGAAGCTGCATCACTGGCTGCTGCCGTTGATTCTCGTGAACTTCGTCGAGACCAATCCTGGTCCGTGCAAGGTCGCGATGGCAGCGATGGGCCTGAGCGAAGAGGTATTCCGCCTGCCGCTGGTGCCGCCCGCCGAGGCGAACCGGCAGAAGGTCATCGACGTGCTGCAGCAACTGAAGATGGTCGGGGCCGCAGTGCGAATCTGACAACGGACTGAGGAGATCCTGATCCCTGCAACCTGATTCCTGAGTCCTGCTTCCTGCATGGACCCCGTAACGCTCACCCGCGCGCTCGTCGACATCGATTCCACGACCGGGCGCGAGGGCGAGTGCGGCCGCTGGCTGGCCGAGTGCCTTCGCGGGCTCGGCTATCAGGTGACCGAGCAGCCGGTCTCGCCGGATCGTTTCAACGTCTTCGCCCGACTCGATGCCGAACCGGCTGTCGCGTTCTCGACTCACTTCGATTGCGTACCGCCGTTCTTTCCCAGCCGGCAAGAGCGCGGGCTGATCTTCGGCCGCGGCACGTGTGACGCGAAGGGAATCATCGCGGCGCAGATCGCGGCCGCGGAACGCCTGCGGGCGGCGGGTGAGCGGCGGTTTGCGCTGCTGTATGTTGTCGGCGAAGAGCGCGGCAGCGATGGCGCGACCGTTGCCAATCACCAGCCGCCGTCATCGATCCGTTTTCTGATCAACGGCGAGCCGACCGACAACCGGCTCGGGGCGGCGACGCGCGGGATGCTGCGCGTGCGTCTTCACGCGAAGGGGCGAGCGGCGCACTCGTCGTTTCCCGAACTCGGTGATTCCGCGATCGACAAGCTCCTCGATGCATTGATGGTGATTCGCGGGCTCACGCTGCCAGACGATCCGCTGCTCGGGCGCACGCATTACACCGTGGGCTTGATCGAAGGCGGGGTGGCGCCGAACGTGGTCTCGCCGAGCGCGTCCGCCGAACTGATGTTCCGCACGGTGACCGACGGAATACCGGTGCTCCAGGCGCTGCGCGTGGTCGACACGCTGGTCGACGTCGAGAACATCCTCGACATTCCCGCCGTGCGGATGCACGTGGTCGACGGCTTTGAAACGGCGGTCTTTCCGTACACCACTGACGTGCCAGTGCTCAGCGGCTGGGGACAGCCGATGCTGCTGGGTCCAGGCTCGATTCACGTGGCCCACACGTCGGACGAACATCTCGCGTCCGACGAACTCCTGCACGCTGTCGATCTGTACGAGTCGCTTGCCCGGCGGCTGATCGGGTGAGAGGGCGGGTCTGCAGACCCGCCCTGCGAGGTCAAGCCCCGCCCGGCGAGGAGTGGAGGGCCCGGCTTAGCCGGGCGGCGTCTGAACCGGTACGGTAGACTGACGGTTTGGTGGGCCGCACCGCGGCCCGGACCCTGTGCAACCTTGGCCTGCGAACCGCGTCAGGGCCGGAAGGCAGCAGCGCTAAACATACGCTGAGGTGTGTGCAGGTGCGCCGGGCCGCGGTGGGGCCCATCGCCGAAGTGGAAAGTTGGAAGTGGAACGTGGGAAGTCGGTCCAGTCCACTCGAAGCCCGCCCGCTTTCAACTTTCCACTTTTCACTCTCCACTTCTCTCAATGGCTTATCAGGTCCTCGCTCGCAAGTGGCGGCCGCAGCGGTTCGACGACGTCGTCGGGCAGCAGGCGGTGACGCGTACGCTGCGCAACGCGATCGCCAGCGGCCGCGTGGCGCAGGCGTTCGTGTTCGCGGGCCCGCGCGGCTGTGGCAAGACGACGACGGCACGCATCCTGGCGCGCGCGCTCAACTGCGAGAAGGGACCGACGGCGGATCCGTGCGGCGAGTGTGATGCGTGTGTCGAGATCGCGCAGGGACGCGATATCGACGTGCTCGAGATCGACGCCGCCAGCCACACCGGCATCGACAACATCCGCGAGGTCGTCATCGCCGGCCTGTCGATCGCGCCGGTTCGCAACCGCTACAAGGTGTTCATCATCGACGAGGTGCACCAGCTCTCGCCGGCGTCGTTCAACGCGCTGCTGAAGTCGATCGAGGAGCCACCCGCGCACGTCGTCTTCATGATGGCGACGACGGAGCTGCACAAGATTCCGGACACGATCCTGTCGCGAGCGCAGGTCTTCGAATTCAAGACGATTCCGACCAAGGCGATCGGCGAGCAGCTCCGCCGCATCGCGGACGCGGAGAAGATCGAGGTGCCCGAGTCGGCGCTGACGCTGATTGCGCGTTCGGCGGAAGGCAGCATGCGCGACGCGCAGAGCGCCTTCGACCAGGTCATTGCCTTCGCCGGCCAGACGATCGCGGTGGACGATGTGTCGACCGTGCTTGGACTGGTCGGCCGCGATCTGTTGTTCGACGTGATCGAGGCCGTGATCGACGAGGACGGTCCACGCGCGTTTGCGCTCGCCGACCGCGCCGTCGAATCGGGCCACGATCTGAAACTGGTGTGCCGCGAGCTGACGCGCGTCGTGCGCGACATGATGATCCTGTCGGTCGATCCGCAGCGTGCCGGCGACGGCGAGCTGGCTGAAGGCGAGCGCGAGCGCCTGAGCGCACTCGCCGAACGCTTCTCGCGTGAGGATCTGATGCGCGCCTTCGACCTGCTGGCGAAGGCCGAGGCCGACATCCGCACCGCGTCGCACCCGCGTTATCACTTCGAGATGGCGCTGCTGCGGTGGATGCACCTGCGCAAGCTGGTGCCGCTTGCCGACTTGATGGAGCAACTGGGTGGCGGGGGTGGCGGCAGCGCGGCACGGCTGCCGCGTCCGAAGGCCGCCCCGGCCCCGACGAAGGCCGCCGACCTGACAAGGTCCGCGCCACCGGCGGAGCCCGTCGCGCCACGAGCGCAACCGCCAGCGGCGGGTTCTCAGAGCCGCCCTCGTGACGCGGCCGTCTCCGCTCCTCCACAGACGGGCTCGCTGTCCGCGACCGCGCTGAAAGAGGCTCTCCTCGCGGAGATCCGCGGCGGCAAGAAGATCCTCTACGAGCTGTCGATCGCCGGCGCGCAGAAGATCGAGGTGGCCGACGACACGGTGACGTTCACCTTCGGCGCGAACCAGAACATGGCGCGCGGGAATCTCGAACAGAGCCGGTCATGGATCGAGAACGCCGCCCACCGCCTCGCCGGTCGTCCGATCAAGATCGTCGTCGCGCAGTCGGCGGCGCCTGCGAGCGCGGCGGGACGGGCGACGCCGGAGCACGAGGCGCCCGCGGCAGCGGCAGCGGCGGAGAAGCCACAGTCGGGCAATCGCGATTTGAAGGCCGAAGCGATGTCGTCGTCCGCCGTCCAGGCGATGCTCGACGTCTTCCCAGCCGAAATCCGCGATGTCGAAGAGATGTAGGGCGGAGAAGCGATGGATATCCAGTCGATGATGCAGCAGGCCAAGCAGATGCAGGAGCGCCTGCAGAAGCAGATGGCCGACCTGCGCGTGGAGGCGACGGCCGGCGGCGGGATGGTCACCGTCTCGATGTCCGGCACGAAACAGTTGCTGTCGATCCGGATCGATCCCGAAGTCGTCTCGAACGACGATGTCGAGATGCTGCAGGACCTGATCGTCGCCGCGGTGAACGACGCTGCGCGGAAAGTCGACGAGCAAATCAATCAGCAGATGTCCGGGCTGATGGGCGGGCTCAAGATCCCCGGGCTCTTCTGAACGCACCCGTGAAAACGCCCAACGCCCAAGAGCAATCCAGTCCAACTCCCAATCGGGAGTTGGGAGTTGGACACGCGTAAGTCGTCGGGAGTGATCCGACTTGTCTCTTCCCGACCCGCTGACACGGCTGATCGAGCAGCTCCAGAAGCTGCCGGGCATCGGCGCCAAGAGCGCACAGCGCCTCGCGTTCCACATACTCAGGAATCCGCGTGAGGACGCCGATCGTCTCTGCGACGCGATTCGCGACGTCAAGGAGCAGGTCACCTACTGCTCGGCCTGCAACAACATCACGGACACCGATCCGTGCGCGTTCTGCACCAGCGCGACGCGCGATCAGCGTCTGATCTGCGTCGTCGAGGAACCGCAGAATGTCACGGTGGTGGAGAAGACGCGCGAGTTCCGCGGCCTTTATCACGTGTTGATGGGCGCGTTGTCACCGCTGCACGGTGTCGGTCCCGACGACCTCAAGATCAAAGGGCTGCTCTCGCGCGTCGCCACCGGTGGCGTCGACGAGGTGATTCTCGCGACCAATCCCACCGTCGAAGGCGAGGCGACCGCGCTCTATCTCGCGCGGCTGCTGAAGCCGCTCGGCGTCCGCGTCACGCGGATCGCGATGGGGATTCCCGTGGGATCCGACCTCGAATACGCTGATGAGGTGACGATGACGCGGGCGATGGAAGGGCGGCGCGAGCTGTAATGCTGCCGGCGGCGTATCAGATGCCGGCGGCGGTCGGACTGCTGCTGGCCGGCGTCATCGCGTGTTTCTTCGGCTATCGCCTCTTCCGCGTCGTCCTGGCGCTGTCAGGGTTTTTCATCGGGGCGCTGCTCGCCAGCTCGGTGTTCGGTGCGAGCAGCACCGGTCCGATGCTCATTGCGGCGCTCGTCGGCGGGCTGATCGGCGCGGCGATCATGTTCACCGCGTATTTTGTCGGCGTCGCGATCTCGGGCGCGGTGCTTGGCGCACTGATCGCCACGCTCTGGTTTTCCACCGGCAATCAGGGACCGCACTTCCTGGTGATCGTCATCGCCGCCGCGATCGGCGCGGCCGCGGCGATGTACCTGCAGCGCTACTTCATCATCGTCGCCACCGGGTTCGGCGGTGCGTGGACGATCATCGTCGGCGCGATGGCGCTGCTCGGCGATAAGCGGGCGCTGTCGGCGGCGGCCACTGGCGACGTGTGGGTGGTTTACCCGCTGAATCCAGCACCTGGGCGGGGGTGGGTGACGTATGCCTGGGTGGCCCTCGGTTTGATTGGGATAACCGTGCAGTTGGGGTGGACCGGCGGCGAAAAGGGCCGGGTCGGCAAGCGGTCCCGCAAGAAATAGAAATTTAGGTGAAAATGGAGCCAACCCCTACGGGTCGAGGTGCGATGACGAAGAGCATAACGTTTATCTCGGTGTGCGGATTCATCCTGTCGGTGCTGTATGTGACGACCGCGGCGCAGGCGCCGGCGCCGGCGACGTCAGTGAACGCGGGGGTGTATTCCGCGGCACAGGCGACGCGCGGTCAGGCGCTCTACAAGGAGAACTGCGCGGCGTGTCACGGCGAGGACCTCGCGGGCAGCGGCCCGATGCCGCCGCTGACCGGGAAGGACTTCCTGGCCAACTGGAAGAACGTCGGCGATCTCTTCGACAAGGTGCACTCGTCGATGCCGGCCAGCAATCCCGGATCGCTGAGCGAGCAGCAGGTGAGCGACGTGATCGCGTACATGCTGAGCGTGTCGAAGTACCCCGCGGGAACGGCGGACCTGCCGGCGACGCAGGCCGCGTTGACGCCAATCACGATCGAGCCGCCGGCAGCAGGCGCGGCACCCGGTGCGGCACCCGCGGCACCGGCCGTGGCGGCTGCGGGAGCGGCGACCGTTGGCGGTGGGGCAGGAAGCGTGAAGGCGGGCGTCTACACGCAGGCGCAGGCGACGCGCGGCGAAGCGCTCTATAAGGAGAGCTGCTCCGCGTGCCACGGTGAGGACCTCGCGGGCAGCGGCCCGATGCCGCCGCTGGCCGGCAACGACTTCCTGGCCAACTGGAAGAACGTCGGCGATCTCTTCGACAAGGTGCACACGTCGATGCCGGCGAGCAATCCGGGATCGTTGAACGAGCAGCAGACCAGCGACGTGATCGCGTACATGCTGAGCAAGTCGAACTTCCCGGCGGGCGCCACGGAGTTGCCGACGAAACAGGACGATCTGACCAAGATCAAGATCGAGAAGTAGTTGTGCAGGGCGGGTTCCGCTCGACTCGTTCGAGCGGGCCCGCCGACGCTTGCGGCATGGCGGAGTCTTCCGCTACGATCGTTCGGTTCGCCTCCCGGTGAACACCTCACACACGCAGGCCCGGCCTCTTGGTCGGACCGCCACATTCCTCGGTAGCTCAATGGCAGAGCATCCGGCTGTTAACCGGAGGGTTGCTGGTTCGAGTCCAGCCCGAGGAGCCAATCACCGGTTTCACTACCTTTCACGAACCGGTGTTCTTCAAACCGGCAGCACCCGCTAGTCGTGCAGCACGACGGTCAGCAGCGACCGGTGCACGGTGATCACCCCTTCGTATTCAATGAAGCCAAGCGACCGAAACTTGTTCATGAAGAAGTTCACGCGGGATCTGGTGGTGCCGACCATCTTGGCGAGCGTGTCCTGCGAAATCTTGGGTAGCAACAGCTGCTCGGTATCGGTGCCGTAGCGCGCCAGCAGCAGCAGCGCGCGGGCCAGCCGCTTCTCGCTCGAATTGAACAGCTGGTCGATCAGGTCCTCTTCGATCCGGATGTTCCGCGCCAGCATGTGCTCGATGAACCGGTCCGCCAACGCAGGCTGGTCGTGCAGCACCTTCAGCATCTGCGGTTTCTCCACCACCATCAGGGTGGTCGCGGTGAGCGCGGTTGCCGTGGCCATCCGTCGCGGCTGAGCGGCCAGGCACCCTTCACCGAAGAAGCTGCCGACGCCCAGCATGCCGACGACCGCTTCTTTGCCCGCCCTCGACAGCACCGAGACCTTCACCGACCCCTTCTGGATGTAGTACACGTGTTCGGCGGCATCACCCTGCGAAAAGATCACGGCTCCCCGGGCGTACTTCGTCACCCGGCGTGCGATACCGGAGGAGTCGAGAAAATGGGAGAGGTCGAACGGACGAAGCGAAGGCGTCGCGGGATTGAGGGCGAGGGGTTTGGACGCCATCTGGTGCGCTCATCTTCGCACGCGGTCGGGCGCAGGAGAACATTCCTGCGCCCGCGCGCCGGCTACGAGGTTTTTCGGACGCGGATGGTCAGCGGTGCCGTCAACTGGGTCGACACGTCGCTTCCCGGCCCGAGGCGGACTTCCTTGCCCTTGGTTGCCAGCACGACGCCGGTGCCGGCCCCGCCGCCAACGGCCGCGCCTTCGGCTGCGCCCTTCTTCCCGCCCAAGATCCCGCCGATGACGCCGCCGGCGCCCGCCCCAATCCCGATCTTCGTGGCGTCCTCGCTCTTGGTGGCTGACGCCTCGCGTGAGACCAGCGCCGACCGCAGGTCGTACCGCGTATCGCCCGCTCGCAGCGACGAGAAGCGGAACGCCAGCATGGCGCGCCCCTTGACGCGGCCGGATCCGTCGACCGACGCCACGCGACCGGTGACCACCGAACCCGACGGCACAACTTCACGGTTGTCGATGACGATGGCTGTCGTGGTGACCGCGCTGACGGCATCCTCCACCGCGCTCGTATCGGAGGCCAGCGAGCCCGTGAGCGACAGCGGCAGCGTCGTACCGACGGGCAGCGTGATCTCACGGTCGGCCGCGGTCGTCGTCGCGGGCCGTGGCGTCGCTGTCTCGCGGGCGGCCGCGGCGGTCTTCGCTGCGCCACCAGTCCCAGCCCCGGCAGCGCCGGTGGCGGAGAGATCGGTTCCGTCAGCGGAGGTGGTGGTGCAGCCACCAGCGGCCATCGCGCCCGCGAGCATGAAGACCAGGAGCGACGAAGCACGCGTCAGTTGAGTTGTCATGAGGACCATCCTAGGAGCCCGGGTTGAAGGCGTCTGTTCCGTTATGAACAACAGCACAGACGCCGGGTTCTACGTCGTCCCGATCGGCTCGCCGGAAACGACCAGTTCGACGCGCCGGTTCTGCTGCTTGCGTGCGGCAGTGTCGTTGCTGGCGACGGGCTTGCCCTTCGCCGAACCCCGCCGACGAAATGTTGCCCCGAGCCAAAGCCCTGCGCCGCGAGGTACTCGCGCACGGCGGTGGCGCGGCGTTCAGACAGCTGCTGGTTGTACGCCTCGGCGCCGACGCGGCTTCTTCGCGCGCGTCCGCGGCATCGTTGAGCAGGCCCGCGGCCTTGGTGAACGTGTCACATGCGCGGCGGCCGCGCTGTCTCGCATTGCCCGCCGCTGGCGGCATCCTGTGCAATCGGGCACAGTGGCCGTGGCCGACACCTCATAACATCGTCCGCCTATATGGCGATGCACATCGGGGCGCAGACGCTGGCGCGCAGCCGTAGCACCAGCTACGAACGGCTGGACACGATCTTCACGCAGGGCGATCGCGGGACCACGGTGCTGTTCATCGAGACCGGTCGCGTCCGGCTGGTGGCGACGTCGCCTGGAGGCCGGACGGGTGTGGTCGGCCTGCTGCGCGAGGGAGACTACTTCGGCGAGGGCGCGCTGGCCGGCCAGACACGGCGGCGGTCGACCGCCGTGGCGTTGACCCGCAGCCGGATCACCGCCATCGCGCTCCCCGCCATGCGCCGAAGGCTCCGCGGCGAGCGGGCGCTGGCCGACTCGTTCCTGCATCACCTGCTCGCCCGAAACGTCGATATCGAAGCCGAAATCGTCGAGCAGTTGAACAACGCCGTCGAACGGAGGCTGGCCCGCGCGTTACTGCTCCTCGCCGACGTCGAGGTGCGGGACGCGGCGACCTACTACATCCTGCCGCTGGTCTCGAGGGCGGTCCTCGCCGATGCTATCGGCGCGACCAGACGCCGTGTCGACGTGCTGATGAACAGCTTCCGGAAACGTGGGTTTCTCCAGCCGCGTGCCCGGCGAGATGGGGGACTGCGGATCCACCGCTCGCTACTCACCGTGCTGATCGCGGATTGAGCGCGCCTCCTGCGACGTGTGCGGCCAACAGCCGGTGAGGAAATAGCGGCGGGTTACCGGCCCGTCGTGGCGTTCGCGCGTAGCCAATCCGCCTCCGCCGGCAACGGACGTGCACGGGCAGGAGTCGAGCCGGTTCGTGGACCTCGCTCGCCGTGCCCGGCGCGACCGGCACGCCTCCGGTCAGGTAGGCGGTAATACCGGCCTCCAGATCCTGGGGAAACAGCGGCACGGGACCGACGAACTGGCCACGATAAACGGCGGTCATCACGTCACGGAACACCGGCAGCGCAACGCGGGCGCCGGTCTCTCCGGCGCCAAGCGAGCGATTGTCGTCGAAGCCGATCCGCACCGCCACCGTGATCCGCCGGGCCCGTACGTCGATCCGACGAAGAGCGCGTCGCGGAAGGCGCTGGTCGTACCTGTCTCTCCCATGACCGGAACCGAGAACGTCTTCGCGTCCAGCGCGCGCGCCGTCCCCCGCGGCAGGCGGACGACACCGCGCAGGCCTCCTGAATCATGGCGAGAGCGGCGTCGCCGTGACCGGACAGCGGACGCGCGTCCGCGGCGACCACCGCCTGCCCGACAGGCGCGAGACGGCTGATGACATAGGGCTGGCCGAACAGGCCTGACGCGATCGCGCGATAGCCGTTGGCCAGTTCGTGGTCCCAATAGACATGCACGACCACGAGCAGGACCGGGACGCCGATGCTGAGGACCGCGCAGGCGAGAATGCCCGCCATCGACCGCCGGACCACCGGATGCCGCCGGATGAAGCGGCCCAGGCCTTCCAGCCAGCGGTCCACCTCGCGATCACAAGGCGCGGCGGCCCTGGATGACGCGCAGCAGAATGATCACGATGGCGATGACGAGGAGCACGTGGATGAAGCCGCCGATGGTCGTCGAACTGACCATTCCCAGCAGCCAGAGTACGACAAGGACAATCGCGATCGTTGTTAGCATGGAAGACCTCTCCGCCCTAGAGCGCGTGTGCGTGGACGATGAACCGCTGCGGACCGCGACGCAAAATCGCGACGGCCGGCACCGCCCGCGGTGACGCTGACTCTCCGAAACGCGCCGTCGCGCGCCGGGTTCGTCGAGTAGTAGCCGAGCGTATAGCGGGTGCGAGTCCCACTGTGGATGTCGCGCCAGACGCGCTCGAGGTGGTCGAGGTCGCGTGGAAAACAGGCGCGCCCGCCACTGATCGCGGCGATCTTCTTGAGCGTGGCCGGGTCCCGGTCGCTGTCCGTGTCGTCGTAGAGGCCGACGGTGTCGACGGTTGCGGCCGAGCGCCGCGCGGCCAGCAACACCGCGTCAAGGGTCTGATGGCTGGCGTTGTCGCCGCCGTCCCTCAATACCACCAGCGCCTGACGCTCCCGTGTGCCGGCGCTCAGGGGCGCGAGACCCAGCGTCAGTGCGTCGTGCAACGCCGTGCGGCCGGTCGCGTGTTGCTGCAGGAGCGCCATGCGCAGTTCTCCCACGAAATCAAACGGCGACGCTTCGCGCACCGCTTCCATCCTGGCGGCGACGTCGTACTGGGGCCGTCCGCCCGTGCCCATGTCGCCAATCGCGGCAAACCGTACCGGCGCCGCCGCGGACCCAGCCGACGGCCGCGGGTGCCGCCAGGACACCGACCGCGAGCAGCACGAAGAGTCGCGGTTTCATGAGTCTGCCGTCTCGCTCATCAGTTCCTGCACGCGCTCACGCACGGCTTCCTTGACCGCCTTATCGACGGTGGCCTTCATTTCCCTGGTGTCCAGCGTGGCGCTGCCATCGGTCTTCGACACGACCTCGTGCACCGCTTCCTTGGTGAGCTCGTCGAGCGACGACAGCTTGGCCATCGTCGCCTTCAACGAGCGCTTGATCTGCCGTGGCGTGGCCTTGGCCTCGTCTTCCATCCGCTTGGCCGACCAGTCGGCCTCGAAGGTATCGGTCAAGCCGCGGACCACTGTCGCGTTGCGCACGATCAGGCCCACTTCGCGGCGGGCATTGAGCTCGGCCTTCCGCAGGCTCTGACTGCCGACGAACGCCTCGCAGCCGTCGCGGATGATCGTGCGCGTATGCAGCCGGAAGCCGGCCAACGCGCGCCGCTGCAGGTGAGGGCTCTTCCCGCCCAGCGCGCCGATGATCCGGACCTTGACGCCGTGCTTGGCCCGCGCATTCAGTCCGCGCAGCACCTCGTGGTCCGCGATCTTCGGGTCGTAGATCAGCAGCTCCTTCTCGGCGCGCTGGATCAGCGCCAGCAGCTGCTTGCGCGCGTTGACGGGACTGACCACGAAGTCGTCCGACCCCGCTTCGTACGTCGTCCGGTCGGTGTCGGCGGCCAGCAGCTTCAGCGCTTCGGCGACCAGCGTCTTCTTCTTGGTCACGATTGCGAACGCGCGGCTGTGATCGATGTCGAGATGCGTGAAGTTGAACGACAGCACGTACAACACGCGTCGGTCGATGATCAGCAACTTGTCGTGGTAGCGCACCAGGTCGTCGGACGTTCTCGACACCGTCACGCCCTGTTCGAGCAGACGCATCTCGAGCTTGCGCAGGCTCTTCTCGCCACCCTGATTCGCATGCGTGATCAGCGCTGTCACCGACACGCCGCGCTTGGCCGCCGCCTTCAGCGCCGCCTCGATCTCCGCGCGGTCGAACCGGAAGATGACGATGTCGACGCTGGTTTTGGCCCTCTCGATGGCGCTGACCAGCGACTCGATGCCGTCTTCCGGTTGAATGAGCAACTTCACGGGCGGGTCCACATGCCGGCACAGTACGCCGGAAGACGAGAGCGCGGCTGTTCAAAACACGACCGACAGAACGCCCCGCAGCGCCTACGCTGCCTCCATGGGAAGAGCCTTCTTCGCCGCGGCCGCCCTTCTGCTCGCGCTGCCGGCGATGGCGCAGACCGTTGGCAGCGGCGCCGTCATCTGGATTGATCGCGGCGACCCGGCGGCGATGGACCTCTCGACCGGGCCGGGGGGCAGGGATCGTGAACCGGGCACGCAGTTCACCTTCGTCAAGGAGTCGAGTGCCGGGACCTCCCCGAAGTTCGAGGTCGTTGACGAATACGGTGCGAAATGGAAAGTGAAACTCGGCGAGGAGGCGAAGAGCGAGACCGCCGCGGCTCGTCTGCTCTGGGCGGCGGGATACCTCGTCGACGAAGACTATTACCGGGCGACCGCGCGGATTGCCGGGTTGCCACCGCTGGCGCGCGGACGAGCGTTTGAGACCGGCGACACGGTGGCCGGCGCGCGCTTCGAGCGTGACACGCCAACGGCCGGCACCACCTGGAGCTGGTACGACAATCCGTTTATCGGGACACGCGAGTTCAACGGTCTGCGCGTGATGATGGCTCTGGTCAACAACTGGGACCTGAAGGACGTCAATAACGGCAGGTCGGCCAACGGCAGCCAGTACAGTGTTACCGACCTCGGCGCCACGCTCGGGCGTACCGGCAACAGCCTGAAGCGCAGCAAGGGCGTGATCCAGGACTACGCGGACACGCCGTTCGTCGACCGAGTGACCGCCACGTCGGTCGATCTGCGCATCAACAGCCGTCCGTTTATCCTGAGTGTCTTCAACGTCCGCAACTATCGATTCCGAACCCGGATGGAACGCGTCGCGAAGGACATTCCGATCGCCGACGCGCGCTGGATTGGCGAGCGGCTCGGACGCTTGTCGACAGCCCAGATCAGCGATGCGTTCCGCGCGGCCGGCTTCTCGCCCGCCGAGGTCGACGCCTACACCGTCGTCGTCTCACGGCGGATCGCCGCGCTGAACGCGCTGGGCGCACCCGTCGCCACGGTCCCGAAGGCCACGGAGGCGGTGGACAAGTGCGGGGCCTCCACGTGCCGGCAGGCGCCGCTGCGCGAAACGCTGGCGGCGATCACGCTGGGCACGCCCTACGCACACGCCATCTTCGGCGGCTTCGAACAGGGCGCCGGCATCGGCGGCGGGCTGCAGCTCACGACCGGACGCGCCCTTCCCGGGGTCGAGCTCCGCGTCGCTGCGTTGACGACGACGCAGCGCGCCGAGCGGTACGACGTCGAGGCGTTCTTTCCGCGCATCGGTGGCGGCCGCAACCACGCCGACCTCTGGTTCAGCGCCGTGCAGCGCGACGCCGATTATTACGGCATCGGACCCGGCACCGCCGAAGACGCCAACACCGACTTCGCGATCACTCGCCACAGCTACCAGGGGTCGCTCTACCGCGACTTCACCGATCACATCCAGGGCGGGGTTTACACGCAGGTGATGAACGCCACCAGCGTGCTCGCCGGTGAGGAGACCGCGTCGAAGATCCTGTCGTACGGCGGCTTTCTCGCCTTCGATACGCGCGACAACAGCAACGGACTGACCCGCGGCGTCAATCTCTTCGGCCGCATGGCGTCCGCGCATGGCCTTCGCGCGGCTGACGCCGCCACCCGCTGGATGGAGACGGAGCTCGATGCCCGCGGGCATCTCCCCCTTGGCAGCCCGAAGACCTCGCTGGCGCTGCGGTCGCGCGTGCAATTCAAGGCGCCGGACGGCGACACGCGCATTCCCTACTACGAGCTGTCCTGGCTCGGCGGACGGCAGTACCTGCGCGGCTATCACTCGTATCGCTTCCGTGACGACAACGTGCTGCTGATGGCGAGCGAGCTGCAGCAGACGGTGTTCGCGTTGAAACGTACGCGGGGCATCGATGTGTTTGCCTCCGCCGACGCGGGCCAGGTGTGGGGATCCCGGGATTTCAACGCGCTCGCGTGGGAGCACGGGCTCGGCGGCGGCCTGCAGTATCGGCACTCGCGCACCATGGCGGCGCGTGTCGAAGCCAGCCGCAGCCGGGAACGCATCGCCATCTACGCCTCGCTGTCGAGGGGCTTCTAGGAATGAAGACGTACGGCAAGCATCGATTTCCCGGGCGTCTGTTCGTCGTCGAAGGCATCGACGGATCGGGCAAGAGCACGCAAGTCGAACTGTTGCAGAAGTGGCTCGAATCGGAAGGCTACGGCACCTTTTTCAGCGAATGGAATTCGTCGGCGCTGGTGCGCGACGTCACCAAGCGGGGCAAGAAGAAAAAGATGCTGACGCCGATGACGTTCAGCCTGATCCACGCGACCGACTTCGCCGACCGCACCGAACAGCACATCGTGCCGCCACTGAAGGCCGGGGCGCTGGTGCTGGCGGATCGCTATGTCTATACCGCCTTTGCCCGCGACACGGCGCGCGGCGTCAACCCCGGGTGGGTGCGGAACCTGTATCAGTTCGCGGTGAAGCCGACGGTCGCGTTCTACTTTCGCATCTCGGTCGACGACGCGATCAAGCGCATTGTCGGCGGGCGCGACGGCATCAGCCATTACGAAGCCGGCATGGACCAGGGATTGAGCGACGACATCGAAGAGAGTTTTCGGCTCTTCCAGGGCGCCGTCGTCGACGAGTACGACCGGATGGTGGAGGAGTTCGGCCTGGTCGTGATCGACGCGACGAAGTCGATTGAAGAACAGCAGATCCAGATGCGCAGGATCGTGGCCAAGACGCTTGCGGGCGCCGAGAAACAGAGGATACGCAGATGGGTCGATTCCAATTCTATGGCCAAGGCCTCCCGGCAGTTGAACCTGAAGAGCTGAAGGGCCAGCTGGTCGTCGTCGAGGGCGCCGACGGCGTCGGCCGCTCCACGCACATCGAGCTGCTCAAGGAGTGGCTCCAGAGCAAGGGACACGCGGTGCTCGACACGGGGATGACGCGCTCCGTGCTCGCCGGCAAGGGCATCAAGGCGGCCAAGGAAGGCCACACGCTCGGCGGCATCACCATGAGCCTGTTCTACGCGACCGATTTCGCCGATCGGCTCGAGCACGTGATGATTCCAGCGCTGCGCGCGGGCTTCATCGTCCTCACCGACCGTTACACCTATTCACTGATGGCCCGCGCCACGGTGCGCGGTGCCGATCCGCAGTGGATCCGGCGCGTCTACGAGTTCGCACTGAAGCCAGACGTCGTGATCTATCTGCGCGCGACCGTTGACGACCTGGTGACACGCGTGGTGCAAACCAACGGGTTCAACTACTGGGAATCGGGGATGGACCTGCGACTCGGCGAAGACATGTACGACAGCTTCGTCGCCTACCAGACGCGCGTGATGGCCCAGTTCGACTCGATGGCGGAGGAATACGGGTTCCATAGCATCGACAGTTCGGGCAGCGTGCAGACCGTCTCCGGGGAAATCATGGCGGTCCTGGAACCGATGCTGGCGTCGGCGTGACGACGCTGGTCGCGCGCGCGCTGCGAAGCCCGAAGGTCCTGAGCATCGCCGGCCTGCTGCGGCCGCACTGGATCCCGATGACAGTAGCGCTGGTCGCCGTGGCGGGCGAGATCGCCGCCACCGTGCTCGAGCCGTGGCCGCTGAAGATCGTTCTCGATTACCTGTTGCAGTCGCGCCCGCTGCCCCACTGGATGACGCCGGTGACCGCCTGGGTGGGCGGCGGCAACGTGGCCGTCCTCAACCTCGCGGTGCTCGCGGTCGGCGTCATTGCCGTCCTCGGGGCGGCGGCGTCCTACGCGAACACCGCGCTCACGGCCAAGGTCGGTCAGTGGATCATGCACGACCTGCGGCGGACGCTGTATCACCACATTCATCGCCTCTCGCTCGCCGAACACGACGAGAAGCGTACCGGCGATCTGATCGGCCGCGTGACCAGCGACATCGACAGCATCCAGAGCTTCGTGACCACGACGCTCATCGGGATGGTCACCAACGCCCTGACGCTCGTCGGCATCATCGGCGTGATGTTCTACTGGAACTGGCGGTTCACGCTGATCTCGCTCGCGATCGCGCCGGTGCTGTTCCTCGTCGTCTACGGATTCACCCGGCGCATCAAGAAGACCTCGCGCGACGTCCGGAAAAAGGAAAGCGAGCTCGTCTCGATCGTGGCCGAGGTCTTCTCCTCGATCCGTGTCGTCAAAGCCTTTGCCCGCGAGGAGTACGAAGAGCGCCGGTTCGAGCAGCAGAGCCTCGAGAACGTCGAGGCCGCGCTGATTGCGCGCAACATCAAGATGACGCTGGCGCCGGTCGTCGACATCATCGTCGCCACCGGCACCTGCCTGATGCTGTGGTACGGCGCGCGTCTGGTCCTGGCCGGGGAGTTGACCGCGGGCGCCCTCGTCGTCTTTCTGAGCTACCTGAAAGGGATGTACCAGCCGATGCGCGACCTGTCGAAGGCCACCGACACGGTGTCGAAGGCCGGCGTCGGGTTCGAGCGGATTCGCGAAGTACTCGAGACCGAGGGCGGTGTCCGTGACCGGCGCGGCGCCCGCACGGCGGCCGGCTTCAAAGGCGCCATTGCATTCGACCACGTGTCGTTCGGGTACGGCCCCGACACGGTGATCCTCGACGACGTGAGCTTCGCGATCGAGGCGGGACAGGTGGCCGCCTTTGTCGGACCGACCGGCGGCGGCAAGACCACGATCATCAACATGATCGCGCGCTTCTACGATCCGGTGTCCGGCACCGTCACCATCGACGGCACCGACATCCGCGCATTCACGATTCGGTCGCTGCGCGAACAAATCAGCTTTGTCCTGCAGGACACGCTGCTCTTCCACGCGCCGATCTGGCAGAACATCGCCTATGGCCGTCCTGATGCCGCGCGGGCGGACGTCATCCGCGCCGCGGAGCTGGCCAACGCCCACGAGTTCATCGCGGAGATGCCCGAGGGCTACGACACGATGGTCGGCGAGCGCGGCGTCACGTTGTCGGGCGGCCAGCGCCAGCGCATCGCCATCGCCAGGGCGGTCATTCGCAACACGCCAATCCTGGTGCTCGACGAGCCGACATCCGGACTCGACGCCCACTCGGAGCAGGTCGTCTTCGAGGCACTGGATCGGCTGATGAAGGGCAAGACCTGCATCGTCATCGCCCACCATCTCGCGACCATCCGCAGCGCCGACGTCATCTTCGTCGTGAAGGACCATCACCTGGCCGAGCGCGGCACGCACGAGGAGCTGATGGCCGCCGGCGGCTTCTACGCGGAGCTGCACGGCATCCAGTTCGCCCAACCCGCGGCGATGTAGCGGCCGCCGACACAAAGGATTGATGAGATGAAACCGATTGGCATTGCCGGCATTGTCCTGATCGCGCTCGGCGTGGTGGCGCTCATTTACCAGGGCGTGACCTATACGACGCGCGAAACCGTCATCGACCTCGGCCCGCTCAAGGCGACCGCGGATCATCAGAAGACCGTCCCGCTGCCACCGGTCGTGGGCATCGCGGCGGTCGCTGGCGGCCTGGCGATGGTGTGGTTTTCACGCGCGCCGAACCGCAGCCGCTGACGCGGCGCGCTCAGGGTAGCCGCCGGACGACGGGACCGGCGGCAGGGAGGAGGCCCTCCTCGACTTTCTGGCGCAGGCGCGCGACGTACCGTGCCGAGTCCGCCTGGGTGCAGCCGGCGACGCGGAACGCGTCGGTCCATTGACCAGGGGAGAGACGCGCCAGGCGCTCCGAGATCCAGTGGACGTCGGCGGGGGTGACGCCACGGCTCAGACGCGGCTCGCGCCAGGCGCCGCGGTCGTCAAAGCTCACGCGTCCGCCGCTGACCGAGTGGATGAACCGCTCGTGCCCGAAATCGTCGAGACGCGGTGCCGCCAGGTCCGCCAAAGAGATCGATCGAGGAGTCTGCCTCCGTCCAGAGCTCGGACATGTCCGGGCGAGGCGTCCGGGGGGCGAGCGAGGACCGCGCCCGGAGGCCGCATGCCGGCAGCGTCACCAACACGGCGGCGACCACCAGGTAGCGAAGGACGGGCATGGCCAGGCTCAGCGCTTCGGCTCGACGTGCAGGTTGTTGACGACACGACGGACGCCCTCGGTGTGGCGCGCCACGACGCCGGCCCTGGCGCGGCCCGCAACCGTCAGCACGGTTCCCTTCAAGGTCACGACGTGGGCGCTGGTGTCTACGTTGATGTGGCTGCCCTTCAGGGCGTCTTCATTGACCATGCTGGCGTTGACGCGCGTCGTGATCCAGGCGTCGGTCATGACCTCGCCGCTCTTGCTGACGCCATCCGTCGTCTTCCGGCCGACGGCCTTGGCGCCTTTGACGACCGCGTGTTTCGTCGTCGTGCCGCCTTCCTTGATGCGTTCGCCGGCGCTCTGGGGCGCCGCAGCGCCGGCCGCCGAGACTGCGGCGGGGACAATCGTCAGCACAGCCAACAGTGTGAGCGCATAAGTCATTTTCATGTACGGTTCCTTCATTGGCAGTCGGTTTGGCGATGGGTGGGACGAGCGATGACCGGCTCGCCCACTCGTAAGCGGCGCTACGGGAAGAAGTCTGTACGGTTGTGGACACGGTCGCTGTGCACAACAGCACAGAGCGGGATCCGCCGGCCGGACGAGCCAGTTGCTGGATCCCTGCTTCGTGAAACTTCGGCCGCGCCATAAATATGGCACAATGGACTCATGCGTACGACTGTCGATATTCCAGACGGAATGTACCGCCAACTGAAGTCCCGAGCGGCACGCGAGGGCAGCTCGACGCGCGCTCTCATCCTGAAGGGCGTCAAAGAGGTGCTCAAGTCGGAGCGCCAGAAGGCCGGCGCCCCCGTGACGTTACCGATCGTCCGGTCGAAGCGCCCGGGCACCGTGGCCCTCGACAATGCCACCATCTACGACATCGCTGTTCCCTGACATCAACGTCTGGGTGGCGCTCACCTACGAGGGCCATGTGCACCACGCCGTGGCCGCGACCTGGTTCGCGGAGCTTCAGTCGGACGCAGCACTGGCGTTCTGTCGGTTTACGCAGTTGGGCCTCCTGCGTCTCCTGACGAGCGCAGCGGTCATGGGTGACGAGGTCCTGACGCAACCGCAGGCGTGGGCGGCGTACGATCGATGGTTGCAGGATCCGCGCGTTACGCTCGTCGACGAACCTCTTGAGATCGAACCGCGTTTTCGTTCCCTCACGCGTCGTCGCCAGCCGGCGACGAAGGACTGGGCGGATTCATTTCTTGCGGCATTCGCGACGGCAGGGCAGCTGACCCTGGTCACCTTCGACCGAGGACTGCGGGCCAAAGCCAGGTCGGCGGTCCTACTGCAGTCAAGCAACGACGCGTCAGCCTAGATCTATCCGGACTATCGAGAGTCTCTCGCCGACGATGCGTTGGCCAGGTGAGCCGAAGGTGACCACGAAGCCTTTCTTCAGATCGCTGACGCGGTACATCGCGTCGATCATCCGAACGGTCCCCGTTGCGCGGAGGCGTTCGAGAACCCCCGTGGACCAGCCCTGTAAC
>DATJEU010000063.1:0-23770 GCA_035496255.1 Vicinamibacterales bacterium
CTTCGCGGTCAGATACTCTGGCGCGACGGCCGTGGTCGAGGGCGGCGGCGACCATGGCTGCGAATACATGACCGGCGGACGTGTTCTCGTCCTGGGCCGCACCGGCCGCAACTTTGCCGCCGGCATGAGCGGCGGGATTGCGTACGTGCTCGATGCCGCAGGCGGATTCGAACGGCGCTGCAATCTCGAACTGGTCGAGCTCGAGGCGCTCGACCGCGAAGACCTCGCGCTCGTTCGGGATTTGATCGCGCGTCATGTCGAGTTGACCGGCAGCCATCTCGGTGCCCGGCTTCTGTCGGCGTGGTCGACGACCTCACCGCAGTTGACGAAGGTGATGCCGCGCGAGTACAAGCGCGCGCTGGCGGAACAGAAAAAGCGGACGGCGCCCGCAGGCGGGATCGACGTATTGACGAAATTACGAATCGACGAAGTGGCGGTGACCGCTGCCTCCGCGACAGTGCGTCAATAGAGTCGTTCATCCGTAGATTCGTCCAGTCGTCAATTTCAGGAATCATGGGCAAGCCAACCGGTTTCATCGAGATCCAGAGGAAGAAGCAGCCGACGCGTCCGGTGGAGGAGCGCGTCCGGGACTGGAACGAAGTGTATCTGCCGTGGCCGACCGGGCAGCTCGAGATGCAGGGCGCACGGTGCATGGACTGCGGCATTCCGTTCTGCCATCAGGGGTGTCCGCTCGGTAACCTGATCCCCGACTGGAACGACTTCGTCTACCGCGATCGCTGGCAGGGGGCAATCGATCGGCTGCACGCGACCAACAACTTTCCGGAGTTCACCGGGAAACTGTGCCCGGCGCCGTGCGAAGGCGCGTGCGTGCTGGGGATCAACGACTCCGCGGTGACGATCAAGGCGATCGAGGCCGCGATCATCGAGCGGGCGTGGGACGAAGGGTGGGTGGTGCCGCGCCCGCCGGCCACGCGCACCTGGAAGAAGGTGGCGATCGTCGGTTCGGGGCCTGCGGGCCTGGCCGCTGCCGATCAGTTGAATCGCGCCGGCCATTCGGTAACCGTGTTCGAGAAGTCCGATCGCATCGGCGGTCTGCTGCGCTACGGCATCCCGGAATTCAAGATGGAGAAGCGCCATCTCGATCGGCGCCTCGACGTCATGGAGAAGGAAGGCGTGATCTTCCGGCCCGGGGTCAACGTCGGCGCCGACGTGCCGATGGAGCGGTTGCGCGCGGACTTCGATGCCGTGCTGCTGGCCGGCGGCGCCGAGAAGCCGCGCGATCTGCCGGTCCCGGGACGCGACCTGGCCGGCATTCATTTCGCGATGGACTACCTGACGCAGCAGAACCGGCGCTGCGAAGGTGACGCAATCGCGGAGGCCGAGTTCATCACCGCCAGGGACAAACACGTCATCATCATCGGCGGCGGCGACACTGGTGCCGATTGTCTCGGCACCGTGCACCGCCAGGGCGCGCGCACCGTGCACCAGCTCGAATTGATGCCGGTGCCGCCGGATACGCGAGCGGCTGACAACCCGTGGCCGCAGTATCCGCTGATCTTCCGCGTGTCCACCGCGCATGAGGAGGGCGGCGACCGCCTCTACTCGGTGTCGACGACGAAGTTCAGCGGCGACGCGAACGGCCATGTTCGGAAGCTGCACGCCGTGAAGGTGGAGGCCGTCAAGAACGCCGGCCGCGTGTCCTTTGAACCCGTTCCCGGCAGTGAGTTCGAGATCCCCGCGGATCTCGTCCTGCTGGCGATGGGATTCACCGGGGCGCAGGGCCGGGTCCTCGACGGCGTCGATCTCACCGAACGTGGCAACGTCAAGCGCGACGGGAAGTGGATGACTAACATTCCCGGCGTGTTCACGGCCGGTGACATGCAGCGCGGCCAGTCGCTGATCGTCTGGGCGATCGCCGAGGGCCGAAGCGCCGCCCGTGCGATCGATGAATATCTGATGGGCGAGAGCCAGCTGCCGGCGCCGCTGCAATGAGTGACCGGTTCACATTTCTGAGTTCTGCATTCTCTGATCGTGTTCAGGTTCGGATCCTGCTGCCCGACAGTCGAGCCGGTGTCCGACGCGCGCCGCCGAACGTGGAACCGGTCACGCGGAACATCGAACCTTGAACCGAACCTGAACACGAACCGGGAACCCGAACATCGAACCGCGAACACGTCATGTTGATCGTCATGAAATTTGGCGGTACCTCCGTCGGGTCCGCCGAACGCATTGCGCAAGCGGCCCGCCTCGCCGTCGACGCGTCGAAGAACGGCCACGCCGTCGTCGTCGTGACCTCGGCGATGAGCAAGGTCACGGATCTGCTGATCGAAGCCGCGCACACCGCATCGCGCGGACGGTGGGATCCCGGGATCCGGCAGCAGTTGTTCGAACGGCACCGCCAGGCGGCCGAGGCGATCACGACCGAACGCCATGCGCTGGTCGCGGTGCTCGATCAGATCGACGCGCAGCTCGATCGCCTCGAGAAACTGTGTTTCGGCCTGTCGATGGTGCACGAGCTGACGCCGCGGCTGATGGATGCGATCTCCGGTACCGGCGAGATGCTCGCGGCGCCGCTCGTCGCCGCCGCGATTCGCGCGCAGCATGCGGCCTCGACGCCGGTGCAGGCAACGGAACTGATCGTGACGACGGATCAGTTCGGCAGCGCTGAACCAATCGCTGAAGCCACCCAGGTCAGGACCGAAGCAAAGCTGCGGCCGATGATCGATCGCGGCGACATCCCGGTGGTCACGGGCTTCATCGGTGCCACGGCCGACGGTGTTCTCACCACGCTCGGCCGCGGCGGCTCCGACTATTCGGCTTCGATCCTCGGCGCGGCACTGAATGCCGACGAAGTCTGGATCTGGACCGATGTCGACGGCGTGCTGACGGCGAACCCCGCCGACGTCCCGGCCGCGCGGTCGCTGGCCGAAATCTCGTACAGCGAAGCGTCGGAGCTGGCGTATTACGGCGCCAAGGTCCTGCACTACAAGACCATCCTCCCCGCGTTCCGGAAGCGCATCCCGGTGCGCATCCTCAACAGCTTCAACCCGACGCACGCCGGCACGCGCGTCAGCGTTGAAGGCGACACGTCTTCTCCCGGCGTCAAGGCGGTGACGTCGATCCGGAAGGTCAGCCTGATCGCGATCAGCGGGACGGGCATGCAGGGCATTCCGGGAATCGTCGCGAAGGCGTTCGATGTCGTCGCCGAGCAGCAGGCGAACGTCCTGATGATTTCGCAGGCATCGTCGGAGAACAACATCTGCTTCGTCATCAGCTCCGCCGACGCACCGCGCGTGGTGCGGGCACTGCGGTCGGCACTCGAAGTCGAGTTGATGCGCGATCACATCGAGGAGATTACGGATCAGCCTGTCGCGGTGGTCGCCGCCGTCGGCGACCGCATGCGCGGCACGCCGGGGATCGCGGCGACCGTGTTCGGAGCGCTCGGCGCCGTCGGCATCAACGTCATCGCGATTTCGCAGGGCTCATCCGAGCGCAACATTTCGCTCGCCGTCGGCGATGGCGAGGCGGCCGAGGCCGTGCGCGCGCTTCATACCGCCTTTCAGCTCGATCGCGTTCCCGCCAGGACGTAGGCCGACCGCGCAAGGCCGACCTGAAGGTCGGCCTCTACCATCCATATAGTTCGGAGAGGCCGACCTGCGGGCCGCCTGGCATCATCCGGCTGCGTCCGGCCCTGTATCATCGAGAGATATGCCCATCCGGGATGTTCTCATCGTCGGCGCCGGTCCCTCCGGCCTGGCGACGGCGATAGCCGCGAAGCAGCGCGGCCTCGATTACGTGGTCGTCGAGAAGGGGATGCTGGTCAACAGCATCTACAGGTTTCCGATGCACATGGTGTTCTTCACCACGCCGGAACTGCTGGAGATCGGCGGTCTGCCGTTGACCACGCCGTACGACAAGCCCACCCGCCTCGAGGCGCTGCGCTACTACCGGCGCGTGGTCGATACCTACGAACTTCAGATCTCATACGAAGAGACGGTCGTCTCGATCGAGCCGCCGGCCGGGTCCGGGCCGCCCGCCGCGCCAGACCCGGACGACGAGGCGCACGCGTTCACGATTACGACGCGAACCGCCCGCGGGGTGCAGCGAGTGCGCTATGCACGTGCGGTGGTGCTGGCGATCGGGTATTACGACCATCCCAACTTCATCAAGGTGCCGGGAGAAGAACTGCCGCACGTCAGCCACTACTACGACGACGCGCACCCGTATTTTCAGAAGCGGGTGGTCGTGGTCGGCGGCAAGAATTCGGCGGCGGAAGCCGCGCTCGAGCTGTTCCGATCCGGCGCGCTGGTAACGCTCGTCCATCGCCATTCGACACTCGGCGATTCGATCAAGTACTGGGTGCGTCCGGACATCGAGAACCGCATCAAGGAAGGATCGATTCCGGCGCTGTTCGACACCAGCGTCGTGGAGATCACGCCGACGGAGGTGGTCGTTGAGCACGGGAGTGCACGGCGGTCGCTGCCGGCGGAGCAGGTGTTCCTGCTCACCGGCTATCACCCCGACGCGAAACTGATGACGGCTGCGGGGATCGCGTGCGATCCGCTGTCGCTGGCGCCGCAGATGGATGCCGAGACGTTCGAGACCAACGTGCCGAATCTGTTCGTCGCCGGCGGCTGCAGCGCCGGGCGCAACACCGGCTCGATCTTCATCGAGAATGGCCGCTTCCATGGCGAGCGGATCATCAGCGTGCTCGCTGACCGCCTCGCCGGCAGCGTCCGCGTCTGAGCGGGCGTCGCACGCTGGAGCCGTCACGGTCGCGCGCGCACGCGGCGCGGCTCACCGGCGCGGCACACGATACGATTCCACCGGCAGCGATGGCCGTCCACCCCAGATGCCGAGCCGCGATTGCTGTGCCGCGCGTTCGGCGGCTTTCAATTCCGGCAGCCGCCGCAGCGGGACGCGCGCGCTGACGCGCGCCAGCCCGGCCCGCAGCATCTCGGCGTTGACGAACAGGCCGTCCTCGCGCACAACGTACGCGAGCAGCCGCGCGTAACGATCGCGCTGTTCGCCATCCATTTCCAGCCTCAACCAGCGCGTCACCAGCAGTGACGCGAGATGGTCGCGGGCCTCACGTGCGAACGGTGCCGGCGTATCCATCCCTGCTCCGATTTCCGGCGCATCGATCCCCAGCAGCCGTACCCGGCCTATACCAGCCACGTCGATCGTGTCGCCGTCGACGGCGTAGCGGAACGCATAGCGATCGCGCGGTCCGGGAGTGACGAACAACAACACCAGTGTCATGACGATCATTCGCATGCGGGCCGGCTCGCAATGAGCGCGCCGTGCCCGGACGTGCGCAAGTTGTTGACGGGCGATCCTCGAAGGCGATGAAGAGCAGAATCCGCGCATGGGACAACCGGCTCCACGCGCACGATCTGCGACTTGCCGCGAGCTGCGATGAGCGCTCTGTTATGAGCTTGACGGCGTGTTCGGACGATGGCATCGTCGTCGTCGGGCCTGATGCCTGGGCGCGAAAGGATGTCCTGTGCGTCGGATTGGGATACCTGCAGGCGTGCAACAGGAATTGTCGGAAGCGGCGATTGAAGGTTTGAGCGAGATGTTTGCCGAGACTCAGGAGGTGGCGATGGATCGTTTCGAACGCCGTCTGGCTGAAGAAACCAGCAGGCTGCGTCTTGATTTCGCCGAGATGAAGTACGACCTGCTCAAGTGGTCGTTCCTGTTCTGGGTGGGCCAGGTTGCGGCCGTTGCTGGGCTGCTTGCCTCGCGCATCGGACGTTAGCTTCGAGCGTTAACCCTTCAGGGGCATCCCCGTATTAAGGGGTATGACCCGATTCGACGCAGCGACTTTCGCCCTGGCGGCCGCACTGGCGGCGGGCACGATTGCTCCGGCTTTCGCCCAGAACGCCTCCGTTCCCGGCCGGTCCGGGGCGGCAGCGGCTCCGGCCGAAGCGACGCCGCCGGCGTCGGCCGCACAACAGCCTGTGGTCGTGTACCAGAACAGCGTGTCGGCTCAGGACGTCCGCCGCGACTTGAATGAAGTCCTCAACCACTATCCGCCGACGCTGCGCCAGCTTCTGCGGCTGGATCCCACGCTCCTGAATCGCTCGGACTACGTCAGCACTTACCCGCAACTGGCCGCGTTCATCCAGCAGCACCCGGAAGTGGCGCGGAACCCGACCTTCTTCTTCGGCGAACCGGACTTCCCAAGCCAGCGCACACCGCGCGATCACGTCATCGACGTCGTCCACAACACCCTCGACGGCATCGGGTTCCTTGCGGGATTCCTGACGGTGGTCAGCCTGGTCTACCTGCTGCTGCGCCAGGCCCTCGAATATCGCCGCTGGCGGAGGCAGATTCAAATCCAGACGGAGGTGCATACCAAGTTGCTCGATCGCATGACGAACAATCAGGAACTGCTGGCGTATATGGAAACGCCCGCCGGCCGCCGCTTCCTCGAAACCCCGATGTCGGTGGCGCCCATGGCCGCGGCCGCGCCGCCCACACTGGCTCCAATGACCCGTATCCTCTGGTCGGTGCAGATTGGCGTCGTGGTCGTCGCGCTTGGAATCGGCTTCTGGATTGCGCAGGCGAACATCAGCGACGCGGACCTCTCCTCTGTGTTCGAAGTCATGGGATCCCTGGCGATCGCGGTCGGCGTCGGATTCGTCGTGTCCGCGCTGTTGTCCTGGGCACTTTCCCTGCGCATGGGGCTGATCAGCGCACCCGCGGTGAAGGCTGAGTGATGACCGAGTGGACGCTGAGCGACGTGGAGCGGCTCAGTGCGTTGACCGACGCGGATCGCACCTTCCAGATGACGGAAGACGCGTTCCGCGTCTTCTACGAGTTGACGGCGCGTCCTGTGTGGCTGTATCTCGCGCGCATGACCGGCGACCGTCGTCTCGCGGACGATCTCCTGCAGGACGCGTATTACCGGTTCCTGCGGACGACGACGCACTTCGAGAGTGACGACCATCGGCGCAACTATCTGTTCCGGATCGCGACGAACCTCGTCTACGACCAGCGGCGGAAACGATCGGCGCGCGTCGTCACGGTTGACGAGGCCGAATCGGTGCTGGAGGCTTCCGGAGAGACGGCCGACCAGGTCGCACGCCGCCTCGACGTCACGCGCGCGATGGCGCGGCTGAAACCGCGCGAGCGCAGTCTGCTGTGGCTGGCCTACGCACAGGGCGCGTCGCACGAAGAGATCGCCGAGATCCTCGGCTTGAAGCGCGCGAGCCTGAAGATGATGCTGTTCCGCGCCCGCCGGCGGCTGATGGCGGCGTTGGGAACCGAGCCGCGAGGGAGACAGCGATGAGCGCGATGCCATGCGCCAGAGAACATGACGTGATGACACTGGTGCTGTCGGGACGTTGGCCCGAGAGCGCCGATGCGTCGCTGGTGACACATGCCGAGACGTGTGCGACCTGCGCGGAAGTCGTGGCGATCGCGTCGATGCTGCGGGTCGAGAAGGATCAGCTCAATCAGCTGTCGATTCCGGCCGCCGGGCAGGTGTGGTGGCGCTCCGCCCTGCGCGCGCGCGCCGACGCGGCGCGTGCCGCGGAACGGCCGATGATCTGGCTGCAGGCCGTAACCGGGGCGGGAGCGGTCGGTGCGGTGCTGGCGGGCCTCACGATGCTGTGGCCACGCCTGGCGGGGACCGTTCACCTCGTCCTGACGTCTAACGGGGCGTCCATGCAGGAAGTGCTGCCGCTGCTGCTCATCGCGGGCATCGGCATCGTGGCCGCACCGATTGCCTTTTATCTGGCCGTGCCCAAAGACTGACTGCCTGCCGGGCGCAGTCGGCATCGACGACGTGCGACCGGCGATTGCGAGGCGGTGTGAAGGCATTGGCGGTGCGGACGGTCCTGGTCGCAGTCCTGGGTGCGGCGACGGGGTTGCTCGCGAGCGCGCACCCCGCGGCTGACCTCCGGGGCCGCCGGAGTGCAGTTGACGGGCAGACTTCCGAGAAACTGCCGTCGTTCGACGCGGCGTCCGTCAAACCCAGCGATCCATCGGCGCAGGCGCAATTCATCAGGCGTCAGCCGGGCGGTCAGTGGACCAGCAGCAACATGCCGCTGCGCACGCTCGTCCGGGTCGCGTATGGCGTGCAGGACTTTCAGCTTGATGGACTCCCGGCGTGGGCCGAGTCGGAGCATTACGACATCGTGGCGAAGGCGGCCGGCGATCCGACGCGCGTCCTCCCTGGCACCGGGACGGATCCAACGACGCTGATGCTGCGATCGCTGCTGATCGATCGATTCAAGCTGGCCGCTCACCACGAGACCCGCGAGATGCCGATTTACGCACTGGTACGGCTGCGGCAAGATCGGCTCGGGGCGCACCTCGAACCATCGAAAGTCGATTGCGACAAGCTGATGGCGGATCGTCTGGCGGCGGCCCGCTCGGGAGGTCCACCGCCGCAACCGCCACCGCCCGATGCGAGCGGGCGGCCGACGTGCGGCCTCAACGTCGGGTTCGGCGCCATGCTCGGGAACGGCTTTCCAATCGGCGAGCTGGCCAACACGCTGGCGGCGATGGTGAAGCGCACGGTCGTCGATCGCACGGGTCTCATGGGGCCGTGGGCCTTCGACATGAAGTTTGCCGTCGATCCGGCGCAACTGCCGTTCGCGCCGCCGCCAGGCGTGCAGTTGCCGCCGACGGATCCCGACGCGCCCTCGTTGTTCACGGCGCTCGAAGAACAACTCGGCCTGAAGCTGGAATCCACGAGAGGGCCGGTCGACATGGTGATCGTCGATCGGCTCGAACACCCGACACCGGACTGACGGTTCGCACGTTCTCCGGTGCCCGGGGGCGGGTTCATGGGTTCACGGTTCAGTGGTTCACGCAGCGCCGATGGCGGATTGATGGCGCCGCCATCGAATCGCCATACTCGCAATGACGCGGACACTGTCGTGTCGATCACAGATGACAGGTCGTCATGGCGCTGTCGTCTGCGATGGACGATTTGCACGCAGCGTCACCACGAAATCCAGGCATTGGCGTTGCTCGACGTCGCCCGCGTGCCTCCCCAGTGAGGTGACCGGCCAGCGCCGGTGAGAGGAGCGAGCGATGAAGCGACTGACAGCGATGATGGCGTTTGCAGTGCTGGCGTGCGCCACGGCGGCGTCGGCGGGACCGCGGGACATCCGCCACGATGTGCGCGAGCTGCGCGCGGATCGGCAGGAAGTGCGGCTGGACAAGAAGGAGCTGCGGCAGGACCGCCGGGAACACGACCGGCGCGACGCGCGATCTGACAAGCGTGATCTGCGTCAGGACCAGCGCGAGCTGCGGGGCGATCGCCGCGACCTGCGCCACGATCTCAGGTAGACAATCATGATGTAGGGGCGGGGCGTCAGCCCCGCCCCCGAGGTGTAATGACCGGCTGCCATCGAGGGCGGGCTGAAGACCAGCCCCGGCGCTATACGACCACCGTACGACTAATGGACTGAGCGGTCCTTCCAGGTCGCGCCGGCCAGCGTCCGCATCTCGAGCAGTTCGATCAGTGCATGACACCGGGCGGCAAGGCCGTCGCATTCGAGCAGCGCCTGGCGCTCGAGCGGTTCCAGCGGCAGATACTGCGCCAGCGCATTCACCAGGTCATCGTCCGGCACCGCCGCCGGCACGCGCGGTTCGTGGCCGCTGCGCTCGATCGTCGCGGCGAGAATCGCTTCGAGCCGCTGCCGTTTCTGCCGCATCGCGCGCTTCTCATCGTCGTCCGGGAGCTCGGGAAGCGCTTCGATCCTGGCGAGACGATACGGCCGACTGTCGTCTTCTGCCGCGATCCGGAACTTCTCCATGCCGCGGAGGACGATGTTGTAGCGGCCATCCGCGAGCAGTTCCGAGTGCGTGATCAACCCGGCACAACCGACCTGGTACACCGGTGGCCGGCCGGCGTAGTTCGTCTCGTATCCGGGCTGCAGCAGCGTCATCCCGATGATGCGGTCGTCACGCAGCGCATCGCCCACCATCGCGCGATACCGTGGCTCGAAGATGTGCAGCGGCAGGAACACGTTGGGAAAGAGCACAACGTTCGGAAGCGGGAAGATCGGGATGATCGGTGGAAGCATTCGTCAATGAATCGTCTTGGTCTTGCGATCCATGTAGTCCATCAGCACGTACTGGCCAAGCGTGTAGGGTGTCGTGAAGTACGCCTTGCCGCGGCAGATCGCGGCGACCCGGCGGACGAAGGCGACCAGGTCATGGTCGCGCGCCAGCATGAACGTGTTGATCATGATGCCGGCCTTGTTGCAGGCGTTCACCTCGGCGAACGTTTCGGCAACGATGAACGGGTCGAGGCCGAAGGCGTTCTTATAGATCTGGCCGTCCGGCCGCGTCAGCGCCGACGGCTTGCCATCGGTGATCATCACGATCTGCCGCATGTCCTTCTTCTGCCGTTCGAGGATGCGGCGCGCCAGCCGCAGGCCTTCGCGCGTGTTCGTGTAGTACGGACCGACGCGGACGCGCCCGAGCTGCTTGAGCGGCACTTCCTCGGCGGAATCGTGGAAGAGGACGGCGTGCAGCGAGTCGCCCGGATACTGCGTACGGATCATGTGGGACAACGCCATCGCCACGCGCTTGGCTGGCGTAAAGCGGTCCTCGCCGTAGAGGATCATGCTGTGGCTGCAGTCGAGCATGATCACGGTCGCGCATGAGCTCAGGTACTCGCTCTGCGCAACCATCAGGTCGGAATAGTCGATGTCGATCCCGGTCCGGCTGAAGCCGGGCCCTGCGTCGGTCGTAGCGCCCGGCTTCACACGGGCCTCGTCGGCGTGGATGCGCTGCACTGCGTTCAGGATCGTGCTGCTCGGGTCGATGTTCATCGTGTCGCCGAACTCGTACGGTTTCGGCGCGGCGATCGCTTCGATGCCGGTGCTCAGGTGCCGCGTGTCGTGCCGCCCGGCGCTGCTGCGGCCGATGGAGCCAAGCAGATCGCGCAGCGCGCGATAGCCGAGGAAGTCGAGCGCCTTGTCGGTCACCTCGAACTTCACCGGACCGCTGTCCTCGCCGTAGCCGCCGCCGGTACCGCGCCGCTGCTCGCGCTCACCGTCGAGATCCGGCGCCGGCGTGATGAACCCCTGGTCCATCATCTTCTGCATGATCTGCTGGATCAGTTCTTCGAGCTTGTTGCGCGCGCCCTCCTGATCGCCGTCCGCCGGCTCGCCGAGCAGTTGCTGCAGCGCTTCGTCCGACAGCACGCCGTCGCTGAACAACGCCTCGAGGATCGCGTCATGAAGCGCGTCGAGCGTCCGGTCCTCATCGCCGTCCGACGGATCCCACGGGTTGTTGAACCCGCTCGACATCAGCAGGTCCGACAGCTTCGACACGAGATCCTCGAGATCGATCTCGTCGAGCAGGTCGCCCGTGTACTTTGTGTACCTGTATTTCATGACGCGACTGTTCGTGGCTTCTGCGTTCTCGCTTCTTTGTTCGTGTTCAAGTTCGTTGTTCGCATTCGTCCCAGCCGAACCTGAACACGAACCCGGCACTCAGCACCGGGACGCGTGAACTAGTTGTAATACTTCTTCTTCCCACCACCTGCCGGCATCCGCGGCTCGTCTTCGAGGCCTGGTTCGCGGGTGGGGCGCCGCACCGGCGCCTCGCCGCCGTGATAGCCACGCTCGTCGCTGCGACTGATCTTCTTCAGCGCGTACAGGCCTTCGAGGACGAAATCGACGCCCGATGCCAGCAGCGGCGCGGGTGCCTGTTTCGGCACGCCCGCCGCGTGCGCAAGTTCGATCAGGCCCTGCACTTCCTGCGCGTGCGCGATGACGTCCTTCGCGCTCAGCGTGTCGGCCAGTTGCAGGCTGCCGCCGAGATCGAACCATTCGATCACCTGCCGCAACTCGAGATGCGAGAGATAGCCGTCGGCGATCGTCGCGACCGCGGCGCGAACCAGTTCGCGGCCGACGACCTCCGCCCCTTTGAGCTCGCCTTCGTACTCCATCTCGAACTTGCCGGTGATCGACGGCAGCGCGGCATACACGTCGGTCACGCGCGGGACGGCCATCTCTTCGCCCGACACCAGCGCGCGGCGTTCCGCATTCGACACGACGTTTTCCATCGCCGAGATCGGCAGGCGCTGGCTGACGCCGGAGCGCTTGTCGATGCGGCGATCCTGCCGCGCCTGGAACGCGATCTCCTCGACGACCTCGGCGACGAAGTTCGGGACGTCGGTGCGCGGGCCAGAGCCGTTGCGCGCCAGCCACGCTTCCTGCGCGGTAATCGCCATGGCGTCGCCGCGGCCGGCGGGATAGTGGGTGCGGATCTCGGAACCGATGCGGTCTTTCAGCGGCGTGATGATCTTGCCGCGCGCGGTGTAGTCCTCGGGATTCGCCGTGAACGCCATCATCACGTCCAGCGGCAGGCGGACGGGATAGCCCTTAATCTGAACGTCGCCCTCCTGCAGGATGTTGAACAGGCCCACCTGGATCTTGCCGGCGAGATCGGGCAGCTCGTTGATGGCGAAGATGCCTCGATTGGCTCGCGGCAGCAGCCCGTAGTGCATCGTCAGCTCGTTCGAGAGCTGCAGGCCCGCGCGCGCGGCCTTGATCGGATCGATGTCGCCGACCATGTCGGCGATGGTGACGTCCGGCGTCGCCAGTTTTTCCACGTAGCGGGAATCGCGCGGGAGCCACCCGATTGGCGTTGCGTCGCCCTCGACCGTGATCCGCGCCCGGCACGCCGCGCAGATCGGATCGAGCGGGTCGTCGTTGATCTCGCAGCCCTGCATCACCGGGATGTGGTCGTCGAGCAGCGTGACCAGCGCCCGCAGCAGTCGCGTCTTGGCCTGACCGCGCAGGCCGAGCAGGATGAAGTTGTGCTGCGACAGCAGAGCGTTGATGACCTGCGGAATCACCGTCTCGTCGTAGCCGACGATGCCGGGGAAGAGCGGCTCGTTGCGGCGAAGCTTTGCGATGAGGTTCTCGCGGACTTCCTGGTGGACGCTCCGATGCGGAACGCGGCCTGCGTCGACGGCGCGCCGAAGGTCGCCAAGGGTGGAGATCGCCGAAGGGTTCATGAGGTGATCCTAACCGCCTTGGCAAACGTTTGCCGTTTGCCATTTACGATTAGCCATTGTGCCTTTCTGGGCGGCCGCCCGGCCGCGCGTGTTCGCACACCGGGGCGGCTCTGCGCTGGGCCCCGAAAACACCATCGCGGCCTTCGATCTGGGAATGGCGGCGGGCGCCGACGGTCTCGAGCTCGACGTCCACCTCTCGTCCGATGGCGTGGTCGTCGTCCATCACGACGAGACGCTGGATCGGACGACGGGCGGATCGGGTCGTCTGGCGAGGCTGAGCGCAGCTGAACTGGCGGCCATCGATGCCGGCTGCCGGTTCACGGTTGATGGCCGGTATCCCTTCCGCGCTCAGGGCATTGGCGTCCCGACGCTGCGCGAGGTGCTTCGGAGGTACCCGGACATTCCGGTCATCATCGAGATGAAGGTGAACACGCCGCAGATGGGCGAGGCACTGGCGGCCGAGGTGCGCCGGGCCGGAGCCGTCGATCGCGTCTGCGCCGCCGGTTTCGGGCCCCTGGCGGTTCGGGCGGCGCGGCGGGCGCTGCCGGAGATGGCCTCGAGTGCCTGCGCACCGGAAGTGCGTCTCGCCCTGTATCGATCCTGGTGCCGGTGGCCGGTCCATGGTGTCGTCTACGGCGGCTATCAGGTCCCGGAGGTATCCGGTGGCCACCGGATT
The DNA here is from genome assembly GCA_035496255.1 of Vicinamibacterales bacterium. Classification (GTDB taxonomy): domain Bacteria; phylum Acidobacteriota; class Vicinamibacteria; order Vicinamibacterales; family UBA2999; genus Gp6-AA40. The sequence continues at coordinate 13,638 of DATJEU010000063.1, forward strand.
GTGTCGCCGCGGTTCGTTCGTGATTCGCACGCCGCGGGCCTGCAAATACAGGTGTGGACGGTGGACGAGGAGGGGGACATGGTGCGGTTACTGGATTGGGGCGTCGACGCGGTGATCAGCAATCGGCCGGATCTGGCGGTCCGGGTGCGCGACAGCTATGATCAGTCAGCGTTCCTGCCCATCCGAGGAGACACGTAATGCGCTCGATGCTGATGTTCACCCTGGTGTTCGCCCTGACTGGTGCCGCGCTGATGGCCGAGAAGGCCAAGACGCCGGACGACATGGACAAGGCGATGAAGAAAATCGGCACCACGCAGCAGACCGTCAACAAGCAGATCCAGAGCATGCAGTTCGCCGACGCCAAGAAGAACGTCGAGATCATGAAGGCGACGTTGACGGACGCGGAGAACTTCTGGGTGCTGCACAAGAAGACCGACGCGCAGGGGTTCAGCAAGGACGTCATCGCCAAGCTGGACGCGCTGGACAAACTGCTTACCGACAAGGCACCCGATCAGGCGAAGGCGACCGCGGCGTACCGTGAGGCGGTGACGGCCTGCAACAGCTGCCACAAGGTGTATCGCGGCGTCGACGCGAATAACCAGTTCGTCATCAAACCCGGGACGGTGTAGGGGAGAGGTGCGAGACGAGGGCGCGAGACGGTAGGTGCGAGACGAGGGTGCAAGACGAGGGCGCAAGACGGTAGGTGATTGCACCGGCGTCTCGTAACTTCAGCTTCGCGCCTCGTTTCCGTCTTCGTCTCGCACCTTCGTCTTGCCTCCGTTTTGCACCTTCGTCCCGCACCCCTGTCTCGCACTCCGTCTCGCACGTCCGCCTTGCAACTTACGACCGCCCGCGTAACATGCCGGTCACACACCGCGTGTTATACGAGCGCTCTCCATGTACGGGCGATTCGTTGTCGCGGCGATTCTCAGCGCGCTCATGGTGACCGTGCCGGTAGCGGCGCAGTGGAAGACGCCGCGGGCGCCAGGCACGGTGCGCAGCGAGATCGATGCGGACGCGCCGCCACCGCAGACGGCTGACGGCCATCCCGATCTCTCCGGTTTGTGGTATCCCTCCGGCGGCGACTACTCCGACTTCTACTTTCCCGGAGTGCCGATGACCGACGAGGCGATGGCGCTGCGCAAGCGGCGGCGCGATCGCTTCGAGCGTGACTTTCCGAAGTCGCACTGCCTGCCCATGGGCATCGTCAACCAGCACGGTTCGAGCGGGCCAGTGAAGTTCATCCAGGTGCCGTCCGAGCTCGTGATGCTCGTCGAGCAGAACAACGAGCGCCGTGAGATCTTCACCGATGGCCGGGCCTTACCGGGTCCGAACGCGCAGCCGACGTGGAACGGGTATTCGGTTGGACGCTGGGACGACGAGACGCTGTTGGTGACGACGACCGGGTTTCGTGACGGGCAGTGGCTCGACACGACTGGTGTGCCGCTGACCGACGGCGCGTCAATCACGGAGCGATTTCGCCGGCCGTCGCTCGGCCGCATGGAAGTGGCGATCGCAATCGACGATCCGAAGACGTTTCTCCGCCCCGCCCACCTGCTCGCGCGCTACCGTCTTGCCCCCGACGACGAACTGATCGAATCGATCTGCCAGGAGAACAACAAGTTCGGCCCGGAGTTCGGGACCGACAAGCCTTGATCCATGCAACGCTTCCTGATCTCGCTGCTCGTCGCTGTGCTCGGAGCGGTCGTTATCGGCGCACAAGGCGCTCCGCCGCCGGCGTTGGAGGTGGCATCGGTGAAACGGAACGTCAGCGGTCGCACCGGCGGATCGTTCCGGGTGCCACCGGCTGGCACGATCACGTTCACGAACATGACGCTGCGCGTGGTCATTCGGCAGGCCTATCAGGTCGATCCGGGGCTGAAGCTGGAGCCGCGCGAGGCGCCAGTCGAAGTGCTGGTGGTTGATTCGGTCGCGATGCCCGTGCCCGATTAGTTTTCCGGCGGCTGGCGGCTTGTGGGCGGCCGCTCGATATCTCGCGCGAGTTACCTTCTAGCGTTATGGCGTTTTCGCGTGAGATCTTCCTGCGTCTTGGCGTCCTGGCGTGAGATCTCTTCCGCTGTTTTAGCCCTTTGGCGGGCAACGTTGGTCAGCTTTTCCGCGCGTAGGGACCGTTTCAGCGTGAGATCTCTTTGCGCGCGATCCGGAACACGTCGCGCATCATCCGCTGCGTGAGCACGCCGGTGTTCGTGTTCTGGCGGCTCGGGTGATAGCAGCCGATCAGCACGTCCGGTAGTCCGGTCTTCCCGACATCCAACGGCACGACGACCCCATGCGCGAACTTCGGCTTTGGCGAGGTCCGCACGCCGCGGCGCTTCAGCACCTGCAGCCACGCGTCGAAGCCGATCCTGCCGAGCGCGACGACGGCGCGGATGCGTGCCAGGTGCGTCAATTCCGCGTCAAGATGATCGAGGCAGCGTGTGATCTCCTCGGGCAGCGGCTTGTTGTCCGGGGGCGCGCAGCGCACCGCCGCGATGATGTAAGCGTCGTCGAGCGCGAGGCCGTCGTCCGGCCGACGCGACGTGGGCATGTTGGCGAAGCCGGTGGCGTGCAGCGCCGCCATCAGGAAATCGCCCGAGCCGCCAACGCCGTCGCCGGTGAAAACGCGACCTGTGCGGTTCGCGCCGTGCGCGGCCGGCGCCAGCCCGACGATCAGCAGACGCGCGGCCGGGTCGCCGAAGCCCGGCACGGGACGCCCCCAGTAGATCTCCTCGCGATACGCGCGCTTCTTCTCGCGTGCAACCTGCCGGCAGTACGTGCGCAGGCGCGGACAGCGTTCGCATGACACGATCGCATGGTGAACATCAGCTAGCTGCGTGAGCGATTGCAGGCCGGAAAGCGGTTTCATCAGAGCGGGAACGAATACTAGAATAATCAGTTGTTACCGATACACAGATCGTAATCATCACGTCGTACTCGCCGCCGCCGCGCGCTCGCGACGGCAGGCCCAGAGGATTCATGCGGAATACAGCACCGAAGGACGCGGCCGAGATCGAAGCCCTCGAAACGCGAGAGTGGCTCGACTCACTCGACTATGTGCTGCACTCTGGCGGCGCGGCCCGGGTCAGCCGCCTGCTGCGCGATCTGAGCGACCACGCCCGCCGCAGCGGCGTTCGCGAACAGTTCAGCGCCAACACCCCCTACATCAACACCATTCCCGCCGACGAGCAGCCGCCGTTCCCCGGCAGCCGCGAGATCGAGCGCCGCATCAAGAGCCTCGTGCGCTGGAATGCGCTGGCGATGGTGGTGAAGGCGAACAAGGCCGAAGACGGCATCGGCGGTCACATCTCCACCTTTGCTTCGTCGGCCACGCTCTACGAAGTGGGCTTCAACCATTTCTTCAAGGGCAAGGGGCAGGATGGCGACGGCGACATCATTTACTTCCAGGGCCACGCCGCTCCAGGTATCTATGCGCGTGCCTTCGTCGAAGGGCGTCTCAGCGCCGCGCAGTTGACCAACTTCCGCCGCGAGTTGAAGGAAGGCGGCGGCCTGTCGTCGTATCCGCACCCGTGGCTGATGCCCGACTTCTGGGAGTTCCCCACGGTGTCGATGGGCATCGGGCCGCTCACCTCGATCTACCAGGCGCGGTTCATGCGCTACCTCGAGGATCGCGGGCTGAAAAAGCGGTCCAACTCGAAGGTCTGGGCCTTCCTCGGCGACGGCGAGACCGACGAGCCCGAGTCGCTCGGCGCGATCACGCTGGCGGCGCGCGAGAAGCTCGATAACCTGATCTTCGTCATCAACTGCAACCTGCAGCGCCTCGATGGTCCGGTCCGCGGCAACGGCCAGATCATTCAGGAACTCGAGGGCGCGTTCCGCGGCGCCGGCTGGAACGTGATCAAGGTGATCTGGGGCGGCGAGTGGGATGCGCTGCTCGAGAAGGATCACGACGGCCTGCTCGTCAAACGGATGGGCGAAGTCGTCGACGGCGAGTACCAGAAGTACGCGGTCGAAAGCGGCGACTACGTTCGCAAGCATTTCTGGGGCAAGTACCCGCAGCTGCTCGAGCTGGTCAAGCATCTGTCGGACGAGGAACTGAAGAAGCTGACGCTCGGCGGTCACGATCCGATCAAGGTCTACACGGCCTACAAGGCGGCCGTCGAGCACAAGGGCCAGCCCACCGTCATCCTGGCGCGCACGATCAAGGGCTACGGCATCGGCGAATCGGGTGAAGGCAAGAACAGCACGCATCAGCAGAAAAAGCTGAACGAAGAGGAGCTCAGAGCCTTCCGCGCCCGCTTCGGCATCCCGATCGCCGACGAGGAAGTGGCCAAGGCGCCGTTCTACCGACCCTCCGAAAGCAGTCCCGAGATTCGGTATCTCCTCGACCGGCGCAAGCAACTCGGTGGCTTCGTTCCCTCGCGCCACCCGCAGGCGGAACCCCTCAAGCTCGACACCCTCTCCGACGCGTTCACCACATTCTACAAAGGCAGCGAAGGCCGCAAGGCGTCGACGACGATGGCGTTCGTGCAGATGCTGACGAAGCTGCTGAAGGATCCGGAGATCGGACAGCTCGTTGTCCCAATCGTGCCGGACGAGGCGCGCACGTTCGGCATGGAGGCGCTGTTCCGTCAAGTCGGCATCTACTCGCACGTCGGTCAGCTTTATGAGCCGGTCGACATGGACGTCGTCCTTTACTACAAGGAAGCGAAGGAAGGCCAGATCCTCGAAGAAGGGATCACCGAAGCCGGTTCGATCTCGTCCTTCATCGCCGCCGGCAGTGCCTACTCGACTCACGGCATCAACACGATCCCGTTCTTCATCTACTACTCGATGTTTGGCATGCAGCGCGTCGGCGACTTCGTCTGGGCCGCGGCCGACACACGCACGCGCGGGTTCCTGCTGGGCGGAACGGCGGGACGCACGACGCTCTCGGGTGAGGGGCTGCAGCACCAGGACGGGCACAGCCATCTGCTCGCGCTCGCGGTGCCGAACCTGCTCGCTTACGACCCGGCGTTCGCGTTCGAGCTCGCGGTCATCATCGAAGACGGCATCCGCCGGATGTACAAGGACGGCGAGAGCATCTTCTACTACATCACGGTGATGAACGAGCCGTACGAGCAGTTGCCGATGCCGGAGGGGTCACGCGAGGGCATCCTCAAGGGGATGTATAAATTCCGTGCCGCCGAGATCAAGAAGCCCAGGGCGAAGGCGCAGTTGCTGGGCAGCGGCGCGATTCTCAATGAGGCGCTCGCGGCGCAGAAGATCCTGGGCGAGCAGTACGGCGTGGCCGCGGATGTGTGGAGCGTCACCAGCTATCCCCAGCTCTATCGCGACGGCAACGCCGTGGACCGCTGGAATCGCATGCATCCCGGCGAGAAGCCGCGCGTGCCGCACGTGACGCAGTGCCTCGGCGACGCCGAGGGCGCGATCGTCGCCGCCTCCGATTACGTGAAGCTGCTGCCGAACGGCATCGACCGCTGGACACCGCGACCGGTGGTGGCGCTCGGCACCGACGGTTTCGGCCGCAGCGAAGGGCGTTCCTCGCTGCGCGACTTCTTCGAAGTCGATGCCAAGCACATCGTCGCCGCCACGCTGAGCGAGCTGGCGCGTGACGCCAAGATCGAGGCGAGCGTCGTGAAGAAGGCGATCGCGGATCTGGGCATCAATCCCGAGAAGCCGAATCCAGCAATCTCGTAGGCTGCGGACTTCAGGCTCCGGAGGGCGTGCCGGCCTGGAGTTCCTAAGCGCAGTCCGGAGTCGACAAGAGTGACAGAGTTCAAAATCCCGGAGCTTGGCGAAAACGTCGCCGGCGGCGACGTGACCCGTGTGATGGTCAAGGTGGGCGACACCGTCACGAAAGACCAGGCGGTGATCGAGCTCGAAACCGACAAGGCCACCATCGAAGTGCCGTCGTCGGTCGCCGGCGTGGTCAAGGAAATCAAGATCAAGAAGGGCGAGAAGGTCAAGGTCGGCGCCGTCGTTTTCACCGTCGACGAGGGTGCGGCGGGGACCAACGGCGCAAAGGCCGCGAGTCCTGCCGCCGCGGCGAAGAGCGCCGAGTCCGAACCCGAGAAGAAGCCCGAGCCGGAGAAGAAGGAAGCCGGGGCTGCGCTTCAGGAGAAAAAGGACGTAGGGACGGGTCTTCTGACCCGCCCTGCCGAAGCGAAGTCTGTAGAGGCGGACCTTCAGGTCGGCCAGTCCAAGGTGCTGGCGATGCCGCAGCGTCCCTCGGCGGCCGCGCCACCGCCGGAACCGCCGCCGGCGCCGCGCGCCGATCGTGGCGGTGTCCCCGCCCCTGCATCACCGTCGGTTCGTCGTCTCGCGCGCGAAATTGGCGTCGATATCAACGACGTGCAGGGCACCGGGTCCGGTGGCCGGATTTCGCAGGAGGACGTCAAGGAGCACGCGCGCCGCATCCTGAGCAGCGTGGGATCGGCTGGCGCCGCCGCGGTGGCGGGCACGGCGCGTCCCGCGCGCGCGTTGCCCGACTTCAGCAAGTGGGGTGAGGTCGAGCGGCAGCCGTGGAGCAACATCCGCCGCGCGACGTCGGAGCACCTCTCCTACGCCTGGAACACCATCCCGCACGTCACGCAGTTCGACAAGGCCGACATCACGGCGCTCGAGGAGCTGCGCAAGAAGTTCAAGGACCAGGTCGCGAAGGCCGGCGGCAACCTGACCGTCACCGCGATGCTGGTACGCATCATCGCCACCGCGGTAAGGAAGTTCCCGCAGTTCAACGCCTCGATCGATCCGGAGCGCGGCGAGCTGGTCTACAAGAAGTTCGTCAACGTCGGCGTCGCCGTCGACACCGACCGCGGGCTGCTGGTTCCTGTCATCCGCAATGCGGACCAGAAGAACATCCAGGAGCTGGCGATCGAGATCAACCAGCTTGCGGCGAAGGCACGCGACAAGAAGTTGTCGATCGAGGAAATGAGCGGTGGCGGGATCAGTATCTCGAATCTCGGTGGCATCGGCGGGACGGCGTTCACGCCGATCGTCAACTGGCCCGAAGTCGCGATCCTCGGCGTGTCGCGCGGCGCGATGGAGCCGGTGTGGAAGCCGTCGACCGGCGCGTTCGAGCCGCGGCTGATGTTGCCGCTGTCGCTTTCGTACGACCACCGCGTGATCGACGGCGCCGACGGCATGCGCTTCCTCAAGTGGGTTGTCGAAGCGATTGAACAACCATTTCTTCTCTCGTTGATCGGATGATGCACCTGTAGGGCGCATCTTGCGCTTCAGATGCGCCGCGCGGCGCCTCTACACAGCAAGACGCGCCCTACAGGAACCTGCGAATGGCTAACGAATCGACTCAACTGGTGATCCTCGGGGCGGGGCCGGGCGGCTATGCGGCCGCCTTCTATGCCGCCGATCTCGGCATGCAGGTGGCCCTCGTCGACGACGACAAAAACCCCGGCGGCGTCTGTCTCTACCGCGGGTGCATTCCCTCAAAGGCGCTGCTGCACGTCGCGAAGGTCGTGGACGAAGCGCGGCACGCGTCAGCGTTCGGCGTCAGCTTCAACGAACCGAAGGTCGATGTCGACAAGCTCCGCGCCTTCAAGCAGGGCGTCGTCGACAAGCTGACGTCGGGCCTTGGCGGCATCGCCAAGATGCGCAAGGTCAAGTTCTATCAGGGCCGGGGCACGCTGACCGGTCCCACGTCGATGCGGATTGCCGGCGCCGACGGCAGCACCACCGACCTCACGTTCGAGAACTGCATCCTCGCCACCGGCTCATCGCCGACCAAGATCCCGTCGCTCTGGATCGACTCGCCGCGGATGATGGACTCGACGGGTGGGCTCGAGGTTCCCGACATTCCGAAGACCTTGCTCGTGGTTGGCGGCGGGTATATCGGATTGGAACTCGGTACCGTGTATGCGACGCTCGGCACGAAGGTGTCGGTGGTGGAAATGACACCGACGCTGCTGCCCGGAGCCGACCGCGATCTCGTCGGCGTCCTCGAGAAGCGTATCAAGGGACTGTTCGCGAACATCATGACCAGCACGAAGGTCGTGAAGACCGAAGACGTCAAGGACGGCATCAAGGTCACGTTCGAAGGCGACCTGAAGGACACAACGCAAACCTTCGATCGCGTGCTCTTCGCGATTGGCCGTCGCCCGAATTCGAAGATTCCCGGTCTCGAGACGACCAAGGTCAAGATCGACGCCAAGGGCTTCATCGAGACCAATCCACAGCGCAGGACGGCGGAGCCGACGATCTGGGCGATCGGCGACGTCGCCGGCGAGCCGATGCTGGCGCACAAGGCGTCGCACGAAGCGCGTGTGCCGGTGGAAGCGATCCTCGGTCACAAGGCGATCTTCGAGCCGTTGGCGATTCCAGCGGTCGTGTTCACCGATCCCGAGATCGCCTGGTGCGGCCTGACCGAGGCCGAGGCCGAGCAGAAGGGCATCGAAGTCGAGGTAGCGAAGTTTCCGTGGGCCGCGATCGGTCGCGCGATCACGCTCGATCGGCCCGATGGACTGACCAAGCTGCTGCTGGAGCCGAAGACCGGCCGTGTCCTCGGCGTCGGCATCGTCGGTTCCGGCGCGGGCGAGCTGATCGCCGAAGGCGTGCTGGCGATCGAAATGGGGGCGACGGCGGATGACATGAAGCTCACCATCCACCCGCACCCGACGCTGTCGGAAACGTTGATGGAGAGCGCCGAAGTGTTCTTCGGCCAGAGTACGCACGTGTACAAGCCGAGGAAAAAGTAGTTCAGGCTTCTCCGTGCTCGCTTCTCGGTTCGGGTTCAGGTTCGAATCCATGAACAAACACATCGCCGGAATCATCGTGTCCATGACGTGTGCGCTCGGCGCTGCAAGCCTGCAGGCCCAGGGCCCGCCGCCGGGTGCAGTCGCCACGTCGTATCCAGCCGTTCCGGCTGAAGCGCAGAAGCACATCGAGGCGGCGCGGACCGCCGCCGATGGCGACTGGAAGCGGCTGTTCGAGTGGGTATGTACGGGCGCCGTGCAACTGGCGACGCCGCCGGTGCGCCGTGGCGGTGGCGGCCGCGCCGGGGCTGCTGGCGGCGGGCGCCGCGGCGGCGGGCCACCGGCACCGCCAGCACGCGAGACCTGGCACGCCGAGCCGCAGCAGGTCTTCGACAACCTCTATTTCGTCGGCATGACGGAGTACTCGGCCTGGGCGATCACCACGTCGAAAGGCATCATCCTGCTCGACGCGATCTTCGACTACTCGATCCAGGACGAGGTCGATGACGGATTGAGGAAGGTTGGCCTGAATCCCGCCGACATCAAATACGTCGTCGTCAGCCACGGTCACCTCGATCACGCGGGCGGCGCGAAGTATCTCCAGGACAAGTACGGCGCGCGGCTGGTGATGTCGGCAGCCGACTACGACTTCATCGATCAACAGAATCCGACGTGGAAGCCGAAGCGGGACATCGTCGCCACCGATGGCATGACGCTGACGCTCGGCGACGAGACGATGACGCTGTATCTGACGCCAGGGCACACGGAGGGAACGATCTCGACGATCTTCCCGGTGCGCGACGGCGGCACGCGCCACGTCGTCGCCACGTGGGGCGGCACGCTCTTCAACTTCGGTCCGAACCGGCCGCGATTGCAGTCGTACGCCGATCAGGCCGTCCGATTCCGTGACATCGCGACGAAGGCGAAGGCCGACGTCATCATGGCGAACCACACGGAGTACGACGGCAGCAAGACCAAGCTGCCGGCGGTCGCCGAGCGGAAGAAGGGTAACAAGCATCCGTACGTTGTCGGCACCGACGCAGTGCGCCGGTATCTGACGACGGTCAACGAGTGCGCGCAGGCAGCGTTGGTCATCGTGCCGCCGGCGCATTGATGCAGTGGGGCGAGCCTGGCCAGGCTCGCCTGCGCGGACCTGACAGGTCCGTGCCACGGTGAAGGAGCTCTGAATGGAAGTCGTACCAGTCAGGATCGTCCCCCGCGGGTGGGGACAGTCGAACCGGCGCGAGGCGTGGTGGATCACGCCGGTGATCGTGGTCGCCGTCTTTGGCAGTTTTATTGTGTACGCGACGTGGGCGGCGTTCCAGAACGCGCACTACACGTACGGGCCGTACCTCTCGCCGTTCTACTCGCCGGAACTGTTCGGCGGTTCCGAGCACGCGTGGTTCGGACCCAAGCCGGGATGGTGGCCGGCGTTGCTGCCGTTTTCGCCGGCGCTGATCATCC
>DATJEU010000064.1:0-45329 GCA_035496255.1 Vicinamibacterales bacterium
GGTCACGGAGACGTTCGGGCGATCGGCAATCGTCTGGATGGCGACCGGCGTGAGCGTCGCGCCCGCGGGCAGGTGCGCGCCTTCCTCGCCGCGCCACCCGGCGCGCTGGAAGTCGCTGATGAGAACGACCTCGCGCCGCGGCAGCGCCGACTCGGCGAGGATGCTGCCGGCGACCTTGAGCGCGGGCGCATACCGCGTGGCCGACGCGACAGGCTTCGCCGCCGCCACGGCCGCCTCGAGACCTGAATGCTCGGCGGTCGACTTCATCACGATCTCGGCGCCCGAGGCGAACAGCACAATCGACGCGCGATCGGACGGCGTCAGTTTGGCGATCTGGTCGCGCGCCGCCGCGCGAGCGCGATCGAAGCGATCGCCGTACCCCATGCTGTAGCTCGTATCGAGCAGGATGACGAGCTCGCGCGCTCCCGTACCGGGCGCCGGGGCGGAGTTCGCGCGCATGATCAGCGGGCGCGTGAACGCGAGGACCAGCAGCGCGAGCGCCGCCATCCGTACGGCGAGCAGCAGCCAGTTCTGGATCTTGCGCCGCCGCACCGATTGATACGGGATACGCCGCACGAACATGAGCGACGGGAAGCGCACGACCTGCTTCTTCTCGCGCTGCGTGAGGTGCAGCAGCACGGGAATCGCAAGGCCCGCGAGCGCCACGAGGAAGAGCGGTGCGAGAAATGACATAAGTTCCGGGCCGCCCGAAGGCGGCCCCTACGATCACCTGATCTTCATAGCTCTCGACCGGCTGTTCAGATATCGGAACAGCGCGTGATCCATCGGCTTCGACGTATCGAGCAAGGTGTAGTCGACGCGGACGCCGGAGAAGCTCCGCTGCAGCGCATCGGTGTGCGCCTGCACGAGCGACCGATACTCTTTCTGAAACGCCTCCGGCACCACCGGCATCTGCTCGCCACTCTCCAGATCCTCGAACGGCTGCGCATCACCGAATCCGAAATCGAGCTCGGTTGGATCGAGCACGTGGAACACGATCAGGTCGTTGCCGCGGAACCGCAGCGGCGAGATCGCGTCGAGCACCGCCTCCGGCTCCTCGTAGAAATCCGAAATCAGCACCAGCACGCCGCGACGGCCGAAGTGCTCCGCCAGCTTGTGCAGCGGCGCCTTGAGATGTCCCGGCCGCCCCGGCTTGATGCGATCGAGCACGTGGAGGATCGTCTCCATGTGCTTCGCCGACGACGGCACGTGCTCGACGATGTCCTCGTCGAAGGCGACGAAACCGACGCGGTCGCGCTGGTGATGCACCAGGTTGGTGAGACACGCGGTCAGGATCCGGCCGTAATCGAGCTTGGTGATGCCGCGGCTCCCGTAGTCCATCGACTTCGAGACATCGAGGAGCACCGAGAAGTTCATGTTCGACTCGGCTTCGTACTCCTTGATGTAGTAGCGGTCCGTCCGCGCCCACAGCCGCCAGTCCATGCGGCGGACGTCATCGCCCGGCACATAGCCCCGGTGCTCGGCGAAGTCCACCGAGGCGCCGAAGTACGGCGCCTTGTGCAGGCCGTTGATGAAGCCGTCCACGACCGCGCGCGACACGAGCTCCAGATTGCCGATGCGCGCGAGCACGGCAGGATCCATGAACCGCGCGCCCGGGATGGCGTGAGTCTCGACCGGCATCGATCTGACCCTACATCCCCGAACGCGGGCGCGGCACGGCGTCGAGCAGACGATCGACGATGGCGTCGGTCGTGACGCCTTCCGACTGCGCGTGGAAGTTGGTGATGATGCGATGGCGGAGCACCGGATGCGCGAGCGCGCGCACGTCGTCGAAGCTGACGTGATAGCGTCCGCTGGTCAGCGCCCGCGCCTTCCCACCGAGAATCAGGTACTGCGCCGCGCGCACGCTGGCGCCGAACGCGACCCATTTCTTCACGCCGTCAGGTGAGGAGTCCGACTTGGGCCGGCTCGCCCGCACGATGTCGAGCGCATGACGCATCACCGGCTCCGCCACCGGCACCTTGCGCACCAGCCGCTGAAACGCCACCAGGTCCTCGCCGGTCACCGGCCGCCCCAGCTGCGGATTCTGGATCGCCGTCGTCGTCTTCACGACGTCGAACTCCTCGTCGTAGGGAGGATGGTCGATGATGATGTGGAACATGAAGCGGTCGAGCTGCGCTTCGGGCAGCGGAGAGGTGCCTTCCAGCTCGATCGGGTTCTGCGTCGCAAAGACGTAGAACGGCTCGTGGAGCTGGTAGGTCTTGCCCATCACGGTGACGCGATGCTCCTGCATCGCCTCGAGCAGCGCCGACTGCGTCTTGGGCGGCGTGCGGTTGATTTCATCGGCGAGCACGATGTTGGCGAAGATCGGCCCCGGCGCGAACACCATCTGACGGCGGCCGGTGGCCGCGTCTTCCTGCACCAGATCGGTGCCGGTGATGTCCGACGGCATCAGGTCGGGCGTGAACTGGATACGCGAGAACTTCAGATCGAGCACGCGCGCCATCGTATGAATCAGCAGCGTCTTCGCCAGCCCCGGGGCTCCGACGATCAGACTGTTGCCGCCGACGAACAGCGTCATCAGCACCTGCTCGATGACTTCTTCCTGCCCGACGATGATTTTGCGGAGCTCGTTGAGGATCTGCTGCCGGCCGGCATTCATCCGGTCGGCAAGCGCGATGTCATCGGGCGAATCCAGATCCACGACGTCACTAACCGTAGGGTTCATGTGAGAGCCTCTATGTAATAAGTCCCAACGTCTGACGCTGATCCAACTCCCAACGCCCAGAACGGCGACCCCGACTCCGCGGCCGGGCATGCTCTGTTGGGAATCGGGTCCTCTGGGGAGTTGGGAGTTTACTTTTACTTCCCCCCGGCCTGCCGGATCTCCTGCGTCTTGCGCGCGAGCGCCGTCGCCAGCCGTTCCAGTTCACTGCTGTATTTCGCCGGCTCCATCTGCTCCTTCAGCAGCCGCAGCGTCTCGATCTGGCGTTCCAGGTCCTGACGCTCGACCACGAGCGCGCGCAGCTTCGGATCGGCCGGCAGATCGGATGCCTCGGTGGATCCGAGCGCGACGATCGAGGCGACCTTGCCATCCTTCGCCGTCGCGGCCGACGGATCCTGCGTGCCTTCCTTGTCGCCGTTGTCGTCGAGCAGCGCGTGCTCGGTGGACAGCGTTCCCTGACGCTCGTAGGCGCGCGCGACCTCATTCTTCGCGTAGGTGAACGCCTCGAGCACCGTAATGCGCTTGTTCTTGTCCGCATCGGCGGCATCCGAGGTGAGCGCGTCGATGAAATAGCCGCCGAACACCGTCGCGTAGGTCTCGGCGCCGTTGCGCGTCGCCGTCACGATCGTCCGGCCAGGACCGGACAGCCCCTCGACGAACGGACCGCTCGCGCTCGCGGTGTTGACGAAGACGATCTGCTTCGTCGGCAGCTTCTTGAGCTGGGTGTCGAAATCCATCGGCGTCATGTCAGGGCCGGGAAGATTGAACTTGGCATCACCGCCCTGAGACGTGCCGAATCCAATCAGCGTGACGAACACGACGTCATCGGCCTTGGCCTGCCTGGCGATGTTGTCGAACGCCTTGCCGATCTCTTCGCGCGTCGACTTGCCGGTGACGTGCTTGTCGCCGTCCGCCGGCGCGTCAACCAGATAGGTCAACCGCTCAGGCGGAACGCCAAGGCGCGCCGACGACTCGGCCAACTGCGTTCCCCATTTGTGGAACGTCGCCCCATGCTCGGGGTCGCCGGCAAGGCCGACGACGATCAGAAGGAAGACCTTTAGCACTGGATCACCTCCCAACTCCCAACTGAGATATCGAGCCAATTCCCAACCGGCACGTTTGGGAATTGGGAGTTGGGGAAGCGAAAGCCGTTGGGAGTTTCCTCATGCCAGTCCCACGGCGCGGCGATAGCCCCACTCGCCGCAGACGAGCGCCATCAGCATCAGCAGGATGATTGGCATGTTCCAGAGATCGCGCTCCTCGATCGTCGTCACGCCGCGTCCCGAGATGCGGACGTCCTCGGCGAGTCCGCCGACGTTGTCGGCCGAATAAAAACGTCCGCCGGTTTCCTCCGCAATGCGGCGCAGCGGCGCCTCGTGCATCGTCGGATCGAAGAACTCGACGTCGCCGGGCGCGGCGCGGACGTAGGTGCGGCCACTGCCGATCGGCTGATTCGCCCGCGTGGCGTCAACCGCCACGTCGTAGGCGCCGGGCTCGCTCGTCACGAACGTGCCGCGATACTCGCCATCGCGCTCGCCGGTCCATTGCAGCGGCACGCTGAAGGTGGCGCCACCGGGACGCGCGACGGTGGCGACGACGGTGGCGTCGTTCATTTCGACGTACTGCTTGTCGCGCACGTTGGCTTCGATCGTGACCGCCTCACCCGGCTCGACCCGTTCGGTCGTCGTCTTGACGTCGACCTCGTCGCCGACGCCTTCGACGACCCAGCGCAGCATCTGCCGCCAGAAGCGCTCGTGCGTCTGGTCCTCGACCGGAATCGACGAGTGCATCTGCCATACCCACGAGTCCTGGACGGGGAACGCGATCGCCTTGCCGCGGCCGAACTGGTGGGAGACCAATACCGGCACCGTATGCCCGCGCTCATCGGTCCCGGTCATCAGCATCGTCGCGCCCGGCTTGGGCTGCAACGGCGCGTTGATGCTCGTCACCTCGGGCAGCTCGGGCCAGCGCGCCGCCGACTTTTCCTCCGTCTCCGCGATCTGTGTCACGGCGTGCTCTGCGCCAGGCCGCGTCGGCGCGACGTGCAGGCGCAGAATACTGGTCGGGTCCGACGCGCGCGTCTTCGGATCGATGGCCAGCGGCAACGCGTCCGCGACCGGCGTGCCGCCGTATCCGCCCTCACCAAACGATCGCGCGCCGCCCAGCATCAGCAGGCCGCCACCGCGGCGATCGACGAAGTCCGCGATCATCTGGAGCTGATCCGCCGAGAACGCGGCGGCTTCCACGCTGCCGAGGATCAGGCCGCGATACTTGAACAGCTCCTCGCGCGTCTTGGGGAATCCCCCGACGACTTCGTCCGGGTCGCCGTCGAGGCGCATGAACTTGTTGTCCGCGGTCCGCTGTAACGTCACGACCAGCAGATTCTTGTCGTCGGCGACGGCGCGGCGCAGGAACTTCATCTCCCATCGCGGCTCGCCCTCGTAGTAGAGCAGCCGGGCTCGCTCGTCGCGCACGTTCACCAATGATTCGCGGACGTTGTTCTGCGTGACGATCTCCCCGTCCTGCGGCGCCACCTTGAACCGGAACAGACGCGGGCCCGAATCGGATGCGGTTGCGCGCACGCGCACCGACGCGGGGCTGCCGTCGGACGGCAGTTGCACGCGCTGCGAGCCGATGATCCGCCCGTCATCTTCGACGTCGACAGTGACCGTGCGGCCGGCATACCCGGTGTTTGTCACCACCACGTCAAGAAGGAGTGACGCGTCCTTGAGAACGCTCCGCGGCGTCGTCACGCGATCGACCTGCAGGTCGCGCGGCAGCTTGGCACTGCCGACACCCACCGTGAACACCGGCAGCTTGCTCGCTTTCATGCCCAGCAGCGCCGTCTGGAGCGATCCTTCGCTGGTGTCCGCGCCATCGGACACGAGCACAACCCCCGAAACCGGAAGGCCCGCCAGCTCTTCGCGCGCGCCATCGAGCGCCGTGCCGAGCTTCGTCTGCGACCCGTCGAACGACAGATCCTTCACGTCGGTGATGCGGCCGGTCGTTGCCGAAAAACGGAAGATCCGGACGATGAAGCGGTCCGACAGGGATTTCAGCAGCGGGCCGGCGGCGGCGCCGAATTCCTGGCGGATGAAATCGGCGCGCGGCTTGCCGTTCCAATCGGCGATGTCCATGCTCCGCGAATCGTCGAGCAGGACCGCCACGACGTTCTGCTGGTTCACCGCGGCCCGTACGATCAGCGTCGGCCGGAACAGGCAGAACAGCACCACGGCGAGCGTCACGACGCGAAGCGTGGTCAGGATGACCCGGTCGCGGACGCGGCCTTCGTTGACGCGGACCCGGCGGTAGGTGAGCACCGCCAGCACGACGATGATGGCGACAATGCTCGTCGCAATGAAGGAACCCGTGGTGACGTTGAAGCGGAACTCCCCCTGCTGAAAGACACCGGGTCGATACGAAAAGAGCGCCTGGAACAGCTTTTCCAACAAAGCCGTACTCCCTACAGCAGAGGCCGGAAATAAGAGCCGGTATGAAAAGGTGGCCGATTGTATCGGATCGGCAGTGTCTTAGGGGTGAATACCCGCACCGGCCTGCGACCGCTTACAGCGGCGGTCGCCTACAGCAGACGGTATACCAGGAGCGCCCAGACCGCCACGATCGTTCCGCGCGCCAGACGCGGGCGGGCGTGCTTGCACCAGTTCCAGTACGACGCGAGACCGGCCATCGACGCAATGAGCAGCGCCACCACGGTCACCATCCGGCCGGGTCCGAGCGTTTGACCGTAGCGCTGCACCAGGCCGATGTTCCAGATCGAGCCGTAGACGATGCACAGGTGGACGAAGTAGATGAGCAGCGTCTCCTGTGCGCTCGCCCCGAACAGGTGTGGCAGATGTGCCAGGCGGGCGCTCGCGTGCGCCATGACACCCATCATCAGGAGACAGGAACCGGTGCGCACCAGGAACTGCGGTCCGATGAAGCTCCATTGGCCGGTGCCGAACACGTGGCTTCGGTCCAGCAGCACACCAACGGCAATCACCGTGACCGCCGGCACGATGAGGCCGATGTTCGCGTAGCGGCGCAGATCGATTGCGCCCCACCGCGAGTAGATCTGGCCGAGACCGGCGCCCACCAGGATGTACGCGGACCAGGGCAGCAGCGGGAAGAGCGATCCGTTGCGCTCACTGAGGTATCCCGCGATCGTCGGCGGCACCATCTGCGGCCAGTCGATGCCCCAGACCACCGGCGTCAACGCGACCACGAGCAGCGCGAGCAGGAACGACGCGACCATGAACGCGCGGCGTGAACGCGTCAGCATCACCAGCGCCTGCACGCCGAAGAACGTCACCCCGATCAACTGCAGCACGTCCACCGCCAGGAACAGGCGCAGCCGTTCCGGATCGATGTGCCGCAGCTCGACGAACCGGTTTACCGGAAAGTGCAGCGCGTATCCGAGCAGGATGAACAACGCGAACCGCTTGGCGCGGCGCACGATCGTCCACGACGGCGTGAGGTGCAGCGCCCAGTGACGCGCCGTGGCAATGCTGAACGCAAACCCCGAGAGGAGCAGGAACAGGCACGAGGTCAGTCCGCGCTGGAAGGTCCAGACGTCGAACCAGGTGCCGGTGCGGTACCGCGGATCGAGCAGGGCGTCGAGCGCGTGGCCGTAGAGCATGAACAGCACGGCCAGCGCCCGCGCCAGGTCGATGAAGATGACACGGCGCGACCCCTTGGCTGCCGGCGCCGCGACGTGCTGGGCTGACGGTCCCTGGTTCGTAACGACGGTCAGACTCTCGCTTCGACGACCCACAGCGGCGCCTGCGTCGGCACGACGCGGGTGCGGGCGAAGCCGGCGCGCTCGAACAGCGACGCGAACTCCGCCTCGGTGCGTTCCTTCCCTCCGGGCATGACCATCATCTCGAGATCGATCAGCTTGCCCATGTGCGGCGTGTTGTCCGCGGGAATCACCGACTCGATCAGGATGACGCGGCCGTGCGCCTTGCCGGCGAGCTGCGTGCGGATGTTCTTCAGGATGGTGATCGATTCCTCGTCCGGCCAGTCATGGATGATGTGCTTCATGACGTAGGCGTCGCCGCCGGCGGGCACCTGCGTGAAGAAGTTGCCCGACTCGGTGCGAACGCGATCCGCGACGCCGGAGGCCTGCAGCAGCGGTCCGGCCCCGGCGATCACGTGCTCGACGTCGAACAACACACCGTGCATCGCCGGATACTTCTGCAGGATGGCCGTGAGCACGCGCCCGTGGCCCCCGGCCACATCGACGAGCACGTCGATGCCGGTGAAGTCGTACGCCTCGAGCACCGCCGGAATCACCGCGGCGCTGAATGCGGTCATCGCGTCATTGAACAGCTCGGAGAATTCCGGATTCTTGGCGAAGTATTCGAATACCGGCATGCCCGCGACCTTTTCGCCTGCCGGCTGACCCGTCTTCACCGAGTGCAGCAGTTCCCCGTAGCTGCGGAAGTGAAACGGCGAGGTGATGAAGCGGCCCATCGCCTGCATCGAGCCGGGCCCCTTCACGGCCATTCGGGCGGGCAGGTTCAGCGCGATCACGCGCGAGCCGGCCGGCTGTTCCTCGAAGATGCCGACACTCGCGAGTGCTCGCAGCACGCGATAAAGATGGTCCTCGCGCACGCCGGCTGCCTTCGCGAGATCCGACACGTGCCGGGGACCGGCGACCAAGCGGTCGGGAATCTCCAGCGCGAGCGCCACCTGCAGCGCGGCGGACGTCATGTAACCGAGCGCGACCTGGTTGAGCAACTGCGCGGCTGCTGCTTCGGGCGGAAGGTCGGACACCATGGACATTGCGGGTACCTCAGCGATCAAGGGTCAGCGAATACGGGATGCAGAATGCAGAATGCAGAATTGCGAATCACGAATCGACAATCAGGCAGTGGGCGGCAGCGCCACCTGCGCATCCTTCCCCACCACGGTCGTCCATTCGCGCACGCGCCAGCGTGACACCAGGCCGTTGACGACGTACGGATCGGACGTGGCGTAGCGTTCGACGACAGCGGGAGAGTCGGCGTTGAAGAGCAGGGCGGCGCCGTCGAGCGGGTTGGCGAACGCGCCGCCGAGCACCAGCTCACCGCGGTCGACCGCCTCGCGCGCGTAACCGAGATGCGCTGCGCGATGCGGACCGCGCCGCTCGGCGATGTCGGGCACGTAATCGTAGAACAGCAGGTAATGCATGCGAACCGCTACTCTAGCACCGGTTCAGGGCCGTTCCGTCACGGCCTTGTCGCCAGGTCCAGGCAGACGCGGCCCCGGCACATCCGCGATCAATGCCTCAATAGAGCTCGCGCGATAGATCACGGTCGCGCCGTTCGCGGCAAGCCCGCCAGTATCCGCGCTGGGACCGTAATTGGAGTACAGCGCCATGCCCCACGCGCGCAGGCACGTCTGCAGTTGTGCGCGATGATGCGCCGAGTGCGTCAAGCGGCGCGTGAAGATCCACGTCCGCGGCCTGACCACGTCGAAGAAGGGCGCCTCGGTCTCGAACCAGCCGTCGTCTTTCGCCTCGAGCTGCGACAGCCGGTCCTGCGAGGCGCGGGCGTAATGTTCGAGAAACGCCGGCCGCGTTTCCGCGGCCGGCAATGGCGGCCCGGCGACGGTGATGCCGAACATCGAACGCAGCCAGGCGTCTTCGCTCAGGCACTGATGCACCATCTGCTCACGGGGCGAGCGCGCCCGCGGTTCGAGCCGATCCTCCATCCGCGCATCCGGGACCTGCGACCACACGCTGAGCGTCTTGACGCGCTCCGTCCGGTAAGTGTCGATCAGGAATGCGTATCGCGTCATCGTCGGGTGCTCCGAGAGATAGACATAGAGATAGAGATAACGGAGGGGGCGGAGAGAACGGTTCAACAGGAGAAACGGAGGAACGGAGACGAACGGAGGTGGTTGTCGGCTGGCTGCCTGCGGCAGCCTGGTCGTGCGAAGAAGGCCAGAGACAAACACACGGAACTCTGCCGGTGGGTTTGTCTCTGGCCTTCTTCACACGACCCATGCGGCCCGTCGGGCCGCAAGCCGACAACCGCTCGTACGCCGCAGTCGACCCGGACGCCTCCGTTCGTCTCCGTTCCCCCGTTCCTCCTGTTGAGGCCGTTTACTCCGTCTCCTCCGTTCCCACCAAAACTACAGATTGTCGATCGCGACAGCCTCGATGGGATCGGCAATCGCGAAGCCGAATACCGCGCCGTAGAAGTAGAGCTCGGCTTCGAGACTGCGGACGATCGTGTCGGCCTTGCGAAAACCATGCTGTTCGCCGGCGAACGTGACGTAGGCGACGGGCAGTCCCTTCGTGCGAACGGCATCCGCCATCATCTGCGACTGATTCGGCGGCACCACCTTGTCTTCGAGCCCCTGGAAGAGGATCAGCGCGCACGACAACCGATCGACGAAATGAATCGGCGAGCGCGCGCGGTAGAGATCCTGGCGCTCCGGATACGGACCGACCATCGAGTCGAGGTACCGCGACTCGAACTTGTGCGTATCGCGCGCGAGCACCTCGAGATCGCAAATGCCGTAGTAGCTGGCACCGGCCCTGAAAATCCCCGGATGAAACGTGAGCGCCGCCAGCGTCGTGTAGCCGCCGGCGCTGCCGCCGCGAATGATCAGCCGCGCGGGATCGGCCTTACCCTCGCCCACCAGATACCGCGCCGCCGCAATCATGTCGTCGACGTCGGCGATTCCCCACTGGCCGTTCAACGCTTCGCGATACGCGCGGCCGTATCCCGAACTCCCGCGATAGTTGACGTCGGCAACCGCAAACCCGCGCGAGGTCCAGAACTGCACCTTCAAATCCAGCGCGTCGCGCGTCGCCGTCGTCGGGCCACCATGACTGATGACGATCAACGGCGGCTGCTCCGCTGGCGGCCCCTCGAACCGGTCGTTGGCCGGCGGGTAGAAGAACGCATACGCCTCCGCCCCACCCGCCGTCGGGAACCGAATACCTTGCGGACGAGATAGCGACCCTGTCGTCGACTGCTGATCGCGTCGGGGCGGCCCTTTACGGGCTGCCTGTGACACCATCGAAGATCGAATTACTTCGCGTGCTCCGGAAATGAGCCCGATCCGAACAACCGCCTCGGGCTCCGTCGGTGACGCAGCGACAACCACCGCGTGCGTCGCCGTCGCGGCCAGCCACTCAAGCGGTTCGAGCTCGGTAGGTACGTCGCGACATTCACCGTTCGCGAGATCGATCGTCGCGAGCGACCAGCGGCCGTCGCGCGTGTACGACACGAGCAGACGCCCGGCATCGACTTGCGTCCACGTCGCGGTGCCGAACACCCATTGCGGCCGGCCGAATTCAGTTCGGGCGATGGGATGTTTCACGATTGCCGTGACCGGCGGACCGTAACCGCCTTCGCTTGCGAAGCGAGCTTCGGCGAGTCTCGCCGCAGCCTTCGGCGAAGGCGGAAGGCCCGCCCCGCTGCGCGAGCCTTCGGGGAAGGTTCGGTGCAAGTCCCACCAGCCGGTTCGATCGGTCGCGAATACCAGCGAACCGTCCGCGAGCCAGCCGGGTTGATAGATCGATTCCCGATCGCCGCCGGCGACGCGGACGACGTTCGTCAGCGCGCCGTCATCCCCCACATCCGCGACCCACAGTTCGGTTCCGTCCCACGGCATGTTCGGATGCCGCCAGCAGAGCCAGGCGAGACGACGGCCGTCAGCACTGAGACGCGGCGTTGAATAGAAGTCGTAGCCGTGCGCGAGCACGGTCCCGGCGCCAGTGCTGCCGTCGAACGCGATGCTGACCAGAGCGTTTACGGGCTCGAACGCGACACCGTGGTCTTCACGCACGCAAATCAGCCGGCCGCGCCTCCCATCGACACAGCCATCGGCAAAACGCCACGGACCCTCCGGTGTCACCGCCCGCGGGACGCCGTCATCGCTGCGGCAATCGACGCGATACAGACACTGGTCGCTGAAATTGGAAAACCAGGCGACGCCGGCGTCCACGACATATGCGCCGCCGCCGTATTCGTGGACGCGTGTGCGGACGTTGAATGGAGGTGGTGTGACGTCGCGAATGCGACCATCGGGTGTGCGCCGCACCAGCACGATGCGGCCGCTTTCGGACGGCCGCCCCTCGAGCCAGTAGATGTCGTCGCCGTCGAGCGAGACGGCGCCAAGGCGCAGTCCCTGTGCGGCCACCATCGCCGCGGAGATCGGCGACGACCAGGTTCCGTACGGAGCGATCACCGGCGCCGCAACATCAGCGAGTAGGTCGCCTGCTGATGTTCGCCAAGGCCGACGCGCCTAGCGCCGGCGGCGATCGACTCGAGCACGTTCGGATCCTGCCAGTCGCCGGCGGCACCGGAGGTCGACATCTGCAGCGTGTTCAGGGCAGCGATGAAGTACTCGTCAGGCGCGATGCCACTCACGTGGAAGCGTCCATCCGCACCCGGCCGCACCAGCTTGACGAACCGCGAGTTGCGGAACCAGCGAGATCGGTCGGTGGAAAACAACAGCAGCGTGTAGCTGTCAACCGCATCGCCGTTGTCGCGCACGTCACCATCGATCGTCGCACCGGCGCTGGACACGACAATCTGCACGTTGTCGTAGGTCAGCGGCGTCAAGCCGAGGTCAACGGCTTCATCCGTCACGTTGCGTCCATTCAGCGTGACCGACTTCAGGTACCAGCCGGCCGGAGCGTTCATCAACGTGAACCGGCGCACGCCGCTCATGCCTGCCGCACGATACGTGCCGTCCGCGTTGACGGTTACACCCATCGGACCGAACCCGATCTGCGGCGTTCGATCCAGATCCGCGGGAAACGGCATCACCATGAACTGGTTCGCGGCCACATCGCCACCGTCGCGGTCGACGCGTCCGATGAGGGTCGGACCTGGTGACGTCTGCAGCCGCACCGGCGGCGGTGGCATGTCCTCGACGTGGACGAATTCGACGGCGAAGTCTGGCGCCGCACCCTGGCGCGGCGACATCGCCTGCAGTACGTAATCGCCGGGCGGCACGCCCTCGAAGGCAAATGAACCGTCCGGCCCCACACGCGCCTGCCGCGGTTCCATCAGCATCGACGAGGTCCGGGAATTTCTGGCGAGCAGCACCGCACCGCCGATCGGTTTGTCCGTGTCGTCGAGCGCCTTACCCGACACGCGAACCGTCCGCACGTTGAGAAATGTCAGGTCGATGTCGGTGAGTTCGCGGCCTGCGGGAACCTCGAGCGGCAACGCGAGATTCGGATCGACAGTTCCCGGGTAGAAGATCGGCGCGTACCCGCCGCCGGCCGCGCCCGCGCCGGGAACACCCGGATATTCTTCCGTTGTCGCCGAAAAGACGTACCTTCCCGGCTGGAGGTTGTAGAGACGATAGCGGCCGCGGTCATCCGTCTTCTGCGTGCTCGCTCCCGGGGCGGACATCGCCACCCGTCGTCCATCGAGCATCGTGACCAGCGACGCACGCACGGTCACACCTTCGATCGGTTCGCCACGTTCGTCGGCGATCGATCCGGAGACGGCGGCACCGCGAGTCAGCGCGATGTTGGCGTCAGTGATTTCCGCGCCAGCCCTCACGTCCACGGGCCTGCCAGCCTCCAGCGGTCGCGACTGGCCGTACTGGCCCAGCGAGTACCCGGCGCGCCCGGCCTCGATCGACCAGGTGCCGGGCGGCAGATTCTCGACGGAATATCGGCCGCGACTGTCGGTCGTCACCTGTACCTGCGGCATCCTGGCAGCACGCAGGGTCACGATCGCGCACATCAGCGGAGTGCTCGTGGCGGTTGTCACTCGTCCGCGCACGATCCCGCCCTGCGCCGCCGGTTGTCCCAGACGAATGCGACCGGGACCGGACGCATCGATCTGCGGCGTCGAGACATCGGGGCAGTGCGCCGCTCCGACGACGGGAGGGATCTCGATGTCTTCTCCGGATCGCAGATCGACGTCGACACCCTCGACTGCAGGGTCGTCGGTGAAGCGCACGCGGTAACGGCCCGCCGGCAATCCGCCCA
Organism: Vicinamibacterales bacterium; assembly: GCA_035496255.1. Lineage (GTDB taxonomy): Bacteria > Acidobacteriota > Vicinamibacteria > Vicinamibacterales > UBA2999 > Gp6-AA40. The sequence continues at coordinate 13,638 of DATJEU010000064.1, forward strand.
CCCGGAACTCTCCGAGATCGTTGGTGGCGGCGCTGCCGACCGGTCGCGTCGATTCACCTGTGTCCGTCAGCGCAAACACGCCGATGAACACCGTCGTCACGGGTGCTCCGCCCGGATCGGTGACGCGACCGCTGATGGCGGCGGCCCGCGCCAACTTCAGGTCGAGCCTCGTTGCGGTCGCAGCAACACTCAGCTTCGTCTGCGCGTATCCCGCTTTCGAAATCTCGATCGTGGCTGGACGCGAGGGCAGCACGAAGTCGCCGTGCTCGTCAGTGAGTACCGGCGGCGGTTCGGGAGGCCGATTCGAGACGTCGCCGCCGCGACCCACGGGCGGCCGCGGCTGGCCGATTCGTGCGCGCACGATCGGCGCACCGGTCTCGGCGTCGACGATGTGGCCGCGGAAGACCGCGGGCTGCTGCGCCGGTACCGCGGGGACACCGCCGACAATCAGCAGCGCGACGATGAACGCTCGACGCATCAACCCCCTCTACCGATGCACGCCGGCCAGGGTGAGGGTTCGCGCCTCTCCTTCGCGCACCTGAATGTTGTGCGCCTCCGGCACCAGCCGCTCGAGCATGGCGCGATTCTGCCACAGGCTTGGTCGTTGGTAGTTGGTGGTGGCTGATGGCTGGTGGCCGGTGGGAATTGGGAGTTGGGAGTTGGGAGTTCGTAGTCGCCGTCGCCCATAGCCCCATGGCTCAACTGCCGTCGCGGATCACACGGCAGCTCTCGATATCGAACGTCACGTCACCCATCGTCAGCCTCGTCTGATCGCGGAGGCCGGTGGCGAACTCGAGAAACTGATAGGCGTCGGCGAAGTTGCTGGCGATGCCGAACGAGATGCGGATCGCCCCGGCGCTCTTGCCGCCGCGATGCGTGATGAACTGCAGGAAGCGCGGCAGGTTCAGGTCGATGCCGGTGGCGATTGCCGCTTCGATGTCGCCCTCGGTGATCTGTTCGGCGGTCTCTCCCGCGCCGGGATTGCAGAAACACCCGGTGCGCAGCGACACCGGACGCCCGCCGGCCAGTTCCTCCACGCGGCGATAGTCCAACAGGTGCCCGTCGGGATCGTAGAAATTGAGCGTGATGATGCCGCCGCGCGCCGACGTCGTGACGGGTCCGTAGATCCGCACCATCGCGCGGCCGTTGCGATGCTTCAACGCGACGAGCGCTTCGAGCAGCCACGTGGTGAGGCGCTGCACGCGTGTATGAATGCGGTCGATGCCGACCGCCACGAGGTGGCGAAGTCCGATGCCGACGGCCGGGATCGACAGAAAATTCAGCGTCCCGTCTTCGAACCCCGCTTCGCGCGGCGCGAGCAGATGCCTGCGCCCCTGGACGGTCGCGAAGTTCACGGTGCCGCCGGCAAACCACGGCCGCCGCAGCACGGGCAGCATGTCATTACGAATGAGCAGGCACCCGACCCCAGTCGGGTACCCGAACATCTTGTAGAAGGACATGACCACGAAGTGCGGCCGCGCGGCTTGCAGGTCGAGCCGATTCGTCGGCACGAACGCTGCCGCATCGAGCAGCACGTGCCAGCCGGCTGCTTCCGCGCGCGCCACCAGCTCCAGCGGGTGCTGGACGCCTGAAAAATTCGATTGTGCCGGAAAGGCAAACAGTCCGGCCGGCCGCGTGTCGAGCTGACGACGGAGCGCTTCATCGTCGACCCGTAACTCGGGGAAGGTCAGTGGCACGTAGTCCACGACCGCACCACGTGCGCGGGCGAACTCGCGAATGCCATTCACCGAGTTGTGGTTGTCGCCCGTCAGCAGAAACCGGTGTTCGGGTCCGAACGGATAACACTCGCCCACGTGTTTCAGCGCGCCGGTGGCGTTGGCCGTGAAGACGGCGGTGTACTCGGCCGTCGCGTTGAACCATTCGAGAATTTCGTGTCGCGTGCGCTCCACCAGGGTCGTCATCGCTGACGAAGCGGGGCTGGCCGAGTGCGGATTGCCCAACACCGCGTGTCGCAGCAGCGCGAAGTGCTCGCGCAATTGCGACTCGGCATACAGGCTGGCGCCGGTGTAGTCGAGATACACCTGGTGCGATTGATCCAGCCGCGCGTACTCACTCGCGCGAAGCTCGTCGATCCGTCCGGTCGTCGCGTAATCCGGAAAGCGCTGGAGGAAATCGGCGTAAGCCGCGGACGAGGGAAGCACGATCCATTATCCGGCCAGGAGTCATCGGAGCTTCCGAAGGCACGAAGTTCACCGCGAAGTAACGAAGACACGTGCGCTTCGTAGCTCCGTGGTGAATTTCGTGATCTCCGCCGCCTTCGCTGTCTACCGCACGAGATCCGCCACACGAACATGAAAGTAGCCGCCGCTGCGGGTGATGACGACGGGTGAGCCGAAGAGCTGTTCGAGGCGCGCCGGTATCAGTGCGTCCCCGGTTGGACCGTCGAAGGCGATCCGTCCGTCGCGCAGGAGCACCACGCGTTCGATCTCCGGGACGATCTCCTCGACATGATGGGTCACGATGATCGTAGTGGTGCCGGCGCGCGCGAGCTCGCGCACCGACTCCATGAAGCGGTGACGAGCGGCGAGGTCGAGGCCCGTTGTCGGCTCATCCAGCAGCAGCGCGTCCGGCTGCGTGATCAACGCGCGGGCGATCAGCACCCGACGCCGTTCCCCGGCCGACATCTCGTTCAGCGGCTTCACCGCAAGATGCGCCGCGTGCACGCGGCGCAGGGCGTCGGCGGCGCGGTCGCGCATCGACGCCGTGACGTCGTGGTGGGTGAAGACGCCCTGACTGCCGAACAAGCCGGACAGGGCGACATCGAAGCCGCGAACGCGCCCGCCCGACGTGCCCAGCCCGAAGCCCGCGTCCAGGTCACCGGTGACGACGCCGAGCCGCGTCCTCAGCTCCATCAGGTCCCAGGACGACCGGCCGAACAGCCGCAGCGCCGGTTCCCCGTCGGCCGCCAGCGGCCGATCCTCGAGCATGAGCAGACGCATCAGCGACGACTTCCCCGCTCCGTTCGGCCCCAGAATCGCGGTGTGCTGCCCGCGGTCGATCCGCAGCGTCAGGTCGTGCAGCACGCGATTGCCGCCACGCATGGACGAGGCGTGAGAGAACTCGAGAATCGGCGAACTCATCCGACAGCCATTATGGCCGGGCGCAGGAGGTGGAGCTCAGCGGTCTCTTGCTCCTCCGGCTGCGCTTGCGACCGCTCCGCTCCACCCCTAATATGAAGTCGCACTCCGATCACATTCAGAGGATTCAATCCATTGCGAAGCCGTGTGTTTCTGCTCCTGGCGACAGCCCTGTGCGTGCTCGTCGGCGTTCTGCCGCTGCAGGCGCGCGAGCTCGTCGATATCCGCACGGCGGAAGCCGCCGGAATCTCGCCCGAGGTACTGAACCTCGCGACCGGAGCGGTCATGTGCGCGGTGAATGCCGGCGACATCAAGTTGCCGCCGACGCTGACGGTCATCGACTACTCGCGTCCTTCAACGGAACCGCGGCTCTGGGCCTTCGATTTGAGAACGGGGCAGTTGAAGTTCCACGAGCTCGTCGCGCACGGCAAGGGCAGCGGCGACAACCTGGCGCAGCATTTCTCCGACGACATGGACAGCCACCAGTCGAGCCTCGGCCTGTTCGTCACGTCGGACACCTACATCGGCAGCAACGGCTACTCGCTCCGTCTCGATGGTCTCGAACCGGGCTTCAACAGCCGCGCACGCGAGCGCGCGATCGTGATGCACGGTGCGCCGTACGTGAGCGCCGCGGTCGCGGCGCAGCAGGGCCGGCTGGGTCGGAGCTGGGGATGTCCGGCGCTCAGCGAAGCGATCGCGCACAAAGTGATCGACTTCGTGCGCGATGGCGGCGTGATCTTCTCGTATTACCCGGATCAGAAGTGGCTGCAGGAGTCGAAGTTCCTCAACTGCGATCGTCCCGCGTCCGAAGGCATCCTCGCGCGCAATTGATAGTCTGCATTCTGAATCGCTGCCTTCTGAATTCTGAGTTTCGAATCACGCCTGAGTGAGCTGGCCGGCGATCTCCCGAATCTGCGCGGCGTGGCGTGTTTCGTGGCCGGCGAGCAATTCGATCCACTGATACACGTTCAGCGTCCCGAAGAACCGATGATCGTACGTGACGGTGCTCAAGGCGAGACCATCCACGTCTGACACGACCTTGAGCAGCCTGGCATGCACCGAGGCGAGCATCCCGAGCGCCGTCGTCGCATCGACCGTTCCGGTCGGCTGAACGGTCTCCGGCGCGGTCCGTTTGTTGTCGCGGTTCGTCAGAAAGGCGCGAAGCCCGGCGTCAAGTGAAGCGGGCTTGTCGACTTCACGTCCGAGCGATCCTCTCGCCGTCGCGATCTTCTCGCCCAGCGGCTTCACGAACAACTGCTCGACGAGACTCACATGTTCGAGAACCTCGTTCACGCTCCAGCGGTCTGCCGCCGCCCTCTGTCCGCGCAGCGGCTCCGGCACGCTCGCGACAGCCACTCGCAGGTCCTCCAGGGCGGCATCGAGCGTTGCGAAGCAGGCACTGAGCTGTGAATGCATGGGCCAATCGTAGCGCGCGTGCGTTAGGATCGAACGTCCGATCTCCCGCGGTCAGATGCCCCTGCCAGGTTTTCACCCGATCGTCTCCGACTGGTTTACCGAACGCGTGGGCACGCCCACCGCGGCGCAGACGCGCGGGTGGACAGCGATTCGTGAAGGCCGACACACGCTGATCGCCGCACCCACGGGATCCGGCAAGACGCTGGCGGCATTTCTGACGGCGCTCGACACACTCGTGCGCGACGCCGAGACCGGACCGCTGCCCGACGAAGTGCGGGTCCTCTATGTGTCGCCGCTGAAGGCGCTCAGCGCCGATATCCACAAGAACCTCGCCGAGCCGCGCCGCGGCATCCGTCACTACGCCGAACGCGCGGGTGCCGCGGCCGCGGACATCACCGCCGCCGTGAGGACCGGCGATACGACGCAGGCCGAACGGGCGGCGATCATCCGGACGCCGCCGCACATTCTGGTGACGACACCGGAATCGCTGTATCTGCTGCTGACCGCGGAGCGGAGCCGGCAACGGCTCCGCACGGTGCGCACCGTGATCGTGGACGAAATCCACGCAGTCATCGGCACACGGCGCGGCGCGCATCTGGCCCTGTCGCTCGAACGGCTCGAGGCCGTCGCCGACGGCCCGGTGCAACGCATCGGCCTCTCGGCAACACAGAAACCGATCGACGAGGTCGCACGCTTCCTCGTCGGCGATCGCGCCGCCGCCTGCGCGATCGTCGACGAAGGGCACGTGCGCGCGCTGGACCTCGCGATCGAGATCCCGAAATCGGCGCTCGACGCGGTGATGGCGCACGAAGTCTGGGAGGAGTACTACGATCGGCTGACGGAGCTGATTCAGCAGCACCGGACGACGCTCGTATTCGTCAACACGCGGCGGATGGCGGAACGGCTGGCGCGATACCTCAGCGAACGCCTTGGTGATGACGCGGTGACGGCCCATCACGGGAGCCTCTCGAAGGAGACGCGCCTCGACGCCGAACATCGCCTCAAGACCGGCGCGCTCAAGGCGCTGGTCGCCACCGCGTCGCTGGAACTCGGCATCGATATCGGCCACGTCGATCTCGTCTGCCAGATCGGGTCGCCGCATCGCATCGCCACGCTGCTCCAGCGCGTCGGCCGATCCGGACACTCGATCGCCGGGACGCCGAAAGGGCGGCTGATGCCGGTCTCACGCGACGACCTGGTGGAATGCGCGGCGCTGCTCCGCGCGGTGCGGCGCAGGGAGCTCGATCGCATCGTGACGCACGATGCCCCGCTCGACGTACTGGCCCAACAGGTAGCCGCGGAAGCGGCCTGTGGCGACCACCACGAGGATGACCTCTTCGCGCTCGTCCGCTGCGCATGGCCGTATCGCACGCTGACGCGCCGCGATTTCGACGCGGTCGTCGCGATGGTGTCCGAAGGGTTCGCGACCAGGCGCGGCCGGCGCGCCGCGCTCGTGCACCGCGACGAAGTGCATCGCGTGGTACGCGGCCGGCGTGGCACACGGATGCTCGCGATGACTGCTGGCGGCGCCATTCCCGAGGTCGCCGACTATCGAGTCGTTCTCGAGCCGGACGACACCTTCATCGGCACGATCAACGAGGACTTCGCCATCGAGAGCATGGCCGGCGACGTATTCCAACTGGGAAACGCGTCGTGGCGGGTCGTGCAGGTGGCCGCCGGAACCGTGCGCGTTGCGGATGCGCAAGGGGCGCCGCCCAACCTTCCGTTCTGGCTCGGCGAAGCGCCGGCGCGCAGCGATGAACTCTCGACCGCGGTGTCCGATCTCCGCGCCGGCTTCGAGGCCGCTGCGGGCCATGGCTTTCACCGGACCAGTGACGTAGCGGCCGGCTTCGGCCGCACCATCGACGTAGGGCCCGGCTTCAGCCGGGCTACTCGATGGCTCGCCGACGAAACCGGCGTCTCCGACGCAGCCGCTGAGCAAATCGCCGCGTACTTCGCCGACGGGATCACCGCACTCGGCGTGATCCCGACGCAGCAGACGCTGGTGCTCGAGCGCTTCTTTGACGAGTCCGGCGGCATGCAACTGGTGCTGCACGCACCCTTCGGCAGCCGCATCAATCGCGCCTGGGCGCTGGCGCTGCGCAAACGCTTCTGCCGACAATTCAACTTCGAGCTGCAGGCCGCCGCCACCGAAGACGCGCTGCTGCTGTCACTCGGCGAGCAGCATTCCTTTCCGCTCGCCGACGTGTTCCGCTATCTCCATCCGGCATCGGTGCGCGACATCCTGGTGCAGGCGTTTCTCGACGCACCCGTGTTCCAGACAAGATGGCGCTGGAACACGACGATCTCGCTGGCGGTGCCGCGCAGCCGTGGCGGCCGCAAGGTCGCGCCGCAGTTGCAGCGCATGCAGGCGGACGACCTGATGGCCGCGGTCTTCCCCGATGCGGCCGCCTGTCTCGAGAACATTCCCGGCGATCGCGAGATTCCGGATCATCCGCTGGTCAACCAGACGGTACGCGATTGCCTCGAGGAGGCGATGGACCTGCCGGGCCTGCTGAACGTCCTCGAGCAGATTCATCGCGGCGAGCTCCGCTGCGTATCGCGCGACACCCCGGAGCCCTCCGTCTTCGCGCACGAGATCCTCAACGCCAGGCCGTATGCGTTCCTCGACGATGCCCCACTCGAGGAGCGGCGGGCGCACGCGGTGCAGACACGCCGGGCCAGCGATACGCCGGATGAGCACGCGATTCTCGATCCGGAAGCGATCGCGCGCGTGCGCGACGAAGCGCGGCCGGATCCCCGCGACGCCGACGAATTGCACGACGCGCTGCTGACGTGCGGCTTCCTGCTCCCGCCGGAAGTACAGCACGAACGCGAACTCGCGGCGGCCGGCCGGGCGACACTCGCGGGTCGCGTCTGGATTGCCGCCGAGCGCCTGCCCGAACTGCTGGCGATCACGCCTGACGTCACGCTGACGCCGCCGATCTCGCCTCCACCCTCACGGGCGGCACGCGCCTGGTCGCGTCTCGACGCTCTTGCCGAACTGCTGCGCGGCAGGCTTTCGATCCTTGGCCCGACCACCGCCACGGAACTCGCCGAATCGATCGGCATCAGCGTCGCCGACGTGGACGAGGCGCTGCTCGCGCTCGAATCGGACGGCGCGGTGCTCAGGGGGGCGTACTCGGCAGGCCACGGCTCGCGACGTGTCCACCGTACCGCGGAGCGCGAAGGTCGAAGCAGCCCCGGCGCGCTCGAATGGTGCGATCGCCGGCTGCTTGCGCGGATTCATCGCTACACCATCAACCGCCTCCGCGCCGACATCGCGCCCGTGAGCGCAGCGGACTTTCAGCGCTTCCTGTTCGCATGGCAACACATCGATGCGTTGCACGCGCTGACCGGTGCCGACGGCCTGCGCGCGGTAATCGCGCAGCTCGACGGCCTCGAGCTCCCGGGGCGAGCCTGGGAACGGGATGTGCTCCCCGCGCGGATCAAGGGATACGAAGCGGGCCTGCTCGACATGCTCTGCCTCACCGGCGAGGTCTCGTGGGCGCGCATCTCCAGCGGTCCGTCACAGCTCGTCGGCGCCACCCCGGTCGCCTTGTTCCTGCGCCAGCACCTCGACGCGTGGTACGCGTTGCGGGGTGACGCGTCCGCCGAGCCGACAACGCCGCTCAGCGACAGCGGTTCCCGACTCCACGCACGGCTCCAGTCGCATGGCGCAAGCTTCTTCCACGATCTCGTCGTTGCCTGCGATCTCACAGACGAAGCCGTGCGCACCGGGCTTCAGGAGTTGGTCGCGACCGGTGCCGTCACGTCCGACGGGTTCGCCGGGCTGCGGGCGTTGATCGGCTCGCCAACACGCGGCAGCCGCCCTGAGGCTGCCGGACGCTGGTCGCTGACCTCGCCGGCACGCAGCGCCGGCTCAGAGGGCTCACCCTCGAACGAACACGTGGAAATGTTCGCCTGGACGCTGCTCCGCCGTTACGGTGTCGTCTTCCGCCGCCTGCTGTATCGGGAATCGGCAGCGGTGCCGTGGCGCGATCTCGTGCGCGTGTATCGACGCCTCGAGGCGCGCGGAGAGATTCGCGGCGGCCGCTTCGTCACCGGGATGTCTGGTGAGCAGTTCGCCTTGCCCGAGGCCGTGGAACGCCTCCGCGAAATCCGGCGTACGCCGGCGGACGATCGGCTGACGACGATCAGCGGAGCCGATCCGCTGAACCTCACCGGCATCATCACGGCGGGCGATCGCATCCGCACCGCAGTCTCGGCGCGTATCGTCTATCGCAACGGCGTGCCGCTGGCGGCGATGGAAGGAGACATGCTGCGCATGCTCGCTTCGCTCGATGGTGAAGATGCGATGACCGTCGCCGCCGCCGCCGCCGGCCGACGCGTGCCGGTGATCAGCGGCTACGTGGGACGGGTGAATTAGCTGGCAGTGGGTAGTCGGCCACGACGGGTCCGACGGGGCCGCTGACAGAATGACTTCCTGAGACGACCCCGCCACCAACTACGAACTACCAACGACTACCTAGACAGCTCGGCGATGCGATCCGGTGAGGTGTCATCACCGCGCGCAAAGAACTCCAGCGATTATTCATCGCTTCTTCGAACTGCTGCTCCGTTTGCGGCTGCTGCTCTTACGGCTGCTCTTCTTCTTGGGGACCTTGCCGCCTTTTTCGCGTGCCTCCGACAGACCGATCGCGATCGCCTGCTTCCGGCTCTTCACCTTGCGGCCGGACCCGCTCTTCAACGTGCCTTTCTTCTTGCGGTGCATCGCGCTCTTGACGTGCTTGCCCGCCGATTTTCCGTACTTCGCCATCTGCACTCCCCCTTCGCGCTCGAACTCGAGTACGGATCGGATGCAACCATGACGCCAGGAGGCGTGACTATTGAGCTGTCGACGGCGTGCGCGGCTTTGGCGTGACCGGCGAGGGCCCGCACATCGGCGGATCGACGTAGCGCATGGTCGGCTTGACGGGACGTGCCGGCAGGACCGGGACGATGCCGTCGCGAGCGCGTGGCGATCCCGATGGTGACTGCGGCTTCGGAACGGGAATGAGGAACCCGGGATCAACGCTCGGCTGCGCCGGGATGAGCGTCATGCCGCACACGATCTTCGGTGGCGACGGCGCGCGTGGACTGATGCCCGTGTGCGGATCGGCCGCGCTCATCTTGACGTCAATCGTCGTCTCGCCGCCGCCGGTTACCTGCGCGTTGCGAACCTCGGTCGTGAAACCTTCGCGGCGGAAGGTGACGACATAAATGCCCGTGAGCACGCCGGTGAACCGATATACGCCGGTGCCATCACTGGTCGCGAGACGCGCACCGTCGGGCGCAGTGACATCGGTCAACTCCACGGTCACGCCGGCGAGAGGGTTGCCCGCGGCGTCCGTGATCGTGCCGCTGATCGTGTGAGTCGGCAGGACATTCGGAGCCTGCGCCATGAGCGCCGTCGTACTCAGCAGCAACGCGCTCACCCCCGCCAGGACCGACCGAGGCATTCGGACGATTAGACGCCGGTCAGCGGGAATTGGACGATCGAGCCGACTGGGGCGCTGGGCTAGCGGCTGGCGAGCGACCTCATGACTTGCGGTGGCATTGAGCGTTGGGATTTGGGATTTGGGATTTGGGATTTGGGATTTAAGCATTAGCATCCGCCCCCGTGACCCTGGCCACCCTTTCCGTCGCCGCCCTCGTCCTCGCGCTCATCGTCTCCTGCATATCGCCGATCAACATCGGCGTCCTCGCCCTGGTGCTGGCGTGGCTGGTCGGTGTGTATGCCGGCGGCATGCGCGTCGAGCAGGTACTCGCCGGCTTTCCGGTGCCGCTGTTCGTGACGCTGGTCGGCATCACGCTCCTCTTCGCGCAGGCACAGACCAACGGCACGCTCGACGGCATCGCCCGGCGGGCGGTCCGTCTGTGCCGCGGCAACGCCGGGGTCATCCCGATGATGGTGTTCGTGCTGACCGCGGCGCTGTCGTCGGTCGGTCCCGGCAACATCGCGGCAACCGCGCTGATGGCGCCCCTGGGCATGGCCGCCGCCGGACGCTACGGGATTCCGCCGTTTCTGATGGCGATCATGATCGCCAATGGGGCCAGCGCCGGGTCGGTGTCACCGATCGCGCCCACCGGGATCATCGTGAACGGGATCGTCGCCCGGATCGGCCTGCCCGACGCGCGATGGTCGATCTACGGCAACAACTTCCTCGCGCATGCCGCGGTGGCGTTCGGCGGGTACCTGCTGCTGGGCGGATGGCGCCTGCTGCGCAACGCGCGGACCGTGTCCACCTCCGCGCCCCACGCGACGAGGGATCACGTGCGGGTTCCGGCCTACGCCGGAGCGACGAGCGTCGGACTGCCGGAGATCGGCGCCGCCGCGGCCAGCGAACCCGACGCCGCGTCGGCGTTCGACTCGAAACAATGGCTCACGCTCGTCGTGATCGGGGCGCTGATTATCGGCGCGATCGTGTTCAACGTGAACGTCGGCATGGCGGCGCTTGGCGGCGCACTGATCCTGACACTCGCGCGTGCCGCGAACGAATCAGCGGCGATGAAGGCGGTGCCGTGGAGCGTGATTGTGATGGTGACCGGCGTGACGGTGCTGGTCAGCCTGCTCGAGAAGACCGGCGGCATGGATCTGTTCACGGCGTTCCTCGGACGGTTGTCCACGCCGGCAACGGTCACGGCGGTCACGGCGTTCTTCACCGGCCTCGTCTCGATCTACAGCAGTACGACCGGCGTGGTGCTGCCGGCGATGCTGCCGACGGTGCCCGGCATCGTGCAGCACATCGGCGGCGGCAACGCGATGGCGATCGTGTGGTCGATGATCGTCGGCGGCCACCTCGTCGACGTCTCACCGCTGTCCACGCTGGGCGCGCTCTGCCTCGCCGCCGCACCGCCCGGCACCGATACGCGGCGGCTGTTCAATCAGTTGATGGCGTGGGGCGTGTCGATGACGATCGTCGCCGCAGTGGTGTGCTGGGTGTTCTTCGGACTGCTGGAGTGAACGCAGACGCCAGAGGGAACGGCATCACAGGAGCAACGGGGAAACGGGGACGAACGGAGGGCAACTGGCCGGACCGGGGCGTACGAGCGGCCGTGGCCTCGGACAAACGAAAGCGGCCGGCTGCACAAGCAACCGGCCGCTGGGTGATTCGAATCGCGAGGCTTACTGCTGCTGCGCCGCGGCTGCGGGGCCGCCGCCACCTGCGAACATGCGGTGGCCGTCGGCGGTGGTGATTGTCGCCTGACCGACATTGCTCGAGTCCTCGCGCTTGGCGCGCACGCCCTTCACGGTCACGGTGTCACCGGGCTTCAGCGTGTCCTTGCGCCAGCCGGAGCGGAACAGCGCGTTCGGGGCGCCGCCTTCCACGCGGTAGACGATCGGCTTGCCGTCGGGGCCCTTCGTCTCCACCTGCGTGTAGATGTGCGGATTGGTCCACTCGACCTTCTTGACGGTGCCGGTGAACTCAATCGGCTTGGTGGTATCGAATTCCGCCGACACCGAGTGATGCGCGTGCGCCGGTACCGCAACCAGCCACGTCGCCGCTACGGCGAGCGATGCCGCGAGACGAAGCGTGCGCATGATCAGTAAGCTCCCGCTTCGCGCGCGGCGCCGGTACCGGCGAAGATCTTCTTACCGTCGGCGGTCGTGATGGTCGCCTGCCCGATGTTCATCGAGTCGGCGCGCTTGGCGCGGATGCCGGTGACGGTCACTTCCTCACCGAGCTTCAACGAATCCTTGCGCCACCCCTGACGGAACAGCGAGTTTGGCGGACCGCCTTCGACGCGGTAGACGACCGTCTTGCCATCCGGCGTCTTGGTCTCGACCGAGGTGTAAATGTGCGGGTTCGTCCACTCAACCTTCTTGATCGTGCCCTTGAAGGAGATTGGCTGGTTGGTGTCGAACTCCGCCGCTACCGAGTGATGCGCCCGTGCCGTCGCGATACCCATGACCATCGCGATCGCGGCGATGAACAAAACCGAGGCTTTGCGTGCCATTGGAAAAATCCTCCCTCGTCGTGCCTAGTAAGCCGTATTAGTTCTCGTCCTCGGGTGGGGTCCAGCGCTTGATGGCGCCGTTGAGAATGTTGTCGAGATTGTTCTCCTCACACGAATATTCCATGATGACGTCGCCCGCCGGCTTGATACGCCAGGTCCGGACGTTCATCCAGTCCATCGTGTAAGTCTTCGGATCGTGCACCGTTACGGTGTGCTCGATCGTGTTCGAATCCTTGCGCAGGAAGGTGTTGGTCATCACCAGTTCCTTGCTCTGCGGATGACCGGAGGTGTCGAGGCGGGTGTAGCCGTTGAAGCCCTTCGTCTCGACCACCAACGTGTCCCCATCCCAGTGTCCCACGGAAACGCCGTTCCAGCTCTCTGGAATGTCAGCCGGCCATTTGAACGTGGCCGAGGTCGGGATCCAGTGGAACCAGGTGTTCTGTTCGAACAGGATGGCCAGCGCGTCGTTGTTCTGCACCATCTGCAGGCCGTGCGGCGAGTTGATGTTCCGCGACATGCCGAACGGCAGGCAGGTGCCGGCGTAGTCTCCCTTGTTGACGGGGTCGTATTCTTTCCACTGCTTCAAGCCCCAGGCGGTGTACGGCAGGTCATACGTCCTGGCACCGCGGCCCGTGGCCGACGGCCGGGCGTCGGGCAACGGCTCACCCTTGTGCTCGAACATCAGCGGCATGCGGGTCTTCGGGTCGAGCACGTTCATGCCCGCTGCCATGTCAGGCGTGTAGGGATTGGCCCAGTGGCCGCTCAAATCGGGCTTCCCATTGGCCAATCGCGGCGCCGGGGTCGCGGGAGGCAGGTTCGGTCCACGGCCCGCGCCACGGCCGCCACCGCCACGACCCTGGGCCGCGCCGGGCGCTGCTGCGGGTGCGCCGCCGCCCTGACGCTGCGCGTCCATGATCGCCGGTGTCACGGCCAATGCGGCCACCGTCGCCGCCAGCAACAGCCTGTGATTCATACGAGTGCTCACGGGAAATCTCCTTGGGAAACGCCCGGCTGCACGCCGGCGCCCTCGCGGACGATACTGACAATTATGCCGCGTGAGAATAAACCCTGCCACGGTTCGGGGCAAGCCGATTGCGCAGTCCGTCGCCGAATCCGGCGGACCACCGGAGCCGTGGTCGCGCTGGCGCTGTTTCTGGCCGGATGCGGGGGCGGCGATTCGGGTCCGACCAGTCCTTCCGGACATGACAATTCCGACCCGTCCAGCCCATCTGCGCCATCCAACCCGTCCCCCTCGACCGCGGCCATCGTTCAGTCGATCATCGACCTGACGAATGTCGAACGAACCCGCGCCGGCGTCCCGACGCTGCAGATGAACGCGAAACTCAATACCGCCGCGCAGTTGCAGGCGGACCAGGTGGCGCAGCTGCAGGTGCTGGAGCACAACGTCCCCGGCGCGTCCTACCCCACGCCAGCCGATCGCCTCGCCGCCGCAGGTTACTCGTATGCCAGTTGGGGCGAAAACCTCGCATCTGGATATGCGACCGCAGCCGATGCGGTCGCCGGCTGGATGAATTCGGTCGGCCACCGCGAAAACATTCTCAACACGGCGTTCACGGAAATCGGCGCCGGCTACGCGACCGCCAGTAACGGGACGAAGTACTACGTCCAGGTCTTCGGTACACCCAGGTAACGAAGGGTACGACGCAAACGAAGTTCACCCGAACGCGGCCGGATACAGCGACTCACTCCCGTCCATGTTGCCGGTCTCGTCGTAGCGCAGCAGCGGCGCGTCGCGATCGAGTACCTCACCGCCGATCACCCGTCCGAGCACGAGGACGTGATCGCCGGCATCGGCGAAGTCGTGCACGGTGCACTCGAGCCAGGCCGCCGCGCCTGCGACGGCGTGTCCGCCCCCCGCAGGCATCATCGGCGCACCCGCCAGCTTGTCCGCGTCGCGGCCCGAAGCCGTTCCGAACCGACGCGCGATCTCCTGCTGCCCCTGCGTCAGCACGCTGACGACGAACCGACGGCCATCGCGAACGAGCGGCCAGGTCGCGTGGTGCGGGTTGACGCTGACCGCAACGAGCAGCGGGTCGAACGACACCTGCATCACCCACGCGGCGGTGAACGCATCGCTCTGCCCGGCATGTGACGCCGCGATCACGTAAACGCCGGTCGTGAGCCGGCGAAACAGCTCGAGTGGCAAACCCATTTGGTGATGGTAGCGTCTACGCCACAGGAGCGTGCGTATGTCTGACCGATACCTTCGGATCGTGCTGACGGTAATTGCGATCGAGCTGGCGTGGATCGGACTGAAGGACGTCGTGCCGACGCCGGCCGCGGCGCAGGCGCAGCAGGCGGCCACTCCCGTCATCATTCGCGGATTCGAGCCGCAGCGCGGACAGCCCGCCTACGTGCCCGTGGCGATCGCCGGAGAACTGCCGGTGAGTGGCGGGCCGCTCCGCCAGATGCACGCGATCGTCGATCCGGGCTCGACGCCGCTGCGCACGGACACGACCGGCACCGTCAATGCGCGCCTCACCGAACCGGTGCGGGTGCAGACGTCGGAGTCACAGCCGCTGGTCGTGAAAGCGGTGCCAACGAGCTCGTCGCGGCCGGGACTCTAGGGAGGGGGCGAGACGGTGCGCGTCGGTGTCGACACGCAGCGTCTCGACTCGTGGGGCGCCGTTCAGGCCTTGACGTGCTTGTTCACCAGCTTCGTCATCTCGAACATGTTCACGGCAGCCTTGCCGCCGAACACGGTCTTGAGTGACGCGTCGGCCTTGATCATCCGCCGGTTCTTCTGGTCCTGCAGGCCGTTCTTCTTGATGTAGGCCCAGAGCCGCTTGGTGATCTCGGTCCGCGGCATCGGCCGGTCGCCGACGACGGCCGCGAGCGCCGAGTCCGGAGTGACAGGGGCCATGAACGCGGCGTTCGCGCGGCCGCGGCCTGCGGACTTGCGGGCGCCCTTCTTCGCCGCAGTCTTGCGCACCGTTTTCTTGGCCGCCTTCTTCTTTGCACCCTTCGCACTCTTCGCGCTCTTCTTCGCCATCCGCTCTCCTCACGCGCCACGTCACCGCGATCTGCGGGATCTGCCGGCGCGAACTGGGGAATTATGCCTGAAATCTGCCGCCATGCGTGCGTGAAAGCAGCACCGCGCGCGCGCGAACCGTCGCCGCGATCGCACGGTCACGCCGGCATCGCGCGCAGCAGCGTCACCAGCTCCGGGGGATACATCGGGATGGCACCGCTCGTCAGCCGCTCGAGCGGTACCCACACGGCGGCGCCGTCACACACGTCCTCGTCGACCGTGAATGCGTCCCGCGAGTACATCTCCGCGTCCGCGAACGTCGCCGTGAAGACGAACGTGACCTCGTGATGGTGACGGCCGCCCCATTCACACACGTCCTCGATGACGCCCAGCAGCGACACCGTCCCCAGTTCGACGCCGATTTCCTCGTGAATCTCGCGGCGGAGCGTCGCTTCCGCGTGTTCGCCGAACTCGATGCCGCCGCCGAGAAAACGGCCGAAACGCGCGCCGGTTCCGGGCTCGATCGCGTACGACAGCAGCACTTCGCGCCCTCGGCGAATCACCGCTCGCGTCTTCAGTTTGATCCGGTCGCGGCCAGCCATCTCACTCGCTCAGGTGTGCGGCGTCCTTCTCGTTCTCGCACACGAACTCGATCAACTCATCGTCGGCCAGCAGCCGGTGGTTGACGCGGATCGTCCACGGCCGCGTGTAGGCCTTCGGATCGTCGACCGTGACGTCGATCTGCAGGCGCCCGAAGTTCACGCGGCGGAAGCGCTCGGTGACATGGGCCTGGCCGGTGAACGGGCTGCCGTTCACGTCGAGCCACCCATCGTCACGCAACCCGCTCGTGTCGACGACCAGCGTGTCGCCGTCCCAGCGCCCGACGGAGTAGCCGTACCAGGTGGGCTGCGCATCTTCGGGGGGCAGCGTCCGGCCGTCGAGGAAGATCTGACGCAGGCCGGCGTTCGCCTCGTACGCGATCACGATCACGTTCGCGCTCTGCACGATCTTCCGCGGCTGCGAGTGCGTGTGCAGCTGCATGAACCCGAGCGGCAGGCAGTGCGCGTCGGGATTGTCCTTGGAATGCGTGGCCATCCGCTGGCGGCGGAGGTCGGCGGCCCACGGCGTGAACGGCAGACCGCCCGTGATGTTCGCGCCGACCTCGGGAAATGTCGCCACCGGCGCGCCGTCGAGCGAGGGCAGCATCGGTGCGCCAAGACGTCCCGCCGGCGGTACGCGGCTGTCCCAGACACCGGAGAGATCCGGTTTGCCGTCGCGCGTACGCGGCGCCGGCGCGTCGAGATCGATCGAACCGTCGGCGCGGCGCGGCGTGCCTGGCGGTACATACAAAGGCCACTGTGCCGACAGCGGCACAGTGGCCAGAACCAGGAGGACGATCGCGATGCGAATGCCCATCTGATGTGAGGTCCGCGTTCCCTCCGCAGGGCGGCGGACCGGCGTCACGCTCGGCCTACTTCGACACCGACAGCGCCGTAATCGACACGTCAGGCAGCGCGTGATTGACTCGCATTCCCCAGGTGCCGTCGGTATTGATGCCGGTCTTCGGCGTCGACGTCACGACCTTGCCGTTGACAACGTAGTCGATCTTCGCCGCCTCCACGCGCACCTCGATGGTGTTGGTCGCCTTGCCGTTGGCGTCGAGCTTCACGATCGCGTCGCTCGGCGTCTTCGCCACCACGTCCTTGGTGTCCTGGTTGCCGGCGCCCGTGCGCTGCTTCACCAGGAAGGTTCCGTTCTGCGGTGCGATCAGGAAATAGGTGTAGCTCTCCATCGGGCCGGCGAGATCCTTGCCCCCGAACACGAACCCGATGTAGTTGATGTGACTGCTGCGCTGGTTCTGCGAGAAGGTTCCTTTCAGCGTGTAATTGCCGGTCGCGGTGTTCGACGGGTTGTAGAAGACGGCCGCCTTCGGGTTCGCCGTGTGGAAGCCACCGGGGATGGCTTCGAACTTCACGTCACCGGCCGGATCCGGATCCGCAGCTTCCGTGCTGGCGTCGATGCGTTCCTTCCACCCGGCGGTGGAGGTCAACGTCGACTGGGCGCTGAGAGTGACCGTGGCGATCGCGGCCGTGGCCACGGCCAGCGCGAGATAACGCATCATCTGAATCTCCTCGAGGAAGTGATCTAGCAACTCTACCAAATCGACCCGGGTCACGTGATCCGGATGTCGCCCCCGACGATCACGAACATCAGGCCGATGTCCACGATTGCCAGATACGACGTCACGAGCGCAGGGTTTACCCGCGGGATGCCAAGGATGCCGACCAACGTCAGCACGACCGCAATCAGCGCGACGCGATAGCGCTGATCGACGATCGCTTTGCCGATGAGCCCGGCGAGAACGAGCCGCACGACCCAGGTACCGATCGCCAGCGACCCGACGTCGGCATTCATACGGTAAGGTGGTAAGACGATGCGCGTCGATGTTTGGTCGGATCCGGTGTGTCCGTGGTGTTACATCGGCAAACGGCGGTTCGAGCACGCGCTGGCACAGTTTGACGGCCGCGATCGCGTCGAGCTGGTCCATCATTCATTTCAATTGAACCCTGCCGCAACTCCCGGCGTGACATCCAGTCGTCGCGAGATGCTGATGCGCAAGTACCGATTGTCGCCGCAGCAGGTTGACGACATGGACGCCCGGATGACGGCGACGGCGGCCGCCGACGGCCTCGAGTATCACCTTGACGGCACGGTCACCGGAAACACGTTCGACGCGCATCAACTGTTGCACCTCGCGCGCGAGCGCGACGTGCAGGACGCGCTCCTCGAGCGGCTCTATCGCGCCTATTTCACCGAGCGGCGTTCGCTGTTCGACGCGCCGTCGCTGCTGCCGCTTGTCGACGACGTTGGACTCGATCGAGGCGAAGCCGAAGCCGCGCTCCGCGACCGCCGCTATGCGGACGCGGTCGCTGCGGACATCGATGCAGCGCGGCGCCTCGGCGTCACCGGCGTGCCGTTCTTCGTGATCGACAACCGCTTCGCGCTCTCCGGCGCCCAGCCACCGGAGACGTTTCTCGCTGCACTCAATCAAGCCGCGGGAACACACGCACACGCGCGTCCCGCCTCATAGCAGCTCTTTGTCGACGCTGGACTGAACACCGCTCGCCGTTCCCTTGTCGATCGCCAGCGGGTGGCGCGGTTGATACAGCATCACGTCGCATCCGCCCGGCAACGACATCACCATCGTCACACCCCAACCCTGATTCTGCGGTTCGCCCCTGATGTCGATCCCTTTCGCGCGCAGTTCCGCGGAGGTCGTGTGGATGTCGTCGCACATGAAACTGATCGCGTGCATGCCGGGCCGACCATGCGGAGGCCCGGCAGGATGCACGCCCATCTCGGCTGGCGGCAGCCCGAAGATCAGCCAGCCGTCGTGCGCCTCGATGTGCCGGAAGTGAAACACGTC
Source organism: Vicinamibacterales bacterium (assembly GCA_035496255.1). Lineage (GTDB taxonomy): Bacteria > Acidobacteriota > Vicinamibacteria > Vicinamibacterales > UBA2999 > Gp6-AA40. The sequence continues at coordinate 32,533 of DATJEU010000064.1, forward strand.
GCGCAGGATCGCGCGCACCTTCTCGGGCTCGGACGTGTACAAGAGGGCGTGGACACCGATGATGCTCATTGCAAACTCCAAATTCCCAGACGTCCCAACTCCTAACGCCCACTACCGCCACTGCCCACGAGCCACTAGCCACCCAGCCACTGGCAAGTAGTTCCAGCCGCCTACCACTCTGTGGCCTTGTAGTCCTTCAGGAACTGTCCCCAGACGGGGGCGCCGGTGTTGAAGCCGTTGATGATTGGATCGACGATGCGCGCCGCGCCGTCGATGCTGTCGAGCGGCGGGTGAAAACGGTGCTCGGCAGTCTTGCGCGCGGCGATCTCCGCGGGATCTTCGTCGGTAATCCACCCGGTGTCCACGCTGTTCATATGGATGCCGTCGTTGAAGTAATCGGCGGCCGACGTCCGCGTCATCATGTTCAGCGCCGCCTTCGCCATGTTCGTGTGCGGATGCCTCGTCGTCTTGAAGTTGCGATAGAACTGCCCCTCCATCGCCGACACGTTGACGATGTGCTTGTCGCGTTCGGGCGTGCGGAGCATCAGCGGCTTGAGACGGCCGTTGAGGATGAACGGGGCCACGGCGTTGACCAGCTGGACTTCGAGCAGTTCCACCGACGACACCTCGTGCAGCAGCAGCCGCCACGAGTTGCGACCCCGCAGATCGATCTGCTGCAAATCCTGATCGAGGCGGCCACGGGGGAACAGATCGCTGGCGGAACCGCCTTGCGGATCTCGCCCTGCGAGGTCGGAGTAGGCCGGGCCCCTCGTCGCCGACCCGGCGTCGGACCGGTTCCGCGACTTGTCCGCCGGCGTCCTGGCCGAGACGGACCCGGCGTAGTCCTCCGGCAGCAGGGCGACCTGCGACAGTTGCGCCGCGTGCGTGAGGCCGGCAATATTTTCCAGGCGCCGTACCTGCGCAGGATCGTCAGCGGCGGTCGCTCGCATCCCGTCCGCGCCGGCCGGACCCTCGGGAAGGATGTGATATCCACGCAGTCCTTCATACGCGCCAAGCAGTTTCCTTATGTCGGCCGGCATATCGCGCAGCGCCGCCCGTTCGTTCTCCATCATGTGTGCGTAGAACGCCGGTGGCCGCCGCACCGTCTGACACGCGTTGTTGACGATGAAGTCGAGGCGGGTGTGCGTGGCCAGCAGTTCGTGGCAGAACGCCTCGACGCTCGGCGTGTGCCGCAGATCGAGCCCGAAGATCTCCAGCCGGTCGCTCCACGACGCGAAGTCGGCCTCGCTGGCGTAGCGCTTCGCCGAGTCGCGCGGGAAGCGCGTCGTCACGATCACGCGCGCTCCGCTCCGCAACAGCTTCAGCGCCGCCTGATATCCGATCTTCACGCGGCCGCCGGTGATGAGAGCGACGCGGCCACGCAGGTCAGCGAGCTCGAAGCGCTTCGCGTAGTTAAGCGCCGCGCAGTCGGGACACAGTTGATCGTAGAAATGATGAATGACGGTGTACTTCCGCTTGCAGACGTAGCAGTGCGGCAGTTCTTCCGTCGTCGTTGCGCCGTCGCCCGCGGCGGGCGCGGCGTCCTGGAGCGGATCGCGTGCGGCCGGACCGAGGAAGTAGTTCGGCGTATTGATGACCGGCCTTCGCCGCAGCTCACGGATGCCGGTCTCGTGCCGCGACGCTTCGGTCTTCCGCACCCGTGCCGCGCGATGCGCGCGCAGTTCCTCACGACGGAGTTTGCGGCGCACGTTGCGATCCGGATGCGCGATCCGGCTGATCGCCGTCTTGAGGCGTGCGCGGTCGCCCTCCGGCATCTCATCGAGCCGCCGCACGTTGCCGGCAATCGATTCGAGGAGTTCGATCAGGGCGGTAAGCTCGGTATCCTTGGTGTCGGGCATCCGCACCCAGACTACCAAGACTCCGGCACGGGCGGCGGGCTCCGGACAACCGCCGGACCACGAAGGTCCGGCCGCCTCTGACACGACTGACCATGCAGACACGCACGCTCGGAAATTCGGATCTCGTCATCACTCGCCTCGGGTTCGGAAGCTGGGCGGTGGGCGGCGGCGACTATCAATTCGGCTGGGGCACCCAGGATGACGACGTCTCGATCGCGACGATCCGCCGCGCGGTCGAGCGCGGCATGAACTGGATCGACACCGCCGCGGTGTACGGCCTCGGGCATTCCGAAGAAGTGGTTGGCCGCGCGATCGCGCCGCTGCGCGAGAAGCCGTACGTGTTTACGAAGTGCTCGCTGCGGTGGGACGCCGGGCGCAAGATCTATCGCAGTCTCGAAGCGAGCTCCGTGCGCGAGGAGTGCGAAGCCAGCCTGCGGCGGCTGCGGGTGGACGCGATCGATCTCTATCAGATTCACTGGCCGGACCCGGAGGGCGAGATCCGCGAAGGGTGGGAAACGCTCGCCCGCCTGAGAGAGGAAGGCAAGGTCCGCCACATCGGCGTCTCGAACTTCAGCGTCGAACAGTTGGAGCGCGTCAGGCCCATCGCGCCGATCGCGTCGTTGCAGCCGCCGTACTCGCTCATCCGCCGAGAGGTCGAGGCGGAGATCCTGCCGTACTGCGCCGTGCACAACATCGGCGTGATCGTCTATTCGCCGATGGGCTCGGGGTTGCTGACGGGAACGATGACACGGGAGCGCATCGCAGCGTTTCCGGCGGACGACTGGCGCCGCAACAGCCCGCGATTCCAGGAGCCGGCGTTGTCACGGCACCTGCGCATCGCCGACGTGTTGAAGACGATCGGCGCGCGGCATGGCCGATCCGCCGGCGAGGTCGCAATCGCCTGGACGCTTCGGCATCCGGCCGTCACCGCGGCGATCGTCGGCGGCCGCACGCCGGATCAGGTCGATGGAGTCATCGGCGCAGGCGACGTCACGTTGAGCGATGGCGATCTCATCGAGATCGAATCGGTTGTCGAGGCCGCCGGACCATGAACGTCCAGCCTCGATCTGGCCGGGCCACGAACGATGAGGCATTCACCAGCACCAGTCAGCGCATGTCCAACTACAAACCGGTTTACTCCACCGCCACTGCCGGCAAATGTCCGAAGTGCGGCTGGCCGCAGCGCGACTGCACGTGCAGCGATCAGTTCGCTCGTGATGATGCAGTGCCTGGCAAGGTCATCGCGAAGCTGCGGCTCGAGAAGTCGGGGCGGGGCGGGAAGACGGTCACCGTCGTCTACGATCTCCCGAACAACGCGGCGTTCCTCAAGGAGCTCGCCGGCGAGTTGAAGCGGGCGTGCGGGACGGGCGGGACGGTGGCGGACGAGACGGTCGAACTCCAGGGCGACCACCGCGATCGCATCCGCGAGCGGCTCAGGAAAAAGGGGTGGACGGTCAAGGGTTGAGGGGCACCGGACCGAATTCCGGCGGCGGAACACGATGGTGCGTCGCCGCCTCGTACGCCGCGGCGATCCGGATCAGCAGCGACTCCTGGAACGGACGGGCGATGAAATCGACACCCACCGGCAGCCGCGCAGGCACGGGTCCCACCAGCCGCGTACCGGCACCGTCACGCTCGCGATCCCAGACCTCGGTCGTGAAACCGGCCGGGACGGTAATCGCGGGAAATCCCTGCTGGCCAATCAGCGAGAACCCGATTGGCGTGCGGCCGCCGGCCGCAGGCTCGCGCGGATTCGTCAGCTTGCGTGGCGGCACGGTCGACATCGGCGACACGAGCGCATCGAGCTTCTGTTCCTGCATGCACGCCAGCAGCAGCGCCTGCAGCCCGAAGCGTGACGTCAAACGTTGCGACGGGTCATAGGTCGTCTGCCGCTCCGCCCCCTCACGTGCCTGCCGCCGATCCGGAAAATTCGGATCGTTGTAGAACTGCGCTTTGGTGATCAGATCCGCGTTCGAGTGGATGTTCGCGTCGCCGCGCTCCTGCAGATACCGGTTGATCTGGTAGCGATCCTCTCCGGTCACCCCGATGGTGTTCAGCGACAGCAGCGAGACCGGCCCCTGCTGACGCAGCAGCGCCGGCGACTCCCGATCGACGCACTGCTTGAACAGCGCGCCGCCGGGTCCGGGATCGACGATGGTCGCCCCGAGCCGCTTCAGGTCATCGAGCGCGTGCTCGACGAGATCGAGGCTCTGCTCGTCGGCCTTCGTGTAGTGCTCGCGATCCATGTATTCGCGAATCACGCCGATGCGCAGGCCGTCGAGGCGTCGCGCCGACGCGGCGGCGGCGTATCCGGTCGACGGCAGGCGGCCAATGCTGAATGCCGTGATCGGATCCTTGGTGTCGTAGCCCGCAATCACGTCCAGCACCTTCGCCGCGTCCGCGACGGTACGACAGATCGGCCCGGTCCGCATGTTGATGCCGGCGCCGATCATCCCGTCGTGACTCACCAGTTCGACCGTCGGCGCAAGGCCGACGAGGCTGTTCACCGACGCCGGCCACCGGATCGACACGACGGTCTCTTCGCCGATCGCGCAGGTCACCAGATTCGCGGCGACGGAGCTCGCCGACCCCGCACTCGACATGCCGGGCTCGCGTTCGGTGTCGTACGGATTGCAGAACGTGCCGCCGTAGGAGCTGCGCGCGCCGTCGACGGCGTACTCCGCCAGATTCGCCTTCGCCAGGATGATCGCGCCAGCGTCGCGCAGGCGCTTGACGAACGTCGCATCGTCCGGCGGTCGATCGTTCGCGTACTGCACGTCGCCACCGGCTGTGGTCCGCATGTCGAAGGTGTCGTACTGATCCTTGATGGCCATCACGACGCCATGGAGCGGCCCGACGAGTCGTCCGGTGCGCGCGAGTTGACGGTCCTGCGTCGCGGCGGTTTCAAGCGCGTCCGGCATGGACGCCGCGTTGTCGGCGGCATCAGTCAGGCTGCGCGCCTTGCGCGCATCGAAGCCCCACTTCTCCCGCGCCGCCGGGCGGAGATTCAGCGTCACCAGCGCGTTGATCTGCTTCGCGTGGGCGATGGTCGTGATCGGTCCGAGGATGCCCTGCGGCTGGTTCACGCACGTGCCGTTGTACGCCTTGATTCGCCGGAGATACTGTTCGACCAGGCCGGCCGTCGTGATGCGCTTCTGCAACAGCGCCCGCTGGATGTCCGCGATCGTCGCCTCGTCGACGTTGAACGTGCCGGCGCGCGGCTGCGCGCGTGCGGGCTCTGCGGCGGCAGAGAAGCATGCGACGACGGTCACGAGCGTGACCAGCCTGCGGTTCATACACGACTCCGAAGTCTTGCGCGCCTTGCGCGCGAAGGGATCAGGCCACCGCGTGGTGCGCACCGGATCCGGGTGGAATTCGCCGCCGGCCGACCACGATCACGATCAACAACAGGCCAACGATGGCCGGGAAGATCGCAAGCGCCGCCGTTTGATACATCACCGTGCTGACGACGGCGCCAATCATGATTACCACGAGGCACGCGGCCGCAACCGGTGTCAGCGATATCTGGATGCCGGTCACGCCGGGGATGATCAGACCGACGGCGCCGAGAATCTCACAGATTGAAACGAAGTGCAGGAACGTCGCCGGCATGTGGGAATCCGCCGCGAGCTGCACCGGGTCCGCCACCAGCTTCGTGATCCCCGCGAACACGAACAGGATCGCGAGGATGGCCTGGACGATCCAGAGCAGTTTGTTCTTCATTCGGATGTTCATCAGTACCTCTCTGCGCCACTCGGCGTCTCTGGTTACACGTCGAATGGGCAGCGCCGCGATCGACAGTGGGTCGAGTTTGTCCGACCGGGTCGGTTTGAGTAAAGTGCTGGGCACTGCGACGGGCAGGCTCTCTGGGGCGCGGTGCTCCAGCAGGTCCGCGCTATCACCGTTACCCCTTCGAGCTGTACGCCCTCAACAGCAACCTCGACCTCCCGCCGACCGCCACGCGTGACGACCTGCTGAAGGCGATGTCCACCTCCTCCATGTCCTCTGCCTCCTCTGTCTCCACGCTTCCCCACGAAATCCAATTACGTCCCACGTAGGTCAGCGGCAGCGGCCGCTGGCCTCACGTCGCCGTAGGTGCTGCGCGCCGGCAACGGTACCTGGATTGCCCCTGATCGATGCATGAGACCGCTCATCGCCGTGTTGCTGACGCTGCTTGCGGCCGGTGCCTCACAAACGACGAGCCCGGTGGCCGTCGATTTCCAGGCGATCAATTTTCACGTGGCGCCGGGCGTTGTCCTCGAGGTGCGGCGCCTGCAGGGGGCGCTCATCAGCCGACGGGCAAACGCGCCGCCGAACCTCGACGACGTGACGTCGTACGAGCTGCGTATCGACGCGGGCGAGATCGCGATGAGCCCTGCAAGCCTGACGAACCTCCTCAATCAGCGCGTGTTCACTGCCGGCGGCCCGCCGATCCGGCACGCGACGATCACGATCGAAGACGGCCTCGTGAAGCAGCAAGGCAAGCTTCAGAAGGGTGTGCAGGTCCCGTTCACGGTCGTCGGCAACGTCTCGGCGACACCGGACGGCAAGATCCGCGTCACACCGGAATCGGTGAAGACGGCGGGCGTCCCGGCGAAGGGCGTACTGAAGCTGCTGCACATCGAGCTCGACAACCTGATCCCCTCGGCACCGTCGCGCGGGTTTGCGACCGAGGGCAACGACATCGTGCTCGATCCGGCGACGCTGCTGCCCGACCCGCGCATCAGCGGTCAGCTCACCGCCGTCCGCATCGAGCCCACGCGCATCGTCCAGACCTTCGGCCGGAGCGCAGCGCACGGCCCGGAGCGTCGCGGCAACTACATGCACTATCGCGGCAACCGCTTGAAGTTCGGCCGGCTGACGATGGAGAACACTGACCTGCTGTTGATCGACGCGGATCCGAAGGACGCGTTCGAGTTTTCACCAGGCGCGCACCAGAAGCAGTTGGCGGCCGGCTATTCGAAAACCCTTCTTGACGGCAGCCTGCGCGTGTACATGCCCGATCTGGATGCGGCTGAGAGCGGCGCTCCCAGGAAGCAAAGTGGAGAGAGATAGCGGATCTCGCGCGGATCAGCGGATAGGCCGAGGCAGGCAGAGCTAGGGATTTTCTCTGCGCGAGATCCGCTCCTCTGCCCCCTCTGATCCTGATCGTGCGAGGAACTCCTGCAGCCTGCCCATCGCCTCGGTGAGATCCGCCTGATTGGCGTAGCCGTATGAAATGCGCAAGTGGCCTTCACCGCTTGGGCCGAAGGCGGCACCGGGGATCGTCACGATGTGCGCATCCTCGAGCAGGTCGCGCGCCAACGCGGTGGAATCGGTGCATCCGTCGACGCGCGCAAAGGCAAACAGGCCGCCGCGCGTCGGCACCCAGTGTACCCGGGGGATCGCGGCGAGCGCCTCGGAGAGGATTCGGCGGCGCGCGCGCAGCTCGGCGTGGAACGATTCGGCGTAGGTCCAGGCGTCGCGCACGGCCGCCTCTCCGGCCATCTGGGAAATCGCCGGCGCGCAGATGATCATCGCGTCCTGCACCTTGACGGCCTCCGCGCAGATCGCGGCATCCGCCTGCACGAAACCCACGCGCCACCCCATCATGCCGAACGACTTCGAGAACGTGCCGATGACGATCACGTTCTCGCGCCAGCCGTCCACCGAGGCGGCACTCCAGTGGCCGCCCTCGTAGGCAAAATGCATGTAGGTTTCGTCGCTGATGACGAAGATGCCACGCCGCGCCAGCTCGCCCACGATCTGCTCGCCGTCACGCGCATCGACGGGCGCACCCGTCGGGTTGCTCGGGTTGCAGAGGACGACGGCCTTCGTGCGCGGCGTCAGATGCGGCTCGAGGTCGCTCCAGCGCACCGCAAACATCTTGCGATCGGCAACTGGCGCTTCGACCGGCGCCGCACCGGCCGCGACGATCGCGCCGTGGTGATTGGTGAAGTACGGTGCGTGGAGCACCACCTCATCCCCGGCATCGACAATCGTGGTGAGCACCAGCGTGAACGCGTGGTTTCCACCCGCGGTGATCAACAGATCGTCACGCGTGATCGAACCCGGCAGCCTCGCCGCCAGCGCATCACGCAGGCCCGGCAGCCCGGGATCGGTGACGTAGCGATGCACCTCCGGACGATCGACCGCGCGGCGCGCCGCTTCGATCGCTGCTGGCGGTGGCGCGAAAAACGGAACGGCCTGCCCGAGCGAAATCACCTGATGGCCGGCAGCGCGCAGCTCCGCCGCACGCGAGTTCAGCGGATCGAAGGGCGGCAGCACGATGTCGTGAATGCGCGAGCGGACGCGAGGCACGCGATTGATTGTAGACGCGGCTCGTTGCTACTTTTGACAGACAGGACAGAAAAACGTGGAGCGGCCCGCCTGAACGATCCGCGTGATCATGCCAGGGCATCCGCGCCGTGGGCAGCGTCGCCCCTCGTGATCGTAGACGCGGAACCGATCGTCACCGCCGGCTCGATGCTGATGCGCGATCGCGTCCTCGAGCACGCGGCGAATCGCCTTCACGAGCGCGAGCGTCTCCGGCTTCGGCTCACCGCGCCTGGTCGCCAGCGTCGAGGCGCGCCGCGTCGGCGAGAGCTTCGCGACGTGCAGCGCCTCGCACGCGTAGATGTTGCCGAGCCCGGCAACCGTGCGCTGATCGAGCAGCGCCGCCTTGAGCGACGTCTTCCGTCCGGCGAGCGCTCGCGCCAGCACCGCCGCCGTGAACGTTCTTGCGAGCGGCTCGGGTCCGAGAACGGCGAGCGCCCGGTCGGCGGCGACGCCGGCCGGCGACAGGACTTTCATGAAACCGAACCGTCGCGGATCAGTGAAGATGACCGTCGCGCCGTTGGACATCTCGAAGACGACGTGATCGTGTTTGTCGAGCACGTCTTCCTGCCGGGTCTGCTCCCCCGCACTCGACCTGCCCTGCTGTCGGCGCCGCTCCATGGAACCCGGTCTACAAACGCGGAACCAGCCCGACATACCGAGGTGCATCACCAGCGCGTCGCCGGATGACAGCTCCACGAGCAGGTACTTTGCGCGGCGCTTCACCGCGCGCACCACCGCCCCTTCGAGGCGCGCCGCAAAGTCCCCTCCGAACGGGATGCGGAGGTTCGCGCGCCGGAGAATCACCTGCTCGATGGTCGCGTCCTGCATGGCCGGCCGCAGGAAGCGGCGAACATACTCGACCTCTGGAAGCTCAGGCACGGCGAGATCTCGCCGCGTGGGCGCGCGCGGCGGCGCTGCAGCGTGCGGATATAGTGATTCTCATGAAGCGTTTTCTCGTCATTGCATGCGCCATCGCGATGGGCGCCGGCGTCGCCGCCGACGAGGGCATGTGGACGTTCGACAACGTGCCCAGGAACGTCATCGCCACCAAGTACAAGGTTACGTTGACCAGCGACTGGCTGCAGCACGTGCAGCAGTCGGTGGTCAGGCTCGAAAGCGGTTGCACCGGTTCGTTCGTCTCGCCCGACGGCCTGATCCTCACGAACCATCACTGCTCCGCGGAGTGCCTGAGCGATCTGTCCACCGCGCAGCACGACTACATCGCGCAGGGCTTCCTCGCCGCCAGACGCCAGGACGAGGTCCGTTGTCCGGGACAGCAGGTCTCGGTGCTGATGGCAACCGAGAACGTCACACCGCAGGTCACGAAAGCGATCGCCGGTGTCGCCACGGCGCAGATCGCGACGGCGCGCAACAAGGCGCTCACCGATCTGGAGAGCAACTGCGAAGAGGCCGCGACGAAGGCGGGGGCCCCACGGAAGTGCGAAGCGGTGACGTTGTATCAGGGCGGTCAGTACTGGCTCTACAAGTACAAGCGCTACGACGATGTGCGGCTGGCGTTCGCGCCGGAGGCGGCGATTGCCGCATTCGGCGGCGACCCGGACAACTTCCAGTTTCCGCGCTGGTGCCTCGACATGTCGGTGCTGCGGGCCTACGAAAACGGCACACCCGCGGCGACGCCGACGCACCTGACGATCAACTGGAACGGCGCTGCGGCCGGCGAACCGGTGTTCGTCGCCGGGCATCCGGGCACCACCGAACGGTTGAAGACGGTGGCGCAGTTGAAGACGCAGCGCGATCTGTATCTGCCATTCTGGCTGCTGCGCTACTCCGAGCTGCGCGGACGCCTGATCCAGTTCTCGAAGACCTCGCCTGAAGCGCAGCGGACCGCCAAGGAATATCTCGACACGATCGAGAACTCGCACAAGGTACGGCGCATGCAGCTCGTCTCGCTGCTCGACGATCGGATGATGGATCAACGCGCGGCCGACGAGCAGAAGCTCAAGGCCGCCGTGCGGAAGAGCGGCAACAAGAGCACGCTGGCGGCATGGGACCAGATCGCGAAGGCCGAGCAGCGCTATCGCGACATCCTGATTCCATACACGTTCCTCGAAGGCGCCGCCGGCTTCAACAGCGAGTTGTTCGCCTATGCGCGCTCACTCGTGCGCGCGGCCGATGAACGCACGAAGCCGAATGCCAGCCGCCTGCGTGAGTACACGGATGCGGCGCTGGCGCAACTGCGCGAGGAACTCGAAGCGAAGCGCCCGATCTACCCGGACGTGGAACAGGTACGGCTGTCGTTCTCACTCGAACGGATGCGTGAATATCTCGGCCCGGATCATCCGGTCATCAAGAGCGTGCTCGGCAGCGCCAGTCCGGACGCACGCGCGAAGGAGCTGATCACGAAGTCCACGCTCGCCGATCCAGCCGTGCGACTCAAGTTGTACGACGGCGGCCAGGCGGCCATCGCCGCGAGCACCGATCCGATGATCGTGCTGGCGCGCGCGGTGGATGCCGAATCACGGCGGTTGCGGACGATCGAGGAGAACGACGTAGAGGGACCGGAACGCCGTGCGCAACAGGCAATCGCCGACGCGCGCTTCAAGGTCTATGGGACGCGCGTCTATCCGGATGCGACGTTCACGCTGCGCCTGACTTATGGTGCCGTCCAGGGCTGGAACGAAGCCGGCACGCCGGTCCAGCCGTTCACGACGCTCGATCGCCTCTACGCCCGCGCCACCGGCGCGCCGCCGTTCGCACTCCCGAAGTCATGGCTCGACGCGAAGTCGCACCTCGACATGAATACCCGGGCGAACCTGGTTGCGAACACCGACATCATCGGCGGCAACTCGGGAAGCCCGATGGTGAACGCGAAAGGCGAGATTGTCGGCCTGGTGTTCGACGGCAACATTCATTCGATCTCGGGCTCGTACTGGTTCGATGCGGCGCAGAACCGGACGGTCGCCGTCCACCCGCAGTTCATTCGGGCGGGATTGACCCAGGTGTACAAGGCAGACGCGCTGGCGAAGGAGCTCGGAGCGCAGTAGCAGGTTCGCGCTTCTGTGTTCTCGCTTCTCGGTTCGGGTTCAGGTTCCGACCTCTATTCGAGCGCTCGAACGGGCTCCAACGACGGAGCTGAGATCCGAACCTGAACACGAACCAGGAACTGCGAACTGAGAAGTGTGAACGGCTGGTTACAACGTCAATCCCTCGGGCGGGAGCCGGCCGGTGGCATCGCCGAAGTGATCCACGCGTACATCGGCCGCCTCCATCATCGTCAGCAGCAGGTTCGACATCGGCGTGTTCGACTCGTAGCGCAGATGGCGGCCGGTCTTGAACTGGCCGCCGAGGCTGCCGGCGAGCAGGCATGGCAGATCGGCGTGACGGTGCAGGTTGCCGTCGCCCATGCCGCCGCCGTACAGCACCAGCGAGTGCTCGAGCAGCGTGCCGTCGCCATCCGGGGTCGCCTGCAGGCGCTCGAGGAAGTAGGCCATCAACTGCGACTGATAGATGTCGATCCGCGCCTTCTTGCCGATCAATTCCGGATCGTTGCGGTGATGCGACACGGCGTGGTGCTGCTCGGGCACGCCGATGTTGACGAACGTGCGCGAGCTCAGCTCGCGTGACAGGACCAGGCTGAAGACGCGCGTGATATCCGCCTGCCAGGCGATCGTCTGCAGGTCGAACATCAACTTCGTGTGCGCGTCGAAGCTCGCCGGTACGTCGATCGGGCGATCGGGCAGTTCGAGATCAGACGGCTGCGACTCCACGTGCTGAATCCGGCGCTCGATCTCGCGCACCGAATCGAGGTACTCGCCAAGCTTCGCCTTGTCGCCGGCGCCAAGACTGTTGGCGACGCGGCTGGCTTCCGCCCGCACCGAGTCCAGGATGCTGCTGCGGCTGCGGATCCGCGCCTGACGCGCCGACGCACCGCCGCCGTCGCCGAACAGCCGCTCGAAGACGATGCGCGGATGCTGCTCCGTCGGGTTTGGCGTCGTCTCGTTCCGCCACGAGACCGTGTTGATGTAGAAGCAGTCGCCCGAATCACAGGAGCCCTGCGTCGGCTGATCGACGGCGAGCTCCAGCGACGGAATCGCGGAGTCCCTGCCCACGCTCTGCGCGATCAACTGATCGGCCGTCGTCGCCAGCTTCACTTCGACGTCGGGCCGCGTGCGGTCGTACGCGTGCACGCCGGTCAGCCAGACCGCTGACGCGCGCGGATGGTCGCCGGTGCCGTCGCCGAACGTGTCGGCCTGCAGATGCGACAGTCCGGTCAGGACGTTGATTTGATTTCTGACCGTGGCGAACGGCGCGAGGATCGGCGTGAGCTCGAAGCCCGTGCCGACGGTGGCGGGATCCCACTGGCTCTGAATGACGCCGTTGGCGATGTAGACGAACCCGAAGCGCGGCGCCGGCTTCGCCGCCGCACTGAGCGCCGGCACCATCGCGTCGAGCATGGGCAGCGCCAGGGTCGTTCCCATCGCTCGCAGGAAGGTCCGCCGGGGCAATGTCTTCTTCGTGACGAACATCATTCACCTGCCCAAGAAACCACGACGGTCACGGACACGACAAGAAGCTACCACTGATTACGTGGCGCTGATGCGGCGTCGGGCCAACGGCCAGGATGGACCAGTTCGGGATGGCCGAGGTTCGGCCGTGGCC
>DATJEU010000065.1:0-39821 GCA_035496255.1 Vicinamibacterales bacterium
GCGAGCATCTCGGCATAGGTGAAGTTCGCATTCCGGCCGCTCGGGTTCGGCAGCACGAAGACCCGCGAGTCGCCGATCTTCTCTTCCTGAAAACCGGGCACGACGGCGCCGCGGTGTTCGGGGAACATCGCGCGAAAGACCGTCACGCCGACCATCGCCACGATCGGCGGACGGTAACGCCGGATCTTGCGCCGAAGGGTCGCGCGTCCGGCGACGTATTCCTCGCGCCGCAACGTGTCGATGCCGGGCGTCGCTCGCGGCACGATGTTGGTCACGCCGAATCCCCATTCGGGCAGGCGGTCGTCATCCGCGTAGCCGATCGGCTCGGGAACGAGACCCGAGTCATACAGCAGCTTCCAGAAACGATTCGAGAATCCGGCGAAGTGATGGCCCGTCAGTGCCGAGCGCACGCCAGGATTGATGCCGACGAACAGCACAGTCAGCTCACGACCATGTGGTGACTCCGCGCCCGCGCGCGCAATGCGATCGCGAAGCCGCGGAAGAACAGCCGATATAATTCGAGTCATTGTTCGCCCGCGGTCTCCTGGTCGTGGTGCTTTCCTGCGTCGCGACGGCCGTCGCAGCGGCGCCCCCCACCACTCCACCAGACATCCTCGTCTCCAGGCAACTCGCCGAGGCGGAGCACCTCGCCGTCGGATCGATCGTGCGGCTCGGACCCGCAGCCGATGGCGGCGCCGCCCGTGAGTTCCGCATCGCCGGCATCTACGAACCGACGCCGGATCCGCAACGTCTCGGCAGCCCGCAGCGCGAGGTGCGGCTGCACCTGCCGGATCTGCTCGATCTCACACGGTCGCCCGATGTGCTGGCCGGCACCGAACATCTCGACGGCATCAATGTCGCCTTGAACGAGCCCGGCGATGCGCAGGCATTCGCGCGTCAGGTGCAGGCGTCGATGCCAGGCGTGATCGCGACGCGGTCGGACCAGGTCTACCCCGCCGGCTCCTTCGTCGTCCTGCGACGGTTTCACCTGGCGATCGCGTCGGTGACGATCAGCGCGGCCACGGTCTTCCTGCTGGCGCTGACGATCATGCTCGTCGACGAACGGCGCGACACCGTCGGCGTGCTCCGGCTGATCGGCCTGCCCGTGCGGCGCATCCTCACGCAGATTCTGCTCGAAGGCCTGCTGGTGGCCGCCGCCGGCGCGCTCTTCGGACTCGTCCTCGCCATCATCTCGCAAGGGTTGATCAACCGCTTCTTTCAGTGGCGGTACGACACGGCGCTGGTCTTCGTCCACGTCTCACCGGCCATCGCCGCCACCTGCGTGTGGATCGCCGTTCCTCTCGGCGCCGCCGCCACCGTCGGCGCGTCATGGGCGTTGCTGCGGCGCAACGGCCTGCAACTGGTCCGCCGATGACGGCACTCCCGTTCGCCTGGCGGAGCCTGGTGCGCCAGCCGGCGCGCGCGACCCTCGGGATTCTCGGCGTCGCCGCCGTCGGCGCGCTGCTCTTCGACATGCTGCTGCTGTCGCAGGGACTGCTCATCTCGATGCGCGATCTGCTGAACCGGACCGGCTATGACGTTCGCGTCACGGCGACGACGGATCTGCCACGCTCGGGTCCGCGGATCGCCAACGCGACCGCAGTCACGCAGGCAATCGCGGCGGTCCCGACTGTGCGCAGTGCACTCGCCATCCGTTTCGACGAAGCCCGCTTTCAACGGCACGGCCAGGCACCGCTCGTCGCGACCTTCGAGGGAACGGCCGGGACCGCTGCTCACCCATGGAACGTCACGCGTGGGCGCGACGTGATGACCGACGGCGAGATCGTCATCGCCGCGCAACTGGCACGTGAGCTCGGGGTCGATGCCGGCGCCATCCTGCCGATTCGCGTCAGTTGCCGCGACGACCAACGCGAAGCGCTTCCTCCCTTCAACGCCATCGTCGCGGGCATCGCCGACTTCCCGTTCGAGCTCGGTGACGAGGAGACACTGGGCGGATCGCTCGCGACGCTCGACACCGCCTGCAGCGGCAACGTGCACGACGCGGCCGACATGATCCTCGTGGTCTCGTCCGGTGATCCCGACGCGACGGCTGCCGCGGTGCGGGCGGCGCGTCCCGAATTGCGCGTGGCGACGAACGAACAGATGGTCGGGCGCGTGCAGCAGGGTGGCTTCACCTACTTCCAGCAGATCTCGACGGTGTTGACGACGGTGACGCTGGCGTTTGCGGTGCTGTTGATCACGGTGCTGTTGACGGTGTCGGTGAATCAGCGACTCGGCGAGATCGCCGCGCTGCGGGCGCTTGGACTGTCACGTGCGCGCATGGTGGCCGATGTGCTGTGGGAGTCGACGCTGATTGTCGGCATCGGCGGCCTGCTCTCGCTGCCACTTGGCTTCGCGCTGGCGACGTGGCTCGATCTGATCCTGAAACGGATGCCCGGTATACCCACGCAGTTGCACTTCTTCGTGTACCGGCCGAGCGCGCTCGGGCTGCACGTGGCGCTGATGGTGGTGACGGCGCTCGTCGCCGCGCTCTACCCGATGCGCATCGTCTCGACGCTCCCGATCGCCGAGACGCTGCGAGCAGAGGTGATCGATTGATGGGCGACGTTCACGCTTCCCGGTTCTCTGTTCGCGGTTCGAGTTCAGGTTCGGTTCGGGGTTCGGGGTTCGGGGTTCGAGGTTCGTCGCCGGCCGCAATCGAGCACCCGAACCGGCGCGAGCCGAAGGCGAAGCGCCGAACCGAACCTGAACACGAACCGGGAACCAAGAAGGAAGAAGCGTGAACACGCGCGACTCCATCGTCCTCGCGTCGCGCATCACGCGCGTCTTCCAGATGCCCGCGGGTCCGGTCACCGCCGTGCGCGACGTTACGCTCGACATCGGCGCCGGCGAGTACGTCGCCGTGCGTGGACCGTCGGGGTGCGGCAAGTCGACGCTGCTGCACATGCTCGGGTGCGTCGACGCGCCTTCATCCGGCACGCTGCAGTTCGATGGTCGCGACGTCAGGAAGTTGAGCGACGCGGCGCGCAGTCGGCTCCGCCTGCGGCACATCGGGTTCGTCTTCCAGCGCTTCTTCCTGCTGCCGATGCTGACCGCGTGGGAAAACGTGGAGCTGCCGCAGTCGGAAGCCGGCGTTCCGCGCGACGAGCGGCGGCGCCGAACTGAGGAACTGCTCGCGTATGTCGGTCTGGGCGCCCGCGCGGATCACCGGCCGTCGCAGTTGTCCGGCGGCGAAATGCAGCGCGTCGCGATCGCCCGGGCGCTGGCAAACAGGCCGCGACTGCTGCTGGCCGACGAACCGACCGGCGAGCTCGATCGATCGACCGGCGATCAGATCGCCGCGCTGCTCGATCGCGTCAATGCTGACGGCACCGCGCTCGTGATCGTGACGCACGCCGCGGAGCTGGCCGAACGCGCCGCGCGGATTCTGACGATGGCGGATGGGGGGATCGAGAGCGAGGTGCGGACGCGATGATCGGCCGGCTGGCGTTCCGCTCGCTGACCGCGCATCCGGTGCGCAGCGCCGTGCTCGCCGCCGGCTTCGGGGTGGGGGTCGCGGTGATGGCGATCCTGCTGGGCGTTGCGGCGATCGTGCTGGAACAGGCGCAGTCACCGGCGCTCGTCGGCGGTGGCGACGTCTTCGTCCGCCTGAACGAGGGCGTGCCCGCACGCCTCGTGCTCGCGGGGACGCTGCAATCGGACGCGCTGCGCCGGCGCGTGAAGGTGGCCTCGCCGTTTCAGACCGGGACGCTATATCTGCTCCATGACGGAACCGCCTCGCCTGTCGACGCCCGCGGCGGCATTCCAAGCCTCGAGCGGACGCTTGGCGACCCGGAGACCACCCAGGTGGCGGTATGGCGCAACACGACTGCGGACGCCGCGTGGGCGGCCGGGACGCCGGATCGCGTGCTGCGCCAGATCGATCGCTTTCATCCGATTCCGGACGCGCCGCGCTGGGAAGCCTCGTGGGCCGAGTGGCTCTACTTCAACGGCCGCGCCGGCGACGCCCGCTTCTACCTGACGTTCATGGTCGGTCCGCGGACGCAGGCCGGCCGTCGCTCGGCCGGCGTCCGGCTCCAGCTGGAACGTCAGGGACAGATGACCAACTACAGCGGCGCCGCGGAGATCGATGATGCCGACGTGGCGCGCGCACCTGACCTGACGATCGGCGCGAATCGCGTGACGCTGGAAGGGCTGCGCTATCACGTTCACCTCGAGCTCGTCTCCGAGCGTGGCGAGCGCGCGAGTGGAGATCTCACGCTCGACGCCTCTCCCGGCAAGCTGGTGCCACCGATCGAGATCACTGGCGCGCACGGCTGGCGGACCGGATACGTCGTCCCGGTCATGTCGGGCGCGCTCGACGGACGGCTCGACGTCGGCGGCACGTCGATCTCGTGGCACGGCGGCACCGGTTACCACGATCACAACTGGGGCTTCTGGGAAGGTGTGTCCTGGCAGTGGGGACAGACGCAGGCCGTCGCTGATACCGGACGCGGACCAGTCTCGCTGCTGTTCGGCCGCGTGTTTCCGCCACGCGAAGCAGCGGACCCGGATCGCATTCCCGGCTTTCTCGGCGTGCTCGGACCGGATGGTCCGCTCGGGTACGCCACCAACGTCCGGATCAACGAGCGCAACGACGCCAGCGGTAAGCCGACGCAGATTTCGATCGCCGGCGCAGGGCCCGGACTCGACGTGAACGTCCGCTTCGACGTGGCATCAACCGTGGTGTCCCGACGCACGCAGGCCGGCGGCCTCGACTTCCTGCAGATGCGCGGCAGCTACACCGTCAACGGGCGCGCGGGCGGAAAGCCGCTGCAGTTCACCGCCGCTGGCGCCGCCGAAACGTTCAGAGGGAACCGATAGGTGCGTGGGTTCGCGAGTTCGCACGTCGGCTTCAGGCGGCGGCAACCTGCGAACCCGGGAACGCTCACGCCCCCAGCGCTCTTCGTGCGGCGATCTGTGCGCGGCGTCGGCGCAGCGACAGCTCCTGCAGCGTGTCCTCCAGCGGCAGTGGCACCTGCGACGCGTTCCAGCCGCGCGCGAGCCGCGTGGCCACGGATTGGCGATGCGCCAGCTCCACGCGGAAGCATTCGAAGCACAGCGTCCGCGGGCGTTCCGTCGGGTGCTCGTTCTCGCGCCGGAAGCCGTAACGGGCCTCCTTCGCGCGACAGCCGGCGCACAGCGGCGCCGCCGGGCGCACGGGCGCCGGTGCCCCCTTGCCTTCGAAGAATGCAATCTGCTGACGTGCCTGTGCCATGACCTCTCCTTTTCAATCCGTCCTGCACTCAGGATAGGAGTGGCGTATGACAGACTAGGTCACGGTGTGGGGGTAGTCGGCAGTGGGTAGTGGGTGGTGCGTCTGCGGAATTGGGCGCCTGGTCCTCAGAGCGGCCAGGAGCGGACGGTCGGAGGACGGCGGTGGCGAGTAAGAAGGCGCGCGGTGCCGACACCGAACGCGCGGGCGAAATCGATACGCTGTTTCAGTTGCCGCTTGGCGACTTCACCGCGGCACGCAATGCGCTGGCAACGCGACTGAAGAAGAGCGGCCGCGCGGCCGACGCCGACATCGTCAAGGCGCTGCCGAAGCCGCCGGTGTCGGCGTGGACGCTGAATCAACTCTTCTGGCGCCATCGTCCGGCGTTCAACAAACTGCTCGAGGCAGGCCTGCGGTTTCGTACCGCGCAGGCCGCCCAGTTGTCGGGACGATCGAGCGACATTCGCGCTCCGCTCGAAGCGCGCCGCGAGGCGCTGGGCGAGCTATCGAAGCTGGCCGCGGGTCTCCTGCGCGAGACGGCGCATTCGCCGACGCCGGACATGATGCGGCGCATCACGACGACGCTCGAAGCATTGTCGACGTATGGCGGACTCGAGAACGCGCCGCAACCGGGCCGCCTGACCGCGGATGTCGATCCGCCGGGATTCGAAACGCTGGCGGCGCTGGTGCCGCGGATCGGAAAAGGCGGTGAACCGGTCGGCCCGAGCAAGGTCCTGCCGTTTCAACATCAGAAACCGGCGAGGAAGACGGCCGGCAGGAAAGTTGACGCGAAGGAGGCCGAGCGGCTGCGCGTCGAAGAGCGTAAGGCGCATCTTGCTGCGGCGAAGCAGGCGCTCCAGACGGGCGAACGTGCACTGCGAGACGCGCGGAAGGACGCTGCGGAGGCGGAGTCGCGATTGAAGAAGGCAGCCGCCCGCGCCAAAGAGACGGAGAAAGTGTCGCGCGAGATCGAGCGCGAGAAGAGCGCGATCGATCGCCGTTACGAAAAGGCGGCGGCGGATGCCGAAGCCGCGCGACAGGATGCGCGCAAGATCGCCGAGCAGGCGGAAGCGGCGGCCGAAGCGGTCGAAGATGCCGAGCGCGCGGTCGAGCACGCGCGGCGTGAACTCACATCGTTAGCCGACGAGTAACTTCAGCGAGCGAACTCGGCTGCGGACGACAGGTTCCGGACTCCGGGCCCGGTTCTTTCCTCCCTCCGCAGGTCGAGGATTTCGCAGAGCGCGGCGGGATCCAGATGCCGACGTCCGTGGCCTGACGTTCGACGCCCGCAATCCTGCTAGTCCGAACCAACTCCCATCTCGCCGGCCCAGCGCACCGCTTCAGGCATCTCGAAGCCGAACTGGTCGAGGATCCGCGCGACGGTATGTTCGACCACGTCGTCGACCGTTTTCGGATGGTTGTAGAAGGCCGGCATCGGCGGCAGGACCACCGCGCCCATGCGCGCGAGCTTCAGCATGTTCTCGAGATGAATCTCGCTGAGCGGCGCCTCGCGGACCGCCAGCACCAGCTTGCGCCGCTCTTTCAGGATCACGTCGGCGGCGCGATGTACGAGGTTGTCGCCGTAGCCGTGCGCAATCGCGGCGAGCGTCTTGGCGCTGCACGGCGCAATGATCATCCCGTCGGTCCGGAACGATCCGCTCGAGATCGCCGCGCCCATGTCGGCCGGGGCATAGGTCTCGGTCGCCAAGGCCTCGACCTGCTGGCGCGACCACGTGGTTTCGTGCAGCAGCGTCCGCGCGCCCCAGCGGCTGATCACGAGGTGCGTCTCCGCCCCGGCGGCCCGCAGCCGCTGCAGCACGCGCACACCATAGATCGCGCCCGTCGCGCCCGTAATCGCCACAATCAGGCGTTTGGGGTCAGCCACGATAGCGCGCCTCACAATTCACCATGAGCCACGTCCACCGACTACCGACTACCGACTGTCGTCCACCGGCTGCTGTTCACCGACTGCCGACTTCCGGCCGACGACTCTCGCCTGCCGCCTGCCGCTACTGACTACTTACTACTGACCAGTGACCAACCACCAGCCACCAGCCACCAGCCACCAGCCAGTAACACGCTATCATCGCGGAGCGTGTTTCGACGAAAACGGGAAGGATCGGTCATCTGCTCGTCCTGCGGCGTGCTGGTCGGGGTCAACGATGATCGCTGCTACAACTGCGGCCGCCGCAATCCGGGGCTCTGGGGCTTCGCGCCGGCGCTGCGCGCGTGGGGCGCCGACCTCGGGTTCACGCCGTTCGCCATCGGCACCTGCGTTCTGATCTATGCACTGACGCTGCTCGCCTCGCGAGGCTCAGTGAACATGCAGGCGGGTTTCGGCTTTCTCTCGCCGAGTCTCTACTCGCTGATCGCGTTTGGTGCGAGCGGGAACGTTCCTGTGTTCATTGCAGGAAGATGGTGGACCGTATTGAGCGCGTCGTGGCTCCACGCCGGGCTGCTGCACATCTTCTTCAATATGTGGGTGTTGAAGCAGATGGGACCGATCACGGCTGACCTCTACGGCCCGTCGCGAACCGTCATCATCTATGTGATCAGCGGCGTGTGCGGGTTCACACTCAGCACCCTGCTCGGACAATACGCGGCGATTCCGCTGCTCAGCCATCCTGGCGTCACCGTGGGGGCCTCGGCGCCCATTGCCGGAATGATTGGCGCAATCTTCCATTACGGCAAACGGGGCGGCAGTGCGATGGCGCGGTCGTACGCCCAGCAATACATCATCGCGATGGTGGCGTACGCGTTCTTCTTCGGAGGAATCGACAACGCGGCGCACCTCGGCGGATTTGCCGGCGGCTACTACGCCGCCGTCTATCTCGATCCACTCAAGCCCGAACGCACGGACCATGCGGTGATGGCGCTCGTCTGCCTCGTCGTCTCGCTGGGATCGGTCGTCGTGTCGGTGATTACGGGACTGCAGTACCTGTAGAGGCGTGTTCAGGCTTCTGCGTTCTTCATTCTGTGTTCGTGTTCAGATTCCGATCTTGCCTCGGGCGTCGGAGCGCGGCCGAGCGATCAGTGCAGGACACGAACGTGAACACGAACCCAGAACAGCGAACACGGAAGCGTGAACAGTCCAGCAGTCTCCGATCACGCCGCGATCCGCGCCCGCTCCAGCGCGTGCCAGTCGGTCGCGGCGATGACGCCGATCTCGCTCACGGCCTGACTATAAAACGCCCGCGCTTCACCGTCGTTGGCAAATCCCATCACCGCCGGCCCGATGCCGGCCACCGTGGCCTGGACCACGTCGAGGGTGCCGTGGACGGGGAACGGGATCTTTCTCCAGACGCCGCCGGGATAATCGGTGAACAACGACACGCCGAGCACCATCGCGCCGTTGATGAACGCCAAGGCTGCCGCCCCGCGGTGCGTCCGGCGGTACTTCATCCAGAGTGCGAAATAGGTGGCAGCGACGCCGTAGTCCAGCATCGCGTGACGTGCCGGGTCGATGGTCCTGGGCACCTGCTCGATCGAGATCTGGTCAACGAATGCCATGACGGTCCTCCCTGGCACGCCGAACGCAAGGTGCGAGCCGGGATAGACTCATTCGGGTACCGAAGTCGTCCGTCTTCCAGGCCTGATTCGGGAAGGACATACCACTAAAATGCATTGGGCGCGGAGCGGGCTCGCCGTCGCGGCGGGGTTCAGCATCTTCACAATCCTCTTCATATTGCTCGGGCCGGGGCTGGGCGCGGTCCTGACGTCGCTGCTGGCAGGGCTGATGTCGGGATACCTGACGGCGAAGATCGCGCTGACGCGTGAGGTGGTGCACGGCGGAGCGACGGCCGGCCTGGTGGCGGCCTCGCTCCTGCCGCAGCCGGTGTTGCCGTTTCCGGTGCGTCTGATCATCGCGGCGCTCGCTGCGGCCGCGATCACCGCCGGCGCATGGGTGCGCGGCCAGGCGCGGGCCGCTGGACTGGACGAGATGAAAGAGAGGGAACGGTCGTGAGACTGGCGTATCAGGGGGAACCGGGCGCCTACAGTGAAGCCGCGGCGCTGCAGTACGGCGGACCGCAGGCCGAGACGCTGCCCTGCAAGTCGTTCGACGAGGTGTTCGAAGCGGTCGTCCGGAAGAAGGCCACGCATGGCGTGGTGCCGCTCGAGAATTCGATTGGCGGGACGATTCACCGGAATTACGACCTGCTGCTGGAGCACGATCTGCCGGTCACCGCCGAAGTCGAGCTCGACGTGGTCCACTGCCTGCAGGCGTTGCCGGGGACGAAGCTGGCCGACGTGAAGGTGGTGTATTCGCACCCGCAGGCGCTGGCGCAGTGCGAGCGTTATCTCAAGGACCTCGGCGTGCAGGTTGAAGCGGTCTACGACACGGCCGGCGGCGCCAAGCTCGTGGCGGACCAGAAGTTGAAGAATGCGGCCGCCCTGGCATCACGCCGCGCGGCAGAGGTTTTCGGCCTCGAGGTCCTGCAGGAAGCGGTGCAGGATTACGAGTTCAACATCACACGATTCGCGATCATCGGCGGCGTGGCGCCAAAGGACGCGAACAAGACGACGATCGTGTTCGCGCTGCGGAGTACGCCAGGCTCGCTGTTCAAGGCGCTGAGCGTCTTCGCGCTGCGCGACATCAACCTGACCAAACTCGAAAGCCGCCCGATCCGCGGCGCTCCGTGGGAGTACCTCTTCTACGTCGAGGTCGAATCGAATCGCGAAGATCTGACCTTCGGCCGCGCGCTCACGCACCTCGCCGAGTTCGCGAAGTGGACCCGCGTGCTCGGCACGTATCGCGGGACCGACCGCCGCCAGGCCGAAGCAATCGCCGCGGCGAACCCGATGCCATAGCGCCGCAGGCCCGTAGTCGCCGGCCCGTAAAGGTCGACCTTCAGGTCGGCCTTCGTCGCACCGCACGTGGAAAAAGGTTGTCACTCCAGTGTCGGCCCGGCGTCGCCGATGCTGCGCGCCGGAAATTGGTTTCCGCTCGGTACCTTCCGCTGTCGCGGCGAGTAGGTACTGACTCGGCGCGACATCCGTCACGCGGCTCAAAACGACAGCCTGTCTCGCATCAACGAGAACGCGTAGACGGAACTCGCCGCGGAAAGCTCGCTCCACCCAATTTCCAGCTTCGCGGTGTAATGGCGCTGGCATAGGCGACGCCGACCCGACACTGGAGTAACAGCAGCGCGCGCTGTGCCCGTGTGGAATGACGTTCGAACCGGTCACAGGCAGCGAGGCAGGCGTCGTGTGGAGCGCAGGAGTCGCGGTCGCCGAGCACCGACGGCGTCGAATCGCAGCTCAACGTCGCGCCTGTCAGCGGGCGTGCCGCGCGACGGAGCGGAACACGACGCGCCCGTTATGTCGGCGCGGTCGAGCATAGCCTGACGCCGACCTGCTGTCGATCCGTCTACCGCAGATCGAGATTCCGAGTGATCCGCGTGCCGTCCTTGCGGAATGCCTCGAGGTACATCTCGATGCGGCGTCTGGCTTCGGCGCGATCGTGGTTGTTCAGGTTCAGGTTGAGCAGGTCGATGTACCACGGCGCCTTCACCGGCTCCGTGACGTAGCGCTGCACGATCTCGCGCGCGATCGGCACGGTCGTCGGCTTCGAATGGTCGTGGACGTCGCGATCGCTGGCCTTCAGCAGCTTGCCGTACTCCTCGTCCAGCAGCGTCGCGAACAGGGCGTGCGTGAACGTGTCGCCGGCTTTCACGCCAACGGCCGCGTCGTCATCCGTCATCCGCGCGCCCTTGTGCAGCCATTCCCACAGGATGCTCAGGCGGATCTCACCCGTGGCCATGTCTTCCATCAGGTACAGCACATCGTCATTGCCGAAGAAATCGGCCGGCTTGAGCGCGGCGGCCTGGAAGCCCTGCCCGAACGCGTTGCCATACTGCAACGCCACGCTGAGCAGGTCGCGCGCGCCACGCACGGTGCGCGGCGCCTGCTCCAGCAGCAGCAGCGCGTCGGCGTCCTGCTGTTCGTAACCGAGCGGTTCGAACGTACGACCGAGCTGATTGTCCTGCCCCGCCTTCTCCCACACCGGCCGGACGATGTGAACCATCTTCCAGTGGGCAACCCACTTGCCGCTGGCGCCGGCCTGCTGCTCGCGCTCGCCGCCGGCAACCGCCTTCTTCATCGCCGTCGCGACGCCCGGCGCCGAGCCCACCGGAATGTTCGGCTCCATGCCGCCCTGCCACAGCGCGAAACGGCCGCTCTGGTCCGGAGTGTTGACCGCACGGCGCACGCGGTCCTCGTAGTTCCGCATGTAGCCGTAGGTCATCGTGATCGCGTCGATGTTCGGATTGATGAATGACGCGTCCCACGCCATCGCGTCGGCGACGCTGTTGATGTAATCCCAGCGGCCGGTGTTGAAGCCGACGAAGTGCGGTGCCAGCACCGCGCGAATCTCCATCAACTGATAGCTCGCCTCGAGCTGCTCGACGAGCACGTACGCCTTGATGGTGCCGACGGCAAGCCTCAGGTGCTGCTCGAGCGCGGTGATGATGTCGTTCCAGAGCGCGGCTTCTTCCGCGGTCTGAATCTTCGGCAGGTACACGACGAGGCTGCGGCCGCGACCGCGCAGCACGTCGTGGTTGTTGCCGATGAACATCGCGAGGTCGGTGATCGACGCCGAGAACCCGGACCCGTCGGCCGCCTTCGTGTGCCGATCGTCAAGGTGCAGCCCGCGCGGCCGGAACAGGATGGTGGTGAAGTCGAGCTGCCGCTTCCAGTCGTCGACAATCGTGCGGCCCAGAAAACTCCTGGCCCACGTGTTCATCTCGGCGGCAACCTGCTCGGCCACATTGAGAAACAGCGAATCGCGCGCGATCGCCAGCTTCAGGCACCGCTGGTTGTCGAGCGACATCGTCTCGACCTGGCCGAGCGCGTCCTCGCCGTCGAACATCCAGCCGTCCGCGCCCGAGAGGAGCGCATACGCGACGTTCCGAATGCTCGTCTCCACCGTGGAGTGTGGTTTGGTCGCAGGGCCGGTGCCCTGAATCCACTGGCGCTGCAGGTCCTTCGGAATCTCGCTGCCCGCGAACCGGCCCGCGCGAGCGTCTCCGACCTTGATATCGGTCCGCCCGATCGTCGCGTCGGGATCGAGGAAGGTGATGCGTTCGCGATTGTTGGCGCGCCGCGCGCGCCGTTCCGCACGCGCACGCATCAGCGCCTTGCGATCGGCGTCGAAGGCCGCCAGTGCTTCGAGCGCGGCCTTCACGTCGGACGTAAAGATGTCGGGGTACTTCGACTCGATGGCGGGGCTGATCTGCAGCAGCGATGTGGTCGGCACGGCCGACTACTTTACTGCTTGATCACGGCCGGAAAACACCCGCACAGGCCGTCGGCCGCGACTTTGGCGGATTTTTGATGCGGCATGCAGCCACGGCGAGACCGTCGTGGCTGCTTTCGTGACGTTGCCGCTACACCGCCGCCGCGGCGCCGAACAACTGCTGCGACGCCATCGCCGCGCCTTCGGACAGCGTCTTCAGCTTGGCCCACGCGATGTCGGGATGCACCGGCCCGAAGCCGGCAAACGTGCCGAGACCGCAGTCGGTGCCGGCGATGACGCGGTCGCGGCCAATCGCGTTCGCATAGCGAACGATGCGCTGCGCGACGAGCTTCGGATGCTCGATGAAGTTCGTGCTGGTATCGATCACGCCGGCGATCAGCACCTTGTCCGCCGGCAGCTTGTGCGTCTTCCACTCTTCCCACTCGTGCTCGTGCCGCGGGTTCGCGCCCTCGATGAGCAGCCCCATCGGTTTGGCCTTGAACAGCAGCGGCAGGACGTCGGTCAGCGGCAGGTCGTGGATGTGCGGGCCTTCGTAATTGCCCCAGCAGATGTGCATGCGGACGCGATCCGCCGGGATGTTGCGCACGGCGTGATTGAGCGCATCGACCTGCACGTGCGCGTGACGCAGGAACTCCTCGCGCGACAGGTTCTTGAATCGCGAGTGGCGGCCCATCGCCAGGTCGGGACAATCGAGCTGCACGAGGAGCCCCGAGTTCGCGATCGTCTCGTACTCCTTCTGCATCACGTCGGCGAGCGCTTCCATGTACTTCTCGTGCGACGGGTAGTACTCGTTCGGCTGGAACACCGCGATCGTGCCCGGAGACACGGCCGTCATGAAGCCTTCGGTGACCTTGGTCTTCGCCAGCGCCGCCTTCATGCGCGCGATGTCCTTGAGCAGCGGCGCATCGTCCTTGATCGTGATCGGCCCCTTGCAGACCGGACGCTTGTAGGTGGCGGAGTGACCTTCCTTCACGAGCCGATCGCGGAAGGCCGGGAAGTCGTCCAGGTCCTGCGGCGTCGGACGCGACGAATCGCCCTCGAACCCGGTGAGGCGATGGCGGATGTAGGTCGCGTAGCTGATCTTGCTGGTCTCGCCGTCGCTGACGACGTCGACGCCCGCCGCGGCCTGCTTCGCCACCACTTCATCAACGCCGCGCTGCATCGCCGCGTCGAAGGCCGCCTGGTCGAAGCTCTCGCCTCGATCCTGGGCAAAGAGGAAATCGACGACTTCCTGCGAGCGCGGCAGGCTGCCGACGTGTGACGTGAGAATCCGATCCGTGCTGGTTTTCATCCCGGTCTCCTTTGGTCCCGCCGCGCCACTGCTACACGCCTTGAATCTGGGCGCGGACCAACCGCGCACCGTCCACCATCGCCTCGAGCTTGCCGAACGCGACCTCGCGCGAAAGATACTTCAGGCCGCAATCGGGCGCGATGATCAGCCGCTGCGGGTCGACATACGGCAGCGCGCGGTTGATGCGATCCGCCACGAGCTGCGGCGTCTCGACCTCCGACGTCGACAGGTCGAGGACGCCGAGCAGAATCGTCTTGTTCGGCAGCTCCTTCAGCACCGAGCAATCCAGCGACGGCTGCGCCGTCTCGACCGACACCTGCTGCACCGCCGTCGCCGACAGTTCCGGCAGAAACGCGTAGCGCGCCGGCTTCCCTTTCACCATCGAACCGTACCCGAAGCAGATGTGCACGGCGGTCGTGCCCTGCACGCCATCGAGCGCGCGCTCGAACGCGGCGAGGCCGAACTCACGAGCCTCGTCGGGATGGGCCTGCATGTACGGCTCGTCGATCTGGACGACGTCGGCGCCGGCGGCCAACAGATCCTTGATCTCCTCGTTCACCGCCGCCGCATAGTCCATCGCCAGTTCGGCGTTCGACTGATAGGCGTCGTTCTGCGCCAGTTGCGTCATCGTGAACGGGCCCGGCACGGTGATCTTGATCTGACGGCTCGTGTTCGCCCGGAGGAACCGCACGTCGCGCACGTTCACCGGCCGCATCCGCTTCACCTTGCCGACGACGCGGGGCACCGGCACCTGCTTGCCTGTACGGCTGATGACCTGACCCGGGTTGTCGAGATCGATCCCCGCGAGCGCGGTCGCGAAGCGGTTGAAGTAGCTCTCGCGCCGCATCTCGCCGTCGCTGACGATGTCGATGCCGGCGCGCTCCTGATCCCGCAGCGCGATCAGCGTCGCATCGTCCTGCGCCTGCTCGAGGAACTCGGGAGCCACACGCCACAACTCGCGCATGCGGACACGCGGCGGCGTGCTCGCCCCGAGCAGCGCCCGGTCGATGAGCCAGTCGGGCTGTGGGTACGAGCCGACGAGGGTCGTCGGCAGCAGCGGAAGTGATGTCAAGTGTGGGATACCCGGTTACGCTCGGTGCGCGGAGGCCAGCACGCGGTCGGCGATCTCGCGGAACTCTTCCGTCGAGACCAGCCCACGCTTGCCGATGCTGCGCTCCTTCACCAGTTGCAACATCTCGTTGACGGCTTCGTCGCTCGTGCCGGTGATGCCCATTTGCTCGAGCGTGTACGTGATCGATGCCTTCCCGCTCTTCTTGCCCAGCACGACGTCGCCGGAACGGCCGGTCAACGCCGGGTGCGTGCCGAACATCGCCAGCGGCTGCTTGACGACGAGGTCGACGCCGATGCCCGACTCGCGCGTGAAGTTGCGCGACCCGAGGATCGGCTTGTTGACCGCGATCGGCAGGTTGCTGAGCGAGCGCACGAGCTCGCCGAGCTCCGGCAGCTTGTCCAGCGCGTAGCGCGTGTCGTACCCGTAGAGCACGTGCAGCGCCACGATCAGTTCCTCGAGCGCGGCGTTGCCGGTCCGCTCACCAAGGCCGTTCGAGCAACTGTGCACGACTTCGGCGCCCGCCTCGACGGCGGCGAGCTCGGTCGCGACGGCCATGCCGAAATCGTTGTGCGTGTGCGCCTCCACCGTGAGGCCGTTGGTCAGCTTTTTCACCAGGCGCACCATGTACTTCATGGCTTCCGGCAGAATGCAGCCCATCGTGTCGACGATGCCGATCGAATCGGGCTGACACACCTCCATCAGACGTGGGAGCAGGTTCTCCAGATCCTCCTGCCGGGCACGCGTCGTGTCGTACGGAAAGTAGACGACTTCGAGATCGTGCTTCTTCGCGTAATTGATGACGTCGACGCTCTTGCGCAGCACGTCTTCCCACGTCCACTTGAACTGCCACTGCAGCTTCGGGTAGCCGATCGGAATCTCGAGGATCACGCCGCGGGCGCCGCACTCGACCGACTTGTCGATGTCGGCGGTCATGGCACGGACGAAGGTGTAGACCTTCGACTTCAGGCCGAGCCTGGTGATCTCCTTGATCGCCTTGAAGTCCTGGTCCGAAACGGCCGGCATGCCGGCCTCGATGCGATCAACGCCCACGTCCGCCAGCTTTTCGGCGATGGCGACCTTGTCGGCGATGCTGAAGACGACGCCGGGGGTCTGTTCGCCGTCGCGGAGGGTGGCGTCATGAATTTCGACGCGTTTGGGAAGGTGGAAGGTGTTGCGGACCTCGGGGACCAGGTTGAACGGGCTGACCCACCATTTCTCGGGGACGTAATACTCGGCGCTCAAGAATCCCTCCCTATCTATACGCGCGAACGACGGATTCTAGCCTATTGAGCGCGGGGCGCAATTTCAATGAGCGGCGGGAAAAACTCGGAGATCCGATCAAGGCGGCCCATCAAGGGCCGCCCTCGCGGAGGCTGGTTGGCAGCACCCGCAGGGCGGGCCTTTACTGCCCGCCCAAGACATGGTGTTGAGACTATTCAGATCTTCCCGACCTGATCCTGAAGCCGGTCGCGATACCCGCGGCTCAACGTCAGCCGGGTGCCATTGCGGAGAATAACGACGTATTCGCCGTTGAACCACGGCTGCAGTTCCTTGATCCGCTCGGTGTTGACGATGCGGGAGCGATGGATCCGGACGAAGCGGCGCGCATCGAGCCGCGTTTCCATGCGGTTCATCGTCTCGCGGAACAGGTGCGACTCCTCGCCCAGGTGTAACCGCACGTAGTTGCCGGCCGCCTCGATCCAGTCGATGTCGTCGGTTCGCAGGAAGAAGACGCGGCCGCCGGACTTCACCACCAGCCGCTCGAGGCGCGGCGCTTCCGGCTTGATGTCGTTGACCAGCGCCAGCAGGCGGCGGCCCAGGTCGCCGGCGCGGCGACGTTCGAGCGAGGCGCGTGCGTGCTTCAGCGTCTGCTGGAAGCGAGCGCGATTGAACGGCTTCAACAGATAGTCGAGCGCGTGGTACTCGAACGCCTTGAGTGCGTATTCGTCGTACGCCGTGACGAAGATCACATTCGGCATCCGCTCCGGGCCAACCGCGTCGATCACGCCGAAGCCGGTGGCGCCTGGCATCTGCACGTCCAGGAACACCAGGTCGGGCGCCTGCTGCTGGATGGCGACGATCGCCTGCGCACCATCGCTGCATTCGCCAACGATCTCGACGTCCTCCTCGTGCTGAAGCAACGAGAGCACACGCTCCCGTCCGATCGGCTCGTCGTCTACCACCAGCGTCCGGATCTTGGTCACGCCACACTCTCCATTGCGCGCGGGTCGGAGGCTTCGGGCAGCGGCACCAGCGGGATGACGACGGTGACCTCGAGCCCGCCGCCTGGCGGCGTGCGGAATTCGAAGCGGTGCCGCGCGCCGTATATATGCTGCAGCCGCGACCGCGTGTTGCTGACGCCGACACCCTCGTTCAGCGCATCGAGTTCGTCAGCCGGGACGCCGTAGCCATCATCACGCACCACCAGGCGCAGATTGTCACCCTCACGCTTCGCGACGATGTCGATCCGGCCGCCGCCGACCTTCGGGCCGATGCCATGGCGAAGCGCGTTTTCGACGAGCGGCTGCAGCACGAGGCTGGGGACCGCGGCGTCGAGGACGGTGGGATCGATGTCGAAGACCACGCGCAGGCGATCGCCGAAGCGGGTGCGCTCGATCTCGAGATACTTCTCGATGAAATCGAGCTCCTCCTTCAACTGCAACTGTTGCGTACGGATGCGATCGAGCGTCAGGCGCAGCAGGTCGCTCAGGCGCGCCAGCATCGCGTCGGCCGCCTCGATATCGCGATGCATCAGCGCCGAAATGGTGTGGAGCGTGTTGAACAGAAAGTGCGGGTGCAACTGCCGTTGCAGCGCCTGCAGATTCGCCTCGGCCAGCCGGGTCTCGAGCTGCGCGGCGGTGATCGCGCGATCATCGGACTCGCGGCGGTAATCGAGCGCGTGACTGAGGCCGACGATGAACCAGTAGGTCACCATGCCGTAGTCGAAGTTGAGGATGCGCTCCTGCATCGACATCAGGAACGACACCTCTCTTCCCATCAGCAGTCGCATTGTCCACACGCGGCCCAGGGCCGCCAGCGCGGCGTGCGCGACAGTGAAGACGGTGACGGCGACCAGGTGCACGGGAACCGTGCGCCTCCAGGTATCGCGATCGAAACGGAACCGACGTGCAACCCAGAGCATGCCGGGCACGAGGATCGCCCAGGCGTACCAGTAGGACAAATTCAGGGACGCCAACACCGGGAGCGTCCCCGACATGCCGGGCGAAAACGTCTTGTACGTTTCCGCGATCGCAGTGGAGAACGCGCCCAGGCCGGCTGCCGCGAGCAGGATCCAGGAGAGCCGCAGCGGGAGTCGCTCCCGCGCGGGAGTGAAGACTTCGTCCCGAGCAGCGTCGAGGGACCGGCGTTCCACGACGGAACTATCCGTGCTGATCAGAAGCCGGTCAAGAGGACGAATGTCGTCCGTCACTCCGTTCGTCACGCTCGCACGTCGATTCGTCCCTTTGATCATCGTCAGCAGTACCATGAGGCCGGTGGCTGACGAATGATCGTCGGTTTCGGCGAAAACTCGGTGGATATCGTCTACCGCCTGCCCTCGTTTCCCCAGCCCGGTCCCGGGTCGAAGATGCGCATCGCGGATCGCGGCGTGCGCTGCGGCGGGCAGGTGGCGACCACGCTGGCGACGTGCGCGGACCTGGGATTGCGGACGCGCTACGTCGGCGTATTCGGCGACGATGACAACGGCACGCTGATCCGGGGCGAGCTGACGCGGCGGGGTGTCGACGTGTCGAGGGCCCTGGTCCGCCTCGCCCCGAATCGTTACGCGGTCATCCTGATCGACGCCACGCACGGCGAACGTATCGTGCTCTGGGACAAGGATCCGCGACTCGTCGTGACGGCCGCCGACGTACAGCGCGACTGGATCGCCGATGCCACGCTCCTGCACGTCGACGCGACCGACGAAGAGGCGGCGATTGCTCTGGCTCGCATGGCCCGCGAGGCAGCCATTCCGGTCACGTGCGACGTCGATCACGTCACGCCCCGCACGCGGGACCTGCTCGACACCGTGACGCTGCCGGTGCTCGCCGAAGAACTGCCGGCGACGCTGACCGGCCGCCGCGATGTCGACACCGCGTTACGGGCAATTCAGCAGCCGCACCATACGCACGTCGTCGTGACGCTCGGCGCCCGCGGCGCGGCGATGCTGATCGGGGATCGCTACATCGAATCGCCGGGAGTGCCCGTGGACGTCGTCGACACGACGGGCGCCGGCGACGTGTTCAGGGGCGCGTTGATCGCCGCGTTGCTGCGTGGCGACGGGCCGGAAGAGATGTTGCGCTTCGCGAACGGGATGGCCGCGGAAAGCTGCGCACGGCACGGGGCGATGTAGCTGGCTGGTGGCTGGTGGCTGTGTCGTTATCGTTGGTCGTGTGAGTCAAGACCGCGAGCGAGCTGCAAACTCCCAACTGCCAAATCCGCCTACGGCCCCTGTCCACCAGCCACTGTCCACCAGCCACCAGCCAATCTAGCCCCGCTTCAGCACCACGAATCCGAGCGGCGGGACGATCAGGCTCAACGACTGGGCGAAACCGTGGTCGGGGATTGCCTCGGCCGTCACGCCGCCGCCGTTGCCCATGTTGCTGCCGCCGTACATCTCACCGTCGCTGTTCAACAGCTCGCGATACCAGCCGCCTTCGGGCACGCCGATGCGATAGGCCGGCCGCGGCACCGGCGTGAAGTTCGCCACCGTCACGGTGAAGTCCTGCGGGTTGTGGGCGCGACGGATCAGCGAGACGACGCTGTTTTCGTTGTCGTTGCAGTCGATCCAGCTGAAGCCGGCGGGATCGAAATCGACTTCGTGCAACGACCGCTCACGCTGGTAGGTGTGATTGAGATCCTGGACCCAGCGCTTGAGGCCCGCATGCTCCCTGCAATCGAGCAGGTGCCAGTCGAGGCTGGCTTCGACGTTCCACTCGCGCCACTGCCCGAACTCCGCGCCCATGAACAGGAGCTTCTTGCCCGGATGCGAAAACATGTAGCCGAGCAGGCAACGCAGCGTCGCGTGCTTCTGCCAGAGATCGCCGGGCATCTTGTCGAGCAGCGATCGCTTGCCGTGCACCACTTCGTCGTGCGAGAACGGCAGCACGAAATTCTCGGTGAAGGCGTAGAGCATCGAGAACGTGATCTGCCCGTGATGCCAGCGTCGATGGACCGGATCCTCCTTGATGTATTCGAGGATGTCGTGCATCCAGCCCATGTTCCACTTGTAGGTGAACCCGAGGCCGCCGACATACGTCGGACGGCTGACCGCCGGCCACGACGTCGACTCTTCCGCCACGGTGATCGTGCCCTCGGCTTCGCCGTGCGTCACGGTGTTGAGGTGCTTGAGGAATTCGACCGCCTCGAGGTTCTCGCGCCCGCCGTACTGGTTCGGAATCCACTCGCCCTGATGCCGTGAGTAATCGAGGTACAGCATCGAGGCAACGGCGTCCACGCGCAGGCCGTCGACGTGAAACTCCTGCAGCCAGTACATCGCGTTGCTCAGGAGGAACGTGCGCACCTCGTTGCGACCGTAATTGAAAATCAGCGTGCCCCAGTCGCGATGCTCGCCCTTGCGCGGGTCGGCGTGTTCGTACAACGCCGTGCCGTCGAACCACGCGAGGCCGTGCTGATCCTTCGGAAAGTGCCCCGGCACCCAGTCGAGGATCACGCCGATGCCGTATTGATGGCAGCGATCGATGAAGTAGCGGAAGTCGTCGGGCGTCCCGAAGCGGCTCGTCGGCGCGAAGAACCCGATCACCTGGTAACCCCACGACCCGGTGAACGGGTGTTCCATCACCGGCATCAACTCGACGTGCGTGAAGCCCATCTCGCGGACATACGGAACGAGCTGATCGCCAAGCTCGCGATAGGTTAGATACCGGTTCTCTTCCTGCGGCACGCGCCGCCACGATCCCAGGTGGACTTCGTAGACGGACATCGGCCGCTCGTGCCAGCCGCCGAACGACGGCCGGTCGCGCAGCCAGTCGCCATCAGCCCACTGATACTGCCCTTCCGTCCATACGATCGACGCCGTGTTGGGCGGCACCTCGAAACGGCGGCCATACGGATCCGCCTTCTCGAGCAGATGGCCGGCATGCGTCCGTATTTCGTACTTGTAGCAGTCGCCGTCGTGCAGACCGGGGATGAAGATTTCCCAGACACCCGACGGCACCAGACGCCGCATCACATGGACGCGGCCATCCCACCGGTTGAAGTCGCCGATGACGCTGACGCGCTGGGCATTCGGCGCCCACACTGCGAAGTGCACGCCCGTCACGCCGCCCACGGTCAGGCAGTGCGAGCCGAGCTTTTCCCAGGCGCGATAATGCGTGCCTTCCGCAAATAAGTGCAGATCGAAATCGGAGATGATCTGGCCGAAGCGATACGGATCGACGATCTCTTTCACGCGATTGCTTTCGCCGACCCGCAGCCGGTAGTCGAGCTCGAGCGGTGCGCGACCGTCGTCCACGACGGCCTCGAACAGCCCTTCCTGCCGTACACGTTCCATCCGGAGTACGCGATCGCTCGTCACCAGCTCCACGGCCGACGCCTGGGGCTGGAAGGTGCGGATGAGGATCACGCGCCGGTCAGCGCGCGTCACCGCGTGCGGACCGAGGAACGCAAACGGATCATCGTGCGTCCCTCCGGCGATCGCGTCGAACACACGGTCCTCAATGCTGCGAACGGCGCCGCTCATGCCTGGAAATTGTAGTGTGCTGCGGTGATATCCTTCGGGTTCGCAATCTCGACCCGATCCCTGCACACAAGGAGCCAACGGTGGCGGTCTACGCGGACTTCAACACGAGCGAAGGAAACTTTACGATTCGCCTGTTCGACAAGGAAGCACCCAACACGGTCGCGAATTTTGTCGGGCTGGCGGAAGGCACCAGGGAATGGACCGACCCGCGCACGAATCAGAAGTCCACACAACCGTTCTACGATGGCATCATCTTCCATCGCGTGATCGACGGATTCATGATCCAGGGCGGCGACCCGCTCGGCCAGGGCATCGGCGGACCGGGCTACAAGTTCGCTGACGAGTTCCATCCGTCACTCCGCCACAGCCGGCCGGGCATGCTGTCAATGGCCAACGCCGGGCCGAACACGAACGGCAGCCAGTTCTTCATCACGCTGGTGCCGACGCCGCACCTCGACAATCGGCACACCGTCTTCGGCGAAGTCACCGACGGCATGGACGTCGTCCAGAAAATCGGCAAGACGCGGACGGGCCCTCGCGATCGTCCGCTCAAGGACATCGTCATCCAGTCGGTCAAGATCCGGCGGGAGTGAACGGCGCGCACGGATCGAACGTGGCGAACGATCCGAAAGTCCTGATGCCGCTCGTCTACGACGAGCTGCGGCGGATCGCCGGTGGTTACGTCAGCCGCGAGCGTCGCGGCCAGACGCTGCAGGCGACGGCGCTCGTCAACGAGGCGTTCGTCCGGCTGGCTGCCGAACGGCCGCGGGAATTTCAGAATCGGACGCACTTTCTCGCGATCGCCGCGCTGTCGATGCGCCAGATTCTGGTCCAGCGCGCCCGCGCCCGTCATGCGCTGAAGCGCGGCGGTGTACGTGAGCGCGTCACGCTCAGCGATGAGAACCTCGTTCACCTGCGTCAGGGCCACGCCGGGCAGGCCGGCGACCCGGCACCGGGCGACATCGATCTCCTCGCGCTCGATGCGGCACTCACCGATCTTGCGGGCTTCGATCCTGAGCTCGCGCGGCTCGTCGAGCTCCGCTACTTTGGCGGCATGACCGTGGAAGAGACGGCTGGCACGCTCGGCATCTCACCGGCGACGGTGAAGCGACAGTGGGCGCTCGCCCGCGCCTGGCTGAAGCGCGCGATCGAGGGCGACTCCAAGGCGTGACGCCTGACGCGTCGGCCGGCGATCGGTCGCGATGGGCACGCATCAAGGAACTGTTCGAGCAGGCGCTGGATCGACCGGCGGAACAGCGGCCCGTATGGATCGCCATGATCGCCGGCAGCGACATCGAGCTGCAGCGGGAGGTCGAAGCGCTCCTTGCCTCCCATGCGACTGCCGAAGACTTCCTCGAGCAGCCTCCGCTCGTCGACCTCGATGACCTGTCGGCATTCCCTCCCGGCACCCGGCTCGGCCCGTACGAAATCGTGTCCGTGCTCGGCCGCGGCGGCGCGGGCATCGTCTATCTCGCCCGCGACGAGCGTCTGAACCGGCTGGTCGCGTTGAAGCTGATCGCCTCCGATGCCAACCGGGAACTGCGCGAACGCCTGCGGCGGGAGGCACGCGCGGCAGCCACCATTGCGCATCCATCGGTCGCCACGATCTACGCGCTCGAAGAGTCGGACCACGAGCTGTTCCTCGTGTCGGAGTACGTCCGGGGTCGAACGCTGCGCGCGGCAGTCGCCGGCGGGGCGCTGCACGTTGACGACGTCCGGCGCATCGCACGGGAGGTCGCGCTGGCGTTGCGCGCGGCCCACCAGGCGGGCGTGGTCCACCGGGATCTGAAACCGGAGAACGTGCTGCTGGCCGAGGATGGCGGAGTCAAGGTGGTGGACTTCGGCATCGCCAGGATGACCGAGTGGGACGGAACGCGGATCACGCGCGAGGGCGCCTTGATCGGCACGCCGGCGTACATGGCGCCCGAGCAACTGCTCGGCACGCCCGCCGATCCCCGGACAGACATCTATGCGTTCGGGATCGTCTTGAGCGAAATGCTGACGGGAAAGCATCCCGGAGCGGCGGGCCCACCGCGTGGATCCCGCGCCGCGGCCGGGCGGAATCCAGTGAGCGGAGGCAGAAGCGGTCCCGCTGCGGCGCTCGCCGACATCGCCCAGCGATGCACGCACATCGATCCCGGCGCACGGTACCAGGACGCCGACGCGTTGCTCGAGGCTCTCGCTCACGCCGCCGACCGCTCGATGACGGCGCGATCGAGCGCGCGCTGGTGGTGGGAGTTCCACCAGGCGGCGGCCGCGATGATTTATGCCGCGACCGCCTGGCCCGCGTGGCAGGCGCGCGCCATCCTGGGCAGCGAGACGGGCACCGGCTTCTTCATCACCGTACTCGCCGCGATCGTCGTGAGCGCCGCGCTGCGACTGCATCTGTGGTTCACGTCGCGGTTCTATCCCGCCGAACTCGACTGGGTTCGACGACGATCGTCGCCATGGCTTGCCGCTGCGGATGCGTTGTTCACGGTCGCGTTAGTGTCGGCAGGCATACTCATCCGTTCGCACTCTGCTTCCCTGAGCGCCCTTCTCATCGCCATCGCCGTCGGCGCCATCGTCGCGGCAGTCAGTGTGGAACCGGCGACAACGCGCGCGGCCTTCGGACGAAGAACCAGAGGGACTGAGAACGCAGATCAACAGTAAGAATGCAGAGAAGCTGATATCCAGCAGAGGTCTTTTTGGATCAAAATCTCTGTTGAGCCTCGGCTTCTCTACTCCTGTTGATCTGCTCTTTGGCCTTCTCCCGTTCTGGCACAGATCGTGGACTGCACACGGCACTCCTCTTGGTGACGGACGCGGCGATGCCCAATGGACCCTCGACTGCACAACCGGACACCGCTCCACTCTCACAATCGAGCTTCGAGCCACGTGCGGCTGAGCCGACCGCCCGCCGTGGCGCCATCCTCGTGATCGAAGATCGCGATGACGTGCGTCAGGGACTGGCGCAGCTGCTGGAGTTCCAGGGATACATGGTGTTCGAGGCGGCCAACGCCGCCGAAGCGTTCGGTCACCTCGACTCGAGTCCGCAAGGCATCGCCTTGATGCTGCTCGATCTGAACCTGCCCGGCCCCGGCGGCGCGGACATCCGCGCGACGCAACTCGCCGACGCGCGCCTCGCCGATATCCCGACCATCGTGGTCACCGCCTGCGCCCCGGATCTCGCCGATCGCGAAGGCTTGCGCGCTGCCGCCTGGATCGAGAAACCGTTCCGGTTCGACCAGTTGCTGGAAGAAGTCCGGCGGTTCGTGCTGCCCGAGACGGAGAAGCGGAGAGACCCTAGCTAGTCTGCTCCTCGGCCCGCTCTGCTTCTGGACCGGATCAGAAGCGCCACGCCAGTCCGACCGCTGGCCGCACCAGCCAGCCATTCGCGATTCCCATCAACCGGATGCCGGGCACCACCTGAACGTGATCGGTCAAGCCGAGACGTACGTCCACGCCCACGAGCGGACCGGTGTCGTAGCTCACGCCCTTCGCGTCGGGCAACGGGAAGATGGGGGCGGGGGTGAACGAGTACCTGATCGTCCGCTCGATGCGTCCGAATGTGACGCCGCCGACGTACACGACTGACAGGCGCGGCGATATCGCCTGCGCCGCGGTCAACGCCACGTTCATCGTCGTATTCCGCTGCTCGCTGTGCACGGTGTATCTGGTGATCGGAATGCCCAGCGCCGCCAGGTCCGAAGCGAGCGCAGCGTCGAGAGGGAGCACGTCGGGTGTTTGATCCCGCTCGATGATCGATGGGCGCGCGAACTCGAACTCGACACCGACGCGGGAGGTCATGGGCGCACCGGCGCGCAGCGAAAACGACAGTGCTTCGCCGCTGCCAGGATTCAGCCCGCCGCTGGCGCTGCCGGTCCGCGCGATATCCCCGGAGATCGACGCACCGACGTACCCCTGACCGTGGGCAAGGGTAACGCCGCCGAGCGACACGATCGTCGCCAGCAGCAGTGTGCGGAAACTGCTCGAGCCGTGCCGCACGGGCGCCGCGAGTGTCGGCTGTGTCATGGGGCGACACCTTAGCAACTTCGATGCTGGAGTGACAACCAGGAAGCAGAGGCTAAAGGCGCCTCCGCGGCTCGGCGCGAGATCCGCTTCTCCGCCCTCCCGGCTCCTCCGACTTGCGCAAACGCGCAATAGCGAATGCAATCGGTCCCGCGGACACGCTCAGCAGCGCCCCGAGCTTTGCCTGGTCCTGCAACCGGCCCGCGGGAAACGCGGCGGTCGCGAAGAACAACGCGACCGTGAAGCCGACGCCGGCGGCAACAGCCACGAGTATCACGTCAGGCCAGGTGAACTCCGGTGCGCGATGAAAGCCGGCGCGCTCCGCGATCCATACCGAGCACGTGATCCCGATTGGCTTGCCGACGAGCAGCGAGGCAAGCACGATCCACGTGGCGGCGCCGCTGCTGCCGAACGGTACGCCGGCATTGGTGAGCGCGAAGAAGAACAGCACGATCTCCACGGGTCCGCTCCACCAGCGATCGAATCTGCTCAACGCGTCGTCGGGCTCGACCGCCGGATCGACGAAGATGCCCGCATCACGGCGTGCGCACGGCACGAACGGTAATACCGGCACGAGCGCCAGCGCCGGATGAAAGCCACCCGCAAACAGACCGGCCCATGACACCGCGCCTGCCCCGAGGACGTATGGCCAGAAGCTGTTGACCTGCGCGCGCCGCAACCACCACGCGAAACCACACGCCGCAGCAATCACGACGACCACAAGCGCGGGACGAATCGGTGCCGCTGGATAGAAGGCCGCCAGGACGATGAGCCCGAGCGCGTCATCGGCGATGGCCAGCAGCAGCAGGAACGGAATGGCCGGATGCGTCGGCGGGAACAGCGCGCGGACGACCAGATAGCTGAAGGCGATGTCGGTTGCCGTCGGAATCGCCCAGCCGCCCATCAGATCGTGGCGGCCGAACATGAGCGCCTGCGCCAGAAACAGGAGTGCCGGTCCGACCATCCCTCCGACCGCGGCGATGACCGGCACCGCGCCACGGCGGAGCGAATGCAGCGCCCCGCCAGGTGCCGTCGCTTCGATGATCTCCTTCACCGCCAGGCCGAAGAAGAAGACCATCCCGACGTCGTTGACGACGAAATGCAGCGGCTCCGTGAACCGGGCGTACGACGCCGGCGCGCGATTGGCCCAGATCAATGCCAGCACCGCCCCGGTCACCATCAGCAGCGAGTTGTCGCGCGCGATGCGCCACCCGCGCTGGAAGCGGATGTACCGGCGGGACCTGGTCACAGGGGCTAGAATCGCATACATGAAGAGCAGGTGCTCCGCTGCCATCCTCGCGGCACTCGTGGTGAGTGGCGTCGCGTTGATCGCGCAATCGCCGTCGCCGCAGACGTCGACGCCCGTCTTCCGCACCGGCGTCGACACCGTCGAAGTCGACGCGATCGTCACCGCCCGTGACGGAACGTTCGTCCGCGGCCTGACGCTCGATGATTTCGAGGTCCTGCAGGACGGCAAGAAACAGCCGCTTTCCCTGGTGACGCTGGTCGAGCATCCGATGCCGTCGCCGACGACCGCACCGCCGGCAATCGACGCGGAGCCGGACGTCGCCACCAATGCCGGGGTCAACGAGGGGCGCCTGTATGTCGTCGTTCTCGACGGTCTGCACGTGCTTCCAGCCGATCGCGTCAAGGCGGTCTCGGTGGCGCGCTTGTTCGTCGAAAAGTATCTCGCCGCGGGCGACATGATGGCGGTCCTGCACATCGGCGGCACCGCGCCGTACAGCCAGGAGTTCACGCGCAATCGGGCGCGCCTGTTGCAATCGATCGAACGG
Source organism: Vicinamibacterales bacterium (assembly GCA_035496255.1). Classification (GTDB taxonomy): domain Bacteria; phylum Acidobacteriota; class Vicinamibacteria; order Vicinamibacterales; family UBA2999; genus Gp6-AA40. The sequence goes on from DATJEU010000065.1 coordinate 27,338, forward strand.
TTCCGCGGCGGCAACGACCTGCCGTCGGAGTCGAACTCGATCCAGTCCACCTCGGAGGCAACGAGCCAGACCGACCCCGACACCGGCGCGGTCAGCTCGCTGCTCGTGGCCGATCTCTTCGAAGGGGAACGCGCCGAGCAGGCGACGCGCTCGCTCGACACGCTGAAGCAGATCGCCACGCGTCTCGGCACGGTCCGCGGCCGCCGCAAGTCGCTCATCTTCATCAGCGAGGGGTACATTTCGCCGATTGGCAGTCCGCAATCGCAGGGCGATCCGTTCGACTTCGACGGCGCACGCACGCGCAACTACACCGACCAGATCGAGATCGCCCTGCAGGACGCGACCCGCGCGGCAACGCTGAACGATGTGACGATCTATACCGTCGATCCGCGTGGCCAGCTCACGGCCGGCGGCGGCGGCGAAATCCTCACGTCCGACGAAACGCTCGCCCAGGCGCGTGAAGACGCGCGCCAGGTCCAGAGCATGCGCGACGTCGCCGGCCTGACCGGCGGCACGGCGATTGTCAGCACCAACAACATCGCCGCGGGACTGCAGCGCGTGGTCGCCGAGAACAGCGCGTACTATGTGCTCGCCTTCTCGCCGATGCCGCTGCCACATGACGGCAAGCTGCACAAAGTCGACGTGCGCGTGAAGACCAAGGGGCTCACGGTGAAAGCGCGCCGCGGCTACATCGCCCCGAGCAGTGCCCCGCCGCCGACACCGCCCGCGAAAACCGGCATGTCCGCCGAGACGTTCGAGGCGATGAAGCGGCCCGTTCCGGTCGCCGGCCTCAGCATGCAGATGTTCGCCGCGAGCTTCCGCAAGGACGACAAACTCGATTCCGTCCTGATCGGCACGGAGCTGCAGGGCAAGGAACTGAACCTGGCCAACAATGCCCCGCTCGAAGTGTCCTACGCGATGATCGACAACCAGGGGAAGGTACGGGCGAGCCGGACCCTGAACATCTCCGCGAATCTGCGCGCCGACACCCGCACGCGCGCCGAGGACGGCGGCCTGCGCGTGCTGCAGCGCCTCGACGTGCCACCCGGCCGTTATCAGATCCGCATCGCCGCCTTCCAACCCGGGAGCGCCACTGGCTCCGTCGTCTACGACGTCGACGTGCCGAATTTCTCCACCACCATCGGCGTGAGCAGCGTCGTCCTGACGTCGCGCGCGATTTCAGAAGGCGCCACCATCGTCGCCGATGCCGATCTTCGCGGCGACCTGCCCGCACCGCCTGGCGCGCTGCGGACGTTTGCAAAGGACGATCAGCTGACGGTGTTGACCGAGGTGTACGACAACCGGCAGACGCCGGGCGAACTGCTGGTCAACGCGTCGGTGACCACGCCCGACGGCGACGTGGTGAAGAAAGTACCGCTCACGCCGATCAGCGGCAGCGATCGCCCGCGGTACATCGCGACGGTGCCGCTGGACGGCTACGCGCCCGGCAAGTACGTCCTCATCGTCGACGCGCGCGCGCAAGCCAACGCGCAGGCCGTGCTGGCGCCACCGGTTCCGTTCAGCGTGAAATAAGGGCGGAGCTCAAGGACGCATGGTGGCGAACGCTATGACGTCAATTACGTTCGTTTCGAGCCGGAAAGGCGCTGAGCCTGCGCCCCGCGCGAGATCCGCGCCTTAGCGATCTCCGCTCCTACGGCGCGATCAACCTCGCACCGGTCTGGAATTGCCGGTAGTTCGTGTACTTTGCTTCGCCGGTCAACACCGTGCCATCGCGCTCGTAGCGCTCCGACATCGTCATCGGCACGAGCACGGCGATGCCGGGAACGTGGCCGTAGGTGACGGTGACCGTTCCCGATACCTTTTCCCAGGAAATCGTCGTCCGCCAGACCTCGCCGGTCACGGGATCGACCGCGATCGTTCCACGTGACGGCTGGTCGCGGCCGCCGGGCATGCGGACGATCGTCGGCCGCGCGCGCTCACGATACTCGATCACCCAGACGGAATGATCGACGGCGTCCTCGACGCGCACCTTCTTGTACGTGAAGCGGTCGCGATTGCGGCGTTGCAGGAGTTCGAGCGCGAACGTCGGGTGATTGATGGTGCGGGTGATGACGTCCGAGCCCAGATTGAAGCGGGCGTTCTGCTCGCCGATCCGTGCCGCCTCGGCGAAGGCGCCGTTGCCGATCAGCCGCTCCAGCCGTTCCTCGCGATCGCGAACGGGTGCGCCGTCCACTTCGAAGGTATCGCGAAACCCCACCCACTCGTCCCGCCCATCCGGACGCGTCAGCGCGTAGTCGGATCGCAGTACCCGCACTCGCGCCGGCTTCGCCGGCGTGCCGTCTTTCGCCTCGCCGCCCAGCGTCTGCCGGTACGTCTCTTCGGCAACGAAGCCACCGAATGCCGTGTCGTAGCGCGACGTGTAGTCGTCGAGACGCGCCAAGACATCGCGCAGGCTCGGTTCGCGCGCGGCCACGGGCACAACGAGCAGGAGCGTGGCGACCGCGTGGGCCAGGCGAGGCATCTGTGCGAATATACGCCCGCCAATCGGGTCGGCGCCTCCGCCTTCGCCCCGGCGGGGAGGCACTTGATGAGGACACCTCCATGAAGAGTCTCGTCATCGGCATCTGTCTGATCTGCGCGGTGGTCGTCGTGGCCGGCGTTCGCGCTCAGGCGCCGAGTACACCGCGGCACGAGTTCGCTCCCGTGACCGATGCCATGCTCGCGAAGCCGGATCCGGGCGACTGGCTGATGTGGCGACGAACGCTCGATAGCTGGGGCTACAGCCCGCTCGATCAGATCAACAAGAGCAACGTCGCGCAGTTGAAGCAGGTGTGGTCGCACGAGATGGGACCGGGACGCGCGGAATCGACGCCGCTCGTGCACAGCGGGATCATGTTCATCCCCAACGCCGGCGATTTCATCCAGGCGGTGGACGCGCGCACCGGCGAGAGTATCTGGGAGTACAAGCGTCAGCTGCCGCAGGGTGTCGGCCCCGCCGCCAACCGGGCGATCGCGATCTGGGGGACGACGATCATCGACGCGAGCTCCGACAACATGATGTACGCGATCGACGCGCGCACCGGTCAACTGGTGTGGGAAACGCCGGTGTTCGGCCCCAAGGTGCGCGCGAGCGCGGGCTCGGGTCCGCTGATCGCGAACGGCAAGGTCTTTACCGGTCGCCAGTGCCTGCCTGACGGCGGCATCGATACGTGCGTCATCACCGCGCATGATGCGAAGACCGGCAAGGAATTGTGGCGCACGCGCACGATTCCGAAACCGGGAGAACCTGGAGACGACACGTGGGGTAACGTGCCGGTGGAACAGCGCTGGCACGTCGGCACGTGGATGGTGCCGAGCTATGACGTCGAGACGAACCGCGTCATCATCGGCACGTCAGTGACGATTCCGGCGCCGAAATACATCCTCGGTGGCAACGACAAGAAGCACCTGTACCACAACTCGACGCTGGCGCTCGACGCCGACACCGGCAAGATCGTCTGGTATTACCAGCATCTGGTCGACCACTGGGATCTCGATCATCCGTTCGAGCGCCTGCTCGTCGATACCGCGGTTGCACCGGATCCGCGCGAGGTCACCTGGATCAATCCGAAGCTGCGGCCCGGCGAACGGCGCAAGGTGATCACCGGCATCCCCGGCAAGACCGGCGTCGTCTACACGCTCGATCGACAGACCGGCGAATTTCTCTGGGCGCGACCGACCGTCTTCCAGAACGTGATCCAGAAGATCGATGGTGCAACGGGTGAAGTGACCGTCGATCCGAAACAGACGTTCAGTGCCGTCGGTGACGAGCGCCTGATCTGCCCTGGCACCAATGGCGGCAAGAACTGGCCGGCCGGCGCGTACAGCCCGCAGACCAACACCATGTATTACCCGCTGCAGAACATGTGCATGACCGCGGTGTCGAACACCGACCAGCGAGATCCGACGAAGGTCTACGGCCTGACAACCAAGAACGTGATGACACCTGGCGCGGACAAGGTCGGAACCGTCTGGGCGATTTCAGCCGAGACCGGCAAGATGGTCTGGAAGTACGAGCAGCGCTCCGGAATGATGCCGCTGGTGTCGACCGGCGGCGGGTTGATCTTCGTCGGCGACGCCGAAGGCAGCTTCCTGGCACTCGACGAGAAGACGGGCAAGGTCCTGTGGCAGGCGAAGCTGCCCGACTCGATCAGCGGCTATCCGATCGCCTACGCGGTCGACGGCAAGGAGTACGTGGCCGTGAGCACCGGCACGTCGCTCGTCGGCAACGCGGCGGCGCAGATGACGCCGGAGATCAAGGTCGATCGCAAGCCGCGCATGTACGTGTTCGCGCTGCCGTAGGCGCTAAAGCGTGTGTTCACCATTCTGCGTTCTTGATTCTGCGTTCTTGATTCTGCGTTCGTGTTCAGGTTCGGATCTTCAATCGATCATTCGACCGCGTTTCGACGGAGCCTGGACCGAACTGAACACGAACCCAGAACCGAGAACGGGGAAGCATGAACGGTACTACAGCGTCCTCCGTCCCTCCGTAATCTCGTACTGCTTCCCCGTCGCCAGATTCCGGAACTCCTGCGTCGCGCCGCTCGGCCAGGCGATGACGACGCGTTCGATGCGGTCGCGCCGGCCGACGCCGAAGGTCACCGGCAGTTCCGACTGCGAGAGATAACTCGAGCCGCTCTTCACCATCCGCACCTGCGACGTGCCGCCGTGCTCGATGCGCACGGTCGCGCCGATCGCGTCGCGGTTGGATTTCGTGCCGGTCAGCCTGAACCGGATACTCCGGTTGCCGCTGCGCACGTCGTTCCGCAGTAACACCGCCGGCCCGTTGTTCGTCGTCATCAGCAGGTCGAGGTCGCCGTCGCGATCGAAGTCGGCGGCGGCGAGGCCGCGGCCGACGCGCGGCTGCGCGAACGCGGCACCCGCACGAGCCGCCACGTCGCGGAAGTTTCCGCGGCCGTCGTTGAGGAACAGGAGCGGCGGCTGGGCATAGCCGACGTTGCCGCGGATGTGGCGGACGGTCTCGTCGATGTGGCCGTTGGCGACGACGAGATCGAGCGCGCCGTCGAGATCGAGGTCGGCGAAAAGACAGCCGAAGCCGAGACGGGAACGTGAGGGCTGTCCCACGCCCGCCCGCGCCGCGACGTCCTGGAAGAGGCCGCCGCCCTCGGCGCGATAGAGCCCAATCATCTCGTTGTCGAAGTTGGTGATCGCGATGCCCGGCCGCCCGGTGTTCGCGAAATCGCCGACGTCGACGCCCATGCCCGCCCGCGCCGCACCGTCCGCGCTCAGCGCGATGCCCGCGGGCAGGCCGGCTTCGCGGAAGCGGCCGTTACGCAGGTTGCGATACAGCTTGTTCGGCTGCGTGTCGTTGGCGACGACAAGATCGATCCAGCCGTCCTGGTCGTCGTCGATCATCGCCACGCCCAGCGCCTTCGAGCTCGAATCGAAGATGCCGCACGCGGCGGTGACGTCCTCGAAGGTGCCGTTGCCGCGATTGCGGAACAGCCAGCCGGTCTCACCCCGGTACGCCTCCGGTGTGCAGTAGGACTTCGTCTTGCCATCGAGACTGCAGAACACGTCACGGTCGGCCGACCATTTCACGTAGTTGCAGACGAAGAGATCGAGCAGCCCGTCGCGATCGAAATCGAACCAGAGCGCCGACGTGCTGAACGCGCGCCGGTTGTCGAGGCCGCTGCCCCGCGTCGCATCGACGAACGTGCCCCTGCCGGTGTTGCGGAACAACCGGTTCTGTCCGACGCACGTGATCAGCAGATCGGGAAAGCCGTCGTTGTTGTAATCGCCGACCGTGACGCCCATGCCGTACATCTCGACGTCGAGACCAGCGGCGCGGGTGACGTCGGTGAAAGTACCGTTGCGGTTGTTGCGATACAGCCGGAGTGTCGATCGCTGACGCGTGTGGCCCGGCCAGTCGGCGCCGTTCACCAGCAGAATGTCGGGCCAGCCGTCGGCGTCGTAGTCGATGAACGCGCAGCCGGATCCGAGTGTCTCGGGCAGGAGCTTCCCGCCATACGCACCGCTGTTGTGACGGAAGTCGATGCCGGCCGCGGCGGTGATGTCGACGAGCTGAAACGGAAGATCATTCGCTGCCGGGCCGGGACGGCTCTGAAGACCCGCCCCGACGAACGTCGAGGCGGCAAACGTGGCGCCGACGCCCGACAGGAACTGGCGGCGGTTCACAGCGAGTGCACCAGTCCGTGCTGGAATGCGTAGGCGACCAGCTCCGCCGTCTTGTGTACGCCCAGCGTGTTCATGATGTTGGCGCGGTGCACGGCCACCGTGTTGACGCTGAGATCGAGTCTCGCGGCGATCTCCTTGTTCGACAGGCCGTCGCAAATCAGTTGCAGCACTTCGAGCTCGCGCCCGGTGAGCTTCGTCTTCTGGCCGGTCAGCGGCGGCGGCGACGCCACCGCGGGGTCGAGCACCGTCTCACCGGACGCCACCCGCCGGACCGCGGATGCGAGATCGAGATCGATCGCGTTCTTCAGCACGTAGCCGCACGCACCCGCGGCGATCGCCTGCTGGACGACGGTATGTTCGCTGTGCATGCTGAGCATCAGCACGCGCGTGGCCGGCGCGTCGGCGAGAATGGCGCGCGTCGCCGCCAGTCCACCGCCGCCAGGCATCGCCGCGTCCATCACCACGACCTGCGGGTGCAGTTCCCGTACGAGCCGCACCGCCTCGTGACCGTCGGGCGCTTCGCCGACGACTCGAATCTCCGGATCGTCCTCGAGGATGCGGCGGAACCCACGGCGCACGAGGTGATGGTCGTCGGCGAGGAGCACGGTGATCATTCGGATTCAGGATTCAGGATTCAGGATTCTTGAGTCGTGATTCGTGATTCGTGATTCATTGGTGATTGAGGATCGGATTGGAATCGAAAGGCGCAGTGTCGTGCCGGCGGTAGATGACGACACGTCGAGGGTACCGCCGACCAGGGCGGCGCGTTCACGCATGCCGACCAGACCCACGCCATGCGTCGCCTCTGCCACCATGCCGCGACCGGCATCCTGGACCACCAGCTCGAGCCGCTGCGCGTCGGTCACCAGCCGGACCTCGGCCGCGTGGACGTCGGCATGCCGCGCGATGTTGGTCAGCGCCTCCTGTAACACCCGATACACGTGAATGCCGGCCGCGGGATCGATCGCGATCGGCGGGCCAGTCCGCGTGTAGGCCACCGTCAGCCCGAGCTGCCGTTCGACCGTCGCGAGGTAGGCGTCGATGGCGCTCTCGAGTCCGAGCTCGTCGAGGATGGACGGGTGCAGCGTCTGCGACAGCGCGCGCACGCTGTCGAGCGCCGACTGCGCGATCTCGTTGACTTCGCGCAGTTCGGCGCGCAGCGGCGAGCCCTCGGCCGCGTGCCGGCCGGCGCGTGACAGCAGCGATCCCATCGCCGTCAGCAACTGCCCGAACTCGTCGTGCAGCTCGCGCGAGATCTCGCGCAGTGTGGATTCCCGTGCCGTGATCAGTTGCCGCGCCAGATCGCGGCGGTCGTCCGAGAGCGCCGCCAGCTCGGCGAAGACGCGACGGTTGGCGAGGATCAGGTAGATACCGGTGGCCGCAATCGTCAGCAGCGTCGCGGCGAGGAAAATGTACACGCGCTGCTGGACGCGCCAGTAGATCGCCTGCACCTGCGCCGCGGTCTGTTCCGCGGCGGCGTTGTTCTGCACCAGCAGCCGCGCCACTGCACTGGTCAAGGCCGCCTGTCGCGCCTGGAGTGAAATCTGGATCTGCGCGCGTGCGTCCGCCTCGCGACCGGTCGCCGCCAGATCGAAGATCCGTTCCGACGCGTCCCAGAACTGCGCGACCGAGCTCGCCAGGTACGTGGCCTGCTCCGGCGTGCGCTGCGTCACCGCCGCTTCTGCCTGGCGCTTGAGCGCCGCGTCGAGATCGGTGCGGATCCGATCGAACTGCGAGCGCCACGCAATCAGCGGATAACGGGTGCCCGCCGGCTCAGCGCCCGTCGCGCCAGGCGCGACGGCCTGAGGCGCGTCCACCATGTCCCGCATCGCCAGGGCCAGTTGATTCAGGTCGTCCTGGATCCGCAGCAACTGCAGCGATTCCCGGCGGTTGCGATCGGCCAGATCGGACTGGAGCCGCCGCAGTCCTGCGATCTGCGCGGAGATGTACCACGCGCATGTCACAACCATGGCAAGCGTGACGACCAGTCCCAGCAACAGGGTGGCGGTGGGTGACCGGGGAAGGCGCGGGGCCATCGGTGGCGCGATTATGACGAAGAATTCAGGAACTCTTCAGACTCGCGCGCTTTACGCTTTCCGATAGACTCTCCGGCTGAAGGAGATCTCATGCGCAGATTCTTGATCCCGTTCGGTACCGCTGCCCTCGTCGCCCTGTCGGCGATGACGCTGGCGCAGTGCAACCGGAAGCCCGCGGCACCGACCCCGTCGCCCGACTTTCAGCTGATTGGCACCGTTCACGACATCATGCAGGGCATTGTCGATCCCTCGTCAGACGTGCTGTTCGATGCCGTCGCCACCGATATCACAGCGGCGGGCATCAACGAAAAGCGGCCGCAGACCGACGAGGAGTGGGCCAACGTCGAGCACAACGCGCTGATGCTGGCCGAGGCGGGGAACCTGCTCAAGATGCCGGGCCGCATCGCCGCCAATCCGAACGACAAGACGAAGTCGGAAGGCCCAGACGCGCCCGAACTGACGCCGCAGGAGATCCAGGCCAAGATTGACGCCGATCGCGCCAAGTGGGTCATGTACGCGACCAACCTCCAGGACCAGGCCAAGAAGACATGGGATGCGGCGCGGGCGAAGGATGCCGCCAAGGTGTTCGAGCTGGGCGAGGACATCGACATGGCGTGCGAAGACTGCCACCTGGAGTACTGGTATCCGAACGACTCGGCCGCAAAGGCGGCGGCGGCACAGGCCAAGGCCGATCGCGAAAAGGAGCGGCAGCAGAAGGCTGCACAGGGAGAGAAACAGTAGCTGGTGGCTGGTAGCTGGTGGGCAGTCGCGAATGGGGCGTCTGGCGCGTCATCGCGGCAACCCCCAGCCAGCGCCCACCAGCCGCCAGCCACGAGCCACTCAAAGGGGGGAACCATGAAACGGGTCGTCATCACCGCATCGTTCGTCATCGCCGCGCTCGTCATCGGACTGCGTGAACCGGTCCACGGCGCCGCGGCAACCGGCACGATCAAGGGACATGTGAAGATGACCGGACAGGTTCCACCCAACCCGCGGATCAGGATGGGCGCCGACCCGCTCTGCGCCATCGCCGCGCGCCGCTCCGGCACGCAACCCGTTCAGGAGATCGTCGTCGTCGGTAGCGACAAGGGGCTCGCCAACACCTTCGTCGACCTCGCGGGTTCGTTTGCCGGCGCGCCGCCCGCACCGAAGGATCCCGTCGTCATCAGCCAGAAGGGCTGTATCTACAGTCCCCGCGTGGTCGGCGTGCGCGTCGGGCAGCCGCTGCGATTCGTCAACAGCGACACGCTCGTACACGACGTGCACGCGATGTCGACCAAGAACGAGTTCAACTACACGCAGCCAAAATCGGGCTCGGTCAACAACTACACGCCGAAGACGCCGGAACTGATGCTGCGGCTGAAGTGCGACGTCCACTCCTGGATGACCGCCTATGTCGGCGTCGAGGCGCACCCGTACTTCGCCGTGACCGGCGCCGACGGCACGTTCACGATCGCGAACGTGCCGGCCGGCCGTCACACGATTCGCACGTGGCACGAACGCTACGGCTCGCTCACGCAGGTGGTGACGGTCAAGCCGGGCGAGACGGCGACGGTGGATTTCGCATATAAAGGCACCGAAAAACCAACGGCGAAGCTGGCCACGCTGCTCGTGCCATAATTCGGAGCCTTTTTCCTCTGGAGGTTTCGATGCTGCGCATCCGCGCGTTCGCTACAACCGCTTTCCTGCTCTTCGGAGCCGTCTCTTTCGTCGCCGCCCAGGCGCCGGCTCCCGGCGCGCAGCGTGGCGCTGGTGCCGCCGCGCCCGGTCAGGGAGGCCGTGCCGGTGGTGGCCGGGCCGGTGGCGGCCGCGCGGGCGGTCCTGCCCGCCGTGCCCCGCTCTTCTTCAAGGAAGAGTGGAAGCAGATCCCCAAGGGCGGTGAGAACCCGATCGTTCCCGAACACGTCGCCAACGCGAACCTCGAGCTGAACCTGTATGGCCCGAACGCGAAGGAGATGGATGTCACCGGCAATCCCGGGGATGAGAACAACCCGACCCACCTCTGGACCGGCCTCTGCACGAACGTGTGCGGCGCGACGCTCCGCGACAAGACCAGCTTCGCGGACCTCAGCGGCCTCGCGAGGATCAGTTGGAACGTCAAGACCTCGGGCTTCCACCAGGTTCGTCCCCTCGTAAAACTCGCGGACGGTACCTACTACGTCGGCGATCACGCCAGCGCGTCGACGCGCGACTGGCTCGTGGACGACATCAGCGTCGGCGATCTGAAGTGGTTGAAGTTCGATGCCACGAAGGCGGTGACGCAGGGCAACCTGCTCGACAAGATCGACCTGAGCAAGGTTGACGAGGTCGGCTTCGTCGATCTGATGCCCGGCAGCGGCCATGGCGCCGGCGGCTGGGTTGACGTCGCGCAGATCGAAGTCTACGGCAACAAGGTCGCGAGATAAGACAACTCCCACCTCCCGACGACTGACGCTTCCCAACTCCCAAACGTCGACCTCGAGCGACTTTGGGAGTTGGGGAAGTATCAGGTTGGGAATTGGGAGTTGTTATTTGGGCTCGAACTTGAGAGCCACGCCGTTGATGCAGTAACGCAGCCCCGTCGGCGGCGGACCATCCGGGAACACGTGACCGAGATGGCCGCCACACTGGCTGCAGTGCACTTCCGTCCGCACCATTCCCCAGCTCGAATCGCTGGATTCCTCGATCGCATCCGGCAGCGGCGAAAAAAAGCTCGGCCAGCCGGTGCCGCTCTCGAACTTCCGATCCGCGACGAACAGCGGCTGACCGCAGCCGGCGCATGAGAACGTGCCCGCACGCTTCTCAACGAGCAGTGCGCACGAGCCCGGCCGCTCCGTCCCGTGTTCGCGCAGCACGTCGTACTGCTCCGGTGTCAGAAGCCGCCGCCACTCTTCGTCCGTCTTCTCGACCGGAAAGTGCTGGTGAGCCATGTACAGATTCTAGTGCGCGTGACTGTGCTGCGGGATCTTCAGCACCTGGCCCGGCCTGATCGTGTCCGGATCGCTCAACTGATCGCGGTTGGCGTTGAAGATGTCCATGTACCCGTTGGCGTTGCCGAGAAACTTCTTCGCGATGCTGCTCAACGTGTCTCCCGATTGGACGGTATACGTCTCGTTGGTGGGAGAGGCAGCGGCGGCCTGGCTCGCGGTGGGCGCTCCACTCGGCGACGACGCCTGATTCACCTTGATCTCGCCGACGATATCCTTCTGCCAGTCGGGAACGGTCTTCAGGGCGTTCCAGATCTGATTGGCCTCATCCTGCGAGTTGACCGTGCCGTGGAAATACAGCTTGCCGTCGCGCTCGTCTGCCGAGCCCTGAAACTTCAGCCCTTTGGCTGTCTGAATCGCGTGGTTGTACTTCTCGCGTAGCGTCATACAACACTCCTTGGGAAATCTTCGGTCCAGACGACAACCGCTGCACGCGACATGCCTTCCTGCGAATAACGCCCCAACTCCCAACCTCTGTCGCTCACCCAACTCCCAAAACTTCTCCCGCGCGCGACTTTGGTAGTTGGGGAGCGAAGATGTTGGGAATTGGGAGTTTGATTCGGCTCTCTGCCCCACCAGCCGCCAGCCGCCAGCCGCGTACAATACGCAGGCTCCGTCGGCGGTTGCTCTGGCGGCGGGGTCCTCGACGCGCATGCCCGCGCGGTGAGGTGCCGGCGGCTGCGGCCGCCAGGAGCCGCCTATGCGGTCATCGATTCGATTCGCCCTCGGACTGTTCGCGGCCGTGCTGTTCGCGCCGTCGGTGCTCGACGCCCATTTCACGTTGATGGCGCCCGCTTCGTGGCTGGTCGAGAACCCGCTTGGCGATCCGCAGAAAGCCGGTCCGTGCGGCGGCACGTCTGCTGACGCCGGCACCCCGACCGCGGCGATCACCAGGCTGCAGGGCGGCCAGAAGCTGCACATCAAGGTCAAGGAAACCGTGTATCACCCAGGACATTACAGGATCGCCCTTGCCGTGAACTCGCGTGCCGAACTGCCTGCCGATCCCGAGGCGACGACGCGGCAGACGGATCGCGGTGAGCAATCGGTATCGGGCAAGGTCATGAATCCCGTCGCGCCACCCGTGATTGTCGACGGCCTCTGGGATCACCACGATCGCAGCACGATCGCCAATCCGTGGGAGACCGACATTACGCTGCCGAACATCACGTGCGAGAAGTGCACGCTTCAGATCGTCCAGTTCATGGAGGAGCACGGCCGGAACGCGAACGGGGACTTCACCTATCACCACTGCGCCGACCTGCAGATCACCGCCGATCCGGCGAAGCCCCTCGACCGCGCGTGGCCGGCGGCACGTAAATAACA